>JANXTR010000044.1 GCA_025352325.1 Microbacteriaceae bacterium | reverse complement strand
TGGTCAGATCGATTGGCTGTATCCGAAGAATTCGTGGTCGTTGTTGTACCCGCCAAGGCCACCACCGACGTCGGAGAAGTGCTCCACAAACTCAACCCCTTTCAACCACTTCACCATTTTGAATCCGAGCTCGACTTCGTTTCGGAGCCGCAGGGGGGCGCCGTGGCCGAAGTCGAGGGTGTCGTCATTCATGTCGTAGGCGAGCATCGTCAGGTGATGGGACATCTGCTCGATGGGTTGCGCGTCATAGTAAAGGCCACCGTCGGGGCCGAGGGCGTGGGAGTAGAAGATCACCCATTTCGCTTCCGGTGCCGGTTGCACGACATCCATCAGGGTTTGCATGGACACGCCGCCCCATTTCGCGACCCCGGACCAGCCCTGGATGCAGAAGTGCTGGGTGATCTGCTCGTGATGTTCCAAAGCCCGCAATTGGGTGAGCGTCAGCTCGACGGGGGTATTTACGAGGCCGTTGACGCGGAGGGTGTAGTCCCGGAAGTCGTCCGCTTGCAGGGCGAGGTAGGCAGCCCCTTCGGGATATTTGCCGTTGTGCCAGAAGTACGGGGAGATGTCTTTCTCGGTGTATTGGCCGGGTTTGGCGTCGATGTGTTCGAAGAGGCGTTGCGCCGGGCCGATGAGTGCGTAGCCGACGCGTTGCACGACGCGAGGGTGCCGGTAGGTAAAAGGGGTTGCGGCCACCCATGCCGCGATCAGGAGCAGCAGGGCCCCGGTGAAGATGGCGAACCCCCACCAAGACTGATCGTTTCGGGTAGCGAACATGTGGTTCAGGTTCTGCAGAGCACCGGTGGTCAGGACCAGGGTGACGTGCACGACGATGAAAAGCACGAACCAGCACAGCACGACGAAATGCACCGAGCGGGCGAACTGGATGCTGAACACGGAACTGATCTTTGTGAACCGGGTGGAAAGAGCCGGCGACATGCCAAGCCCGGTGATCACCGCGAGTGGGGCGGCGATGAACACGGTGACGAAGTAGGCGAGGAGTTGCAGCCCGTTGTAGTTCGTCCACCCGGACTCCAACGGCCAGTCGAGTGACAGGTACTGGATGGCGACGGAGATCGCGTTCGGGATGACGTCCCAGTGCAGTGGGATCAGGCGCAACCACTGTCCGGTGGTGAAGATGAGGATGTAGAAAACGATCCCGTTGGCCAGCCATAACGTGTCGATGCCGAGGTGCCACCAGCGGGCCAAGCCGATCGAGTGCCGGCGACCGGGAAGCCCGACCCCATTCGGGAGGGTGATGGAGTCCTCCTTGGCCGTATAGAGAGGCGCCGTGGGGACGGGTTTCTGGATTCGGAACCAGTCCTTTCCCGGAGTGGAGTTCCGGGTCCAGTACAAGCGCGGATGGTCGGCGAGGACCGTGATGCCAGATCGGATGATGAACAGCATGAAGAACAGGTTCAAGAAGTGCTGCCACTCCAGCCACACCGGGAACCCTACGGGCGTTCCCGGCGGCAGCTCCGACAGCCCCGGATACTGACGGATGAACGCCTGCACTCCGGTCGTCTCCCGAAGACCTTTTGCGACAGAGATCGCGATGATCAAGAGGCCCACCCCGATCGGGACAAGCCAGAGCAGGTTAAACCACTTCGCCCGGCCGACCCGGATGCGGGGTGCGACCCCAAATTGCGGCGGGACACCGCCCGCCCAATCTTTCCCGACAGCGTGGTAATGCTGAGAGTCCAGCTCCGCGCGAAAGCTTGGGAAGCGGTCCTTGGACATCGCTGGATCGCGTGGTGTCTCGCTCATGTCGGACCCTGTCCGCTCGGTCGTACATCGTCGGACGCCCGCTGGCGTTCGAAGAAATCGGCACCGGCCGTTCCAACAGCCGATCCGAGAGTTTTGGAGGCTTCCTTGAGGCCCGAACGATGCATTCAACAGCCCGACCGGAAACAATGTCAAACGTTGCTGGCACAAGAGGGATGACCTCGGCGATTACATAAGGCGTGAGACAAGGAATCGCTCGCACGAGGTCTACGCACCAGCAATCCCACACTAGTGCAGCAACAGTGGGGGTCTGCTGTCGGTTTGGTTGACTGGGGAGGGTCTGCTGTCATCCGGAAGTGCCCTAAATCATTGGTATTTTCGCCTACTCGCCCGTATTCGCTGACCCCGAGTTTCGCCCTCTTGCGGCGGTAGTGCGGGTCCGAATCCCGCTGGGGTCACCATCCATCAAAACCCTCGGTTCGCCGTGGGTTTTGTCGTTTTCGGCGCCGGGCATCCGGCGCCTGTCAGCCCGGCAGCAGCGCCGCGAACACGTTGCCGAGCGGGCCCGCGACCTGCTGGGGACCGCCATCCTGAGCATCTCGCTCATCTCGCTCATCTCGCTGCTGCTCGCGATCAGCGAGGGCGAGACCTGGCACTGGGACTCGAAGAAGACCATCGGGCTGCTGGCGCTCGGGGCCGTCGCGCTCGTCGCCTTCGTGCTCGTCCCGACCCTGCTGCAGCTGCACGGTGCTCGGCTACGGTTTCGGCAAGACAGTCTCGGAAGCCGGCCTCTTCCTGCTGCCGACCGTGCTCGCCATAGTCGTCTCCGGGATCCTGACCGGTGCCGGCATCGGCCTGGCACTTGCGTCGACCTCGAACGCGATCATCGAGAGCGTGCCCGCCGTGCAGACCGGCGAGGCGATCAGCGCCAACACCGTGGGGCGCACGATCGGCAGCAACGTCGGCACCGCGGTGATCGCGGCCGTGATCTCGTCGCACGTGACTGCGCAGGGCGCTCCGATGGATGACGCGTTCACCATCGGGTTCTGGGTCGGCGTCGGCGTGCTCGCGATCCTCGGCGCCCTGGTCGCGCCGTCGATGCGGGCTCGCCGCGCTCAGGCGCTCGCGCTCGGCATCGACGACTCCCGGAGGAGTAGCCGTACGCCCGCCGGTTCCCGGCCCGGAGTTCGAGCAGCTTCGGAGAAGTCGCCGCCCGGACCCCTGCCTAACATGGGGCCGTGGCAGAGACGAAGAACACGAAGTCCGGATTCAGCGCCGAGGAGCGCGCCGCGATGAAGCAGCGCGCCGCCGAGCTCAAACTGGCCACTACGCGCGAGGCGGGTGCGAAGGCGCTCGCGGACGCGATCAGGGGGATGACCGGACTCGACCAGCAGCTCGCACAGCAGCTCGACGACGTCATTTCAGCTGCAGGCCCTGGGCTCGCCAAAAAGACCTGGTACGGCTTCCCGGCGTACACCCTGGACGACAAGCTGATCGCCTTCTTCAAGCCCGCCGCGAAGTTCAAGGATCGTTACGCGACCCTCGGCTTCGACCCCGGCGCGCTGATCGACGAGGGCACGTTCTTCCCGTCGTCGTATGCGCTGTTGGCACCCCTGACGGCCGCGCAGCAGAAGACGATCGCCGACCTGATCAAGAAGACCACGAGCTAGCCCCGCACGACCTCGAGCCCCATCCAGCTTGCGAACGCCTCGAGCTCGGCCTCCACGTCGGCACGGGTCTCCGCGTCGAAGGGCTCGTCCTCGTGGATGCGGTGCAGAAGGAAGCGGCCCGTGTCGCGATCCGAGCGCCCGTCGATCTTGCCGATGAGGCACTCGTCGCGCAGGATCGGCAGTGCGAACCGGCCCCAGATCCGCTGCTCGCTCGGCGTGAACATCTCGAGCGTGTAGTCGAAATCGAACAGTCGCACGACGCGCAGCGGGTCGGTCATCAGCCGGTCGAAGGGCGACAGGATCGCTGTCCGACCCACGAACTCGCGCGAACAGGACGTCGTGAGCGCCGCGGGATCGACCCGCCACTTGCCCGGGACCCCCTCGATCCGCGCCGGTTCGCCCACCGGCACCGTGCCGTGCAGCTCGCCCGGGGAGACCGCGATGCTGTCGCGCATCACCCCGCAGGCGTGCAGGATCTGCTCGCTGCGACGTCGGTGCGCCTCGGCGAGCGGTACCTCAGGCACGTCCGGGAACACCCGATCCGCCAGCTCCCCGATGCGCAAGCGGCCGACGCGCCCGATGACGGCGAGCTGGCCCTGCATGTGCAGGTTCTCGAGCATCTTCGTGACGTTCCGGTCGTTGGTCCAGCCGCTCGACGGCCAGGGCGCGACCGCCTCATCCGGGATCTTGCGCGAGGTCAGCGGCCCCTCGCTGCCGATCCGTTCCAGGACGCCACGGGCGAATGCGGCGTTCGCCTCGACCCAGCCGCCCGCCCCTGAGCGCTCGCTCCACGAACGCATGCCCGCCAGGTAGAGCCCCAGTTCGGACATCGGCCGCAGCGCCCAAGCCCGCTCGAACAGTTCGCCGGAAGCCAGCGCCCGCTCGGTCTGCACCGGCCGGTAGTCGGAGCCGAGCCTCGACCACGCGACGTGGTCTGCGGCCGGACACACCGTGGGGGTGAGCTCGACCCGCAGCATCGCCAGCTCGGAGACCATGTCGAGCAGACCGGTCGGCCGCTGCGCATCGAGCAGCGCCGCGCGGACGGCGATTCGCCGCGCCTGTTGCAGGCTCAGATGGTGTGCGGCGACGCCGATGAGCTCAGCCCTTGCGCTTCATCCGGTCGAGTTCGACGTCGACGACAACGAGGGAGACGAAGGTCCCCGCGAAGTCACGGCGTGCCTTGACGCGTTTCCTGGCGATCTTGCGCCAGGCATCGGTCATAGCTCCGACTGTAGCCAAGAGTCGAACACTGGGGGTCATGAGCAATGCGGGCTCGTCGATCTGACGAACCGGTAGACTCGTAATCGCGAAGGGGAGTATCCCACCTCATCGCGGCCGTCATCACGGGCTCCAGCGCTGCAGCCCCGGTCGCGATCGCCAGTCGTCGTTCATCGAACGGGGCGGGCGCGGGAGAGACGTTCGGACATCCTCTTCGCCCTGACACGGGCTCGTCCGAAAGGCCCCCATGGAAACCACGATCCCCGCCTGGTTCGAGATCGGCTCCGCCGGTGTGCTGCTGCTGATCTTGGCGGTTGACATCTTCCTGGCCTTCCGCCGGCCGCACATCCCGTCGACGCGGGAGTCCGCTCTCTGGATCGGCTTCTACGTCGTGCTCGCGTTGATCTTCGCCGGGCTGCTGTGGGCGATCGGAGACGCGGACCACGCGAGCGAGTTCGTGGCCGGTTGGCTCACCGAGTACAGCTTGTCGATTGACAACCTGTTCGTCTTCCTGCTGATCATGAGCCGCTTCTCGGTGCCGAGGAAGTACCAGCAGGAGATCCTGATGGTGGGCATCGTCATCGCGCTCGTACTGCGCGGGATCTTCATCGTGCTCGGCGCGCAGCTGATCGAGAACTTCAGCTGGATCTTCTACCTGTTCGGCCTCTTCCTCATCTACACGGCCGCCAACCAGGCCTTCACCAACCACGACGACGAGATGAAGAACGAGAGCCGCCTGATCGCGTTCATGCGCAAGCGGATGTCGTTCACCGAGCACTTCGAGGGCGCGAAGCTCCGCACCGTCGTCGACGGCAAGAAGGTGCTGACCCCGGCGCTCATCGTATTCCTGGCACTCGGAAGCACCGACCTGGTCTTCGCCCTTGACTCGATCCCCGCGATCTTCGGCATCACCACGAACCCGTTCATCGTGTTCGCGGCGAACGTGTTCGCGCTGATGGGGCTGCGGCAGCTGTACTTCCTGCTCGGCGACCTGGTCGAGAAGCTGGTCTACCTCAAGTACGGGATCGCGGCGATCCTCGCTTTCATCGGCGTGAAGCTGTTCTTCCACGCTCTGCACGAGAACCAGGTCCCGTTCATCAACGGCGGCAACGGCGTGGAATGGGCCCCCGAGATCTCGACCATCGCCTCACTGGCGTTCATCGTGGTCGCCATGGCCGTGGCCGTGCTTGCCAGCGTTGTGAAGCTGAGAATGGATGCCCGGCGGGAGACGAGCATTCGTTAGGGTGTAACCCCATGCAGCGCACCCCGTCGACGCCGCCCGAAATCGACGGCTACGTCATCGATCGGCTGATCGGCTCGGGCGGGTTCGCCGACGTGTTCCTCTACGAGCAGCAGCTACCGCGCCGCAAGGTGGCTGTGAAGGCGCTGCTCACGCACGAGCTCACCGCGAGTGCGCGGGCCGCGTTCACGACCGAGGCGGACCTGATGGCCCGGCTGTCGACGCATCCGTACATCGTCACGATCTACCAGGCCGGGGTGGCGCGCGACGGCCGTCCGTACCTGGTCATGGAGTACTGCTCCCGGCCGAGCCTCGCCGAGCGCTACAAGCGGCATCCGCTCTCCGTGGTCGACGCGCTGCGCACCGGCATCCGCGTGGCGGGCGCGGTGGCGACGGCGCACGCGGCGGGCATCCTCCACCGCGACATCAAGCCGGGCAATGTGCTCACGAACGACTACGGCTGGCCGGCTCTCACCGATTTCGGCATCGCCTCCGAGGTCGCCGGCCCGGGCGGACTGCCGACCGTCGAGGGGCCGGGCGGAATGGATGTCGAGGCCAGCGTTAGCGGATCCGTCGGTATGAGCGTCCCGTGGAGTCCGCCCGAGATGTTCGAAGACGTTCCCTCGCCGGACGTGCGCAGCGACGTCTTCTCGCTCGCCGCCACCATCCACACCGTCCTCGCCGGCCGGACGCCCTTCGAGGTGCCGGGGGGACCCAACGGCACCCTCGAGCTGGTGGCGCGGATCGAGCGCGGCGAGCTGACGCCGATGACGCGCGACGATGTGCCGCCCGCCTTGACCGCGGTGCTGGCCAAGGGGATGTCGCCGCGGCGCGAGAACCGGTACGCGTCGGCGATCGAGTTCGCCCGGGCGTTGCAGCGCGTGGAGCTCGAGCTCGGCTACGCGCCGACGACGATCGAGGTGCCGCTGCTCGACGAGGAGGAATCCCGCCCCGAGGACGGCGGAAGCGGCGACGAGACGAGCCTCCGCGGGGTGCAGCAGGTCATCGCTCAGCCGCCGCACCGGCCACTTACCCCGCTGTCCGACGACCGGACGCGGGTGTCGAGGCTTCCGCTGCTCGCTCCGCACGAGCCGACGACACCTCCGCTCGCGCCGACCCCGTATGAGCTCGATGCCCCGCTGCTCGCGCCGGCGTCGCGGCGTCGCATCCTGCTCGGCGTGATCATCGGCGTGCTGGCGGTGCTCGCGATCGCGGGTGTCGCTCTCGCGATCCAGTTCGGCGGTGGCGCGGTGGGGTCGGCCACCAGCCCGAGCGCAAGCAGCACCGGCGGATCGGCGATCGTCGGCCCCGCGGTGCCCCAGGCCGCCAACGGCACGGCCCAGCCGAGCGCCGACGGCGCCTCGGTCGCCTTCGGCTGGATCAACCCCTCGCCGATGACGGGTGACGTGTACTACTGGGCGCGCGCCGAGACACCGGCCGACCGCCAGGCGACGCACACCACGACGGCCACGGTGAGTGGCGTGGTGCCGGGCAGCAGGGTGTGCATCAACGTCGAGATCGGGCGGGCCGGAGCCACCGGCGAACCGCTCGCGATCTGCACGGTGGGGTGACACGCCGGGTGATCGAGGCGACCCTCGTTCTCGGATGTGTGATCTTCTGCCGGCCAAAAGAAGTCTCATGTTATTTTGTGACTTCTCGACAGGCTGACCATCCGCAGCCCGGACGTTCATGGGGGAGCATCGCGTGACGCTCGTCTCCTCCCTCGAACGCCATCGCAAGGCGCTCGCCTCGGGGGTGGCGATCGCGATCGTCGCCGCGATCCCGATCAGCTTCGCGATCCTGCACCAGGGGTTCCCCGAGACCGACGTGAAGTTGGCCGCGAAAGACGTCTGGGTCACGAACGGCAACGCCCTGCTCGGCGGTCGGCTGAATCGCCAGATCGAAGAGCTCAACGGCGCGGTGAGCGCTCAGGCGCACGATCTCGACGTCGTGCAGAACGGCGAGAGCGTCTTCCTGCTCGAGGCGACCGAGGGGCGCCTCTCGCGCGTCGATCCCGCATACACGACTCTCGTCGAGCCGGCGACGATCCCCAAGAACTCCACCGTCGCGCTCGGGGGCTCGACCCTGGCGATCGTCTCGCCGACCGGCTCGCTGTGGGTCGTCGACGTCGCGAACGGGCTCACCTTCGACGCGGCCACCGCTCCGGCCGCAAAGCTCGGCGCCGGCGGTCGGGCCGTCGTCACCTCGAGTGGGGCGGTGCTGGCGACCAGCGTGACGAAGCAGACGCTGGTGACTGTGGATGCCCCGGGCGCGACTCCGACGACGCGCCACCTGGCCGTCCCGCGCGACGGGCAGCTCGCGGCGAGCGGCGATCGGGCGGTGCTGCTGGACGCGGCGGAGCACGTGCTCCTCCGCGACGACGGATCCACGGTGAAGCTGCCCGCCTCGGTCACGGCGATCGCGAAGCTGCAGCAGTCGAGCGCCGACGGCAGCCGGGTGGTCATCTCCACCGGCTCCTTTGCCGTGGTGGTGACCTCCGACGGGAGGGTCAGCACCCTTGACGCCGACCTCGCGAGCCCGGTCGCCATCGCCGCACAGATCTCGGCGCCCGTCGTCGTGGACGGCTGCGTGCACGCGGCGTGGGCCGGCGCACAGCGCTACCTGCTGGCCTGCGACGGTCAGGCGCTCCGCGTCGAGGATATCCAGCAGAAGACGCAGGGCGCGACGCTCGAGTTCCGGGTGAACCGTTCCACCGTCGCCCTCAACGATCTGGACAGCGGCAACGTGTGGCTGCTCGACGACGAGATGCGCCTGGTCAAGAACTGGGACCAGGTGACCCCGCCGCAGCAGGACGACACCACCGATGGCGACCAGAAGGCCACGACCGAGTCGTTCGCCGACACCCTCGCCGACCGCACCGAGGTCAACCGCCCGCCGATCGCGCGCGACGACAACTACGGCGTGCGGCCGGGCCGCACCACGATCCTGCCGGTGCTGTCGAACGACACCGACCCCGACGGCGACGTGCTCACCATCTCGAAGTTCGGCGAGGTCCCCGACTTCGTCGGCGCGATCGACCTCATCGACGGCGGGCGAGCCCTGCAGTTCACGCCCGCGCTGGGGGCGACGGCGGCCTCCTTCCGCGACACGGTCGACGACGGCAGGCCGGGCGGCGTCTCGGATGCCCTCGTCATCGTCCGCGTGGTGCCCACCGACGTCAACACGGCACCGGTCTCGCACCGCACCACCTCGATCAGCGTCGAGCTCGGCGGCACGATCAAATACAACACGCTGGTCGACTGGATGGATCCGGACGGCGACGACGTCTACCTCGACTCGGCGGCGACCAGCGGTGCCGATTCGGTGCGTTTCACCCCCGACGGCCTCATCACCTTCGCGAACACCTCCGGTCAGCCGGGCACCAAGAAGGTGCAGCTGACGGTGTCGGATGGCCGGCTCATCACCACCGGGACGCTCGAGGTCAAGGTGGTCGCCCCCGGCTCGCTGACCCCGATCGGCACGCCCGACTTCGCACGGGGGTTCCGCGGCGAGACGCTCGAGATCCGGCCGCTCGAGAACGACGTGTCCAACAACGGCCAGGTGCTCAGTCTGCTGGGGGTGGACAAGGTCCCCGGATCGGTGACCGTCATCCCGGACCTCCAGACCGGTGTGATCACCTTCACGGCACCGACACCGGGCACCTACTACTTCCAGTACTCGCTGGCGGCGGGATCGTCGTCGAGCATCGGGTTGGTGCGGGTCGACGTGCTGCCCGACCCGACTGCTCCCGGCCCGCCGATCGCCGTGAAGGACACCGCCTTCCTGCGCCCGGGGGAGCCCACGACAGTCAAGGTGCTGAACAACGACGTGTCGCCGAGCGGCGCGGTGCTCGCCGTGCAGTCGGTCGACACGACGGGCACCGATCCGGCGTTGACCGTCGAGGTGCTGAGCAACGCGGTCGTGCGGATCACGGCGTCGGCGGCGCTCACCGCGCAGACGCAGTTCCACTACACGATCTCCGACGGACGGAGCACGGCGAACGCCGGCGTCACGATCGTGCCTGTGCCGCCGATCGTGAACCGCCAGCCTCCCGTGGCGGTGCCGCTGAGCGTGCGGGTGCGGGCGGGCGACGTGGTGAGCGCCGACGTGCTCGCGGTCGACTTCCATCCCGACAATGCGCAGTTGATCCTCGACCCGCAGCTCGTCGACACCAGCGACCAGGGCGACGGGCTCGCCTTCGTGGGCAACGGCCGGGTGCGCTACCAGGCGGGCTCGACGCCGGGCCAGTTCTCGGTGGTCTACCGGGTCTCCGACCAGTTCGGTGAGAGCGCCACGGCGCCCGTCACCTTCGTCGTCGTCGCTCCCGACGCGAAGACCAACCAGCCGCCGGTGCCCGTCCCGCAGATCGCGCGGGTGTTCGCGGGCTCGAGCGTACCGATCCAGGTGCCTCTCAACGGCATCGATCCGGATGGAGACTCGGTCGTGGTCACGGGCGTCGCCACTCCGCCGAGCCGGGGGGCGCTCACAGATCCGACCGCCGACACCTTCGTCTACACGGCCGACGCGAGCTCATCGGGCACCGACACCTTCAGCTACGTGGTCGAGGACAGCTATGGAGCCCAGGCCGTCGGGACGATCTCTATCGGCGTGATCCCGCGCCCGGCCTCGGCGCAGCCACCAAACGCCGTCGACGACGCGATCGAGGTCCGGCAGGGTCGGGTGGCCACCGTTGGGGTGCTGCTTAACGACTCCGACCCGAGCGGCTACACGCTCTCGCTGGACAGGAAGCTGGTCGAGGTCGACAGGGGGATCACCGCGACGGTCGATCGCAGCAAGATCGTCGTGCAGGCGCCGAAGACCGAGGGCACATACTCGATCCGCTACGGGATCAGCAACGGGCACGGCGGTGCGGACACCGCGTTCCTGCAGGTCACGGTGACCAAGGACGCGAAGCCGCTATACCCGACGGCGCTCGACCACTACGTCGGGGTGCAGGAGGTGGTCGGCACGAGCTCGGTCGCCGTGCCGCTCGAGAACCTGATCGCCAACCCCGGCGGCCGCGACGCGGATCTGAAGATCTCGGTCGAGGGTTCGAACGCCGGGCAGGCAACCGTCGACCAGACGAAGCGGTCGATCACCGTGATCGCGGGGGATCGCCGCCTCGCCGTCGCGTACCGGGTCACCGACCCCGTCGACGGGCTGAGCGCTACCGCCGTCATCAGCGTGCCGCGCGCCGAGAGCGCCGGCTATGCGCCGCCCCCCTACGTGCGCCGCGATCTCGTGCAGCAGGTAATCCCGCAGAACGGGGCGAAGAGCTGGAAGCTCGCCGACATCGTCGTCGTACCCTCAGGTCGGCCCGCGATCCTGACCGCGCTCACCGACGTCTCGGCGACGCACGGTGCGGCGAGTGCGACCGACGACAAGGGGATCACCTTCACGGCGGAGCCCGGATACCGCGGGGCGGCCTCCATCAGCTTCCGCGTCACCGACGGCACCTCCCAGGACGACCCGAACGGCAACAGCCGGCTGCTCACCATGCCCCTCATCGTCGGCGATCCGAACTTCACCGACGTCGCCCCGCAGTTCGTCACCCAGCACGTCACCGTCGAGGCGGGGGAGGATCCGACGTCGATCGATCTCGCGGCGGCGGCGACCCACCCGAACGCCTCCCTGATCCGGCAGTTCCACTACGACTCGCTGAGCGGCGCGAGCAGCGGCGTCCAGGCCGGGATCAGCGGCTCGACGCTGCAGCTCTCCTCGCCGTTCGGCACGCAACCGGGTACGACCGCGACCCTGAAGTTCTCGATTCGCTTCCAGAGCTTCACGGTCCCCGGCACCGTGAACGTCACCGTCGTGTCGTCGACGAGGCCGCTCGCGCAGGCCGTTCCCGACGCGGCGAAGGGTCAGCGCGGTGTCAGCGACACCGCGAACGTGCTCGCCAACGACTACAACCCCTTCGCGGCGAAGAAGGAGCCCCTCACGGTGATCGAGGCGCACATTGAGAACGCGGCCGAGTCGAACGCGGCGATGTCGTTCACCCCGAGTGGTGACGTGACGATGCGCCCGGGAGCCTCGTTCATCGGGGTCGTGAGCGTGCTCTATACGGTGCAGGATGCGACCAAGGATCCTGCGCGCCACGTCTCCGGTCGTCTGCAGTACACCGTGCGCGACGTGCCCGGCAAAGCGGCGGCACCGACCGTGACCGAGGGCGACCGCCAGGTCACCGTGACATGGACGCCGCCCGCCACCAACGGCGAGCCGATCTCCGGCTACACGATCGCTTGGTCGGGCGGCACACCGGTGACCGTGCCGGGCTCCGCGGCGAGTCACGTCTTCACGGGGCTCACGAACGGTACCGGCTACACCTTCCGGGTGACAGCGACGAACGCGCTCGGCGACGGCGCGATCTCGGACCACGGCGCCACGGCCACCCCGTACGGCAATCCCTCGCCTGTGCCGTCGGCATCCATCGCCGCCAGCACCGACGGCTCGGGCAACCTCTCGCTCACCTGGGGTGCCGCGGGTGGCAACGGACGCACCATCAGCGGGTACCACATCACCCTCTCGGACGGCACGCAGAAGGATGTCGGCGCCGTCTCGTCGACGACGATGTCCGGGCGCGTGGGCACGGCATACACCTACACGATCGTTGCGACGAACGACGGCGGACGCTCGAGCAGCTCGGTGACCTCTGGCAACTCGGCGACGCCGCGGCCCGGCAATCCGAGCGCGAGCGTCTCGGGCAACGACACCACCCGGGTGGTGACGTACACGTGGGGCGCCGCCGCCAGCACCGAGCCGGTCACGTACACGATCTCGGGCAGCGGCATCTCGACGCACGCCGTCGCGGCGTCCGGGAGCGAGACGCTCACGGGCTCCTACGGCAGCAGCTATAGCTTCACGGTGACCGCGACGAGCGCGGGGCTGTCGACCTCGAAGACCTCGAACTCTGTCACGCTCACCAACCCGTACTCGATCCACCTCTGCTACGGCGGCGCGCTGGGCGGCGGCAACAGCCTCGGGGTGAGTTGGGTCGGCAACTCGACCGCGCACCACGTCACCTTCAGCGGCTACCAGAGCACGATCGACTTCAGCGCGGGCAGCGGATCGGCCACCTCCGGCGTCTGGAACGCGCGCAACACGGCGGGCGACCTCAACACCCAGATCACCTGGGCCGACAACGGCACCTCGCACACCACCCGCTGGGGAGACGCCCCCGCATGCTGATCCACGCCATCCCGACCCACGTCATCCCGATCCAAGGAGCCATCCCATGCCCGTGACCGAAGAACAGGCCACCTGGTTCGCCGAGGCCTTCGAGAAGCTGGTCGGCAACATCGATCAGGCGATCCTCGGCAAGCAGCACGTCATCCGGCTGGTGCTCACGGCACTGCTGAGCGACGGCCACATCCTGCTCGAGGACGTGCCCGGCACCGGCAAGACAGTGCTCGCCAAGGCGCTCGCGAACACGATCGACGGAACGACCGCGCGCATCCAGTTCACCCCGGATCTGCTGCCGAGCGACGTCACGGGCGTCTCGGTCTACGACCAGAGCAAAGGCGTGTTCGAGTTCCACCCCGGGCCGGTGTTCGCGTCGATCCTGCTGGCGGACGAGATCAATCGCGCCAGCCCCAAGACCCAGAGCGCGCTGCTCGAGGTCATGGAGGAGGCGGTCGTCACGGTTGACGGGGTGGGGCATCCGGTCGGCTCGCCGTTCATGGTGATCGCCACGCAGAATCCGGTCGAGCAGTCGGGCACCTACTCGCTGCCCGAGGCGCAGCTCGACCGCTTCCTGATCAAGACCTCGCTGGGCTACCCCGACCACCAGACCGCTGTGGCCCTGTTGATGGATGCCGCGAACCGGGCCCGTGCGTCCGGGATCACGCCCATCATCGCCGCGTCGAGCATCGCGACGATGGCGGAGCTCGCCACCGAGGTCCACTCCGACGAGTCGGTCATGGACTACGTGAACCGTCTCGTGGAGGCGACGCGCGTCGACAAGGACGTGACCCTCGGCGTCAGCATGCGCGGCGCGCTCGCGCTCGCCCGCGCGGCGAAGACCTGGGCGCTGGCCGGCGGTCGCAACTTCGTCACCCCCGATGATGTGCTCGAGCTGGCGGTGCCGGTGCTCGCGCACCGGATCATCGTCGATCCCGAGTCGGAGTTCTCGGGCGTCACCGCCGAGCAGATCGTCAACCGCATCCTCGTCGAGGTGCTCCCGCCGACCCGCAGCGCCGCCTGAGCAGCAGAGCTCGACGACCGTGACTCCTCTGCGCACGCTCCTGGGACTCCTGCGGCTCGCCGCCGGGGCCGTCCGGCGCGCGCTCGGCCCGGTGCTCTCGATCGTGAGCCCGCTGGGTTGGATCGTGCTGGGGTGCGCGCTGGGGTCGGTCGTGGTCGCCGTGGTGCTCGGCTGGTCGGAGTTCCTGTTCCTCGGGCTCACGCTCGCGGGCGGACTGCTGGCGGCCTCCGCCTTCCTGATCGGGCGCGCGAGGTTCCGTGTCGAGGTCGAGCTGAGCCCGCGTCGCGTTGTCGCGGGGGAGCGGGCCTTCGGTCGTCTGCTGGTGACGAACACCGGCGCGCGCCGTTCGAGCGCGACCCGCCTCGACCTGCCGGTGGGGCGTGGCGAAGCCGAGTTCTTGATCCCACCCCTGGCGCCGAGCGGGGCGGGAGCGGCGGCCGAGCACGAGGAGCTCTTCGCCGTGCCGACCGCGCGGCGGGCCGTGATCG
Organism: Microbacteriaceae bacterium; assembly: GCA_025352325.1. GTDB lineage: Bacteria > Actinomycetota > Actinomycetes > Actinomycetales > Microbacteriaceae > Lysinimonas. Next base: position 24,864 of record JANXTR010000044.1, on the reverse strand, counting down.
TGGCGGGCCCGGCGGTCTCGGTCCGCGGGGATGAGCTCGGGCTGCTGCGACGCCGTGTGCGCTGGGCTGACCCGGTCGAGCTGTTCGTGCATCCGACGACCACCCTGCTGGCGCTCTCGAAGTCGGGACTCGTCCGCGACCTCGAGGGGACCGTCACCAGCACCCTCACCGACAACGATCTCGCCTTCCACGCGCTTCGGCCGTACGAGCCGGGGGACGACCAGCGCTACGTGCACTGGCGCACCACCGCACGCACCGGGCAGCTGATGGTGCGGCAGTTCCAGGAGACGCGGCGCTCCGAGCTGGTACTGACGCAGCTGGTGGCCGCGGAGGGCTACGGAGGAGCGGACGGCGCGGGTGCCTCCCGAGATGGTGGCGAGGAGTTCGAGCTCGCCGTCTCGATCATGGCGTCGCTGGGCGCCCAGGTGGTGCGCGAGAGGACGCGCATCCGGGTAGTCACCGAGACGCGGGAGCTGCGCACCGCGACGGTGACCACTCTGCTGGATGACAGCTGCCGCCTCGACCCCGTCGCCGGCCTGCGGACCACGCCGCGCGAGTTCATCCGAGAGACACTGGCCCGCGACACGCCACCCTCTGTGCTGGTCGTGGTGACGGGCTCGGCGACCCCGATCGCCGAACTGCGCGCAATCGAGGCCGTCGTCGGCAAAGAGACGCGCCTACTGGGGGTGCGCGCCGAGCTCGGCGGCCGCCCGCGCATCGCGACGGTCTCGCGCTTCCGGCTGCTCACCGTCGGCGAACTCGGCGATCTGCCCAAGCTGCTGCGGAGGGTGACGTGACCCCCGGCACGAGGCTCGTGGCTCATACCTGGGTGGATCTGGCGGTCCACACCCTGCTCAGCCTGGTCGGCATCGTCGGACTGGCGACGAGCTTCCACGACCTCGGCTGGCTGCTCGCGGGCGTGGGAGGTCTGCTTGTCGGCACCAGTGCGGCGCTCGCGGCCCGGGCGCTGCGGCTCGGCGCGCCGCTCACGGTCGCGCTCGCCCTGCTCGCCTACCTGCTCCTCGGCAGCGCCCTCGCCGTGCCGAACCAGGCGATCGCGCACGTCATCCCGACCGTCAGCAGCGTCGCGAGCCTCGGTATCGGCGCGGTCTGGGGGTGGGCCGACCTCGTCACCCTGCGCCCGCCGGTCGAGCTTCCGGAGTACGTAACCGCCGTCCCGTACGTCGCGGCATGGCTGGTCGGCCTGGTCGGCACGACCCTCGCGACCCGTTGGCTGCCGCGCCGTCGCACGCCCCCGCGAGCCGCGCTGCTGCTGATCGGGCCGGCGCTGCTGTATCTGGCCAGCATCCTGCTCGGCACCGATCAGCCGTACTACCCCGGGCTGCGTGGCGTGATCTTCGCGGCCGTCGCGCTGATCTGGCTGGGCTGGCGACACAGCACAGTGGAGCGGGTCGGGGTTGGCCTAGCCGGAGGCGAGAAGTTCAACGGAATGCTGCGCCGCAGGGTCACCGGGATCGCGCTCGTCGTCGGGGTCGCAGTGGTGATCGGCACGCTCGCCGGAGCCGCCCTCGCGGCGGCGCCGGACACCCGTTTCGTGCTCCGCAACCAGATCGTGCCGCCGTTCGAGCCGATGGAGTTCTCGAGCCCGCTCGCCGGATTCCGCGAGTACTCGAAGCTCGAGGTCGACTCGACGCTCTTCACGGTGCGCGGGCTGAAGACCACTGAGCTGCTGCGGCTGTCCACCATGGACAGCTACGACGGCCACCTCTGGACCGTCGCCGGCTCGACCATCGCCACCGCCGGATCCGGGAGCTTCGCGCTCGTCGGTGCGAGCTATCCGAAGCCGACGCTCGCGACGGCGGACGGTAGCCAGACGATCTCGCTCACGATCGGGTCGTACCGCGACGTCTGGATCCCCTCCATCGGCTACCCGACGGCCGTGATCCTGCCGACGCAGACGCGCGACCAGCTCACCGCTCTGCGGTACAACGCCTCGACGGGCAGCGCGGCCCTCCTCGGCGGCCTCGCGAAGGGCGACACCGTCACGATGACCTCCGAGCTGCAGAAGACCGACTACGACGATGCGACCCTGCGCGAGGTTCCGACCGCGCACGTGCAGGAGGGGCCGGTCGACGACATCCCCGACATCGTGGCGGCGAAGGCCACCGAGTTCGCCGGCAGCACGAAGTCGCCCATTGAGCAGCTGCGCAACATCGAGCAGACCCTGCACACGAAGGGCTTCATGTCGCATGGCACGGCATCCGACTCCGTGGCCTCCTTGGCCGGACACGGGGCCGACCGGATGGAGTCGCTGTTCTCGGGCACGGTGATGGTCGGTGATGCCGAGCAGTATGCCTCTGCCATGGCGCTTATGGCGCGCAGCCTCGGCTACCCGGCGCGGGTCGTCATGGGCTTCGCGCCGACGGTCTCCGCCGTCGCCGAGAGCAGCGGCACCGCGGTGAAGGTCACCGGTCACGACGTCACCGCCTGGGTCGAGGTGCCATTCCAGGGTGTCGGCTGGATCCCTTTCTTTCCCACGCCGACGCAGACGGACGTTCCGCAGGATCAGGTCGCGAAGCCGCAGACCGAGCCGCAGCCGCAGGTGCGACAGCCGCCACGCAGCCAGAACGACGAGAACGACCTCGTCACGAACGTCTCCATCGACAACCGCAAGAAGAAAGACGACACGGCGTTCCAACTGCCCGGCTGGGTCGTACCGACGGCCGTCGGCATCGCGATCCCGGCGCTGCTGCTCGTTGTTCCGCTGCTGGTGATCGGTGCGCTGAAACGTCGACGAGCCCGTCGTCGCCGAGGTGCCGCCCGCCCGCAGGATGCCGCGGCGGGCGCCTGGGACGAACTCCTCGATCGCGTCGACGAGTTGGGCATCGCGCCGCCCCCGTCGACGACCCGAGGCCGGACGGCCGACGCTCTCGCCCCGCGGCTCGCCGCCCCGGCGGTCGGGCATGGGGGCCTTGCCACGCTCGCCCGGCGCACCGACGACGCCGTGTTCTCCGGGCGCGAGCCCGACGATGCCGAGATCGACGATGTCTGGGCCGAGGTGCTGGCGGCCGTGGATGCCACCCGCGACACGCTGCCGCGCTGGCGGCGGGTTCTCGTGCGCTATCGCCTGGCGTCGATCGTCGGATGGTCGCGGCGCGTCGCCCGCGTGGCCGCGGCCGCGAAGCCAGGAGGCCGCCCATGAGCGCGCGGTACCGGCTCCCCGCCGGCGCGGGCGAGGTCATGCTGACCGTCGCGTCCGCCAGCCATGTCGGTCGGGTCCGCCTCGTGAACGAGGATTCGCTCCTTGTCGAGCCGCCGGTGTTCGCCGTCGCGGATGGGATGGGCGGTCATGCCTTCGGCGACCTCGCGAGCGCCGCGGCCGTGCAGGCGCTACGTGAGGAACTGAGTTCGGCCGCGCCGAGCGAGCCGAACCGCGTGCTCGCCGCGATCCGTGCTGCGAACGCGGCCGTGCGCGAGCTTACGATGAGGACGGGGACGGGGGCGGGAGCGGAGACGGGCGACCATCGCGTCATCGCGGGGACCACCCTCACCGGCGTGGCGCTTGTCGTCGAGCATCCGGATGCCGACACGGATACCCACTCTGCCGACGCGCTGCCGCGCTGGATGGTCTTCAACCTCGGCGACTCGCGGGTCTACCGCTGGGATGCCTCCCGCGAGACGCCGGCCGGCGGGCGCCTCGAACGCGTGAGCGTGGACCACTCGATCGTGCAGGAGCTTTTCGACGCCGGGGTCATCGACGAGGCGCGCACGCGGACGCATCCGGATCGCAACATCATCACGCGAGCGCTCGGGGCATCCGATGAGGTGAAACCCGAGGCGTGGCTGCTGCCGGCCAGCCATCCGCAGACCTTCCTGATCTGCTCGGACGGGCTCACGAAGGAGCTCGACGACGCGCGGATCGCGGCCGTGCTCGCGTCGACAAGTGACCAGGCGAGCGACCAGGATTCGGCCGTCGAACTGCTGTTGGCCGCCGCTCTCGAGGCCGGCGGCCACGACAACATCACGATTGTCCTTGTGCGCTCGGAGTATCACCGCGCCGCCATCGACGGTGTCGACGAGCAGACCCGCGACCGGGCGCTGTCCCCGGAACTCGAAGAGACCCTCCCGCGGCTGTGAGGAACCCGTCACAATGAGATTCGCACGCCCGAACCTGAGGAGAACACGGTGATCCTGCAGTCGCACCCGATCGGCGCCCGCAACTGGGCGCTGGTCTGCGCGCCCGGCTGCCTGCTCGCGCTCCCGAGTGCCGACCTCGCCCGCCTCGACGGCCTCGCCGCGCGGCTCGCCGACGCCGACGGATTCCGCGCGGCACTCGAGATGCTGCTCGCCGGGGGGATCGCCGGGGCGCCGTCGTTCGCCTTGGTCGATGGCGACGCCCGCGTCGCCCGCGTGGTGCTCCGGGGCGAGGCGCGCATCGAGGTAACCGCCACCGATCCGGATGCCGCCGAGCTCACGATCAGCGGAGCCGGCATGGCCACGTGGTCTGAGCGGGTGCTCGAGGGCGCGCGCAGCCTGCGGCTGCTGGTCCCGGGCTCGACGTGGACGATCGGGCTCGGCCTCGAGCCCGCCGCCGTCACGGCGGAGGCTGAGGTGGTGCCCGACGTCGCGGAGGTGACGCTCGCACCGAGAGCTGAGATCGAGCTACCTGCTCCGCATCCGACACCCAGCGCCCCGGACGCCGAGCCCTACGACTTCCTCTTCGGCGATACGATCTACCGCACCCAGTCCGGCACGTCGATCCGCATCCCGAACCCGGATCCGCATCGCCCCGGCGACCACGACGGGGACACCCTGCTGGCCGACGATCTCGGGTTGGAAAGTCACGTTCCCGCGGCCGCCGAGGCGCCGGTCTCCGAGCTCTCGGAGATCTCCGACGCCACCGTTCTCGCGCCCATCCCCGGGCATGTCTCCGCGGGATCCTCGCGACCGCTGCCTGAACCGCTCGCAGCCACTCGGCTGCCCACGCTCCAACTCGAGAGCGCGGACGGCAGTCGCGAATCGCTCGCCCGCCCGGTGCTCATCGGCCGCGCGCCGAGCGTGCCGGCGGCAACGCCCTCCGGTTCCGCTCCGCGCCTGCTCACGATCCTTGACGACAAAGATATTTCGCGAAGCCACCTGCGGGTCTCGGTCGAGGGCGACGCCGTCGTGGTGACGGATCTGGCCTCGAAGAACGGCACCGTGGTGACGCTTCCGGGCGGGTCCCCGCGCAAGCTCCGCGGCGGCGAGCCGACCGTTGTGCTGCCGGGCACCCTCATCGACCTCGGCGGCGGCGTCACGTACGTGGTGCGCGAGGACTGAGCATGAGCGACGACCGATCGTGAGCACCGGCATGGACGAGCTCGATGGCGTGACCACCGCGCCGCCCCTGCGTGCGCTGCGGGTCGAGTACGGCGATCAGCAGCACCTCGTCGAGCCGGGGCGGGAGTTCTCGATCGGGCGCGAATCCGACCTCAACATCGACGACAACCCGTACCTGCACCGCCGGTTCCTGCGGATCCGGGCCGAATCCGGACTGTGGTGGCTCGAGAACGTCGGCACCCTGTTGTCGGCGACGGTGACGGATGCCAGCGGCCAGGTCCAGGCGCGTCTCGCGCCGGGTGCGCGGCTGCCTCTGGTGTTCGAGCACGTGCACATCGTGTTCGGCGCCGGATCCACGAGCTACGAGCTCTCGGTGCACACTGCGGGCGGCATCTACGGACCCGCGGTGTCATCCGTCTCCCGGGTCGGCGACGAGACCATCGGCCACGTGCCGCTGACCACCAGTCAACGGCAGCTCATCCTGGCCTTGGCGGAGCCGCTGCTGCGACAGAGCTCGGCCGGTCACGGCGAGATCCCTAGCTCGGCGGAGGCAGCGTCCCGCCTCGGCTGGACGCTGACGGCCTTCAACCGCAAGCTCGACAACGTCTGCGACAAGCTCGATCGCATCGGGGTCCCAGGCCTCCGCGGCGGCAAAGAGAACCTGGCGACGAACCGGCGACTCCGCCTCGTCGAGTACGCCATCGCGACCCGGCTGGTGACCCGCGACGACCTTGCGATCCTGGAGCGGCTGGGGGTCGCGGGTGGCTGAGAATCCCTTCCTGCTGACGCCGGGTTCGATGCCGGTACCGAGGCCGGAGCCCGCCATCGTGCCGACCGCGGCGCCGCCGTCGCGGGATCTGGATCGTTACATCGCGCTCCCGCCTTCGATCGAGTCGGCGACGCATCGGATCGCACGCCCCGAGACGGCGCCGACGGTTGTTTCGCCGGTCGTTTCGCCGGCCGTACCCCCCGGCACGCTGCTCGTCGCGCCCGAACCCGAGCCCGAACCCGCGCCCCTGAGCCTCGCGCTCGTCCTTCCTGACGGCGGCCGTCTCGCCGTGGACGGTCCACTGGTGCTCGGACGCGATCCCGCGCCGCCCGCGAGCGCTCCCGCCGCGCAAATCACCCCGCTCGACGACTCCGGCAAGACCGTCTCGAAGACGCATGCCCTGCTGGAACCCGAGGGTCGCGGCATCCGGGTGACGGAGCTGCACTCCACCAACGGGGTGGCGATCAGCTCGGACGGAGTCCGCACGGTCCTGGCGCCCGGGGGCGACGGGATTGCTCCGATCGGGTCGGTGATCGAGCTCGGGTCGTTCACGGTCCTCGTCGAGGCCCGGTAGTCGATCATTCGCTGCCGCGCTCGGCGAGTCCCCCGCGCGCGGTGCTAACCTTCTCTGCATGCTGCTCGAACGGGTTCTCCTCCTTCGCCGCCGCGACGAGGCCTAGCCACCGGCCCCCTCGTCGCGGAGTCCGTCGTTGGCCGACCTCCCCGATCGAAGAAGGACACGAATCCGTGAGCGACATCATCAGCACCCCGAAGACCAGCGGCAAGACCCTGGCCGAGAAGGTCTGGAACGACCACCTCGTCGTGAAGGGCGAAGACGGTTCCCCGGACCTCATCTACATCGACCTGCACCTCGTGCACGAGGTCACCAGCCCGCAGGCCTTCGACGGCCTCCGCGTCGGCGGGCGACCGGTGCGTCGTCCCGATCTGACGATCGCGACCGAGGACCACAACACCCCTACCCTCGCCATCGACCGTCCGATCGCCGACCTCACCAGCCGCACGCAGATCGAGACGCTCCGCAAGAACGCGGTCGAGTTTGGCATCCGTCTGCACTCGCTGGGCGACATCGAGCAGGGCATCGTGCACGTCGTCGGCCCGCAACTCGGCCTCACCATGCCGGGCATCACGGTGGTCTGCGGCGACAGCCACACCAGCACGCACGGCGCGTTCGGCGCGATGGCGCTCGGCATCGGCACCTCGGAGGTCGAGCACGTGCTCGCCACCCAAACGCTGCCACTGAAGCCGTTCAAGACGATGGCCATCACGGTCGAGGGCGAACTGCGGCCCGGCGTGACGGCGAAGGACATCATCCTGGCTGTCATCGCGAAGATCGGCACCGGCGGCGGACAGGGCTACGTCCTCGAATACCGCGGCAGCGCCATCCGGGCTCTCTCGATGGATGGCCGCATGACCATCTGCAACATGTCGATCGAGGCGGGTGCGCGGGCCGGCATGGTCGCCCCCGACCAGACCACTTACGACTACCTGAAGGGTCGCGCCCACGCGCCCGAGGGCGCCGACTGGGATGCCGCAGTCGCCTACTGGGAGACGCTGGCCACCGACGACGACGCGGTGTTCGACGCCGAGGTGTTCCTCGACGCGAACGAGCTGGAGCCCTTCGTCACCTGGGGCACCAACCCGGGCCAGGGCGTCTCGCTGAGCGAGCCCGTGCCCGATCCGGCGAGCTACGCGGACCCGAACGACCGCGCCGCCGCCGAGCGCGCGCTGGAGTACATGGATCTCGCGGCCGGCACTCCCATGAAGGATGTGAAGGTCGACGCGGTCTTCATGGGCTCGTGCACTAACAGCCGGATCGAAGACCTCCGCGCCTTCGCGAGCATCGTGAAGGGGCAAAAGAAGGCTGACCACGTGCGCGTCATGGTGGTGCCCGGTTCGGCCCGCGTCCGGCTCGAGGCCGAGGCCGAGGGGCTCGACAAGATCTTTGAGGAGTTCGGGGCGGAGTGGCGTTTCGCCGGCTGCTCGATGTGTCTCGGGATGAATCCGGACCAGCTGGCACCGGGGGAGCGCTGCGCGTCCACCTCGAACCGCAACTTCGAAGGTCGCCAGGGCAAGGGCGGGCGCACGCACCTGGTGTCGCCGCTGGTCGCCGCGGCCACCGCGATCCGAGGGACGCTGTCATCGCCGTGGGATCTGGGCGTCCCGGTGGTCGAGCCCGTCGAGCCCGTCGAGACCGGAGTGAACGCGTAATGGACAGGATCACCACTATCACCGGCGTCGCCGTGCCGTTCCGCCGTTCGAACGTCGACACCGACCAGATCATCCCGGCCGTGTTCCTCAAGCGGGTCACGAAGACCGGCTACGAGGACGCGCTGTTCCATTCCTGGCGCCAGGATCCGGATTTCATCCTGAACCGGCCCGAATACCAGGGTGCGACGGTGCTTTTCGCCGGGCAGGATTTCGGCATCGGCTCGAGCCGCGAGCACGCCGTCTGGGCGCTGCGCGACTACGGCTTCCGCGCCGTGATCGCTCCGCGCTTCGGTGACATCTTCCGCGGCAACTCGGGCAAGCAGGGCCTGCTCGCCGGCACCGTGGACGAGGACACCGTCGAGAAGTTCTGGGAGCTGATCGAGGCGGAACCGGGGATCGCCGCCACCGTCGATCTCGAGGCTCGCTCGGTGTCGATCGGCGAGTTCTCGGTGCCGTTCGACATCGACGACTACACGCGCTGGCGCTTGCTGGAGGGGCTCGACGACATCGGGCTGACCCTCCGCGACGAGGCACGGATCACGGAGTTCGAGGGCGGCCGCGAGAGCTGGCGCCCCACAACCCTCCCCGTCCGCTAGCGCGGCCGTCACTCGGGCGTTGCCGCGAGCAGTTCAAGAGCCTTCCGGTCCGACCCGTCGGGGGCGTCATCTTCGGGGCGACGGCGATCGTGGGCCTCGGCCTGCTGGGGGCGGCCCGGGTGGGCCGGATCGCTCCGACGCCGCGGGCGGTACTCTCGGCCACGCTGCGCCGGACGCTCGTGCTCGGCCCGCCGGATCCCCGCGGCTTCCGGCGTCATGTCGTCGCCACGGGCGAAGCCTGGACCGTCCGCACCGAACTCGCCGCCGCCTCCGGCACCCGCGCTGCGCGGCGGCGACCGCCCGCCGCGTTCGCCCAGCTCACCGACATGCACATCCAGGACACCCGGTCGCCCGCGCGCTTGGAGCTTCTCGACGACCCCGCGTCGTTCACCGACGTCGCGGCGCTTCCGGCCTCCTACCGCCCGCAGGAGCTGTTGACCGTCCAGGTCGTGGATGCCACGGTTCGCGCCATCACCGCGCTCACCATCGCGTCGGCGACGGGCGCCCAGCTGCAGTTCCGGTCACCACCGGCGACGCCACCGACAACTGTCAGTACAACGAGTTGCGCTGGGCGATCGACCTGCCGGGCGGCGCCACCTTGACGCCGAGCAGCGGCGACCCCCGACGGTTTGAAGGGGTAGCAGACGGCGACCGCGACGCCTACGACCCGCTCCTCTAGCATCCAGAACTCCCGCTGGGAGTGCCAGCCGACGTCTTCCGTGACGAGCACGGCTTCCCGGAGGTCCCCGGACTGCTCGCCGACGCGACCCGCGCCTTCACTCCGCACGGCCAGACCGTGCCGTGGTTCGCGGCGCACGGCAATCACGACGGCCCCCACGGCGGGATCCTTTCGGCCACCGTTGCCGCCCGCGTGCTGGCGGTCGGCGACGCCAACCCGGTCGGGCTGCCCGGCCGCCTCTCGGGCGAGGGGGCCGTCGCGCGGTTGGCCGCGACGGCGCCCTCCTGTCGAGCCTGCCGACCCGCCACGTCACCCGGAAGCCCAGCGAGGAGAATCGCGCGGCGGGCACCGCGTACTCCGTGCGGGATCTGCCGACCTGAGCCGGCGGAGGCACCGCGCTGCGCATGATCGTGCTCGACACGGTGGACGAGAACGGCGGAGCGGCCGGGGCGCGTGGCCGTGGGCAGGCGAGCTGGCTGGCCGCGACGCTCGCCGAGCGACTCGAACCCCCGACGATGGTGCTGAGCCACCACACCTCGCGGTCGATGATCGGCAACGCGGCACTCGGGGGTGCCGTCACCCCGGCACCGATGCTCGGAGCGGGGCTCGTCGAACTGCTGCTCCGGCATCCGCAGGTGCTCCTCTGGGTGAACGGCCACACCCGCCGCAACTCGGTCACACCGCATCCGGCGGCATCGGGCGGCGGATTCTGGGAGGTCATCACGGCGAGCCACATCGACTGACCCCAGCAGGTGCGCGCCATCGAGATCGCCGACAACGGTGACGACACCCTCTCGGTGTTCGGCACGATGGCCGACAGCGGGGCCGCCGACGACCGCAACGTGGAGCTGCTGCTGCCGACGCTCTGGGGCTTCGCCATCTGATTCGCCACCCGGCGCCCGGCGCACCGGCCACCCGGCTCCCGCCGCGAGCCGGGAGTACACTCGGGGGGTCCCGGACGAGCGCCACCGGCCATCGGATCGGACGGGTCAGGAACAGGAGTATCAGTGGACTCGATCGCCGACCTCGCGAAAGACGCTCAGAAATCGGGAGAGCGAGTGGGCCTCGCCTTCGACTCCATCGTCATCGACGGCGGCGTCCCGCTGCGCGGGCGTATCGAGGTGCGCGGCGCGAAGAACCTCGCCACCAAGGCGATGGTGGCGGCGCTCCTCGGGGACACCCCGAGCATCCTGCAAGACGTTCCCCAGATCAGCGACGTCTCGATCGTGACCCGGATGCTCGACGCCTACGGCGTCGCGGTGACGAGTCCCGAGGAGGGCGTGCTCGTGCTTGACCCCACGAACGTCGAGCGGGCCCACTTCGCCCAGATCGACGCGCTCGCGGGCTCCAGCCGCATTCCGATCCTGTTCTGCGGCCCGCTGCTGCACCGCCTTGGCGAGGCGCTGATTCCCGATCTCGGCGGCTGCCGCATCGGCGACCGACCGATCGACTTCCACATGGATGCGCTGCGCGCCTTCGGGGCGATCGTCGACAAGAGCTACGAGGGCATCCGCATCACCGCCCCCAACGGCCTGCACGGCGCCAACATCGAGTTGCCGTACCCGAGCGTCGGAGCGACCGAGCAGGTTCTGCTCACCGCGGTCCGCGCCCAGGGCGTCACCGAGCTGAAGAACGCGGCCATCGAGCCCGAGATCATGGACCTGATCGCCGTGCTGCAAAAGATGGGCGCGATCATCTGGATCGAGCCGAATCGCACCATCTTCATCGAGGGCGTCGACCAACTCAGCGGCTACACGCACCGCGCGATCTCGGACCGCAACGAGGCGGCCAGCTGGGCCTCGGCGGCGCTCGCCACCGGCGGCGACATCTTCGTCGGCGGGGCCAAGCAGCCCGAGTTGATGACTTTCCTCAATGTCTTCCGCAAGGTCGGCGGCGCTTTCGAGGTGCACGAGGACGGCATTCGCTTCTACCACCCGGGCGGGCCACTCAAGCCGGTGCAGGTCGAGACCGACGTGCACCCCGGCTTCATGACCGACTGGCAGCAGCCGCTCATCGTCGCCCTCACCCAGGCCGAGGGCGTCTCGGTGATCCACGAGACGGTCTACGAGAACCGCTTCGGCTTCACGGATGCCCTGGTCGAGATGGGTGCCGACATCGTGGTCCATAAGGACGGCCTCGAGTCGGTCACCCGCCGCGTCCCCCGCCGCAAGCTGGAGCAGGCGGCGGTCATCACCGGCCCCACCCCGCTGCACGGCGCCGACGTGCGCGTTCCCGACCTGCGCGGCGGTTTCAGCTATCTGATCGCCGCGCTCACCGCGGAGGGCCGTTCCACGGTCACCAACCTGGGCATCATCAGCCGCGGCTACGAGCACTTTGTCGACAAGCTCGAGGCTCTCGGGGCGCAGTTCACGCTCGAAGGCTGACGGGCGTCTCCGTGGCCCGCAATCCGCGGAACATCGACAGGACTGTCGAACGACGCGAGAAGACGGCGACCTGGCGATTCTTCGCCGGCATCGTCATCCCGTTCATTGTGCTCGTCGGCCGATACCGCGTCCAGCACGCCGAGCGCATCCCGCGGAGCGGCCCGTTCATCATGGCGGCCAATCACGTCACCGACTTCGACCCGCTGGTCACCGCCTACACGCTGTGGCACCACGGGCGAGTGCCGCACTACCTCGCCAAGGCGAGCCTGTTCCGTGTCCCGATCGTCGGCTGGGCCTTCCGCAGCACCGGACAGGTCGCCGTGGAGCGTGCCGCCCGCGGTCAGAACAACACCATCGCGCAGGGCGAGCGGATCATCACCGAGGGCCTCGCGCTGGTCATTTATCCCGAGGGCACGCTGACCCGCGATCCCGATCTCTGGCCCATGCGCGGCAAGTCGGGCGCCGTCCGGATCGCCCTCGAGACCGGCGTACCGCTCATCCCGGCCGCGCACTGGGGCGCCCAGAAGATCCTGCCGCGCTGGTCGAAGCGGTTTAGCCTCTTCCCCCGCAAGGACGTCGACATCATCATCGGCGAGCCGCTCGACATGAGCCCCTGGGCGGGCAGGAAGCTGGATGCGGAGACTCTCAGCTCGGCCACCCTCTTCGTGATGCAGGCGATCACCGCGCTCGTCGAGGAGCTGCGCGGCGAGACCGCCCCCGTGGAGCGCTGGGATCCGGCTGCACACGGCCAGAGCGAGTTCGGTCGCATCGACGAGTCGAAGGGCTAGGCCGGCTCCGGGTTCGCCGCGGCGTGCGACTGCACCGCGTGCAGCGCCAGCTCGGTCGCTCCGGCCACCGCGATGAGGATCGCGGCCACGATGACAACGGGGAGCAACCCGAGCAGCATGAGCCACGGTCGCCGACGCCAGAGCCCGAATCCACGGGCGAGCACAGCGAATCCGGCGAAGAATTCCCGAATGACTCGGCCCATTGGGCCAGGCTAGCGGCCGACCCGGTAGCGTTCAGAACATGTCAGACGTCGTCCCCTCCGCTTCCGGGATGGGGCGTTGATGCGCGTCGCCGTTCTCGGCGCCGGCTCCTGGGGCACCACCTTCGCGAAGGTGCTCGCCGACGGGGGTGCCGACGTCGCCGTGTGGGCCCGCCGCACCGAGCTGGCCCGCGAGATCATGCAGTCGCACCGCAACTCCGACTACCTCCCGGGCATCAATCTGCCCCGCGGTATCCAGTCGTCGACGAAGCTGCCCGAGGTGCTCGCGGGGGCCGAGCAGGTCTACATCAGCGTGCCGAGCCAGTCCCTGCGCGAGAACCTGCGGATCGTGCGCGAGCTGATCCCGGCGGGTGTGCCCGTGATCTCTCTCATGAAGGGCGTCGAGAAGGGCACCCGCTATCGCATGAGCGAGGTGATCGTGCAGGAGCTCGACATCGATCCCGAGCGGGTCGCCGTCGTCTCGGGCCCCAACCTGGCGCTCGAGATCGCGAAGGAGCAGCCGACGGCCGCGGTCGTGTCCTCGGTCAGCCTGGCCACGGCATCCGCGGTCGCGCTGACCGCGACGAACCCGTACTTCCGCAGCTTCGTCAATACGGATGTCATCGGCACCGAGTTCGGCGGGGTGCTCAAGAACCTCATCGCGGTCGCGATCGGCATCGTCGACGGGGTCGGCTACGGCGAGAACACCAAGGCGTCGATCATCACGCGTGGCCTGGTCGAGATGACGGATTTCGCGGTCGCGTTCGGCGGTCGCGCCGAGACTCTGGCCGGACTGGCCGGTCTCGGCGACCTCATCGCCACCTGCGAATCCTCGCTCTCGCGCAACAACACAGCCGGGCGGCTGCTCGGGCAGGGGTACGCCTACGGCGAGGTCATCGCGCAGATGAACCAGACGGCGGAGGGCCTCAGCTCGGTCGCCCCCGTGCTCGAGCTGGCAGCATCCAAGGGCGTCGAGATGCCGATCGTCAGCCAGGTCGCCGAGGTGCTGGCGGGTACGCTGAACCCGCGCGACATCGCGCCCCACCTGACCACCGACTCGACCGGACCCCAGGGCGAGTAGATCCACCCAGGAGCCCCCATGATCCGCGTCGCGCTCCTCTTCGGCGGCCGCTCAAGCGAGCACTCGATCAGCTGCGCGACGGCCGCCGGCGTGCTCGGCGCGATCGACCGCACGCGCTACCAGGTGATCCCCATCGGGATCACGCGCGATGGGGCCTGGACGCTGCAGGACGACGAGGTGGTGGCCCGCTTCGCGCTCGGGCACGAAGCCTCGGAGCTGCCCCAGGTCGTCGACAACGGCTCGCGGGTGCGGCTGCCCGAGTCGGCATCCACGCGCGAGTTCACGGTCGCGGCCCCGGATGGCACGGTCATCTCGCTGGGCGACATCGACGTGGCCTTCCCGATCCTGCACGGCCCGTTCGGCGAGGATGGCACCGTCCAGGGCGCGCTCGAGCTGATCGGGCTGCCGTACGTCGGTAACGGGGTGCTGGCCTCCGCGCTCGGCATGGACAAGCACTTCACCAAGACCGTGCTCGAGGGGGCGGGCATCGAGGTCGCCCCGTGGGTGACCGTGACGCGCTCCGACCTGGCCGCGAATCGTGATCTCTGGCAGCGCCGGATGCAGGGCCTCGACCTGCCCGTCTTCGTGAAGCCCGCGCGTGCCGGGTCGAGCGTCGGGGTGAGCAAGGTCACCGCATGGGAGCAGTTGGACGCGGCCCTCGAGCTCGCCTTCGCCCAGGATCACCGCGTGCTCGTCGAGGCCGCGATCGTCGGCCGCGAGATCGAGTGCGGGGTGCTGCAGGGTCGTGACGGCGCTCCGCCGCGGGTCAGTCTGGCCGGCGAGATCCTGATCACCGGGCGCGACTTCTACGACTTCGACGCCAAGTACCTGGATGCCCCGGGCATCGAGCTGGTCTGCCCGGCCGATCTGCACGAGCAGGAGCTCGCCGAGATGCAGCGGATCGCGGCCCGCTCCTTCGAGGCGATCGGCGGAGCGGGCCTCGCCCGGGTCGACTTCTTCTTCACCGGCACCGGTTTCGTGGTGAACGAGATCAACACGATGCCGGGCTTCACGCCCATCTCGATGTTCCCGGCCTGCTGGCTGGCGGGTGGGATGAGCTACCCGGAGCTGGTCGACGAGCTGATCACGCTGGGTCTGGCGACGGCGCGATAGCTACGGCGCGGGCGTGGGCGTCGCGCTCGGGGTCGGCGTCGCGCTCGGCGTGGACGACGGGGTCGTCGTGCCGCCCAGCGAGTCCTCGACCGACAGGCACTTCCGCCCGTTCGGCGTCGTGAACGCCACGACGCTGGACAGGTCGCTCAGCACGAGACCGGGCGTGAGCTTGCTCTGGTCGACGACCACCGCGATGGCCGGCGTGCGACCGTAGCTGGTGAACACGTAGTTGGGCTTGTTCGCGTCGTCGCGCAGCCAGTCCCGGCCGTCGACCGTGACGCAGGGCAGATCGGATGCCGTGGGCACCGCGACCCCGCAGCGCAGCAGCACTTGCGCCGGGTCGCCCCACGCGCCGGTGGCCTGGGCGTTCGTCTCCCGGCGAGGGAGGCTCTGCACGGTCTGCGGCAGGCGCACGATCACGTCGGCGCACTCGGAGGCGTTGGCGTGTGGCGCGGGCGTCAGCGCGACGATGGGGGAGCATCCGCTGAGCACGGCGGCCAGCGCACCGGCAAGCAACGCCGAGGCAACGACGGCACGACGTGATCTCACCCAGCCAGGCTACCGGCGCGCACCTGGCCGCTTGCTTGAAGCTCTGCCCGCTACCGTTGCAGAGTGCACACGGCCCGCCACTCACCCGCGAGCGACACGCTCGGCTCGCTCGGCGAGACCGAGGTGCTGGCGCGCATTTTCCCGCGGCTGCCGCACGCCGACGCGGCACTGCTCGGCCTGGGCGATGATGCCGCCGTGCTCTCGGCCCCCGACGGCCGCTACGTCGTCACCACCGACACGATGGTGCACGGGCCCGACTTCCGGCTCGCCTGGTCGACCCCGGTCGAGCTCGGCTGGAAGGCTGCGGCCACCAATCTCTCGGACGTCGCCGCCATGGGCGCCCGGGCGACCGCCCTGGTTGTCGCGATCGTGGCCCCGGCCGACACCCGCGTCGCGACCCTCGAGGGGATCGCGGACGGCCTGCGCGAGGCGTGCGCCGAGCTCGCGCCCGGCTGCGGCGTGGTCGGCGGCGACCTCTCGGTCTCGGACACCCTGGTCATCGCGGTGACGGCGTTCGGCGACCTGGAGGGGCGTGACCCGGTGCGGCGTTCCGGCGCGCGGGCCGGTGACCTGGTGGCGGTCAGCGGGGCGCTCGGGCTCGCGGCACGGGGGATCGAGCTGCTCTTCGCCGACGCGGTGGACGAGCACGGGCATCCGGATGCCGACCGGGTCGCCGCGGTGCGTCACGCCCACGGTGCCGAGCTCGCCGCGCAGCTCACCCCCCGCCCTCCGCTCGGCGACGGGGTGCTGGCCGCGCTCGCGGGCGCGACGGCCATGCTCGACGTGAGCGACGGACTCGCGCTCGACGCCCGGCGCCTCGCGCTCGCCAGCGGGGTCGTGCTCGACCTGGATGCCGTGGCAATCGGCGTCGCCGGACTCGGCCTGGAGGGTGAGCACGGCGAGGTCACGGGGGAGCAGGTGCTGCGCGGTGGCGAGGATCACGCGCTGCTGGCGACGTTCCCGGCCGGAGCCGAGCTGCCCGGGGGGTTCCGGCCGATCGGCCACGTGCGCGCGGTCGGGGCGTCAGGACCCGAAGTGCGCCTCGACGGGGTGCCGTACGAGACGCGCGGTGGCTGGGACCCCTACGAGGACTGGAACGGTCGCCGGGGCTAGTCCCCGTTGGCCGAGCTCGTCGAGATCTCGACCGGCTCGCTCGGCCGCAGCCAGAACAACGAGGTGTCGCCGTAGTCCTTGCGACGCTCCAGTTCCAGCCCGTCTGGCCACTCGGGGGGCCGATCGCGGGAGGAGCGCTCGAGCACGACCACGGCATTCGGCGCCAGGCGCGCCACGAGGGCCTCGAGGTTGTGCACCAGCTCGAGGCCGCCGAGCTCGTATGGCGGGTCGAGGAACACCACATCCCAGGTGACGCGGGCGCCACCGAGAAAGCTCTGCACCGGCTGGCTCGAGACCACGATCTCCGGGGCCTGACCGCGGGGCGCGGCCTTTCGCACGGCGGCGGCGTTGGTCTGCGTCGCGGCGTGCGCGGCGGTGGCGCGATCCACCAGGGTGACGTGGGCCGCGCCGCGGGAGGCGGCCTCCAGGCCGAGCGACCCGGATCCCGCGTACAGGTCCAGCACCCGCGCCCCGTCGAGCACATCCCGGGCGTCGAGCGCCGAGAAGATGGCCTCCCGCACCCGGTCGCTGGTCGGGCGCGTGCCGAACGGCGGCACGGCGAGCCGGATGGATCCGGCGAATCCGGCGATGATGCGCGTCATCTGGCCAAGGTACCCGGGCCCGAAGCTGGGGCGCGCCTGCGTGCGGGCCCGTGCCTACGCCTGCGCGACACCCGGCGGCGTTACGATCACCGCGTGTCAACGCCCTCCCAGCCCGCGGCCGTGCCCGCCGCCTCCGCCGCCTCCCGCTCGTCCGCCCCCTCCCGCTCGCCGGGCCTCGTCAACAACGCGGTCTACGAGAAGGGGGTGCGCATCGAGAGTCCCGCCACCCTCGCGGGCACCTTCGCGACGCTCGCCGCGCATCCGGATGCCATCGCCTGGATCGGCCTGTACCGTCCGAACGCCGAGGAGCTGTCGGCGCTCGCCGCCGAGTTCAACCTGCACGAGCTGGCCATCGAGGATGCCGTACATGCGCATCAGCGGCCCAAGATCGAGCGCTACGGCGACACCCTCTTCACCGTCCTTCGGGCCGCGCACTACGTGGACGAGTCGGAGACGGTCGAGTTCGGCGAGCTGCACATCTTCAGCGGGGCGAACTTCGTGATCACGGTGCGGCACGCCGAGTCGCCCGACCTGAGCGTCGTACGCACGCGCATGGAGAACACCCCGGGCGCGATGGAGGAGGGGGCGGAGGCGGTCCTCTATGCGATCCTGGATGCCGTCGTGGATGGCTATGCGCCGGTCGTCGACGGCGTGGCCAACGACATCGACGAGATCGAGACGCAGGTGTTCGACGGGGACTCCGCCGTCTCGCGCCGCATCTACGAGCTCAACCGCGAGGTCATCGACTTCGATCGGGCGGTGTCCCCGCTCGTCCAGATCATCGACACGCTGTCGTCCGGATTCGCCGACGGCTACGTGGGCGACATGCTGCAGCAGTACCTGCGCGACGTCACCGACCACGTCGTGGAGACGAAGGAGCGCATCGAGGAGTTCAAGCTCCTGCTGCGCAACATCCTGGCGGTCAACACCAGCCTCGTCGGCCAGCGGCAGAGCGAGGAGGCTCGCAACCTCAGCGAGGCCAGCAACCGGCAGGCCGAGGAGACCCGCAAGATCTCGGGCTGGGCGGCCATCCTGTTCGCCCCCACCCTGATCGCGGGCATCTACGGCATGAACTTCAAGGTCATGCCCGAGCTGCACTGGCAGTACGGCTACCCCTATGCCATCGGGCTCATGATCGTCGCCAGCGTGATCCTCTACATCGTGTTCAAGCGCCGCGGGTGGTTGTAGGTAGCCTCGAACCGTGCCCCCCGCCGTACCCCCCGCTGTGCCGGTCAGTGACCCCGGCCACGATCCTCTCGAGGTACGGCTGTCGACCGCTCTCGGTGGTCGCACGGCTCAGGCCATCGAGAAGGCCTTCGGGTACCGCGCGGTCGGCGACCTGCTCTCGCACTATCCGAGGCGTTATGCGCGGCGCGGCGAGCTGACCGCGCTCAGCGAGCTGAAACTCGACGAGAGCGTCACGATCGTGGCCGAGGTGCGAAGCGTCACCGAGCGGCCGATGCGCGCGAAGCGCGGCAGCATCCTCGAGGTGATCATCAGCGACGGGCGCGCCCACCTGACACTCACCTTCTTCAACCAGGCCTGGCGCGCGAAAGACCTGCGCCCCGGGCTGCGTGGGATCTTCGCCGGCAAGGTGGGGGAGTACCGGGGAGCGCGTCAGTTGGCGCACCCCGACTACGAACTTTTCGATCCGGATGACGCGGCCGCTCCGGCGCTCGACCCCTCGGCCGATCCGGCGCTCGCCAAGGGCTGGGCGGAGCAGCCGATCCCGATTTACCCGGCCACGTCGACCGTGGCGAGCTGGCAGTACGCGAAGGCCGTCGACCAGATCCTCGACACCTTCGGGAGCGGACCGCCGCTCGCCGATCCGGTGCCGGCAGATATCCGCCGGGCGCGCGGCCTCGTCGACTTCGGCCGCGCCCTGCAGTTGGTGCACAGACCTGCGACGGACGCTGACTGGCACCGCGCCCACGACGCCCTCCGCTTCCAGGAGGCCTTCGTGCTGCAGGCCGCCCTGCTGAGGCAACGTGCCGAGCGGCGCGCCGAGCCCGCCACCTCCCGCACCCCCGGCCGCTTCTCGGCGGAGTTCGCCGACCGGCTTCCGTTCACGCTCACCCACGATCAGCTGACCGTCGGCGCCGAGATCGACCGCGACCTCGCCGACGGTGCGCCGATGAACCGGCTCGTCCAGGGCGAGGTCGGCTCGGGCAAGACACTCGTCGCCCTTCGCGCGATGCTCGCGGTCGCAGACTCGGGCGGCCAGTCGGCGTTCCTCGCCCCGACGGAGGTCCTCGCGGGCCAGCACCTGCGCTCGCTGACCTCGGCGCTTGGTCCGGATCTCGCCGCGCGGCTGCGGCCCACGCTGCTGACCGGCCAGCTGCCGGTGGCGCTGCGACGGAAAGCGCTGTTGGCTGCTGCATCCGGAAGCGCATCGATCGTGGTGGGCACCCACGCGCTGCTCGGCGACTCGGTCACCTTCGCCGAGCTGGGTCTCGTCGTCGTCGACGAGCAGCACCGCTTCGGGGTGGATCAGCGCGAGGCACTGCGGCTCAAAGGCGTCGAGACGGGCGCCGCCCCGCACGTGCTGGTGCTCACGGCCACGCCGATCCCGCGGACCGTCGCCATGACGGTGTTCGGTGACCTGGATGTCTCCACGATCACGGAGCTGCCCGCGGGACGTTCGCCGATCGAGTCCTTCGTGGTGCCGCTTGCCGAGCATCCGGGCTGGGAGAACCGAATCTGGCAGCGCCTGAGCGAGGAGCTCGCGCAGGGCCGGCAGGGCTTCGTCGTCTGCCCCGCCATCGACCCCAAGCACGTCGAGGACGCCGACGCGGACGAGATGTCGGCCGCGGCCGCCCCGTCCGGCATCGCGGCTTCGGCTTCGGCGCTGGTCGACCCGGACAGCCCGAACGGCGCCCCCCTCCACCCCACCGCCGCTGTGATCACGGTGCTCGAGCAGGTGCGCGCGCATCCCCTCTTCGCCGACCGTCGCGTCGAGCCGCTGCACGGTCGGATGTCCAGCGAGGAGAAGGACACCACCATGCGCGCGTTCGCCGCGGGCCAGATCGACGTGCTGATTGCCACGACCGTGATCGAGGTCGGTGTGGACGTGCCCAACGCCTCCACAATGGTCGTGCTGGACGCCGACCGTTTCGGTGTGGCTCAGTTGCACCAGCTGCGCGGTCGCATCGGCCGTGGCGGGGTGCCGGGCCTGTGCCTGTTTGTCACCCACGCGGAGCTCGAGACCCCGGCCCGCGAGCGAGTGGATGCGGTGGCCGCGACACTGGATGGCTTCGCTCTCGCACAGGTCGACCTCGAACTGCGACGCGAGGGCAACGTGCTGGGACGCGCCCAGTCGGGTGGCCGCTCCTCGCTGAAGCTGCTGCGGGTCGCTCGCGATGGCGACGTGATCGCCGAGGCGCGGACTCTCGCGGCCGAAGTGCTCGATGCGGACCCCGCTCTGGCGGAGCATCCGGCCCTCGCCGCTGCCCTGGCGTCGCGGCTCGACGCCGCGGAGGCTGCGTTCCTCGCGAAGAGCTGAGACAAGCTGTGGAAGAGCAAGTAAGAGCTAGCAGGAGCTGGTCGGTGGACAGGGGAGCCACAGTCGCTGTCCAACTCGTGGGGCTGCTCACCGTCCAACGCCTGATTCGACTTTTCCCCGAGTTCGGGATGCGCGAGCGACTCCCGTTCGGGTGGTTTCGCCACGCAACGATGCCTGTCACGCGGGGCGGCTGACGGCCCCGTGACGTCACGAGAACGTTACGGGGGCGTCACGCGCGCCCGATAGTCTCGGATCATGACCAGGATCGCCGTCGTCCCCGGTTCCTTCGACCCCGTCACCCTGGGCCACCTCGATGTGATCGAACGGGCCGCCGGTCTCTTCGACCAGCTGCACGTGCTGGTGGTGCACAACCCGGGTAAGACCGCGCTCCTGCCGATCGCCCAGCGCGTCTCGCTGCTGCAGGAGTCGATCGCGGCCGCTGGAATGCGCGGAACGGTCCTCGTGACCAGCTGGAGCGTGGGCCTTCTCGTGGACTACTGCACGGATGTCGGCGCCAGCGTGCTGGTGAAGGGCATCCGCTCCCAGATCGATGTGGCCTACGAGACGCCGATGGCGATCGTGAATCGCGACCTCGCCGGAGTTGAAACCATCTTCATGCTGCCCGACCCGGCGCATGCCCACGTCTCCAGCTCCCTCGTGCGCCAGGTGGCGGCGCTCGGCGGAGACGTCACCCCTTACGTGCCGCGCTCGGTCGCCGACTACCTGCAGAAGGACCGCGGCTAACCCTTCGCCGAGTCAGTCGCCGGCGCACCCACAGCTGCCGCCGCGCGCGATCGACCCCGGCGATGCACCGGGTTCTTCGGGATCAGCGCCACCAAAACACGGTTCAGCGCATCTCCGGGCGGTGGTTCGAGTGAGTAGTCGATGCCGTGTCGTCGCACGCGCCAGCCGTTGTTGTGCACGAGGAGGTGGTGATGTCGGCAGAGGAGGATGCCGTCTTCGACATTCGTCGATCCACCGTTCTTCTTCCACTCGTTGATGTGATGAGCCTCGGTCCAGGACGGCGGACGATCGCAGTCGGGAGCCCCGCATCCACCCCAGATCGCGGCCAACACGTCGCGCTGCTTGTCGGTGAAGAGCCGTTTGCGTCGGCCGTGTCGAAGCGCGGCGCCGTCGGTGTCGAAGACAATGCCGAGCAGGCCGTCTGAGCAACCCAGTCGCTCCGCCGTGTGAACTGAGACTGCCGCGGTCTGGCCATCCAGGTGCGCAGCCCCGGCACCACGGTGAAGATCGGCGAGGGCGACGTGCACCCGCACCGAGGGCTGCCGGGTGCCGAAGACGCGACCGGAGTCGGCCGCGGCGGCGATCCGCACCATCTCGACGAGGGCGTCGAGGGTCAGCTGCTCGGTGTTTCGCGAGTCATGCACGATCGCCTCGGCGCGAGCCGTTGCATCCGGGTCCACGAAACGCGGACCACCCCGCCGTGGCGAGGTCACGACATCGACCGCGTCCGTGACGAGAGCCGCGGATTCTGGGTCAAGGAGGCCGATGAGACGTGTCATCCCATCGGCCTGGGGGATCAGCCGCAGGAACCGCTTCTCGCGCAACGCCGCCTCGCGGTCGGCGACCCCCGCCTCGTCGAGCTCGTCGCGTAGTTCGCGAGCCCGGCGGGCGACCTTCTCGGGAGGCAGATCGCCCGACTCGGTGAGCAGAGAATGTGCCGCATCGGCCAAATCATCGGCGGCGACCGTAGGAGAGGGGGCGCCAAGCCCGTTCTGAATCGCGGCGGCGGCACCGACCGAGAGTTCGCCGGCACACACCCGGCCCGCCACTTCGGCGAGCCACGGCTGAGGCGACGCGATCATGATGCCTACGGCCGTGATCGCCCGCGCCTCGGGACCCGAGGTGCCCGTGAGCTTCGAGACCAGCGCGTCGGCGGTGCGCAGCCCGGCCCGCTGCGCCAAGCCGTCGTAGCCGAGCTCGAGGGTGGATCGAGCAGCCACCTCACCGGCGAGGGTGGCGAGCCCCGCATCCACGATGCGTCGTACCTCGGCCCATCGCTTCACCGTCTCGATCAGCACGAGATCGTCGGCGTGCGCGACGTCATCGAGGGAGGGGACCTCGAGGTGCAGTGTCGCGGTGATGGGCATGAGCTCATTCTCCCAGGATGGGAACAAAAATTCTAGAGATGCTCGCGTATTGGTGCAATAGTGTCGAAGCCATGTTCTGTGGAGGAATGGAGGAATGGAGGAATGGAGGATGGGGGAAAGGGCGGAATGGACGAGCGGAGGAGAACCCGAGATCCGGCGAACCGGCGAACCGGCGAACCGGCGCAGCGGGGCCCCGCGGAGAGGACCCCGCGCCCCCGGTGCGACAATGAACCGGTGAGCATCCCCGCCGACTCGATCACAATCTTCGCCGTCGACGGCCTCCCCGAGGTCCACCCCGGCGACGACCTGGCGACCCTCCTCGGCGACGCACTCGAGAAGTGCGTCGAGGCCGGCGACATCCTCGTCATCACCAGCAAGATCGTCTCCAAGGCCGAGGGGCGCATCATCGAGGCCTCCGATCGCGAGGGCGCCATCACCGCGGAGACCCGTCGCCTGGTCGCCTCGCGCACGAGCATTCACGGCACGACCCGCATCGTCGAAACCCACCTGGGACTCGTCATGGCTGCCGCGGGCGTCGACGCCAGCAACGTGCCAGACGGGACCATCGCGCTCCTCCCCATCGATCCGGATGCCTCGGCTCTCGCCCTCGCGACGGCGCTGCGGGCCCGGCTCGGCGTGGCGGTCGGCGTGATCCTCAGCGACACCTTCGGACGACCCTGGAGGGACGGCCAGACCGACGTCGCGATCGGCGCCGCTGGCCTGCACGTCGTCGACGACCTGCGCGGCTCGACCGACACGCAGGGGCGCACGCTCGAGGTGACAGTCCCGGCGATCGCCGACGAGCTGGCGGGCGCCGCCGATCTGGTGAAGGGCAAGGCGGCAGGCCGACCGGTCGCCGTCGTCAGGGGGCTCGGGCGTTTCGTTACCGGGTTGGATGCGGTGGGCGCGAAGCGGCTCATCCGCGTCGGCGAGCTGGACATGTTCCGCCTCGGCAGCGATGAGGCCGAACGGCAGGGCTATGAGCGCGGCCGCGCGGAAGCCCTGGCCGAGCGCGACACCGAGCGTGCTAGCGAGAGCGGCACCGGCACCGGGCCCGGCATCGACAGCCGCGCCGACAGCACCTCAGAAGGCTATGACGAGGGCTACGCGGAGGGCTACGCGGAGGGCTTCGCTGAGGGGTCATCCAAGAGCAGCCCGGATAGCCGAGCGGAATAGCCCCTACGCGTCGATCCAGAGGGTCGCGTGGATGGCGCTTAGACGTTCGAGCGTGTCGGCGCGGATGGTCTCTGCTCCCGGCGGGAGCGTGAAATACGCCCGCACGAACACGTCGGGGCGGCGCAGGTCCCGGATACCGATGCCGGTCGCGTCGAGTTGCTCCAGCACGCCGGAGATCCCCGCATCGACGAGCTCCGCGCGCGCAGCCCAGGCTGATTCCTCAACCGAGAAGCGGCCGATTCCGTACAGGTGCTTCCGGTCGACGCGCGCCGCCTCATCCGTCTCGTGGTACCGACGCGGCCACTGACGCTCGAACCCGGCGAGAGCGGCGAGCGGCTGCTGCGACACGATCGAGAGGCTGAAGGTGAGGCACGATGGATCGCGGCGTCCGTGGGCCACCCGCAGTCGGCGCCCCGTTCGCCGGGTCGGAACCGAGCGGGCTTTCACGGTGTGATCATCCCAGGTGCCCGGCGGATCTGGTCGCCCCAGTGGGGGTGACAGGCGCCCATCCGGTGCAGGTCGGGCCCCCGTGAAAGACTCGACGTATGCTCCCCCTGAAACTCGGATACAAGGCCTCCGCCGAGCAGTTCGCCCCGCGCGAGCTGGTCGAGATCGCGGTTGCGGCCGAAGCCCACGGCATGGAGAGCGTCGCGACGAGCGATCACTTCCAGCCCTGGCGCCACGAGGGCGGC
>JANXTR010000026.1 GCA_025352325.1 Microbacteriaceae bacterium | reverse complement strand
ACCCCGATGATCGCGGGCCAGGCGGGCGTCGAGTTCTTCGCCACCCGCTCGCCGAACTTGCCGAAGCTGTCGCGGTTCGCGCGGGCATTCCACGCGGCGATCTTCGACCGGAAGATGATCGAGGCGACACCCGCCGCCACCATCACGACGGTGGACACCATCCCGAGAATTCCGCCCAGAGTCAGCACGATGTCGGAAGCATCGGGTGGCCGGGATGCAGCGAGATGTGGGTGCCAGTCTTTTCAGACGCCGTGCTCGTGCCGCCGACGTACTGACAATCATCAGCCAAGTCGTCGCACGTGCCGGAGCTCGTGAAGCCCATCGGCACCTCCCACCGCCCCGACCTTCTCTCCGCTGTCGGCGTGCCAGCCGTGTTGCTCGTGGAAGGCGATCGCGCGGTCGTTTCCCGCGAGCACCCGTAGATACGCCTCACCCCAGCCAGCTGTACGCAGTTCATATTCCGCCCGGGCGATGAGGGTGTGCCAGACGCGCCGAGACCATAACTCAGGATGGACGTACAGACCGGCGAGTTCGCCAGCTCGACACGTCGCCATCCCTGCCTGGCCCGAAGCTCGCCCACCCCACGATTCGGGCGCCGGCTTCGGCGACGAACAGTTTGTGCGGAGCGGACGCCTCGCCGTCCGGCGAGTGCCCGGTGTGAGACGACTCGATCCAGCGAGCCCATCCCTGCTCGCGCTGGTCGACCCGTAGGCCGTCGAGCACGTCATCTGCGATGAACCCGCGATACGCTGCGCGCCAGAACGCGACGTGGTCGAGGGTGATGCCCTGGGCGTCATCCGGCGTCGGCCACCGTATTTTCAGCTCCATCGGGGATGTCTACGAGCACATCGGATCGCTCGCCGGCACCTTCCCGGAGAGCAGGTAGGCATCCACCGTGTCGTCGATGCAGGTGTCGCCCTGCGCGTAGACGGTGTGGCCCTCACCCGTGTGGGTGACCAGCACCCCGCTCGAGAGCTGCTTCGACAACGAGACGCCGCCCGCATACGGGGTGGCCGGGTCGTTCGTGGTCGCGACGACCATGATCGGCGGGGCACCCTTCGCCGCGAAAGAGGTCGGCAGCTTCGCCACCTTCTCCGGCCAGTTCGAGCACGCCGTTTCGAGCACGGCGTAGTCGTCCTCGGCGAAGTACCTGCCGAGGATCGGGGCGGCCGCGTCGATCTTGGCGAGCCCCTGCAGCGCGGTCACGCCGTCCGTGCCGAGGTCGCCCTCGGCACACGTGACGGCCGCGTACACGTCGGACTCGTTGCTGTGGTACGTGCCGTCGGCGCTGCGGCCGTTGTAGGCGTCGGCGTTCGCGAAGGTGGAGTCGGCGTCGTCCTTCGCCAGGTCCTGGAACATCGTGGTCAGCGCGGGCCAGCTCGACTCCGAGTACAGCGTGTACGAGATGCCGGTGCCGACGGTGGCGGAGTCCAGGGCGCGCGCGCCTGTGGCGACGAGGTGACGAGTGTCGATGCCATCGAGCACGGCGCGCACCTGCTGCAGGCCGTCCGCGACCGTGCCGGTGAATGGGCATCCGGATATCTTCAAGCAGTAGGCCATATAGGCCTTCAGGGCGCTGTCGAAGCCGGCCATCTGCGTGGCCAGCGAATCGAGGTCACCGACGAGCGGATCAATCGGTCCGTCGAGCACCATGCGACCAACCTTGCCCGGGAAGAGTTCGGCATACATCGTGCCGAGGTAGGTGCCGTACGAGTACCCGAGGTAGTGCATCTTCGTGTCACCGAGCACGGCCCGGATGACATCCATGTCCCGCGCATTGCTCGCCGCATCGATGTGGCCGAGCAGCGGCCCGGTGTTCTTCACGCAGGCGGCGGCCCAGTCCTTCTCGACGGTGGTGAGCTCGTCGATCCAGCCCTGCGTGCCGTACGCGCTCGAGTACGTGCCGTAGAGGAGGGCATTCTCCTGCTTCGGGTCGGTGTAGCAGGTGATCTTCGGCGTCGAGTGGTTCACCCCGCGCGGATCGAAGCCGATGATGTCGTACTTGGCGAGAATCGCCTTCGTCACCACGTGGCTGACGGCCTGCTCGACGAAGTCGTAGCCCGAACCGCCCGGGCCACCCGGGTTGATCAGCAGCGAACCAAGGGAGCCCGCGCCCGCGGAGTGGCGCGCGATCGCGATTTTGATGGTCGCCCCGCCCGGATCCGACCAGTCGAGCGGCACCGTGACCTTCGTCGTGTCGATGCCGTTGCTCGGCCTCGACCAGCTCAGTTTCTGTCCGTAGAACGGCGTCAGATTGGATGCAACGGCCTCGCCGGTCCCGGTCGAGCCCGACGACGTCGAGCCCGTCTGGCTCGGGAAGAACTGACATGCCGCGAGCAGCATGAGAACAGCCGCACCGGCAGCGACCAGGACGAGGGGGCGTGCACGCATGTCGTGAGCCTAAGCGACCCGGTCCGCAAGACCGTTACAAGGCGGCGATGATCTCGCGCATCAGGGCGGCGGTCTCGCTCGGCGTCTTGCCGACCTTGACCCCGGCGGCCTCGAGGGCCTCCTTCTTGCCCTGCGCGGTGCCGGCACCGGCCGACACGATCGCGCCCGCATGGCCCATCGTCTTGCCCTCGGGGGCCGTGAAGCCCGCGACGTAGCCGACGACCGGCTTGGTGACGTGCGCCTTGATGTAGTCGGCCGCACGCTCCTCGGCGTCTCCGCCGATCTCGCCGATCATGACGATCGCCTTGGTGTCGGGGTCAGCCTCGAAGGCGGCGAGCGCGTCAATGTGCGTCGTCCCGATGATCGGGTCGCCGCCGATGCCGATGGCGGTCGAGAAGCCGATGTCGCGCAGCTCGAACATCATCTGGTAGGTCAGGGTGCCGGACTTGCTGACGAGTCCGATCGGGCCGGTGCCGGTGATGTTCGCGGGGGTGATTCCCACGAGCGCCTCACCGGGGGTAATGATGCCGGGGCAGTTCGGCCCGATGATGCGGGTCTTGTTGCCCTTCGCCTTGGCGTGGGCCCAGGCCTCGGCGGAGTCCTGCACAGGGATGCCCTCGGTGATCACGACGAGCAGCGGGATCTCGGCGTCGATGGCCTCCAGCATGGCGTCCTTCGCGAACACCGGCGGCACGAAGATGATCGACACGTCGGCGGCGGTCTCGGCGATGGCCTCGGCCACGGTGCCGAACACCGGCAGGCTCACGCCACCGTCATGCTCGACAGACGTGCCCGCCTTGCGCGCGTTGACGCCGCCTACCACCTGGGTTCCGGCCTTGAGCATCAGGGCGGTGTGTTTGGTGCCCTCGCCACCGGTGATGCCCTGGACGATGACCTTGCTGTCCTTGTTGAGAAAGATCGACATTGCTCTGAATCCTTACGCGTTCGCGAGAGCGGCGGCCTTGTCGGCGCCGTCGTCCATGGTCGTGGCGAGGGTCACCAAGGGGTTATTGGCGGCGGCGAGGATGGCGCGGCCCTCCTCCACCTGGTTGCCGTCGAGGCGCACGACGAGCGGCTTGGTGGCCGCGTCGCCCAGGATCTGCAGCGCCTGCACGATGCCCTCCGCAACGGCGACGCAGGAGGTGATCCCGCCGAAGACATTCACGAAGACGCTCTTGACCTGCTCGTCGCCGAGGATGACGTCGAGGCCGTTAGCCATGACCGTCGCGGATGCCCCGCCGCCGATGTCGAGGAAGTTGGCCGGCTTCATCCCGCCGTGGTTCTCGCCCGCGTAGCTGACGACATCCAGGGTGGACATGACGAGCCCGGCGCCGTTGCCGATGATGCCCACCTGACCGTCGAGCTTCACGTAGTTGAGACCGAGGGCCTTCGCCTTCGCCTCGAGGGGGTCGGCGGCGCTCTTGTCTTCGAGCGCCTCGTGCTCGGGGTGACGGAAGTCGGCGTTCTCGTCGAGCGAGACCTTGCCGTCGAGGGCGACGATGTCGCCGGCGCCGGTGAGCACGAGCGGGTTGACCTCGACCAGGGTCGCGTCTTCGCCGACGTAGACCTCGTAGAGTTTGACGAAGACCGGAGCGACCTTGTCGATCAGTTCGGCCGGGAAGTTGGCGGCGACCGCGATCGCCTTGGCCTTCTCGAGGTCGAGGCCGTCCTCTGGGTTCACCTCGACGCGGGCGAGCGCCTCGGGACGCTCCACCGCGAGCTCCTCGATCTCCATGCCGCCCTCGAAGCTCGACAGGCTCAGGTAGCTGCGGTTGGCCCGGTCGAGCAGCACCGAGAAGTAGTACTCCTCTTTGATGTCGGCGCCGGCCGCGACCATGACGCGCTTGACGGTGAGGCCCTTGATCTCGAGACCGAAGATGCCCTTCGACAGCTCCTCGGCGTCCGCGGGGGTCTTGGCAACCTTCACACCACCGGCTTTGCCACGGCCGCCTGCCTTGACCTGTGCCTTCACCACGGTGACACCGCCAAGCTTCTCAGCCGCGGCGCGCACCTCCTCGGGGGTATCGGCGACGATGCCCGGTAGGACGGGGACACCGTACTTCTCGAAGAGATCACGGGCCTGGTACTCGAAAAGATCCACGCTGCCTGCTTCTTCCGTCTGCGTTCGGAGGGGCGGCCCGGATGCGCCATTGGGCGGTATCTCGATGACGAGATAGTTCGATGTCAAGAGACTTTAGGGCCACACGAAGCCTACCCGCTCGAATCGCAGGGACGTGCGCGACGATGGGGGTATGGCGGGAGCACGAGACCTCGAGGAGTACGCCGCCGACGGCGTGCTCGTGCTCGGGGGTGCCGCCGCGATCCTGCTGCAGCTCGCCGACCCGGTCGTGGCGCGCGCAGTGGCGCAGCACAGCTCCTTCGCGACCGATCCGATGCGGCGCCTGCGCAACACTCTCAGCTACGTCTATGCCATCGGGCTCGGGACCGAGCAGCAGCAGCGGCTGGTCGCCGGCTTCGTGAATGCTCGCCATCGCGGCATCCCGGGGGCGCAGGAGTCCGAGCACCAGCTCTGGGTGGCCGCGACCCTGCACGAGGTGGGGCGGAACCTGCACGAGCAGGTGCACGGACCGCTCGCGCCGCAGGTCGCCGACGCGATTTACGCCGCGAATGCCCGACTCGGCACGCTGCTGCAGCTGCCCGACGGCGCGTGGCCGGCCTCACGCGCAGCGTTCGCCCACTACTGGGAGGATGCCGTCGGGTCCCTCGAGGTCACCGACGTCGCCCGCGCCACGGCCCACGAACTGCTGCACTCCCGGGCGATCCCCCGGTGGACACGACCGGCCATGCCGCTCGTTCGCACCGTGACGGCCGGGCTGTTACCGGAGAGCGTTCGGGCGGCGTACGGGCTGCCGCATCATCCGCGTCGATATCGGATGGCGATCGGTTTCGCGCGGGTGCTGGTGCGGGTCACGCCGCGCCGACTGCGGGAGTTGCCCTCGCGGCGGCTGCTCGCGGGGCTGACAGGCGAAACGGCGGCAGGACCACCAGCGGTCTAGCTGTCGCCTCCAGACAATGGCGGCGAACCCACAACGACACGTTGCGGCCGAACCTGACGACCGGCCGGAGTCGGAGCTCCGTCGGTCCTCCGTTGCCGGTCACCCACGCTCGGGCACGCGATCCCCCTCTCTAGCCGATGTTGCGGGTCGCCGCAAAGATGCCGGCCTGCGTCGCTGCGGTGCCGATCGTGTCGGCCGTCTCGCCGAACACGCTCGCGGCCTTGGAGGCGGCGATCGCGCCACCGCGCACCGCGCCCATCACCGAGTCGCGCGACAGGCGTGCGACCAGGTGACCGTTCGGGTCTGCCGAGAAGCCGAGGCTGAACGTTATGTAGAGGCGTCCTTCGCGGCGACAGCCCCCCGCCGGCTGTGTGGGTGCTCAGGACGAGTTGCTTGACAGCCTCCTGGCCGCCGGTCGGTTCGAACTCGATGGTCGAGACCATAGGGGCCCCTTGCCCGCGGCAATGGGATCGTGGGCTTCGCTCACGAATGAAGGCCCGGTACGAATGGTACCGAGCCTTCATTCGTGCGGGTGAGCCGAAAGCCCGTCCGATTAGTCGGCCTAGTCGGCGAGGATCCGGTAGAGCTCGCGACGGAGCTCATCGATCTTCGCCGTGGCGGCAGTCCGCTGCTCGGCCGTGGCCGAACGGGGGAACTGCTTGACCGCGTCCACGAGCTTGCCGAAGCTAGACATGAACTCGTGGTCGATGCCGCCGGAGCGGGGACCGGCGGTCTGCCACGCGGCATCCAGCTGCTCCCGGTGGGACGCCACGTATGCGGCGCCCTCCTCGGTCAGCTCGTAGTCGGTGCGGCCACCGCCGTCCGCGGCACCCTGCTGGCGGACGAGTCCCTCGTCAACCAGCTGCTGGAGGGTCGGGTAGACCGACCCGGGGCTCGGGCGCCAGGCCTGATCGGTGCGCTCGGCGATGCCCTTGATGAGCGCGTAGCCGGTGGCCGGCGCCTCCGAGAGCAGGGACAGGATGGCGGCGCGCACGTCGCCCTTGCGGGCGCGGCCGTTACCGCCCCAGGCCTGCGCGAAGTCGCGCATCATCTCGGGACCGAAGCCGAAGCCTGGCGCACCTCCGAAGCCGGGACCGAAGCCCCCGCGTCCGCGGCCCGAGCGCTCGTGACCGTGGTCGTCGTGACCCTGGTCGCCGTGCTCTCCGGAGGCACCGTGGTGGAAGCGGGCAGCCGCGAGGGCGGCCATCCGAGGATCGAAGTTCTTGTTGGTGTGTCGCATGGGATTCTCCTTGGGTCGGTCACGCCGCGGAGATGAAGTCCACGAGCCATCGTGACCGTAAACGACACTATAACGATATATCGGAATAGAGTGCAAGGCTATTTTCAGATTGGCTGTCCCACCGCGTTAGTCAGCCTCGATCAACAGGATGCAGCCCCCGAACGTGACTCGGTCGCCCGGCTTCCCCGCTCCAGCCTCACCCCCGGAGTGCAGCCGGGACGCGGGCTCGCGAATCTCGGAGACGGCGAGCTGACCCTGCTGCAGCTGCCGACCGGGCCTGCGAGCGACTGGAGCTTCTACAACTTCTCGATCGGCGCGATCTTGATGAGCAGCCGCTTGCGGCCCGCCTGCTCGAACTGCACCTCGGCGATGCTCTTCGCGCCCTCGCCGGTGACCGCACTGACCCGACCGTCCCCGAAATCGGCGTGCCGGATGCGGTCCCCGACGGCTAGCGTGAGGTCGCCGTTATCGCGCACCTTGTTGGTGACCGCGTTGGCCCATTCGGTCTTCACTCGTGGCGGGGCAGGGGGCAGCGCGTCCCGCGAGCCGAACCGTTCCGATCCCGCGGTCAAGCCGCCGTACGACGGCCGCCCGTTGAGCGCGCGCGAGCGGGTGCCGTTCCGCGAGGTCGCCATCCCCGGGCTCTGCCGCCACTCGATGAGCTCGGCCGGGATCTCCTGTAGGTAGCGGCTCGGCATCGCGACGTTCGTGTCGCCGAACGTGGAGCGGGTCATCGCGAGCGAGAGGTAGAGGCGCTTCTTGGCGCGGGTGATGCCGACGTAGAACAGACGCCTCTCCTCGGCCAGGCCGCCGGGTTCGCCCGTCGACATCCGGTGCGGCATGAGGTCCTCCTCGATGCCGGTGAGGAACACCGACTCGTACTCGAGACCCTTCGCGGTGTGCAGCGTCATCAGCGAGACGGTGCCGCTCGAATCATCCAGCTCGTCCGCGGCCGCGACCAGCGCCACCTCGGTGAGGAAGTCGATCAGGGTGCCGTCCGGGTTGTTGCGACCGAACTCCTTCGTGACCGCCACGAGCTCTTCGACGTTCTCGATGCGGGCCTCGTCCTGCGGGTCGCGGGTCGCGCGCAGGGCCTCGATGTAGCCGGTGCGCTCCAGGATCTTGACCAGGATGTCGGCGGGCTTGGCCGTCGCAGCCGACTCGCTCGCCTCGTCCATGATCGACGCGAAGTCGAGGATCGCGGCGGTTACCTTCGGTCCGAGACCGAGCTGGCCGGCATCCGGCAACGCGTCGCGCAGCGTCGTGCCGACCCGGTCGGCGTAGCCCTGCAGCGCCGCCTCGGTGGCCGGGCCGATGCCGCGCTTGGGAAGGTTCATGATGCGGCGCAAAGCCAGGTCGTCTGCGGGGTTGGCGACCTGGATCAGATAGGCCATCGCATCCTTGATCTCGGCGCGCTCGTAGAACTTCGTACCGCCGAGCACCCGGTACGGGATGGCCGAGCGGATGAAGATCTCCTCCAGCGCTCGGGTCTGCGAGTTGGTGCGGTAGAACACCGCGATGTCGCTGTACCGCTCGCCGCCGCTGCGCAGCGTCGAGATCTCGTCGGCGACGAACTGCGCCTCGTCGTGCCCGGTGTAACCCGTGTAGCCGACGATCTTGTCGCCCGACCCGACCGTGGTGAAGAGATTCTTCGCCAGCCGGTCGAAGTTGTTCGAGATCACCGCGTTCGCGGCGTCCAGGATGTTCTGGGTCGAGCGGTAGTTCTGCTCGAGCAGGATCGTCGTCGACTGCGGGAAGTCGCGTTCGAACTCGACGATGTTGCGGATGTCCGCGCCGCGGAACGCGTAGATCGACTGGTCGGAGTCGCCCACCACGGTGAGGGAGGCACCCTGGATGCCGCCGTCGGCATCTACGCGCATCCGGGTGTCTTCGGGCACGTGTTGCGGCTTGATGGGGCGCACCAGCTCGCGGATCAGGGCGTACTGGGCGTGGTTGGTGTCCTGGTACTCGTCCACCAGCACGTGCCGGAAGCGGCGCTGATAGAGGGCCGCGACATCCGGGAACGCACGGAACAGGTGCACGGTCTCGGCGATCAGGTCGTCAAAGTCGAGGGCGTTCGCGCGACGCAGCCCGGCGGTGTACCGGCGGAAGATCTCGAGGAATGCCACGTCGTTCGGGTCATCGGTGTTGATGTTGCGCGAGTAGCTCTCGGCGTCGATCAACTCGTTCTTCAGCTTCGAGATGCGGCCGCCGACGTTGCCGGGCGTGAAGCCGAGAGTGTCGGCATCCAGCTCCTTGAGGATGCGCTTGATCAGCGCCCGGCTGTCGGCCGAGTCGTAAATGGTGAAGCTCTGGGTCATGCCCATCACCTCGGCCTGCCGCCGCAGGATGCGCACGCACGCAGAGTGGAACGTCGAGATCCACATGCCGTCGGCCGCGCCGCCGACCAGCGCCTGCACGCGTTCGCGCATCTCGGCCGCCGCCTTGTTGGTGAACGTGATCGCGAGGATCTGACTCGGCCACGCCTCGCGCGTCTGGATGAGTCCGGCGATGCGCCGGGTCAGCACGCTGGTCTTGCCGGATCCGGCGCCCGCGACGATCAGGAGCGCCGGTCCCCGGTAGAGCACGGCCTCGCGCTGCTGCGGATTCAGGCCATCGAGGAGCTGTTCGTCCGGTTGCGGGGTGCCGCCGTACGCGCCGGCGCGCGGTCCGCCGTCCGCCGCAGCATCGGGTGACCCCGGATCCGCGTCGAAGGCGTCAAGAACGAAGGTCATGATCCGCTGATTCTACCGGCGACTGCAGACGTCGGCTCAGGGTCACACGGCGCCCCGCAGGGCCCCGGCTTTCCACATCAAGGCCACGGCAGGAGCACCCGGCCCGGATGCGCCACATCCCGGGACCTCCGACCCCTCCGTCGACTCCCTGACCTTGATTTGGCACGGCACAGGACGTTCTGCACCGGGATGGATGCCCGACCATCGCGTGATCCCAGCACACGCGATGGTCTCCGCATGACACTCGAACTCCGACAGGTCCTGTCCGACGCCGGCGGAGCCGCCGCCGCCACCTATGAGCCGACGACGCTGGACCTGCTGGGCGTCTGGGTCGTCGGCGACAACCGTATCCACGTCGCCGTTGAGGGGAACGCCTGCCAACTTCGATCACCGCGGAACCCGCATCGGCGGTTGGGAGGGAGAGGCGAGGCCGTCATCCATTGGACTCCTTGCTGCATCAACATCCGGCAACGCGGCGCGGCAGGCACCAGTCCGGCGACCCCTCAGCCGGCCAGCCCGGCGCGAGCCGCCACCGCGAGGTCCGCGTGGTCCGCGAACACCCCGTCGACACCGGTGCTCAGGATGAGGTCGAACTCACGCCGCCAATCGCCCCAGTCACCCGCAGCCGCCGACTCGGTCCCGCCGCGGTGCGCGGGCGCGAGGAAGCGGTTCTCGGGCCGGAGCGTCCAGGTGAAGACCGTCAGCCCGTGCTCATGCGCTCGCGCCACCAGATCCGTTACGCCGACGGTTCCGCGCCGGGAGGTGTCGAGCAGCAGGCTCTTGTCGGCGCTGATACCGTCGACCTCGCGGGCCAGGCGGGCCAGGCCGGCATCTGTCAACTGCTCGGCGTACGACAGTGCCGCTGAGCCGTCGCGTGCCACCAGATCGGCGGCGGCGCCCGTCGCCTCGAGCAGGTAGACGAGCTCGGCATCCACCCCCCTCTCGCGCACCCGGCCGAGGACCGTCTGCTCGAAGCACTCGACGGTCAGCCGCGAACGGTCGCCCCAGGGGGTGACCACGGAGGCCACGAGCTCGTCCAGCGGGAGTCCGATCGAGGCGAAGTGGGTCGGATGCTTGATCTCGGCCACCAGACGAAGCGGTCGCCTCGTGCGCTCGGCCGCGGCATCCACCAGCTCGAGCAGTTCGGAGAGCCGCAGCATCGGCTCGGTGCCGTCGAAGGTGCTGGAATGCTGCCGCAGCTTCGGCAGCCGTTCAACGGCGCGCAACGTGGCGAGCTCGGCCCAGGTGAAGTCTTCGGTGAACCACCCGGTGAGGCTCGATCCATCGATCTGCTTGGTCGTGCGGCGGGCGACGAACTCCGGATGCCGCGCCACATCCGTCGTCCTCGAGATCTCGTTCTCGTGCCGCACGACGAGCACGCCGTCCTGGGTGGCGACGATGTCGGGTTCCACGGCGTCGGCGCCGAGCGCGAAGGCCAACTCGTACGAGGACCGGGTGTGCTCGGGTCGGTATCCGGGTGCCCCGCGGTGCCCGATGACCATCGGGACGAAAGGGGGGTTCGGAGGGGCCACCCGCTCACGATAATCTGACGAGACCATGACCGTCTGCGCCACGTGCTCCCGCGAGCTGCAACCGTCGTGGAAGTACTGCATCTACTGCGGCACTCGCACAACCGTGCCGCTGACCGCGGCCATCGGTGTCATCCCGTCCGAGGAGCACGCCGAGCCCGTCGAGTTGATCGAGCCCGAAGCGGTCACCGCGCCCGCCGAATCCGAAGCGCCCGCCGCCGCGGCCGCACTCGCTCCGCTTGCCGCGTACGGCAACACCGACACCGGCGTGCTGAGAATCGAAGACATCCCCTCGGATGAGGCCGACGCCATCACCTCGCTCACGGCCACCCCGGTGACGCCCGAGCCGAAGATCAACGTGCTGGCGATCATCGCCCTCATCCTCGGATGCCTGATCAGCCCGCTCGCCGCGCTGTTCGGCCACATCGCCCTGACACAGATCAGCCGCAGCGGCGAGCGCGGGACCGCGATCGCGTGGGTTGCGATCGTGCTCGGCTACCTCTCGCTGGCGGCGCTGCTCGTCATCGGCATCAGCTACCTCGTGCTCAACACCTGATCCGATGCGCCCACTGCGCTGGGGCGATCCTGCGTCCCGAGCGATCGCAGGCGGCATTCTGATCGTCAGCGGGGCCATCGCCATCGCGGGGGCGGACACTTTCGTGCTCTGGCTGCTGCTGCTCGGCAGCATCGCGCACATCGCGGGCTGGTGCGTCATGCCGGCGAACGGGTGGCGACGCGTCGTCGCCGTCGTGCTGTCAACTCCGGCCGTGCTGCTGCTGCTCACCGGACCGCGCTTCATCGGCGTGCTCGTGCTGCCGTACATCGCGTGGCTGCTCGTGCGGCACCGGCCGGCGCGCAGCTATCCGACGCTCATCTTCGTGCTGGCAGCCGCCGTCTATCTGCCCCGTGTCTACGGCGACTACGACGGGATGCTGCCCGCCCTCGGCATCGAACTGGCGGTCATGGCGGGCTCGGCGTGGGCCGCGCGCGCGGTCGCGGGTCGTCGCAGCTCACGGTCACTTCCCCGGGATCCTCCCTAAACTATGAGGCATCCACCAACCCTCGGAGCCCGCCATCTCGAACCCCGTCTTCCAGAACTCCCCCGCCTTCTCGGAGAAGGCTGCGCAGCGCCAGGCCGCCAAGGACGCTGCCGCCGGTGCACCCGCCGTCGCCGTACCCACCGCCGCGCAACTGAACGATCACTTCGCGTTGCCGGATGCCACGGCCACCCAGATGGACCGGATGTCCTACGAGGACACGATCGTCAAGACGCTGGTCAGCTTCCTGATCCTCGTGGTCGGAGCGGCGATCGGCTGGTTCGTGCCGATCCTGCTCATCCCGGCGTTGATCATCGGACTCGTGCTCGGGCTGGTCAACTCCTTCAAGCGGGAGCCCTCGCCGCCACTCATCCTGATTTACTGCCTGGTAGAGGGCGTGCTCGTCGGCGCCATCTCCGCCTGGTACAACCGGCAGTTCTCCTCCGGCATCGTCCCGGTCGCCGTCTTCGGCACCTTCGGCGTCGTCGCCGTCACGCTGGCGCTCTTCGCCAACGGCAAGGTGCGCGCGTCGAAGCGCGCGACGAAGATCTTCCTCGTCGCGATCGTCGGCTACCTGGCGTACTCGCTGGTGAACGTCTGCCTCGTGGCTTTCGGCGTCGTGAGCTCGATCCACGGACTTGGCGACGTGAAGATCCCCGGGACAAGCATCCCGCTGGGCGTGCCGCTCGGCATCCTGGTCGTGCTGCTCGCGGCGTACTCGCTGGTCGTCGACTTCGACTTCGTGCAGCGCGGCGTACAGACCGGTCAGCCGCGCAAGTACGGCTGGACCGCCGCCTTCGGGATCATCGTCACCGTCGTCTGGCTGTACTTCGAGATCCTGCGACTGCTGTCGTACTTCATGCCGCGCAGCTAGTGGTGTTGCCCAGGGACGTTGGCTGATCTGGCCGACCGCGAAGCGGTGGGCTGATCGGTATGCGGCTAGCGGCTAGCGGCTAGCCGCTAGCGGCTAGCGAGCAACTCAGCCGCGAGCTACTCCCACTCGATGGTTCCCGGCGGCTTCGACGTGACGTCGAGCACGACCCGGTTCACGCCGGCGACCTCGTTGGTGATGCGCGTCGAGATCTTCGCGAGCACGTCGTAGGGCAGGCGAGTCCAGTCCGCGGTCATCGCGTCTTCCGACGACACCGGTCGCAGCACGATCGGGTGGCCGTAGCTGCGTCCATCGCCCTGCACGCCGACCGAACGCACGTCGGCGAGCAGCACGACCGGGCACTGCCAGATCTCGTTGTCGAGGCCCGCGGCGGTCAGCTCAAAACGGGCGATGGCATCCGCTTTGCGCAGCAGTTGGAGGCGCTCGAACGTCACCTCGCCGACGATCCGGATGCCGAGGCCGGGCCCGGGGAACGGCTGACGCCCGACGATGACCTCGGGCAGGCCGAGCTCGCGCCCGATGGCTCTCACCTCGTCTTTGAACAGGGTGCGCAACGGCTCGACGAGCTCGAACTGCAGGTCCTCCGGCAGGCCGCCCACGTTGTGGTGGCTCTTGATGTTCGCAGTGCCGGTCCCGCCGCCTGATTCGACGACATCCGGATACAGCGTGCCCTGCACGAGGAACGCGATCGGGTCGCCATCGGCCGCCGACTCGGCGACCAAATCCGCCTGCGCCTGCTCGAAGGTCCGGATGAACTCGCGCCCGATGATCTTGCGCTTCGTCTCCGGGTCGCTGACGCCGGCCAGTGCACTGAGGAACTGCTCGCGCGCGTCGACAGTGACGAGTCGGATGCCGGTCGCAGCCACGTAGTCCTGCTCGACCTGCTCGCGCTCGTTCTCGCGCAGCAGCCCGTGGTCGACGAACACGCAGACCAACTGATCGCCGACCGCCTTGTGCACGAGCGCGGCGGCGACGGCCGAGTCCACTCCGCCGGACAGCCCGCAGATGACCTTCCCGCTGCCAACCTGGGCGCGGATCTTCTCCACCTGCTCGGCGATCACGCTGCCGCTGCTCCAGTCGGCGGGGATGCCGGCCGCGACGTGCAGGAAGTTCTCGAGCACGCGCTGGCCGAACTGGGAGTGCTTGACCTCGGGATGCCACTGCACCCCGTACAGCTTGCGGGCATCGCTCGCGAACGCGGCCACCGGGGTCGAGTCGCTGGAGGCCAGCACGGTGAACCCCTCAGGCGCCTTGACGACGGAGTCTCCGTGGCTCATCCACGCGGTCTGCTCGTCTGGCTGACCGGCGAGCAGCTGCTGACCGCCCTCGCCGCCGCCCGAGACGGATAGCCGGACGGCCGTCGAGCCGTACTCGCGGATGCCGGTGGGGGCGACCTCGCCGCCGAGCTGCTGCGCCATCACCTGGAATCCGTAGCAGATGCCGAGCGTCGGCACCCCGAGTTCGAGAACGCCGCGATCGAGGTCGGGCGATCCCTCTTCGTAGACACTCGACGGTCCGCCGCTGAGGACGATGCCTGCGGGGTTCTTCGCCGCGACCTCGGCGGCGGTGATGGTGTGCGGCACGATCTCGCTGTAGACGCCGGCCTCGCGCACGCGGCGGGCGATGAGCTGCGCGTACTGGGCTCCGAAGTCGATGACGAGAACGGGGTGCGCCTCGGAGGCGGGAGTGACGCTCGTCGAGCCTGTCGAGACGGGGATGGAACTGGTCACGCGGCGGCTCCTGCCGGGGTCGGGCTGGCGGCGGCGGCGGCGAGCTGCTGGTTCACGTACGCGGGAACACGGAACTCGAGGTAGAACGACAGGCCCGGAATGACGCCCCCGAGCGCGATGAACAGAAAGCGCCGAAAGCTGAAGCGCAGCATCCGCCACAGCAGAAAGTCGAGTCCGAGGTAGAGCACGTACAGCCAGCCGTGAACGATCAGGATGGCGGTGGTGAGGTCGACGGCGGTGATCAAGGATCGGGGCTGCAGCGCCAAAAACCCGAAGGGACCGCCGAGCTCGACATCCACGTTGAATGCAAGCCGAATGACGGTGAGCGCGCAGAGAAGAAGGAGGAAGATGCCCGTCAGGATCGCGGACACGCGGTACACGGCGAGGACTTTGCGGATGCGTGGTGCGTCGGCAAGAAGGGGTCCTGAGGGCATGCGTTCATCCTACGTTCGCGGACGAACGCGCCCCGACTACCAAGGTGGGCTCTGAGTCGTTCTCCTTCTCGACCTCGTCCTTGACGAGTCGGTACCAGAGGTAGATCGCGAAGCCGGCGAACAGCGCCCACTCCAGCGCGTAGAACAGGTTCAGCCAGTTGAGCCCCAGTTCGGCAGTCGGCGCGGGCGAGTCGATCTTCTGCAGCCCCGCACTCGGCGCCGTCGCGATGACGTAGCCGCCGTAAACCGAGTCACCCAGCGTCGACCACTCATTGATCAGTGCGGGAACGGATGCCGCGCTCGACTGCCCCTTCTGCACCCCCGGCTGATCGGGCGACTCGCTGGGCAGATAGCGGCCGACGAGTGGCGTCCGGATCGACGCATCCCGCTCGGCCGCGACGGCCGCTGCACGACTTGGTGCCCAGCCCAGCGCCACTGCGAGGTCCCCGCCGCTCGTGGTCGCGTGACCGACCAGCCAGTAGCCGGTGACGCCGAGGTTGAGCCGGTCGCCGAGCACGACGAAGTCGCCGGGCACCAGGGTCGCCCGGGTCGTAACCATGTGGCCGAGCTCGGGATCCGTGACCGGCACGTTCGGCTTCGCGACGGTGGTGAGCGCGGTTGGGGTCTCGGTCGTACTCGCGTCGGCGACCGGCACGACGATGCTGCGCGCAAGCTGCCACTGGCCGAGCGCGGCGAATCCTGCGGCGATGGCGAGCGCGAGCAGCAGCGCGGCGATCCAGCGCGGGCGCCGTGCAATCGTCCAGAAGCCGACATCGGCACCGAGCGGCCGGGGGGTGGCGGTCGACATCAGTACTCCGGATCTCGTTCGGTTTGAGCATCGGGACTCTCGCCCGGAGCCAACAGCTCGCCCTCGTGGTCATCCTCGAGGAAGGTTCCCCGACCGTCGACGGCGCCCACGGGCACGTGGTCGGAGGCGGCGACATCCAGGGCGGCCAGATCGTCGCCCGCGGCACCGGCCATAGCGGCCTCGGCCAGCGCGAAGTCGCGGTCGCGGGTGGGATCGAGGGGGGCGTCGTCGAGCGCGGCGGCCTCCCGCCGTCGTCTTGAGAACCGTTCGCCGATCGACTGCCCGCTGAACAGCCAGCCGCCGAAGCGTTCCGAGTTGACCGCGAGCACGGGTCCGACGATGGCCATGATCAGAACGTACAGTCCAGCGAAGGGAGTCAGCCGAGAGTCCAAGCCGGCCCCCGCGGCCAGGGTCGCGAGGATGAGCGCGAACTCCCCGCGGTTCTGGAGCATGCCGCTGACGTTGAGCCCTTCGGCCGGTGTCAGCTTGTTCAATCGGGCAATCAGCTGCCCGCCGGCGGTATTGAGCACGAGGGTCATGACGATCGCGACGATCACCGGCACCAGCACCGGGCCGAAGGTGGCCGGGTTCAACGCGAGCCCGAAGTTGAGGAAGAAGAACGCGGCGAACACGTCCCGCAGCGGCAGCGCAAACTGCTCGATGCGCGCCTTGTAACGGGTGGCGCCGAGGACGAGGCCGATCAGGAACGCGCCGATCGCATCCGACACCCCGAGGAGTTCGCCGATGCCGCCGAACGCGACGGCGAGCCCGAAGAACAGGATCGTGAACAGCTCGTCATCGCGGGTGCCGATCAGGCGCGAGACGACCCGGCCGCCCCAGCGCGCAAGGGCGAACATCGCAATCAGGAATGCGAAGGAGATCGTGAGCTGCAGCACGATCGCCCAGATGTTGGTCGCGCCGCCGATGATGACAGTCACGATCGCGAGGTAGATCGCAATGAACACGTCCTCGACGACGGCGATTCCCAGGATGACCGGGGTCTCCCGGTTCGCCAGTCGCCGCAACTCGATCAGCAGCTTGGTGACGATCGCGCTCGACGAGGTGGCCGTCATCCCGGCGATGATCAACGCCTCGCGCGAACCCCAGCCGACCCACATCCCGAACGCGAAACCCACGCCGAAGTTGATCAGGATGCGGGTGCCGCCCGAGAGCAGCAGCGAGCGGATGTTGCCGAAGAATTCGTCCTGGTCGAACTCGAGGCCCAGGCTGAACAGCAGGAAGATCAGGCCGACGACGGCGATGAGTTCGACGTCCGACGACTTGAAGCTCAGCGGGAAGAAGTGGAAGTTCGGGCTCGCGATGAGGCCGACCAGCATGTAGATCGGAATGGCGGGCAGGCCAATGACCTTGCCCAACCGTCCCAGCACGTAGGCGATGACGAACAGGACGCCGAGGACGAGGAGTTCGTGACCGATATCCACGGGCTAGATTCCGGGTGGCGCGTCCACGGACTCGGGCTTCGCCTTGAACTCACCCGTGCGGTAGAAGAGGAATGCTTTCGCCACCTTCTCCGGTGCTCCGGCGACCACGAGGGTGTCGCCGGGGAAGACCTTGAAGTCCTCATCGGGGGCGGGGTTGGCGGATTCGCCGCGCACCACCGCCACAACCGTCACGCCCGGCAGTCCCCGGGTAGTCATGCTGCCGAGCGGCTGGCCGGCAATGTGGTCGTCATAGTCGACGTGGAACCAGTCGATCGACAGCCCAGGGATCTGGTCGAGGCCGGAGAGCGACTCGGTGATCTTGGTGCCGCCGAGGAGCTCGGCGAGCGTGTGAGCCTCGTCCTCGTCGAGTCGTAGCGAAACCTTCTTCGCGGCGCCGTCCTCGGCATCGGCGAACGTGATGAGGTCGCTGTGACCGGAACGGTGGCTGATCACGCCGACCTTGCCGCCGTCATCCGTGACGAAGGTGTGCAGCACCCCGACCCCGGGGAGCTTCACACGCCGTACGTCAACCATGTGTCCATTCTACCGGCGGTCATCGGACCCGACCTGGCGGTACGCCCCAGGCGGAACCAGCGCGCGCTCCGCGTGGAGCGAGGCCATTTCTGGTCTCGCGGCGGCGCCAGCGCCGGTGGCCGTCCCGGCCGCCGGGCCCCTCAGCCCTGTTGGTACGGCGCGACAACGACCTCGACGCGCTGGAACTCCTTGAGGTCGGAGTATCCGGTCGTCGCCATGGAGCGCCGCAGCGCCCCGATGAGGTTGACCCGGCCGTCGGGGTTGGAGGATGGTCCGAACAGCAGCTGCTCCAGCGGGGCGACCGTGCCGACATGCATCCGTCCGCCGCGCGGCAGTTCGGAGTGGTGTGCCTCGGCACCCCAGTGCCAGCCACCACCCGGGGCCTCCTCGGCGCGTGCGAGCGCGGTGCCGAGCATGACCGCGTCGGCGCCGACCGAGATGGCCTTCACGATGTCGCCGCTGGTGCCGAGACCGCCGTCGGCGATCACGTGCACATAGCGGCCGCCCGACTCGTCGAGGTAGTCGCGGCGTGCTCCCGCCACGTCAGCAACAGCGGTCGCCATCGGAGCGTGGATGCCGAGGCTCGCGCGCGTCGTCGACGCCGCTCCCCCGCCGAAGCCAACCAGCACGCCCGCCGCGCCTGTGCGCATCAGGTGGAGCGCTGCCGTGTAGGTCGCGGCCCCGCCAACGATGACGGGCACATCGAGCTCGTAGATGAACTTTTTGAGGTTGAGCGGTTCGACCGTCTTGCTGACGTGTTCGGCGCTGACGGTGGTGCCGCGGATGACGAAGAGGTCCACGCCCGCGTCGACGACGGCCTGCGAGTGCTCCTGAGTGCGCTGCGGCGAGAGGGCTCCGGCCACCGGTACGCCCGCGGCCCGGATCTCGGCGAGACGCTCCTTGATCAGAGCGGGCTTGATGGGCTCGGCGTAGAGCTGCTGCATGCGCGTCGTCGCGGCATCCGGAGTCAGCGAGCGGATCTCGGCCAGCACCGGCTCGGGGTCGTCGTAGCGGGTCCACAGGCCCTCAAGGTCGAGCACACCGAGGCCGCCGAGCTTGCCGATCTGGATCGCCGTAGCCGGGCTGACCACGGAGTCCATCGGTGCCGCGAGCACGGGCATCTCGAACGTGAACGCGTCGATGGACCACTTGACCGACACGTCATGCGGGTCGCGGGTGCGACGGCTGGGAACGATCGCGATGTCGTCGAATGCGAAGGCGCGACGCGCCCGCTTGGACCGGCCGATCTCGATGTCACTCACCGCGCCAGCCTATCGGGACCGGTACGGCCGACTCGGGGGACGGACGTGCACGCCGAGCCGCTCGACACCCTGCACCTGCGCACGAGCGAGAAGTGGACGGCCTACCCGCCCGAGGCGCTGCCGCTCTTCGTCGCCGAGATGGACTACCCGCTCGCGCCGGGGATCAGCCGCGTGCTGCACGAGCGCATCGCGGCCTCGGATTCCGGCTACGTCGGCAGCCCGGGCGAGCCCCGGTGGGGCTGGCGACCGGCTCGCGACGGCATCCGGACCGCCACCGATGTCAGCGTCGCCATCGTCGCCACCGTCGTCAGCGTCGCCATCGTCGCCATCGTCGAGACCCTCCGCCGGCTGACGGCGCGCGGCGACGCGGTCGTCATCACAACGCCGGTGTACCCACCGTTCCGCGAGTTCGTGCGGGAGGTCGACGGGGTCGCAGTCGACGTGCCGCTCCTGCTCGACGAGACGCGAGACGCCGGCTATCGGCTCGACCTCGACGGACTGGATGCCGCCCGCGAGGTCGGCATCACCGTCACGTCCGCGAGCAAAGGCTTCAATCTCGCGGGCTTCAAGTGCGCCCTGCTCGTCGCGGAGTCGCAGCGCTGCCTCGCCGTGCTCGACGCCATGAGTTTCGAGGTCGGGGCGCGCACCAGCATCCTGGGCTCCACGCGAGCATCGCGGGCTTCCGCGACAACGTCGAGTGGCTCGACGGGGCGAGCGCCACGATCGAACGGTCGAGCGCTCTGCTCGCGCGCCTGCTCGCCGATAACCTGCCGAGCGTCGGATACCGCCACCCGAACGCGGGCTTCCTCGCCTAGCTCGACTTCCGCGCTCTGGGCCGGACGGCGCCGGCCACGCGCGCCTCAACCTGGCGTGCTCGCCCGAGATGCTGACCGAGGCGATCTCCCGGATCGCCCCGATCCGCTCGCGCTAGCCGCTCAAACGAGCGGAGCGAGGACTACCGCGAGTAGTTGGGCGCCTCGACCGTCATCTGGATGTCGTGCGGGTGCGACTCCTTCAGACCGGCCGGGGTGATGCGCACGAACTTGCCGAGCTGCTTGA
Organism: Microbacteriaceae bacterium; assembly: GCA_025352325.1. Lineage (GTDB taxonomy): Bacteria > Actinomycetota > Actinomycetes > Actinomycetales > Microbacteriaceae > Lysinimonas. The sequence continues at coordinate 48,336 of JANXTR010000026.1, read as the reverse complement.
GCTCGGGGATCGTACGCGCGCCGACGTAGAACATCGACTGCCGCAGTCCGCCGACCAGCTGGTACACGGTCGTGGCGAGGTTGCCGCGATAGGGCACCCGGCCCTCGATGCCCTCGGGGATGAGCTGGGCATCCGAGGGCACGTCGGCCTGGAAGTAGCGGTCGCGCGAATACGAGGTCTTCTTGCCGCGGTCGCTGAGAGCTCCGAGCGATCCCATTCCGCGGTAGTTCTTGAACTGCTTGCCGTTGCTGTAGACGAGGTCGCCCGGGCTCTCGTCGGTGCCGGCGAGCAGCGAGCCGAGCATGACGGTGTCCGCGCCCGCGACGAGCGCCTTCGCGATGTCGCCCGAGTACTGCAGTCCGCCGTCGGCGATGACCGGGATGCCGGTCTCGCGCGCGGCGAGCGACGCCTCGTAGACAGCGGTCACCTGGGGCACGCCGACGCCGGCGACCACGCGCGTGGTGCAGATGGATCCGGGACCGACGCCCACCTTGATCGCGTCGGCACCCGCATCAACGAGCGCCTGCGCGCCGCTGCGGGTGGCGACGTTGCCGCCGATGATGTCGATCGCGGCGAAGGCCGGGTCGGACTTCAGGCGACGGATGATGTCGAGCACGCCCTTGCTGTCTCCGTTGGCCGTGTCGACCACGATGAGGTCGACCCCCGCGTCGAGCAGCGAGCCCGCGCGGTCCCAGGCGTCGCCGAAGAAGCCGATCGCGGCGCCGACGCGGAGTCGACCCGCCTCGTCCTTGGTGGCGAATGGGTACTTCTCGGTCTTCTCGAAGTCCTTGACGGTGATGAGACCCGTGAGGCGCCCGGAGGGGTCGACGAGCGGAAGCTTCTCGATCTTGTGCTGCGCGAAGATCGCGACCGCGTCATCCGGATCGATGCCCTCGGCGGCGGTAATGAGCGGCATCTTCGTCATGACGTCGCGCACGAGGGTCGTGGCCTTCTCGAACGGCGAGACGAAGCGCATATCGCGGTTCGTGATGATGCCGACGAGACGGCCGTCGCCCTCGACCACCGGCAGACCCGACACCCGGAACTCGCCGCAGATCGCGTCGACCTCGGCGACCGTGGCATCCGGAGTCGTCGTCACCGGGTTGGAGATCATTCCGGACTCGGAGCGCTTCACCTTGTCGACGTGCATCGCCTGGTCCTCGATGGACAGGTTGCGGTGCACCACGCCCAGGCCGCCCTGGCGCGCCATGGCGATCGCCATGCGCGACTCGGTGACGGTGTCCATCGCGCTCGACACGAGCGGGGAACTTAAGGTGATGCGCCGGGTGAGCCGGGACGAGGTGTCCGCTTCGCTCGGGATCACGTCGGTGTGGCCCGGAAGGAGCATCACGTCGTCGTAGGTGAGGCCGATGAAACCGAAGGGATCGGGCTGGTCCATGCTGTCCTCTGAGTCGCGCGGGAAGGGTGCCGGGCTGCGACGTTGGAGCGCGGATTACCTATGTTAACGGGACTTCGAGCCGCACATTCCTAGGACGCGTCGACATCCTCCGCGAGCGTTCCGAGGTAGAGCTCGATGACCTTCGGGTCCTTGGCCAGCTCGCGGCCAGTACCCGTGTACGAGTTCTTTCCCTGATCGAGCACGTATCCACGGTCGCAGATCTGGAGGCATCGTCGTGCATTTTGCTCGACCATGATGACGGTGACACCGGTCATGTTGATTTTGCGGGTGCGGATGAAGGTCTCGTCTTGACGCACCGGAGACAATCCAGCTGACGGCTCGTCGAGCAAAAGGACACTGGGTTCCATCATGAGAGCACGCGCCATCGCGAGCGACTGCCGCTCGCCCCCGGAGAGCCCTCCCGCTCGTTGCCGTCGGCGCTGACCCAGAACGGGAAACAGTTCGTACATCGCCTCGAGTCGCTCTGCGAGCCGGCGAGGCCGCAGAAAGAGGCCCATCTGGAGGTTCTCCTCGATGGTGAGCGAGGGGAACACATTGTTGTTTTGAGGTACGAAGCCGACGCCAGTTTGCACCAGCTTGTTCGCCTTGAGGTTCGTGATGTCTTCGCCACGAAGGGTGACTTTGCCGGAACGGATCGGGACCAATCCGAAAAGCGCTTTGAGCAAAGTCGATTTGCCGGCACCATTGGGGCCGATGATCCCGACCAACTCACCGGGATACGCGGTCAAGTTGCATCCATGCAAGATGTCGATCCCCGGTAGGTAGCCCGCAATCACCTCCTCGGCGCTGACCAGAGGATCTCCGGTTCCTGTGTAGACGACCATCAGTTCTCGTCTCCTTCTTGGGCACGCACCGAGTCGGCGTAGGCCTCCAGGGCCTCCTTCTCCTTGACCAACTCGGCGTCTTCTTGTGTAACCGCCGTGGCGAAATCCTCGTCGAGCACAGAATCATCACCGAGGTCCTGATCGTGATGTGAGCCGAGGTAGGCGTCGATGACAGCCTGGTTTTGCATCACGTGGCCAGGCTTGCCCTCCGCGACCAGCTTGCCCTCCGCCATGACGATCACCCAGTCGGAGATGAAACGCACCATGTGCATGTCGTGCTCGACGAACAGCACCGTCGTCCCCCGATCGCGCAGATCCTGAATATGGCCCAGGAGAGACTGCGTCAGAGCCGGGTTAACGCCCGCCATCGGCTCGTCGAGCATGATCATTGTTGGATCGCTCATCAGTGCTCGAGCCATCTCCAGCAGCTTGCGCTGGCCCCCCGACAAGCTGCCCGCGTAGTCGTCCTTCTTCTCAAGAAGCTTGAAGCGCCCAAGCAGGTCCTCGGCCTTGGCCCGGATCGCCTTCTCCTTGCCGCGCCAAAGTGGCCAGAGCATGGACCTGGAAAGCTTCTCGCCCGTCTGCTCCTGAGAACCCAACAGCATGTTGTCCATGACGGTCATCGCCGAGAGGGCTTTCGTGAGCTGAAAGGTCCGTACCATGCCCTCGCGGGCGACACGGAAGGCACTAGTCGACGCGAGTGACCTTCCCTGGAACTCCCAGTGCGGCTTTTCGCCGCCGTTCTGGGGCCGATCGGGGATGTCGAACCCGGTCAGCAGGTTGAAGAACGTCGTTTTGCCTGCGCCGTTGGGGCCGATCAACGCGGTGATCGAGCCACGCTGAACCTCCAGATGATCCACGTCGACCGCGGCGATCCCCCCGAAGCGGCGAGTGATGCGATCGACGGTCAGGATCGGATTGGGCTTGGCGGAGCCCGGCACCTCGTCGACCTTGTCAAGCTTCTTTCGCAGCTCAGCGCGGTCGTAGTCGTAGTCGTCGTCAGTCACCGAACGCCAGCTCCTTCTTGTTCCCCAGGATGCCCTGAGGCCTGAAGATCACCAACAGCATGAGACCAACTCCGACGAAAATCCAGGTGATCTGGGGGATCTGCTGCTGACTCAGGATTCCGGACGGAACCCAGAACCCGATCGTGTCCCTCAGGAAGACCAGCACCAGCCAGTAGAGGAACGTGCCAAGGAGCGGGCCGAAGACCGTCGCTGCACCGCCCAGAAGCAGACAGGTATAGAGCTCGAAGGTCAGGGTCCTTCCCATGGCGTCTGCTGAGACCGACGTTGCCAGCACGTTGACGATTCCCGCTACGGCGCCGAAGAGGCCGCCGATCACCAGGCTCTGCGTTTTGTAGACGGTGACGTTCTTTCCGAGGCTGCGGATCGCATCCTCGTCCTCACGGATGCCGCGAAGCACCCGACCCCAGGGACTACGAACCAGCAGGAAGGACACGACGATGGACAAGGCGACGATGCCCCATGCGACGATTCGAAGCCACCAGCTGTCACCCTCGCTGAGCGGGTAGTTGAACGGGCCGAGCTGGAACAATCCGTTCTGGGGGAACGGCGACAGCGCTGAGAATGGCTTCGAGAAAGCAGAGCCCGGAATGCCGAAGGTACCCCCGGTAAACGGTGCCAGCAGTTGGTTATCGCCTAGCAAACGGAGGATCTCGGCGGCAGCGATTGTCACAATCGCCAAATAATCGCCCCGCAGCTTGAGCGTTGGTAGCCCGAGAACCAGGGCGAACAGAACAGCCGCGACGAGTGCGACGACGACACCCAGCCAGAAGTTCTGGGTAAATCGAACGGTGATCGCGAACCCATACGCACCGAGCAACACGAATCCTGCCTGACCGATGTTGAGCAGACCGGTGAAGCCGAAGTGGATGTTGAGCCCGATGGCCGCGATCACGTACGAGGCAGTGATGACCGAAAGGGCCGTCGACCCGAAGTCTGTGAAGAGGGTACTGAAGTAGAAGCCGACGTCCATGTCCTAGCCAACCCTTTCCCTGCGGCCCAGGATGCCCTGAGGCCGCACCAACAAGACCACGATCAGGATCACTAGCCCCGTGGCGTACTTCAGGTCCTGCGGGATGAACAACGTACTCACGTTCGCAACGACTCCGATGATCAGAGACCCGACGAGCGCGCCAAACGCGGTCCCGATCCCGCCCAGGGTGACGGCGGCGAAGACCAGGAGCAGCAGTTGGGCGCCCGTCAGCCAGTACACGCCGCCGTTCACCAGGGCGTAGAGAACACCGGATAGGCCCGCAAGCCCGGTCGACACGATCCAGACGATCCTGATCACGCGCTCCACGTCGATACCGGATGCGGCCGCCAGGGCGCGGTTGTCGGCCACGGCTCGAGTTGCGCGCCCGAGCCGACTGAACGTGAGGGCGAGACCCACTAATGCCAGCACGACAATCGATACGAGCATCGACCAGTAGGCCGTCGGCGTTATGTTCAGCGGCCCGGTATTGAGCTCGAGATCTGTGGCAACCGGGTAGACCCGCGCGCCGAAGATCAGTTGGAAGACGTACTCGAGCGCGAGCGAGAGCCCGATTGTCACGACCATCAACTGCGTCAGACCGAGCCCGCGCTTGCGCAGCGGACCCCAGATGAGTTTGTCCTGCAGGTAGCCGGAGAGAGAAGTGAGAGCAATAACAATCACTGCGGAAACAACGATGTTCAGGCCGAGTTGGACCGCGAACACCCAGGCCAGGAAGCCGCCGAGAGTGATCTGCTCCGAATGTGCGAAGTTGGACAGACCGGTGGTTCCGTAGATCAGAGAGAGACCGATCGCGGCCAAGGCGAGCAACAGTCCGAGGAGCAAGCCTTGCGAGAACTGCTGGCCCAAGAGTTGCCAGAACGAGACCGAAGCTGCCGCGTGGGACGTCGAACCTTTGGCATGGCCGTTCAGAGCGAATCCAGCCGGGGTGATGTTGCTCAGTTCCACCGTCACCGTCAAGGTTGGAGTCTTCGGCGTGACGCCCGTGGGAAGCGACGATGGATCGAGAGCGACCTGGTAGGCGCCTGCTTCAGTCACAGCGAAGAAAAAGGATCCGTCTTTGGCCGTCTTCGAACTTCCTGTTGCCGCCGACGGTGACGTAACGGTGACCTTAGCTCCGGCAACCGGGTTCCGATTGTCGTCGACCACCTTGCCTTGCAAACATCCAGTAGTGGCGTCAGCAACACAACTGGTGCCACTAGCGATCGGGCCCGCAGCAACTGCTGACTCGGCCGCGACCAGGCCCAGGGCGCTCGCCGCGACGATGATCGCGGCGGCGATGAGACCCCATCGTCCCCTGACATGAAGCATGTACGACCCTCCGTGAGTGAAGAGGCGGGTGCCGGCCACGACGACCGGCACCCGCCTGGTGCTTCGATGTTTTACTTGCTGATCGTTGCCTTCACTCCGGTCAGGAACTTGGCGGCGGTGTTCTTGCCGTCACCCTCGTAGATGCCGACGTAGGCGGTCGACGGGTTGTGCTGGGCGTTCAGCGGACCAATCGACGACGGACCCTGGTACCAGATGTCGGTCTTTCCACCCTTGATGAGCTTCAGGCAGTCAGCGTACGACTTGCAAACCGTTCCCCCCGTCGTGCCGGTGACCGGCAGGATGAAAGGTTCGATCGAAGCAGAGTCGTCCTTCTTGGCCAGGTCGGCTGCCAGCGCGAGAGTGATGACCGCGTCGTACGACTCGGGGCCGTAGTTGTAAATGCCACCGAGATCCTTGCCCTTACCGTCGTTCGCCTTGTACCAGTCGTTCAGCTTGGCCTTGACGGTCTTGTCGGCGTCCACGCCCTGCTGCGTGCCCTTGGAGCCCGTGAGGTCCGGGACGCCGGCCGTCTTCGAGTAGTCGCTCAGGTTTCCGTCGACGAAGTACAGGTTCTTTCCCGCGAATCCAGCAGACCCGATCGCCGGGAGAATCTGAGAGGTCTGGTCGAACGCAATGATCGCGATGACGTCCGGCTTCGCGGCCAGGACGTTGTTCACAATCGTCGCGAAGGAGGTCTCCGTCGAAGGGAACTCCTGGCCGGCCGCACCGTAGACGACCGAACCTCCGCCCGCCTTCAGGGTCGACGCAAGGGTGTCGCGCAAGTTGATGCCATATGCATCGTTGAAGACCAGGATCCCGACCTTGGCGGCGGGCACGTCCGTCAGGATCTGCTTGGCGAGCGCGTCACCCTCTGACGCGTTCGGAGCCACGTTGCGGAAGAAGTGAGCCTCACCGGCAAGCGCGTCGTCGGTCGCCGCAGGCGAGAACACGATGGTTCCGGTCGGCTGCGTGACGGGGAGGATGTTGTGCGTCACGCTCGACGACTCCGGGCCGACGATCGCAGACGGCTTGGACTGCATCAGTGACTTGATGTTCGAGTCGCCGATCGCCTTGTGGTCACCGTCGCTGGAGTCCTGCGAGATGATGCACGCCTTCTTGCCGTTCACGCCACCCGCAGCGTTAATGTCCGACAGCGCAGCACCGACACCGGCGACCGCCGGCGGCGCAAGGAACGAGAGCGAACCGGTCAGCGGGAGGTAGGATCCGAGCGCGAACGTCGACGAGGAGTCGTCGCCCGAGCCGCACGCGGCAACCGCGGGCAGTGCCGCGCCGGCGGCAGCCGCAGAGGTGGTTGTCGACGCGGAGGGCGATGTGGCACAGCCCGCGAGGATCAGAGCGGCGGCGGCGGCGGCGGCAGCAAGCCCGGCTGCGGCGCGAGTGGGGGAAAACTTCACTGTGAGTACCTTTCTGGTGCAAGAAATAGCCCGGAGGACTGCCGTTGCCGACTGTCTCTGTGGTGAAGACCATAAGCCCTGCCCTGTTTCAGGCAAATCACGACATGTTTCGAAAAAGTGTCCCCGACCGTGCATTGCTGCTGCGTTTCATAACTTCGGCTTCAATTCGTTATATTCCGTTATCGAAAACACTCGATCTCTGCACTCCGAGGGCGGCGCACGAGACCTGGAGGAGGAGGGGCCAACCCCTCCTCAGATCCGTCTAGAACGGAGTGGTCGAATCCCGAGCACTGACCCCGCCGTGAGAACAATAGCTGCGGCGGCTATGGCGACTTTCTTATGCATACGGCACATCCCTGTTCTTCATGCTTGTGCGTGGCAAAGGGATGCGCATCGACGAGTGCCACTCACCGTCGACCGCGACCGTAGCGGGCAAAGGGAGGACCTGGCGGGTACAACCGATTCGCCCCGCTTCCGTCCGAATGCGTTCGTCTCAGCCGATGACGTTGCCGGAGCGGGCGTACATGCCGTTCGCGGCGTAGCTGTAGATGCCATAGGTGGCGGGCATCGGATCGCCCTCGGCGGTCAGGTTCAGCGGACCGCTGAGGCCGTCGTAGTCGATCGCCGGCTCCGACTTCAGCACGTCGAGGCACTCCACGTAGCTCGTGCACTTGATGCCGCCGACGGACGCCGCCCGCAGCTGGGCGGCCACGCGCATCCCGGCATCGTCGTGCGCCAATGTCGCGGCCAGCGCCACGAGGATCGCGGCGTCGTAGGCCTCGGGCGTGTACTGGAACCCGGGGACCGCGGGGTCGGCCGCCTTCACCTGCGCTTGGAAGGCGGCGCTCGAGTCCGCGCCCTCGAGCAGACCGCTCACGCCGGTCAGGGTGCCGGCGGGAAGCGCCTGCGAGTAGTCGGCCAGGTTCTGGCTGGTGAGCCAGAGCTTGGCTCCGCCGAACCCCGCGGCGACAAGCTGCGTGATCATGGCCTTGGTCTGCGTGCCGTTGTCTGGGGTGTCGAGCACCACGGCATCCGGCGCGGCGACCTTCACCTGAGCGACGGTGGCCGCCGCATCCGACGACGCGGTGAGCGCGATGGTCGCGACCAGGCGCCCGCCGTTCGCGGTCAGGGTGTCGCCCAGTGTCGCCACGATCGACTGCCCGATCGGATCGCTCGACGCCACGAGGGCGACCTTCAGCTGCTTCTTCGACGGCAGCAACGTGCCGAGGGCCACGCCCTGCTGCGCCGTCGACGGGATGGTGCGGAAGAACACGCCCTGCGTGTCGAGCGTGCTCAACTGCGGGTAGGTCGCCGAGGGCGAGACCATCGGGATATGGGCTGCCGCAGCCGCCGTGAGCAGTCGCTGGGCGAGCACCGACGACGACGGGCCGATGATGACGTCGACACCCTTCTTCGCCAGATCGGCGAGCGAGGCCTCCGCCGTCGCAGTCGTCGCATCGCCTGAATCGTCGCTGACCAGCTCGACCGGTTTGCCGTTCACGCCGCCGGCCGCGTTGATCTCGGCCACGGCCGTCCGCACGCCGGCGAGCTCGGGGGCGCCGACGAAGTCGGTCGCGCCAGTCGAGGGAAACAGGGTGCCGATGCGGAGCACGCCGTCGCCCAGCGGCTTCGGCGAGGATGCGGCCGAGGCGGATGCCGAGCGGGACGCCGTCGCGGCGCCGCTGGGTGCCGCGGCCGGCTGGCCGGTGCAGGAGGCAAGGAGAGCCGCCAGCACGGCGGCGACCGCGAGCCCGGCGGCCGACCTGGCCACTCGGGATGCGGTGCCGATGGGAGTGACGGCGCGCGGCATCCAGAGTCCTCTCGGGGTCGACTCGAACACTAACCCGGGCTCAGACGAGGGCACGGGAGGCGCGACGGCCGGTGCGCGCGGCGCGGACCAGGTCGATCGCCAGCACGATCAGAGCCACCCAGACGAGCACGAAACCGACCCACCGCGTGGTCGACATCGCCTCGCCGAGGAACGCGACGCCGAAGATGAACTGCAGCACCGGGGTGAGGTACTGGGTCAGGCCGATGGCGAACAGCGGCAGACGGGCCGCCGCCGCCGCGAAGAACAGTAGGGGCAGGCCGGTGACCACCCCGACGAGCACCATCAGGATGATGTGCCCGGGGCCGTGCTGCGTGAGGGTCAGGCCGCTGATCGACCAGACGAGAAGCAGTTGCACGACGGCGACGGGAGTCAGCCAGGCCGTCTCAAGGGTGAGGCCGCTGATGGCGTCCACCTGCCCTCCGACGCGCTTCTTGATGAAGCCATAGAGCCCGAAGGAGAGGGTGAGCACGACTGCGATCCACGGGACGGTACCGTAGCCGACGGCGATCACCACGATCGCGACGGCCGAGATCCCGACCGCGGCCCACTGCGCGGGCCGCAGCTTCTCGCGCAGGAAGACCACGCCCAGCAGCACCGTGAACACTGGGTTGATGAAGTAGCCGAGCGCGCCCTCCACCACCCGGTTGTTCGTGACCGCGAGCACGAACACCTGCCAGTTGATGTAGATCAGCACCCCCGCGACCGCCATAGTGAGCAGGATGCGCGGCTGACGCACGAGCGCGAACAGCCGCTGCCATCCGCGGGTGACGGTGAGGAGCACCGCGCAGAACGCCAGCGAGAAGAGGATGCGGTACGCGACGATCTCGAACGCACCGGTCGGCTGCAGCAGCAGGAAGTAGACCGGCAGGAAGCCCCACAGCACGTAAGAGCCGAGAGCGAAGACCAGACCGCTCGCGGACCGCTTCGGCGCCGGAGCAGGTTGCACGGGTACGGGCGTGGTCACTTCCTGAGGCTACTGGGGCGCGAACATGCGAAAGACCCCGCGACGTGTGTCACGGGGTCTTTCGGCAGGATCTGAACGCTACTTGACGACGACCGCGAGCACGTCACGGGCCGAGAGGACCAGCAGGTCATCGCCGCCGTACTTGATCTCGGTTCCGCCGTACTTGGAGTAGATGACCTTGTCGCCGACGACCACGTCGAGCGGGACGCGGTTGCCGTTGTCGTCGATCCGACCCGGACCGACCGCGACGACCTCGCCCTCCTGGGGCTTCTCCTTCGCGGTGTCGGGGATCACGAGACCCGACGCGGTGACCTGCTCCGCCTCGACCTGCTTGATGACGATGCGATCTTCGAGCGGCTTGATGGAGACCGACACGGTTGACCTCTTTCTCAATCTCATAGTGCTGAAACTCAGGGGTTGGCACACTCGCGTGGAGAGTGCCAGGACAACTATAGGCCTTCCGTTAGCAGTCGTTCAATGCGAGTGCCAATCGATCGGTTCCGGATCCGGCCGCTGCGTGACCAAATCAAGGAAGCGGTGAGGTGCGACTGTCGAATCCTCGAACGGAGCGAGCGTCGGCCAGTAGCGTGATCGGAATGGATGTCGCCGAGTTGCGTGTGCTGCTCTCGACCGAGGGGCTGCGGCTGCTCGACGAGGTCGGGCCGATCGAGGCGAACGCGGACGTAGTGCGCATCGTCTCCCGGCTGCGTGCGGACGGGCATCCGCCCGAGCTGGTCGCCTCGGTGCTGAGCCAGGCCAGGCTGCGTGCGAAGGCGAGATCCAAGTTTGGCGAGTTCGCGGCCCGGATGCTTTTCACCGCCGACGGCCTCGAGCAGGCTACCCGGCTCAGCGTCGCCTCGCTGCACGCGGGCCGTTTCGTGGGTGCGGGCATCGACGTGGTGGCCGACCTCGGCTGCGGTATCGGAGCCGACGCGCTGGCCATGGCGGGCCTCGACCTCGGGGTATTCGCCGTGGAGCGAGATGAAGCGACCGCCGCAATCGCCAGCTTCAACCTGGCGCCGTTCGAGGCGGCCAGGGTCGAGCTCGGCGACGCCACCACGACCGACCTGGCCGGCGTCGGTGGTGTCTGGCTGGATCCCGCCCGGCGGGCGGGTGGATCGCGCCTCAACAACCCGGCGGACTGGTCGCCGTCGCTGGACTGGGCTTTCGAGCTCGCGCGCACGCTGCCCACCGGCATCAAGCTCGGCCCGGGACTGAATCGCGAGCTGCTGCCCGACGGGCAGCTGGCAGACGGGTCGGGGACGCCGATCGAGGCGCAGTGGGTCTCGGTCGACGGGGAGGTCGTCGAGCTCGCGGTCTGGAGCGGAGTGCTCGCGCGGCCGGGCGTGGGACGCGCGGCGCTGGTGTTGCGCTCCGGGCGCGCTGCCGAGCTGACCTCGGCACACGACAGCGAGGACGCCGAGGCGGGGCCGCTCGGCGCGTACCTCCTCGAACCGGATGGTGCCGTCATCCGGGGCCGCCTGATCGGTGACCTGGCCCACCGCCTCGGGGGCCGGATGCTCGACCCGACGATCGCCTGGATCACGAGCGACACCGAGCCCGAAACGCCGTTCGGCGCGGCGTTCCGCGTGATCGAGCGGTTCCCGCTGGACGTGAAGAAGCTCAAGAAGGAGCTGGCGGCCCGCGGCATCGGCACGCTCGAGATCAAGAAGCGCGGGGTCGACGTGGACCCTGCCGCGTTCCGCGCACGGCTCGCGCTGCGGGGCGACGCGAGCGCGACGCTCATCCTGACCCGGATCGGCGGAGCGCGGGTGGCCCTGCTGGCGGAGCGGCTCTAGCCGACGCCCTCTGCACAGGACGACCGGCCGGACGCGGACGCCCGGCCGGTCGCATGATGCCTAGTAGTTGTACGAGTTGCCGACCACCGCGAGAACGATCCAGCCGATCAGGGAGATCACCGCGATCGCCAGGCCGACGATTCCGAGGATGATGCCGACCAGCCAGAGCGGACGCGGCGCGAAGGGCTCACGCTTGCGACCGAAGAGGCCGAGAACGACGGCCGCGGCCGGGATGAAGAGGTCGAGGATGCTCCCGATGAACGGTAGGAACACGATCGCAAATCCGACGATGCCGACGATGCCGGCGACCAACGACAGGATGCTCAGAATCGGCGTCTTCGTGGGCGTCGCGGCGGGGGCGTAGGCTGGCGCGGCCAGGATTACCGGCTCAGCTGGCGGGGGCGTCGCCGGCTGCTCGGCGGGCGGCGGCGGGGGCGTGACGTCAGTCATGTTCCGAGGACTCCTTGTTTGGTGGTCAGTGCGTGTTCATCGTTTCAGCCTGAGAGAACGCTGTCAACGGGGTACACCATACCGGGGCGCCGGGGGACGAGAATCGGGCTAGTTGCCGTAGCTGTTCGACGACACCGCGGCCGCGATGATGGTTGCGTAGATGATGCCGGTGAGCACCGCGGGACCCAAGCCGACACAGCCGATGATGACACCGGCCAGGGTCAGGCCGCGTCCGCCCTCACCGGTGCGCTTGATCTGACTCAGCGCGATGTGCCCGCAGATCACGGCGCCGAGGCACGGCGGGAGGCGGCGGCGGAACGACCGCTGCGGGCACGACCGGCGGAACGGGAGGGACCGGGGTCACGGACGGGACTAGAGGCGTGTCGGACATGCAGATCATGCTCCCACGGCTCACGCCTGGACGGTCGTCACCGGCAGGGTCGAGTCGGCGCCGACGTCGAGCCCGGAGGGCTCGTGGCCCTCCCTCATGAGCCGCGCACCGAGGGCCGCGATCATGGCCCCGTTGTCGGTGCAGAGCGACAGGGGCGGGATGCGGAGGGTCACGCCCGCGGCATCCGCACGTTCCTGGGCGAGGGCCCGCACGCGCGCGTTGGCCACCACGCCGCCGCCGAGCAGCAGTCGCGGCACCTCGAGCCGCGTGCACGCGGCGATCGCCTTCGCGGTGAGCACGTCGGCGACCGACTCGCGGAAGCTCGCCGCGACATCCGGCACCGAGACCTCACTGGCCCCCTCGAGTTCGGCGCGGTCCCGCGCCGCCTCCACCCAGCGGGCCACGGCCGTCTTCAGACCCGAGAAGGAGAAGTCGTCGCGATGCCGCTCCTGATCCTTCGGCGCGGTCAGTCCCCGCGGGAAGCGGATCGCGCGCGGGTCGCCGGTCGCGGCCGCCGCGTCGATCTGCGGTCCGCCCGGATACGGCAGCCCGAGCAGCCGCGCCACCTTGTCGAAGGCCTCCCCCGCGGCGTCATCGATCGTCTCGCCCAGCAGTTCCACGTCGTTGGCGAGGTCGCGCACCAGCAGCAGGGAAGTGTGACCGCCCGACACCAGCAGGGCGACGGTCGGCAGCTCGAGTTCGTGCTCCGGCTCATCCGGACCGTGCAGCAGGTCGGCGCCGACGTGCCCGACCAGGTGATTGACCGCATAGAGCGGGATGCCGAGCGAGATCGCGAGCGCCTTCGCCGCCCCGACGCCGACCATCAGGGCGCCCGCGAGACCCGGACCGCTGGTCACTGCGATCGCGTCGAGTTCGTCGAGGGTGACGCCGGCCTCGGCGAGCGCCGTCTCGAGCGTCGGACGCAGCGCCTCCAGGTGCGCCCGCGCCGCGACCTCGGGCACGACGCCGCCGTAGCGGGCATGCTCGTCCATCGAGCTGGCAATCGTGTTGGCGAGCAGCGTGGTGCCGCGCACAATCCCGATGCCGGTCTCGTCGCAGCTGGTCTCGATGCCGAGAACGAGGGGCTCCGCCCTCACGACAGCGCCGCTTTCATGATGTGCGCGTCGACACCGTCGGGCTGGTAGTAGTTCGGCCGCACCGCGATCTGCTCGAAGCCGAGCGAGACGTACAGCGCCTGCGCACTCGGGTTGTCGGCACGCACCTCAAGGAACACCTCGGTGGCTCGGCGCTCGCGGGCCTCGGTGAGCAGGGCGACCATCAGCGTGCGTCCGAGCCCCCGGCGTCGGGCGTCGGGCGCGACGGCGATGGTCTGGATGTCGGCCTGGCCCGAGCCCACAGGCGAGAGGAGTCCGGCATAGCCGGCGATCGCGGCATCTGGATTCCCCGGCGCCGGCTCGGCAACGAGGTAGTGGCCGTGCCGCGAGCCGAGCTCGGCGCGCATGGTGCCGCGCGACCAGGCGTCGGAGGCGAAGGTGCTGGTCTCGAGTTGCATGATCGCGTCCAGGTCGTCGAGGGTGGCGCGGCGGAGGATCGGTGCAGCCGCCGCGGACGGAGCGGGAGCCGGGGTGCCGGTCATCCGGTCACCCGTTTCGGTCCGGTGGAGGGGGTGACGTCGGGCGCGCGCAGGTACAGCGGCTCCGTCGGACCGAAGGCGCGACCGGCAGCGAAGAGTCGTTCGCCGAGCATACCGAGCGGTCCGGCGGGGATGGCGGCGGCATCCAGTCGGAGGTAGCCGGCGTACCTGTCGACTGCCGCCTCGAGGTCGCCGGGGCTCGCCAGCCGCGGTCCCCCCACCCGGACCGGCAGCCCGAGTTCGTCGGCCGCCGCGTAGCTCGACCAGGCGACCTCGCGGCGACGCGCGTCGGTGACGACCAGGAGCGGCTCCCGGGCGTCGAGTGCCAGGGCGTCGTGCGAGACGAGCGGCACAACGGGCCTGCCGATCCCGAACGCGAAGGCGCGGGCGGCCGCGATGCCGACCCGCAGGCCCGTAAAGGGGCCAGGTCCCATGCCGGCCACGACGCCGCTCAGCTCGCGTGGCGTCACGCCGGCCTCGGCAAGCACCCGCTCGATCAGCGTGCCGATCACCTCGGCGTGTCGGCGGGTGTCCGCCTCGTCAGCCTGGGCCAGGATGCCGCGGTCGCGATCGACGACGGCGACGCTGGTTCCCGCGGAGGTGTCGATCGCGAGCAGCACCTGTGCAGCCTAATCTTCCGGCGAGCCTATTCGCGGGCGAGCGACGCTTCGAGCTCGAGACCGCGCGGGCCGGCGCCGGTGATGGTCACGCCGCGGGGGTCGCCCCCCGAGAGATCGTCGTCGGCGAAGGTGGTTGCTGCAGCGGCGCCATGCGGCCGCCGGATATCGATCGACAGCCACGACTCGCTCACCCCGTCGAGCTTGCCAGCGCCCCACTCGACGACGACGATCGCGCGGTCGTAGTCGAGATCCAGGTCGTCGAGTTCGCGCCACGTGGGCAGCCGATACGCGTCGACGTGCACCAGCGGCACGCCGGAGGCGGTCGGATGCTCGCGCGCCAGCACGAAGGTCGGGCTCGTCACGGCGCCTCGGGCACCGAGCGCGGCGCCCAGGCCGCGCGTGAGCGTCGTCTTGCCCGCGCCGAGCTCCCCGTTGAGCAGCACGAGGTCGCCGGCGCGCAGCAGGGGCGCGAGCCGGGCACCAAGCGCTTCCATCGCCCCGGAATCGGGGATCGTCAGCTCGATCACGGCCGCTCCCTCGCCGCGCTCCGGTTCTGTAGGACTGTCATACAGAACCGGAGTGCCGCGCGGGTCACCGCGCCACCCGCGGCACCCGCGGCCCCACCCGCGTCACGATCTCGTAGCCGATGGTGTCGGCGGCGGCCGCCCAGTCCTCGGCGCTCTGGGCGCCGTCGGCCGGGTCCCCCCACAGCACGACGCGGTCACCGACCCGCGCCGCGCCCTCTCCGACGTCGACCAGGAACTGGTCCATCGCAATCCGGCCCACCACGGGGCACCGGCGTCCGTTGATCGAGACCTCCGCGCGGCTCGATGCGGCACGCGGCACCCCGTCGGCGTAGCCGAGCGGCACCAGGGCGAGCGTGGTCTCGTGCTCGGTGCGGTGCGTGTAGCCGTACGACACACCCGTTCCGGCGGGCACTCGGCGCACGGCGGCCACGCGGGCTTCGAGCTGCATCACCGGGCGCAGACCGAGAGCCGCGACATCCACCGAGTTGGCCGCGGGCAGCCCGTAGAGACCGATGCCGATGCGCACCATGTCGAAGCGGAACGACGGCTGCTCGAGCGACGCCTGCGTCGAGGCGAGGTGCCGCAGCTCGGGGTCGAGCCCGGCGGCGCGGGCCTCGGCAACGGCCCGCTCGAAGACCTGCTTCTGGCGCGCATCGTCGACGGCCGAGGTGTTCGAGAGGTGGCTGAAGATGCCACGGACCCGGATGTCGCCGCTCCTCTGCAGCGCCGCCGCGCG
The DNA here is from genome assembly GCA_025352325.1 of Microbacteriaceae bacterium. Classification (GTDB taxonomy): domain Bacteria; phylum Actinomycetota; class Actinomycetes; order Actinomycetales; family Microbacteriaceae; genus Lysinimonas. The sequence continues at coordinate 32,438 of JANXTR010000026.1, read as the reverse complement.
CTCGAAGACCGCCGCCCGCTCGGCCGGCGCGATCCCGTTGCGGCTCAGGCCGGAATCCACCTTCAGCTGCACGGCCGCTCGCCCGGCCGCCGCCGCGCGCTCGAGCTGGTCGAGCGAGCTCACGCCGATGTCGATTCCGGCGTCGACGGCGGGCGCAAAGGCCGTCGAGGGGCCGTGAAGCCACGCCAGCAGCGGTGTCGTGATCCCCGCCGCACGAAGCGCCAGCGCCTCGCCCAGGTCGGCGACGCCGAGCCAGTCCGCGCCGGACTCGGCGAGCGCGGGGGCGACGAGCGCGGCACCGTGCCCGTAGGCGTCCGCCTTCACGACAGCCATCACCACCGACGGAGCGACGGCCTCTCGCAGGATGGCGAAGTTCGAGCGGAGAGCATCCAGGTCGATCGTCGCCTGCCGGAACGCGACGCCGGTGTCCTGGCTCATGCGCTCTCGCAGACGACGGAGGCGACAGCGACGCCGGCATCGTGCGTCATCGAGAGGTGGATCGCGACGATCCCCTTCTCCGCGACGAGGGATGCCGCGGCGCCCGAGACCCGGATCGTGGGCGCGCCGCGCCCATCCTGCACGACCTCCATGTCGTGCCAGCGGATCCCGGTGGACTCCCCGAGCGCCTTGATGAAGGCCTCTTTGGCGGCGAATCGGCCGGCGAGAGAGCGCAGAGATCGATCACGTTCGCTCACAGCGAACAGACGGGCGCGCAGAGCGGGCGTGCGGGACAGCGCGCGCTCGAAACGGGCTAGGTCGACCACATCGACGCCGATGCCCGTGATTGCCATGGCCCCATCATCCCCGACACCCGCGTCGGCAGCGGGTCATTCGACCGTGACGGACTTCGCCAGGTTGCGTGGCTGGTCGACATCGAGGCCCTTGGCAGTCGCCAGCTCCATGCCGAAGATGTGCAGCGGCACCACGGCAAGCAGCGGCTCGAACAGCGGGTCGGCCAGCGGGATGCGGATGACCTCGTCAGCGAACGGCACGACCGCGACATCCCCGATCTCAGCGATCGCGATGACCCGGGCGCCGCGCGCGCGGATCTCCTGGATGTTGGAGACGACCTTCGGATGCAGCGACCCGGGCCCGCGCGGACTCGGCACGATCACGAACACGATCTGCCCCGGCTCGATGAGCGCGATCGGACCGTGCTTGAGTTCCCCCGCGGCGAAGCCCTCCGCGTGAATGTACGCGAGCTCCTTGAGCTTCAAAGCGCCCTCCAGCGCCACCGGGTATCCGACATGGCGACCGAGAAACAGTACCGACTGCGTGTCGCCCATCCAGTGCGCGAGCTGCGCGATGTGCTCCGACGCGCCCTCGATGACCTGGTCGAGCTTGTCGGGCACGTCCTGCAGTTCCTGCAACTGAGCGGCCACGGCGGCGCCATCGAGAGTCCCGCGCCGCTGGGCGAGGTACAGGCCGAGCAGGTACAGCGCGGTGACCTGGGCGACGAACGCCTTGGTGGAGGCGACGGCGACCTCGGGGCCCGCGTGCGTGTAGAGCACGGCATCCGACTCGCGCGGGATCGTCGAGCCCTGGGTGTTGCAGATGGACAGCGTGCGGGCCCCCTGCTGGGCGGCGTACTTGACCGCCATCAGGGTGTCCATCGTCTCGCCGGACTGGCTCACCGAGACCACGAGCGTGCGGCCGTCGATCACCGGATCGCGGTAGCGGAACTCGTGAGAGAGCTCGACCTCGACGGGGATGCGCGCCCACTTCTCGATCGCGTATTTGCCGAGCATGCCGGCGTAGGCCGCGGTGCCGCAGCCGATGACAACGACCCGGTCGATGTCGGCGAGCACGTCGGTCAGCGGGTCCAGCTCGGGCAGAGTCACCGCGCCGTCGTGGTGGCGTCCGATCAGGGTCTTGGCGACCGCCTCCGGCTCCTCGCTGATCTCCTTCTTCATGAACGACGGCCAGCCGCCCTTCTCGGCGGCGGAAGCGTCCCAGGCGACCTCGAAAGCCTTCGGGGTGACCGGGACTCCGGCGAAGTCCGTGACGACGACCGAATCCGGGCGGATCGTCACGATCTGGTCCTGACCGATCTCGAGGGCGTGCCGGGTGTGCTCGACAAAGGCCGCGACATCCGACCCCAGGAAGTTCTCGCCGTCGCCCAGCCCGATCACGAGGGGCGAGTTGCGGCGAGCGCCGACCACGACGCCGGGCACCTCCTCGTGCAGCACCAGCAGGGTGAACGCGCCCTCGAGCCGCGCGACGACCCGGCGCAGCGCCTCGGTGAGGTCGCCGGTCTCGCGGTACGCCTGCCCGACGAGCAGGGCCGCGACCTCGGTGTCGGTCTCGCTGGTAAAGACGCCGCCCGCGTCGAGCACTTCCTGCTTGAGCTCGGCGAAGTTCTCGATGATGCCGTTGTGGATGAGCGCCAGCTTGCCGTCGTCGCCAAGATGCGGGTGCGCATTGACGTCGGTCGGGCCGCCGTGGGTCGCCCAGCGGCTGTGGCCGATGCCAGTGTGGCCGTCCTGCAGACCGGATGCCGCCAGATCCTCCACGAGGACGCCCAGCTTGCCGGCCTTCTTGCGGGTCTCGAGCCGACCCGCGTCATCGATCACGGCCACGCCCGCGGAGTCGTACCCGCGATATTCGAGCCGCTTCAGACCGCCCAGCAGCACCTCGACACTGCTGCCCGGCCCGACATATCCGACGATTCCACACATGACGCTGATTCTACCGGGGCCGCCTTCGCTCCTCGCTGCGCTCCCACCGGCCCTCTCCCCGATACCCTGGAGGGGATGACGGACCCGAGCAGCTCACACAGCCACGGGGAGACGCCGTTCCTCGAGATCGACCGCTCGGACTGGGCCGCCCTCGCGCCAAGCGTGCCGCAGCCGCTCACCGAGACCGAGATCGTCCGGCTCCGCGGACTCGGCGACACCCTCGACCCGCACGAGGTGGCCGACGTCTACGTCCCGCTGAGCCGCCTGCTCAACCTCTACGCCGTGGGAGCCCGCGCCACCGCCCAGGCGACGACCGGATTCCTCCGTCAACCGGCGCAGAAGACGCCGTTCGTGATCGGCATCGCCGGGTCGGTCGCGGTCGGCAAGTCGACCATCGCCCGCCTGTTGCGCACTCTCCTCAGCCGCTGGGAGGACACGCCCCGCGTGGAGCTGGTCACCACCGACGGCTTCCTCTTCCCCAACGTCGAGCTCGAGCGCCGCGGGCTCATGCAGCGTAAGGGCTTCCCTGAGAGCTACGACCGCCGGGCACTGCTGCGCTTCGTCAGCCGGGTGAAGAGCGGCGCCCCCGAGGTTCGGGCCCCCTTCTATTCGCACCTCAGCTACGACATCGTGCCCCAGGCCGAGATCGTGGTGAATCAGCCCGACATCCTGATCGTGGAGGGGCTGAACGTGCTGCAGCCACCCACCACCGGGCGTCTCGCCGTCAGCGACCTGTTCGACTTCGGCATCTATGTGGATGCCCGCACCGCCGACATCGAAAAGTGGTATGTCGACCGCTTCCTGCGTCTGCAGCGCGGCGCCTTCACCGATCCGAAGTCCTACTTCCACCGCTACACCGCCCTGAGCGAGACCGAGGCCGTGGAGCGCGCCCACTCCATCTGGCGTGACATCAACGGCCCGAATCTGGAGCAGAACGTGCTGCCCACGCGGGCGCGCGCGTCGCTCGTGCTGCGCAAGGACGCCGACCACACTGTGTCGAGCGTGCTGCTGCGCAAGCTCTGAGCTAGGCGGCGTCGGCCTCGGTGAGCACGAACACCGGGATCTCGCGCTCGGTCTTGCGTTGGTAGTCGGCGTAGGGCGGGTAGGCCGCGATGGCGCGCTCCCACCAGACGACCTTCTCGTCGCCGGTGACCTCGCGCGCCAGGTAGTCGTGCTTCTCGGCGCCGTCCTGCAGTTCGACCTGCGGAGTCTTCTCGAGGTTGAAATACCAGACCGGATGCTTCGGCGCGCCCCCGAGGGAGGCAACGACCGCGTACTGGCCCTCGTGCTCCACGCGCATCAGCGCCGTCTTGCGCAGCAGCCCGGACTTCGCCCCCACCGAGGTGAGCACGATGATCGGCATCCCGCGGAGGTCGCGTGCATCGGTGCCGCCGCTCGCCTCGTAGGCCTCCGCCTGTGTGCGGGCCCACTCCGAGGTACTCGGCGCGTAGTCGCCTTCGAGCGGCATGTCAGCTCCTCACGGTGAGGCGGTCGCGCACGACGGCGGCGAGCTCCTCGGCAATGGTCTCGGCGATCGTCTGATCCGCCGCCTCCACCATGACACGCACCAGGGGTTCTGTGCCCGACGGGCGCAGGAGCACGCGGCCGCTGTCGCCGAGGCGCTCCTCGGCGGCCCGGACAGCGTCGGCGATACCGGCATCCGAGTCGAGCGCATGCTGATCGACGCCGCGCACGTTCACGAGCACCTGCGGATACACGGTCATGACGGCGGCCAACTCGGCCAGCGTCTTGCCGGTGCGCGCCATCTCGGCCGCCAGCTGCAGTCCGGTCAGGATGCCGTCGCCGGTCGTCGCGTTCTCGCGGAAGATGATGTGGCCGGACTGCTCGCCCCCGAGGCTGAGCTTGTGCGCGTCGAGCTCCTCGAGCACGTAGCGGTCGCCGACCTTGGTCTGCAACAGGCGGATGCCGTGCTCGGCCATCGCGATCCGCAGTCCGAGGTTGCTCATGACGGTGGCGACCAGTGTGTCCTGAGCCAGCAGTCCGCGCTTCTTGAGCGACACGGCAAGGATCGCCATCATCTGGTCGCCGTCGATGACGTTGCCCGCGGCATCCACCGCGAGGCAGCGGTCGGCGTCGCCGTCGTGGGCGATTCCGAGGTCGGCGCCCTGGGCGAGCACCTCGGCGCGGAGGCCCTCGAGATGGGTTGACCCGACGCCGTCATTGATGTTGAGCCCGTCGGGGTCCGCGCCGATGACGGTTACCTTGGCGCCGGCGAGCGCGAAGACCTCGGGCGAGACACCGGCAGCGGCGCCGTGGGCCGCATCGATGACGACATGCAGGCCGTCGAGCCGCGCGTCGAGCGTCGCGATGAGGTGGACCACATAGCGGTCCTCGGCGTCGGCGAAGCGGCGGATGCGGCCGACGCCACCGCCGGTCGGCGTCATCTTCGGCTGCTCGAGCGCGTGCTCGATCCGATCCTCGACCTCGTCGGGAAGCTTCGTGCCGCCGATGGCGAAGAACTTGATCCCGTTGTCGGCGGCGGGGTTGTGCGAGGCGGAGACCATCACGCCGAAGTCCGCCCCGATGTCAGCCACCAGGAATGCGGCTGCGGGGGTCGGGATGACGCCCGCGTCGAGTACGTCGATGCCCGAGCTCGCGAGCCCCGCGGCGACGGCGGCCGCGATGAACTCACCGGACACGCGCGGGTCACGCGCCAGAACCGCGCGGGGGCGCTTACCTTGCGCGCGGAGTTCGTCGGCGTGCCGACCCCGCGTCAGAACGACGGCAGCGGCCTGTGCCAGGCCGAGGGCCAGGTCGGCGGTGATGATCTCACCGTTGGCCAGCCCTCGGACTCCGTCGGTTCCGAAGAGGCGAGGCATCTCGCGGCCGAAGCCGGAAGACCTATCGCTTCGAGAACTGAGAGGCCTTGCGGGCCTTCTTGAGACCGGCCTTCTTGCGCTCGATGACGCGTGCGTCACGAGTCAGGAAGCCGGCCTTCTTGAGCGCGGCACGGTTGTTCTCGCGGTCGATCTCGTTCAGCGAGCGGGCGATCGCGAGGCGGAGCGCACCAGCCTGGCCGGAGGGGCCGCCGCCAGTGATCTTGACGATCACGTCGTAGCTGCCAAGCAGGTCGAGCACCTTGAACGGGTCGTTGATCAGCTGCTGGTGCAGCTTGTTCGGGAAGTACTCCTCCAGCGTGCGGCCGTTCACCACGAAGGTGCCGGTGCCGGGCGTGAGGCGTGCGCGGGCGATGGCCTCCTTGCGGCGACCGACGGCGGAACCGCCGACGCTCAGCACCGGGCGCGGCGCCTTGGGGGCCTCATCGGCCGGGGTCTCGGTCGTGAAGCTCTGCACGAGCTCCTCGGGGAGGGCTTCTTCGATCTTCGCCATCTGATTCTTGTCCTTGAAAGTCTTGGTTCGCGGGAAGGGGCTGCGCGCTACTGCGCGACCTGGCCCAGGGTGTAAGCGGTCGGCGTCTGGGCCGAGTGCGGGTGCTCGGGACCCGCATAGACCTTCAGCTTCTTGATCTGGGCACGACCCAGCGAGTTCTTCGGCAGCATGCCGCGGACGGCTTTCTCGACGGCGCGCGTCGGATGCTTCTCAAGCATCTCGACGTAGGTCTCCGAGGAGAGCCCGCCCGGGTAGCCGGAGTGGCGGTATGCCAGCTTCTTCTCGAGCTTGGCGCCGGTGAGTGCGATCTTCTCGGCATTGACGATGATGACGAAGTCACCCATGTCCATGTGAGGAGCGAAGGTGGGCTTGTGTTTGCCGCGCAGGATGGCGGCGGTGTGGCTGGCGAGGCGGCCGAGGACGACGTCGGTGGCGTCGATGACGATCCACTCCCGCTTGATGTCCGCCGGCTTGGGGCTGAACGTGCGCGTCACGGAATGACTGCTTTCTGTCGAGGTGTTCGTGAATCCCACTCCGGTGTGCGTTCCGCTGCGCCGGCGCAAGCGCTTCGGCGGAGTCTGGAACCCGACGGTGGAGGGCTCAACGTGTCTCCGGGTGCGGAGGCAACCTTGTCAGGCTAGTCCAGAAGATCGTCTTTGTCGAACGTCGCCCGCTTCGCCCGGGTCCGGATTGCGCGTTCTGCGAGCTCGGCGGCATCCGGGTAGCCCACCTCGACGAGGGTGAGCCCGCGGGCCGGCATCACGATGAACTCGGATCCCCGGGTGACCTCGTCGCGGATCCCCGCGACACGCCCGGCCCGCAGTCGCGACTCCCCCACTGCGACGCAGGCACCGACGAGCGCGCGCACCATGCTGTGGCAGAAGGCGTCGGCGCGCACCCGGGCGATGATCACGCCGTCCGCGTCGCGGGTCCACGAGAAGTCCTGGAGGGTGCGCACCGTGGTGGCTCCGGGGCGCGGCCGGCAGTATGCGGCGAAGTCGTGCAGGCCGAGCAGGGAGCGGGCTGCGGCATCCATCGCCTCGACATCGAGCTCGGCAGGATGCCAGAGCGTGTGGGAGCGGCGCCGCGGGTCACGCAGCCCCCGGGTGTCGGCGATGCGGTACTCGTAGAGCCGCCAGAGCGCCGAGAAACGGGCGTCGAAACCGGGGTGCGCGACGGCCGTCCGCGTCACGACGATGTCGGATTTGAGGCCCGCGATGCCGTTCAGCCGTCGCGTCAGGGCGTCCGGGCCGAGCGATTTCGGCGCGGGACCGCCGCGGTGCGGGCGATCGAGGCTGGACAGCTGTGCGGGCGTGAGCTCGAGGTGCGCCACCTGACCGAGGGCGTGCACCCCGACATCGGTGCGACCCGCGACGGTCAGTCGGGGCGAGGCGCCGTACTTGCGAAAGACCGTGCCGAGAGCGGTCTCGAGCTCGCCCTCCACTGTGCGCCGCCCGGGCTGCTTGGCCCAGCCGCCGAAGTCGGTGCCGTCGTAGGCGAGGTCGAGTCGCAGGCGGACCGTCTCCACGCCGTCGTTCGCCTCTCCCACCCGAGTGAGTCTAGGGCGGCGGGTACGCTGGGCCGTTGGAGTTCCCCCGACATGAGCACCCCACTGATGACCCCCGGGACCGCACGGACAACGCGGGCGGCCCTGGTTGCCACCGCGGCCTGGAAGAACGCCGCCGAGGTCTCGACCCCGTTCCGCGTCGTGGGGCTCGACGGGGTGCGGGCGGTCGCGGTCACCCTCGTGATCCTGTTCCACCTCACGCCGGGTACCACCGTCGGCGGTTACCTCGGCATCGACATCTTCTTCGTGGTCAGCGGCTACCTGATCACCAGCCTGCTGCTGCGGGAGCGGGAGGACTCCGGCCGCGTGCGACTGCGTGTGTTCTGGACACGACGCGCGCGACGCCTCCTGCCGGCACTCGGCATCCTCGTCCTGGTCTGCTGTGGGGCCGCGGCCGTGATCGGCGGCGACGTGCTCGTCGGGCTCGGCCTGCAGGTGCTCGGCGCCGCGACGTTCAGCAGCAACTGGCTGCTGCTCGCCACGGGCTCGAGCTACTTCGGCGACAGCCTCCCCGAGCTGTTCCGCAACCTGTGGTCGCTCGCGGTCGAGGAGCAGTTCGACCTGGTCTGGCCGCTGCTGCTCGTGCTCGCGCTGTTCCGGATGCCGCGGCCGCTCCGGATCGCCGGCGTGACGCTCCTCGCCGTCGCCTCGGCACTTGCGATGGCCGCCCTCTGGACCTCCACGGACGCCACCCGCGTCTACTACGGCACAGACACCCACTCCTTCGGCCTCGCGATCGGCGCGGTGCTCGCGCTGCTCGCGGACACCTGGCCGCGGCACGCGCTCGAGTGGCCGCGCGCGGCGCGCACCGCGCTCGGCCTCGCCGGACCCCTCGCGCTGCTCGCACTGCTGGGGATGGCGGTGACCATGCCCGGCGATGCCGCCGTCGTCTTCCGTGGCGGCCTGGTCGTCGTCGCCGTGCTGACCGCGATCGTGATCGCCGCACTCCGGGTGCCCGGGACCCCGCTCGCCGCGCTGCTCGAACTCGGCGCGTTCCGGTGGATCGGCCGGCGCAGCTACGGGCTGTACCTCTGGCACTGGCCGGTATTCGTCCTGGTGGTGAGCGTGCTCCCGAGCTGGCCGCGTGACGGCGTCGCGGGGTGGGCTCTCGGCGGCATCGCCCTCGTGATCACGGTCGCGATCTCTGCGCTGTCGTACCGTCTGGTCGAGCAGCCGATCCGTCGGCAGGGTTTCCGCGAGACGATCCGTGTGCTGAGATCCGGATGGCACGCCACCGCCCCGCGCGCAATCGCCGGCGTCGCCGTCGCGCTCCTGGTAGTGACCGCAGGCGTGGGGACGGTCGCCGCCCTCACCTCGGATCCGGGCGTCGGGCAGTCCCAGCGCGCCGTCGAGGCCGGCCAGCGCGCGATCCGTGAGGCGCGGGGCGGGGACGGGGGCGGGGACGGGTCGCCGTCGCCGCACTCGTCACCGACCTCGAGGCCGAGCGCGACGCCGGTCGCCGGCCCGCAGATCTCGGCCATCGGCGATTCCGTCATGTTGGCCGCCGCTCCCGGGCTGGAGTCGCGGCTGCCCGGCATCTCGATCGATGCCGCGGTCTCACGGCGACTTCCCGCCGCGCTCGACATCGTGCGGGCGCAGGCCGACGACGGCACCCTGCGTCCGGTCGTGGTCGTGGGGCTCGCCACGAACGGTCCGATCGCCCGCAGCACCCTCGAGGAGCCGCGCGCCGCGATCGGGAGGGACCGCGAGCTCGTGGTCATCACCGCTCAGGCGCCCCGCGGCTGGATCGACCCGAACAACCGCATCCTGTCGGCGTTCGCCGCGAGCTACCGCAATGTCGAGCTCTCGAACTGGCACGACGCGGCCCAGCCGATCCTGGGCGAACTCAATCGCGACCAGATCCATTTCGGCCCGACCGGAGCCCGGGTCTTCACCCACTCGATCGAGGCCGCACTCGAGCGGCTGGCGGAGCTGCCGCCGTCCGGCGGCCCGTTGCCTAACGGGCCGGATCGGACGCCGCACTAGTCCGCGGCTCGTCTAGAACGCCTTGATGTAGGCGCGCGAGCCGCTCACCGCACCGAAGCCCATGCCGGTGTACAGACCCAGCGCGCCGGTCGAACTCTCGCTGTCGACGTCCAGCACGGCGCGTTCCAGCCCATCGTCACGGCATGCCCGGAAACGATTCCCCGGCCCCGGGACGCCGGATGTACGCCGCCCTCGAGGATCGAGGGGACGACCGTTTCCGGATGGGGAGGCGCCACGACGAAGCCGAAGGCGACGAGCTCACCGTCGATCACTCCCGCCAGACCGTCGTGCTCCAGCTCGACCCAGCTGTGACCGAACTCCAGCTCGATGTCGTCCCGGGTCTCGGCCCAGTCCGGGTGATCGACGGCGGCCATCGCGCCCACGAGTGCGGTGACAGCGTCGATGTCATCCGGCGTCGCGGGACGCCAGGTGACTCCGGGCACGGGCGTCGGCTGCAGTTCGAGGGGGGCGTCGACCCGCTCGCTCAACGGGAGCTGCGTCATCCGGCCAGGTTAACGCCGGAACGGGCCCGACGCGATGGCCGGACCCGTTCCGAAATGCGGTGCGACTACGCCTTGGCGTCGGCCTCGGGGGCCTCGGACTCGGCGGTCGCCTCGTCGGCGGTCGCCTCGTCGGCAACGACGGTGGACGCGTCATCCGCGACATCGGCACCGGTCTCGGCGACGATCTCCGCGTCCGTCTCGGCGATGGCGGCCTCGTCGGTTGCCGTCTCTTCGACCGGGGCGGCCTCGACGGGCGCGGCCTTGGCCGGCGTCACGTCGGCACGGGCCGCGGACTTCTTCGAGCTGGCCGGCTTCTTGTTCACGGGCTCGAGGACGAGCTCGATCACGGCCATGGGGGCGTTGTCGCCCTTGCGGTAGCCGGTCTTGATGATGCGGGTGTAGCCACCCTCACGGTCGGCCATCTGCGGAGCGATCTCGGTGAAGAGCTCGTGCACGACGCCCTTGTCAGAGATCGTCGCCAGCACGCGACGACGCGCGTGCAGGTCGCCGCGCTTGGCGAAGGTGATGAGGCGCTCCGCCAGCGGACGGAGGCGCTTGGCCTTCGTCTCGGTGGTCTGGATGCTCTTGTGCGTGAACAACGCGGCGGCGAGGTTCGCGAGGAGCAGGCGTTCGTGCGCCGGACCGCCGCCGAGGCGGGGACCCTTAGTGGGCTGAGGCATGGTCTAGTTCTCCAGTGTTTCTACAGTGAGTGACGTCGGATCGCGGAAACCGCGGCCTCAGACGCTCTCGTCGTCGTATCCGCCGTAGAAGTGCGCCCCGTCGAAGCCGGGAACGCCGTCCTTAAGCGAGAGGCCGAGCTCGACGAGCTTGTCCTTCACCTCGTCCACGGACTTCTGACCGAAGTTGCGGATGTTCATGAGCTGCGTCTCCGAGAGGGCGACGAGCTCGCTGACCGTGTTGATGCCCTCACGCTTGAGGCAGTTGTAGCTGCGCACGCTCAGGTCGAGGTCCTCGATCGGCATGCTGAGCTCGCTCGAGAGCACGGCGTCGACCGGCGCGGGGCCGATCTCGATGCCCTCGGCGGCGGAGTTCAACTCGCGCGCGAGACCGAACAGCTCGACCAGCGTGCGGCCGGCCGAAGCGATCGCGTCGCGGGGGGTGATCGCCGACTTGGTCTCGACATCCACGACCAAGCGGTCGAAGTCGGTGCGCTCACCGGCACGGGTCGCCTCGACGCGGTACGTGACCTTCAGCACCGGCGAGTAGATCGAGTCGATCGGGATCTGACCGGCTTCGCTGAACTCGCTGCGGTTCTGCGTCGCCGAGACGTAGCCGCGGCCGCGCTCGATGGTGAGCTCCAGCTCGAACTTCGCCTTCTCGTTCAGAGTCGCGATGACGAGCTCCGGGTTGTGGATCTCGACACCGGCAGGAGCCGAGATGTCGGCGGCCGTGACCTGACCGGCACCCTGCTTGCGCAGGTAGGCCGTGATCGGCTCGTCGTGCTCGCTCGAGACCGTGAGGCTCTTGATGTTGAGGACGATCTCGACGACGTCCTCCTTCACCCCGGGGATCGTGTCGAACTCGTGTTGGATGCCGTCGAGACGGATGCTGGTGACCGCCGCGCCCGGAATGGACGACAGCAGCGTGCGGCGGAGTGAGTTGCCGAGGGTGTAGCCGAACCCGGGTTCCAGCGGCTCGATGACGAAGCGCGAACGAAACTCGGAGATGCTCTCCTCGGACAGGGTGGGTCGCTGTGCAATGAGCACGTGGTTTTCCTTTCGGCGAGAGTGCCCGCCATATGGCACTCACGGAAGATCAGCGGATGGCTAGGCCGCCGTGTTTTTGAGTTGTGTGAGGTTCTTGTTCTTCGGCTCGTTGCGAAGCGACGGCCAGGAGGAATGCGGCGCTCGCGCGCGCCGGATTCCGAGCGTTCCTGTGAATCGCTTCACAGGAACGCCAGGGGGTCAGACTCGACGACGCTTCGGCGGGCGAACACCGTTGTGGGCCTGGGGCGTCACGTCGTTGATCGATCCGACCTCGAGGCCGGCCGACTGCAGCGAGCGGATCGCGGTCTCGCGACCCGAACCTGGTCCCTTGACGAAGACGTCGACCTTCTTCATGCCATTCTCCTGCGCCTTGCGAGCAGCGGCCTCGGCGGCCATGCCTGCCGCGTAGGGAGTCGACTTGCGGGAGCCCTTGAAACCGACGTCGCCGCCGGAGGCCCAGGCGATGACCGCGCCACTGGGATCGGTGATCGAGACGATGGTGTTGTTGAACGTCGACTTGATGTGGGCCTGGCCCACTGCGATGTTCTTCTTCTCTTTGCGGCGCGGCTTGCGACCGGCGGCTGCCTTCGGGGTGGCCATTACTTCTTGCCTGCCTTCTTCTTGCCGGCGACGGTACGCTTCGGTCCCTTGCGGGTACGGGCGTTGGTCTTGGTGCGCTGACCGTGCACGGGGAGACCGCGACGGTGACGGATGCCCTGGTAGGAGCCGATCTCGACCTTGCGGCGGATGTCGGCGGCGACCTCGCGTCGGAGGTCACCCTCCACCTTGTAGTTGACCTCGATGTAGTCGCGGAGAGCGATGAGCTGGTCGTCGGTCAGATCCTTGACGCGGATGTCACCGGAGATCCCGGTGTCCTTGAGGGTGGCGAGAGCGCGCGTGCGCCCCACACCGTAGATGTATGTCAGTGCGACTTCCACGCGCTTTTCACGCGGGATGTCCACGCCAGCAAGACGTGCCATGGTGGCTTCTCCTTGAGAAATTCGGGAGGGTGGGGCATCACCGGTGCGCGAGCCTCCCGACCCGGGGTGTCACCGCCTCACGACGGATGTTGGTGATGCGGATTTCGTATTGAGTTATTTGCTCGAGGCCCGCTTGAGACGGGCGGCCGGGTCACGGCGGCGGCCAGAAATGGCCCCCGCTGTCAGCCTTGACGCTGCTTGTGCCTGGGGTTGTTCTTGCAGATCACCATGACGACACCGTTGCGGCGGATCACCTTGCAGTGCTCGCAGATCGGCTTCACGCTGGGCTTGACCTTCATGTCTTCTTCTCTTTCGCTGTCGTCGTGAACCTCAGTCCCCTTCCCTCAACGAGAGAGAAAGGAAATGCGGAACCGTTACTTTCCAGCCGACTACTTGTAGCGGTAGACGATCCGTCCGCGAGTCAGGTCGTAGGGGCTCAACTCCACGATCACGCGGTCCTCGGGGAGGATGCGGATGTAGTGCTGGCGCATCTTTCCCGAGATATGGGCGAGAACCTTGTGTCCGTTTGTCAACTCAACGCGGAACATCGCGTTGGGAAGAGCTTCGACCACGGAGCCCTCGATCTCGATAACGCCGTCCTTTTTGGCCATACCTTCTTTAATCGCTCACAATGTCGTACTGGTCATGCGTGGGTGCCTCTTCGGCGGGGTGGATTGTGGTGCGGCGACACGCAGAACGCGGGCCCAAAGCACCAAAGATCGAGCCTACTTCATTCCCAACCGTTTGGCCAAACCAGGTGTAGTGTTCCGCTCCGCCCGTGGCGAACTCACCCGTTGGCAGCTTCGACGCCGCTGAGACCGCGTTCGGCTAGGGCGCAGAAGATGCGGACGGTCACGTCGTCGATCTCTCCGAGGCCATCGACATCGATGAGCAGCTCGCGATCTCGGTACTCCGCGACCAGCGGTTCCGTCTCGCGGCGGTACACCTCCTGGCGATGGCGGATCGCCTCCTCGGTGTCGTCGGTGCGGCCCTGCTCGAGGGCGCGCTTACGCAGCCGTCTGACGATCTCATCGTGGTCGGCCACCAGCTGGACGACAGCATCCAGCGCGTGCCCGTCCGCCGCCAGCAGTTCGTCGAGGAACGTAACCTGATCGGTGGTGCGCGGATAGCCGTCGAGCAGGAATCCGCCCTCGCAGTCCGCGGCGCGCAGTCTGTCCTTGACGAGCGCGTTCGTTAGGGTGTCCGGCACGTAGTCGCCCGCGTCAAGAATCGCCTTGACCTGCTGACCGAGCTCGGTGTTCTGCGCGATGTTCGAGCGGAACATGTCGCCGGTCGAGATCGTCGGAATGCCGAAGCTCTCCGAGATCCGTGCGGCCTGCGTGCCCTTGCCGGCACCCGGGGGGCCGACGATCAGGAATCGGGCGTCGCCCTGAACCTGTCGAAGGGTCACCGGAGGAGGCCCTCGTAGTGCCGCTGCTGGAGCTGCGAGTCGATCTGCTTCACCGTCTCGAGGCCGACTCCGACCATGATCAGGATGCTGGTACCGCCGAACGGGAAGTTCTGGTCGGCACCCACCAGCGCGAGCGCGATGAGAGGCACGAGCGCGATCAACCCGAGATAGATCGAGCCCGCCAGTGTCACGCGCGTGAGCACGTAGTCCAGATACTCAGCCGTCGGTCTGCCGGCACGAATGCCCGGGATGAAGCCGCCGTACTTCTTCATGTTGTCGGCCACCTCATCCGGGTTGAAGGTGATGGCCACGTAGAAGTACGTGAATCCGACGATCAGCAGGAAGTACAGCGCCATATACAGCGCGTTGTCTCCGCGGGTCAGGTAGGTCTGAATCCAGGTCACCCACGGCGCCGCCGCCTTGCCGGCCGCTGGCTGATTGAACTGGGCGATCAGCGCGGGCAGGTACAGCAGGGAGGAGGCGAAGATGACCGGCACGACGCCCGCCATGTTGACCTTGATCGGGATGTAGGTGTTATTGCCGCCGTAGGTGCGCCGACCGACCATCCGCTTCGCGTACTGCACAGGGATGCGTCGCTGCGACTGCTCGACAAAGATGACAAGCACCATAATGATCACGCCGATGGCGATCACCAGCGTCAGCGTCTCCCAACCCTTCTGCGTCGCGATCGATCCGAGCGAGTTCGGGAAGCGAGCGGCGATCGAGGTGAAGATCAGGATCGACATTCCGTTGCCGACGCCACGCTCGGTGATGAGCTCACCCATCCACATGATGACGCCGGTGCCCGCGGTCATCGTGATGACAATAAGCAGGATCGCGTACCAGGAGTCGTTGGCGATGAGGTTGGAGCAGGCGGTCGAGGAGTTGCTGGTGCCGAACAGGGCACCGCTGCGGGCCACCGTGATGAGGGTCGTCGACTGCAGGACGCCCAGCGCGATGGTCAGGTAGCGCGTGTACTGCGTCAGCTGACCCTGACCCGACTGCCCCTCTTTGTAGAGGTTGTCGAAGTGAGGGATGACCACGCGCAACAACTGCACGATGATCGACGCCGTGATGTAGGGCATGATGCCCAGCGCGAAAATCGACAACTTGAGCAACGCGCCGCCGCTGAACAGGTTGACGAGGTCGTACAGGCTCCCCGAGGAGCCCGAACTGTCGGTGAGACAGGTCTGCACGTTGTCGAAGTTGACGAATGGCGCAGGGATGAACGAGCCCAGGCGGAAGATCGCGATGATCGCCAGCGTGAAGCCGATCTTCTTACGAAGGTCTGGAGTGCGGAAGATCCGCGCGACCGCACTGAACACGACGCCTCCCGGTAGGTGGTTGGGGCTGAGGGATCGGAACGACCCCGATGGTGACCTCGGACGGTGGCCCCCGGAGGGACCACCAATCCGATGGCTACACGGTACCTACTTGATGGAACCGCCGGCCGCGACGATCTTTTGCTCGGCAGAGCTGGAGACCTTGTCGACCGCGACAATCAGCTTAACCGCAATGTCACCATTGCCGAGAACCTTGACCTTCTCGTTCTTGCGAACGGCACCCTTCGCCACGAGGTCGCCGATGGTCACATCGCCGCCCTTCGGGTAGAGCTCAGCAAGACGCTCGAGGTTGACGACCTGGTACTCGACTCGGAACGGGTTCTTGAAGCCGCGCAGTTTGGGCGCACGCATCACCGAGTTCAGGTTGCCGCCCTCGAGGCCGACACGTACCTGGTAGCGCGCCTTCGTTCCCTTGGTTCCGCGGCCTGCCGTCTTGCCCTTCGAGCCCTCACCGCGTCCGACGCGGGTCTTGGCTTTCTTGGCGCCCACGGCAGGACGGAGGTGGTGCGCCTTCAGGATCTGCGGGCGCGTCTCGCTCGGAGCCGCGGCCTTCTTCGCCGGCTTGGTGGTCGGCGTGACCCGCGCGGCTGGCTTCTCCGCGACAGCGTCGTCCACCTTGGCGGCGGCGGCCTTCGAAGTAGCAGCCTTCGCGGGAGCCTTCGCAGCCGGAGCCTTCTCGGGATCCGGTTTGTCGGCAGCAGGCTTCGCAGCGGCGGCCTTCGCGGGAGCCTTGGCAGCAGCAGCCTTCGGAGCAGCGGCCTTGACGGTCGCCGGCTTCTCGGCAGCCGCCTTCGCGGCGGCAGGCTTCTTCTCGGCAGCAGCCTTGGGAGCGGCAGCCTTCGGAGCAGCAGCCTTCGCGGTCGTCGCCTTGTCGGCAGCGGCCTTCGTAGGGGCGGCGGTCTTGTCAGCTGCTGCCTTGGGGGCGGCCGCCTTCTTCTCGGCCTTGTTGTCGTCGGCCATTAGTCAATCTCCTCGACTTTCACGAGGTGAGCGACCGCACGGACGTAGCCGCGGTTGGCCGGGCTGTCTTCGCGCACGACAGAGTCGCCGATGCGCTTGAGGCCGAGGCTCCGCAGCGTGTCGCGCTGGTTCTGCTTCTCGCTGATTTTGGACTTGATCTGGGTCACCTTGAGACGGCCGGCCATCAGGCACCTGCCTTTGCACTCGCGGCGGCCCGGTCTTCGGCTTCGGCACGGATGAGACGCGCGGGCGCGACATCCTCGAAGGCGAGACCACGACGGGCGGCGACAGCGCGCGGCTCTTCGAGCTGCTTGAGCGCGGCGACCGTCGCGTGGACGATGTTGATGGTGTTCGACGACCCGAGCGACTTGCTCAGGATGTCGTGAATACCGGCGCACTCGAGCACGGCGCGAACCGGGCCACCGGCGATGACGCCGGTACCGGCAGCGGCAGGACGCAGCAGCACGACGCCGGCAGCGGCCTCACCCTGCACCGGGTGCGGGATGGTCTTGCCGGAGCGCGGGACGCGGAAGAAGTTCTTTTTCGCTTCTTCGACGCCCTTCGAGATCGCCAGCGGGACCTCGCGGGCCTTGCCGTAGCCGACGCCGACGAGTCCGTTGCCGTCTCCGACGACGACGAGCGCCGTGAAGCTGAAGCGACGGCCGCCCTTGACGACCTTGGACACGCGGTTGATGGTCACGACGCGCTCGAGGAACTGGCTGTCAGCCCCACGATCACGCGAGTTGCGGTCGTTGCGCGGGCTGCGCTCCCGGCTGCCACGACGGGCCTCGCGGGGCTCCTCAGCGGTCGGCGCGGTGCCAGCAGCCGTCTCGACGACAGCTCCCTCCACGACGGGGGTCTCGACCACGGGGGTCTCGACGACAGGGGTCTCTTCGGACGTCACGTCCTGCTCCTTGTTCTCTACATTCGCGGTGCTGTCGGCGCCCACGGGCGCGTTCGACGATTCCGTGCTCACAGCTCCAGGCCTCCCTCACGGGCGCCCTCGGCGATCGCGGCGACGCGACCGGCGTAGCGGTTGCCTCCACGATCGAACACGACGGCTTCGACGCCGGCGGCCTTCGCGCGCTCGGCGACAAGTTCGCCGACCTTGCGGGCCTTGGCGGTCTTGTCACCATCGAAGGTTCGCAGATCCGCTTCGAGCGTCGACGCGGATGCCAGGGTGTGACCCCGAGCGTCGTCGACGACCTGCACGAACACGTGGCGTGCCGAGCGGGTCACGACGAGGCGCGGACGCTCGGCAGATCCCTCGATGCGCTTGCGCAGCCGACTGTGACGACGGGAGCGCTGCGAGGACTTGCTCTTAGCGATCTTGACGGAGGTAGCCATTACTTCCCACTCTTTCCGGCCTTGCGGCGGACGACTTCGCCCGCGTACCGCACGCCCTTGCCCTTGTAGGGCTCCGGCTTCCGCAGCTTGCGGATGTTCGCGGCGACCTCACCGACGGCCTGCTTGTCAATGCCTTTGACGGTCAACTTGTTGTTGCCCTCGACCTCGAAGCTGATGCCAGCTGGCGGGTCGACGGTGATGGAGTGCGAGTAGCCCAGAGCGAACTCGATCGAGCTCCCCTTGGCGGCCACGCGATAACCGGTCCCGACGACCTCGAGGCCCTTGGAGTAACCCTCTGTGACGCCGATGATCTGGTTTGAGATGAGTGTGCGGGTCAGTCCGTGCAGCGAGCGCGATGCGCGCTCGTCGTCGGGACGAGTGACCAGTATCTGACCCTCCTCGAGGTTGACCTCGATGGGTGTAGCGACGGTGAGCGACAGCTCGCCCTTCGGGCCCTTGACGCTGACGGCCTGGCCGTCGATCGTCACGGTGACACCGGCGGGAACGTCGATGGGCATGCGTCCGATTCGAGACATCTCAGATCACCACACGAAGGCGAGAACTTCCCCGCCCACGCCCTTCTTGCTCGCCTCGCGGTCGGTCAGAAGACCGGAGGAAGTGGACAGGATGGCCACGCCGAGGCCGCCAAGAACGCGCGGGATCTCGGTGGACTTCGCGTAGACGCGGAGGCCGGGCTTCGAGACACGCTTGATACCGGCCATGGACCGCTCGCGGTTCGGGCCGTACTTGAGGTCGATGGTCAGGGTCGAGCCGACGCGGGCCTCCTCGATCTTCCATCCGGAGATGTAGCCCTCCTTTTGGAGGATCTCCGCGATGTGCCCCTTGAGCTTGCTGTTCGGGAGCGACACCGTGTCGTGGTAGGCGCGGTTTGCGTTGCGCAGACGGGTCAACATGTCGGCGACCGGATCTGTCATTGTCATGTGAGTACTTCTTCTCTCTCAATCGGTTTCGCATGTCGCGGCCTGAGCGACCGAAGAAATGCGACCTGTCTTGTTCGGGTGTTACTGGGGGGCGTCGGCCTGCTTGAACGGGAAGCCGAACTCGCGCAGAAGAGCGCGACCCTCGTCATCCGTCTTGGCGGTGGTCACGACCGTGATGTCGAAGCCGCGGACGCGGTCGATCTGGTCCTGATTGATCTCGTGGAAGATGCTCTGCTCCGCGACACCGAAGGTGTAGTTGCCGTGCCCATCGAACTGCTTGTCGCTCAGACCGCGGAAGTCACGGATGCGCGGAAGTGCGAGCGACAACAGACGATCGAGGAACTCCCACGCGCGGTCGCCGCGCAGCGTGACGTGCGCGCCGATCGGCATGCCCTCGCGCAGCTTGAACTGGGCGATGGACTTGCGGGCGTTGGTGACCTGCGGCTTTTGGCCGGTGATCAGCGTGAGGTCCTTGATGGCACCCTCGATAACCTTCGAGTCGCGCGCAGCCTCACCGACACCGGTGTTGACGACGATCTTCACGAGCCCGGGAACCTGGTGGGGGTTCGTGTAGCCGAACTCCTCCGTCAGGTTCGCGGTGATCGTGCTGCGGTACTTCTGCTTCAGGCGCGGCTGGCCGGATTTGATGGGCGCCGTGTCAGCCGGCGCGGCACTTGTAGTAGCCATCTGTTAGAGCTTCTCTCCGGACTTTTTCGCGTAACGCACGCGAACAGTCTTCTTCACGCCGTTCTTCTCGACGACCTCTTCGCGGAAGCCCACGCGGGTGGGCTTCTTGGTCTTCGGGTCGATGACGGCGACATTCGAAATGTGGATGGGGGCCTCGTGGGTCTCGATGCCACCGGTCTTGGTACCGCGCTGGGTCTGTCCGACCTTCACGTGCTTGGTAACGAAGTTGACGCCCTCGACAAGCACCTTGTTCTTCTCCACCAGGACCTCGATGACACGACCCTGCTTGCCCCGGTCTCCGCCGCGTTCCTGCTTCGAGCCGCTGATCACCTGGACGATGTCGCCCTTTTTGATGTTCGCCATGACTAAATGACCTCCGGGGCCAGCGAGATGATCTTCATGAACTTCTTGTCACGGAGCTCACGGCCGACCGGTCCGAAGATGCGGGTCCCGCGAGGGTCCCCGTCTGCCTTCAGGATGACGGCGGCGTTCTCGTCGAACTTGATGTAGGAGCCGTCTGCACGACGGGTCTGCTTGATAACGCGCACGATGACGGCCCTGACCACATCACCCTTCTTAACGTTTCCGCCGGGGATCGCGTCTTTCACCGTGGCGACAATGACGTCGCCGAGGCCCGCGTAGCGACGGCCTGAGCCACCGAGGACGCGGATGGTGAGGAGCTCCTTGGCGCCGGTGTTGTCGGCGACCTTGACTCGGGATTCCTGCTGCAGCATGAGGGGTTACTTCGCCTTCTCGAGGATCTCGACGAGACGCCAGCGCTTCGTCGCCGAGATCGGACGGGTCTCACTGATGAGCACCGAATCGCCGATACCGGCGGTGTTGCCCTCGTCGTGGACCTTGACCTTGGAGGTACGGCGGATGACCTTGCCGTACAGCGGGTGCTTCACGCGGTCCTCGACCTCAACGACGATGGTCTTATCCATCTTGTCGCTCGTGACGTAGCCGCGGCGGACCTTGCGGTATCCACGCGCGTCGGCGTCCTTGACGTCGTGGGCTCCGTGCTCGTGCCCGGCGGGCTCGACGGCGGTTGCCTTGACCTGTGCCATTACTCGGCCTCTTCCTCAGTGTTCGATTCCGCGGTGCTCGAGGCGTCGGTGGACGTCTCGACGTCGGTCGAGGCGTCAGCCTCGCCGTTCACGGTCTCTGTCTTTGGCGCCTTCTTGGCAGCCGGCTTCTTGTCAGCGGACTTCTTCTCCGCCTTGGCCGGCGCCTCGGTGACGACGGGCGTGGCACGGATGCCCAGCTCGCGCTCCCGGATGACGGTGTAGATGCGGGCGATGTCACGCTTGACGGCGCGCAGACGCCCGTGGCTCTCGAGCTGACCGGTGGCCGACTGGAAGCGCAGGTTGAACAGCTCTTCCTTGGCCTTCTTCAGCTCGTCGACCAGACGGTCATTCTCGAGTGTGTCGAGCTCGAACGGTGCGAGCTCCTTGGATCCGACGGCCATTATGCGTCGCCCTCCTCGCGCTTGATGATGCGTGCCTTCAGGGGCAGTTTGTGGATGGCACGCGTAAGTGCTTCGCGCGCCAGGGACTCCTCGACGCCGGCGACCTCGAAGAGGACGCGGCCCGGCTTGACGTTGGCGACCCACCACTCGGGCGAACCCTTACCGGAACCCATGCGGGTTTCGGCGGGCTTCTTCGTGATCGGACGGTCCGGGTAGATGTTGATCCAGACCTTGCCGCCACGCTTGATGTGACGGGTGAGGGCGATACGAGCGGACTCGATCTGACGGTTGGTCACATACGCCGGAGTCAGCGCCTGGATGCCGAACTCGCCGAACGACACTGCGGTGCCGCCCGTCGCCTGTCCAGAACGCCCGGGGTGGTGCTGCTTGCGGTGCTTGACCTTGCGGGGAATCAGCATGATTAGCCTTCTGCTCCTGCCGTGACGGGCGCGTCGCGACGGCCGCGGGGAGCGTCACGACGCTCCGGGCGGGTCGACTTCTGCGATGCCTGCTCGCGGGCGAGCTCCTTGTTGGTGATGTCGCCCTTGTAGATCCAGACCTTCACGCCGATACGGCCGAAGGTGGTCTTCGCCTCGTAGAAGCCGTAGTCGATGTTCGCGCGAAGCGTGTGCAGCGGCACACGACCTTCGCGGTAGAACTCCGAACGGCTCATCTCGGCGCCACCCAGACGACCAGACACCTGGATGCGGACACCCTTGGCGCCGGCGCGCTGGGCACCTTGGAGGCCCTTACGCATCGCGCGGCGGAATGCCACGCGGGCGCTGAGCTGCTCCGCGATGCCCTGGGCGACGAGCTGCGCCTCAGCCTCGGGGTTCTTGACCTCGAGAATGTTGAGTTGGATCTGCTTGTTCGTGAGCTTCTCGA
The DNA here is from genome assembly GCA_025352325.1 of Microbacteriaceae bacterium. Taxonomy (GTDB): domain Bacteria; phylum Actinomycetota; class Actinomycetes; order Actinomycetales; family Microbacteriaceae; genus Lysinimonas. Next base: position 10,604 of record JANXTR010000026.1, on the reverse strand, counting down.
GGTCGGAGCGGATGCGCTCGGCCTCGGCTCCACGACGGCCGATCACAATGCCGGGACGCGCGGTGTGGATGTCCACGCGCACGCGGTCGCGAGTCCGCTCGATCTCGATCTTCGCCACGCCGGCGCGGTCGAGGCTCGTCTTGAGCAGGTTGCGGATCTTGATGTCCTCCGCGACGTAGTCGGAGTAGCGCTGACCCGGCTTCGTCGAGTCGGAGAACCAACGCGACACGTGGTCGGTGGTGATTCCGAGTCGGAACCCATACGGGTTGACCTTCTGGCCCATTACTTCTTCCCTGCCTTTGAGCTGTTGGAACGACGCTGTGTCGAACCGGTTGTCGCAACCAGTTCGTCGGGAGTCGCGAGCACCACGGTGATGTGGCTGGTGCGCTTCAGGATCTTGAATGCACGGCCTTGGGCACGCGGACGGAATCGCTTCAGGGTCGCACCCTCGTCGACGTAGGCCTTCGAGATGATCAGGTCCTGCTCGTCGAGGTAGCTGTTGCTGGCATCGGCCTTGACCCGTGCGTTCGCCATCGCCGAGGCGACGAGCTTCGCAATGGGCTCGGACGCGCTCTGCGGCGCGAACTTCAGGATCGCGAGGGCCTCAGCGGCCTGCTTCCCGCGGATCAGGTCGACGACGCGTCGGGCCTTTTGAGGGGTCACGCGGATGTGTCGCACGCGGGCGATCGACTCCACCATTTCTCTTCCTCCTCTTACCGCCGCCGCGTTAGCGGCGACGACCCTTCTTGTCGTCTTTCTCGTGGCCACGGAAGGTCCGCGTCGGCGAGAACTCGCCGAGCTTGTGACCGACCATCGTCTCGGTGATGAACACCGGGATGTGCTTGCGGCCGTCGTGGACAGCGATCGTATGACCCAGCATGGCCGGGACGATCATCGAGCGACGCGACCAGGTCTTGATCACGTTTTTGGTATTGGCTTCGTTCTGCGTCGCCACCTTGCGGAACAGGTGGTCGTCGACGAACGGACCCTTTTTGAGACTGCGCGGCATTGTTGTCGATCCCTACTTGCGCTTCTTGCCGACGGTGCGGCGACGAACGATGAGCTTGTCGCTCTCTTTGTTGGCGTGCCGCGTACGGCCTTCCTTCTGACCCCACGGGCTGACCGGATGGCGACCACCGGAGGTCTTGCCCTCTCCACCACCGTGCGGGTGGTCGACCGGGTTCATGGCGACACCACGGACGGTCGGACGGACGCCCTTCCATCGCATGCGGCCGGCCTTGCCCCAGTTGATGTTCGACTGCTCGGCATTGCCGACCTCGCCGATCGTGGCACGGCAGCGCATGTCGACGTTGCGGATCTCGCCCGAGGGGAGACGCAGCTGCGCGTAGGGGCCGTCCTTGGCCACGAGGCGGACCGAGGCACCGGCGGAACGCGCCATCTTGGCGCCCCCGCCCGGCTTCAGCTCGATCGCGTGGATGACGGTACCGACCGGGATGTTCTTGAGCGGCAGGTTGTTGCCGGGCTTGATGTCAGCACCCGGACCCGACTCGACGACGTCGCCCTGGTTGAGCTTGTTCGGCGCGATGATGTAACGCTTCGTGCCGTCCACAAAATGCAGCAGCGCGATGCGCGCCGTGCGGTTCGGGTCGTACTCGATGTGCGCGACCTTGGCGTCGACGCCGTCCTTGTCGTTGCGCTTGAAGTCGATGACGCGGTACTGACGCTTGTGACCACCACCGATGTGGCGGGTCGTGATGCGCCCGGTGTTGTTGCGGCCACCGGTCTTGTGGAGCGGCTTGAGCAGCGACTTCTCGGGCGTGGAGCGCGTGATCTCGACGAAATCGGCGACCGACGAGCCACGGCGACCGGGAGTCGTCGGCTTGTACTTGCGAATAGGCATGGTGTGTTCCTCCCCGGACCTAGCCGACAGCCGTGAAGATGTCGATGGTTCCGGACTTGAGCGTGACGATGGCGCGCTTGGTGTCTTTGCGCTTGCCGGTGCCGAACTTGGTGCGCTGCTTCTTGCCGGTGCGGTTCAGGGTGTTCACCGATCCGACCTTGACGTCGAAGATCTTCTCGATGGCGAGCTTGATCTCGGTCTTGTTCGAGCGCGGGTCCACCACGAAGGTGTACTTGCCGTCATCGATCAGGCTGTAGCTCTTCTCGCTGACGACCGGCGCCAGGATGACGTCGCGCGGGTCTTTGTTGTAGCCGCTCACTCGCCGGCCTCCTCGGTCGTATCGGTGGTCGAGTTCTTCGCTCGGTCGCCGGAGGCGGCGCTCTTGGCATTGACGAAGGAGTCGAACGCTGCCTTGGTGAAGACGATGTCGTCGCTGACGACGACGTCGTACGCATTGAGCTGATCGGCGAATAGCACGTGGACGTGCTTGAGGTTGCGCACGCTCTTGAAGGTGTCGTCGTCACCGCGCTCGAGGACGATCAGAACATTCTTGCTCGTGGCGACATCCGCCAGAAGAGCCGAGGCGTTCTTCGTGCTCGGCCCGTTGGTGCCGAAGTTTTCGATCACGTGAAGACGCTCGCCGCGGGCCCGGTCGGACAGCACGCCGAGCAGAGCTGCGGCGATCATCTTCTTGGGGGTGCGCTGCGAGTAGTCGCGCGGGTGGGGTCCGTGGACGATGCCACCGCCGGTGTGCTGGGGGGCGCGGATCGAGCCCTGACGAGCGCGACCGGTTCCCTTCTGCTTGAACGGCTTGCGGCCGGCGCCGGACACCTCGCCACGACGGAGCGTGTTGTGCGTGCCCTGGCGCGCCGCGGCGAGCTGGGCGGTGACGACCTGGTGGATTAGCGGCACATTGGTCTGGACGTCGAAGATGGCGCCGGGAAGGTCGACCGAACCGGTCGACTTGCCCTTCGCGTCGAGGACGCTCAGTTGGCTGGCAGAGTCAGCCATGGTCAGGCTCCCTTCACAGCGTTGCGGACGAAGACGATGCGACCGCGAGCGCCTGGGACGGCTCCCTTGATCAGCACGAGGCCGTTCTCGAGATCGACCGAGTGCACCTTGAGGTTCTGCACGGTGACGCGGTCGCCACCCATGCGCCCGGCCATCCGCATGCCCTTGAAGACGCGACTGGGCGTCGAGGACGCGCCGATCGAGCCGGGCTTGCGGTGGTTGCGGTGCGAACCGTGCGAGGAAGAGACGCCCTTGAAGTTGTGACGCTTCATCACACCGGCGAACCCCTTGCCTTTGCTGGTGCCGACGACGTCGACGTACTGGCCGGACTCGAAGATGTCGACAGCGAGCTCTTGGCCAAGCGTGTAGTCGGCCGCATCGGAGGTGCGCACCTCGGTGAGGTGACGGCGCGGCGTGACGCCGGCCTTCTCGAAGTGACCGGTCGCCGGCTTGTTCGCCTTGCGCGGGTCGATGGCGCCGTACGCAATCTGGACGGCTGCGTAGCCGTCCTTCTCGATCGAGCGGACCTGGGTGACCACGTTCGGAGAGATCTGAACGACGGTGACGGGAACGAGCTTGTTGTTCTCATCCCAGACCTGGGTCATGCCGAGCTTGGTGCCCAGTAGTCCCTTGGTCGTCTTGGTGAAAGTCATTGCGCTATCCCTTAGAGCTTGATCTCGATGTTGACGTCGGCAGGGAGGTCGAGTCGCATGAGCGAGTCGACGGCCTTCGGCGTCGGGTCGATGATGTCGATGAGGCGCTTGTGGGTGCGCTTCTCGAAGTGCTCGCGGCTGTCCTTGTACTTGTGGGGAGAACGGATCACGACGATCACGTTCTTCTCCGTGGGCAGGGGCACCGGACCGACGACGGTCGCGCCTGCGCGGGTCACCGTGTCGACGATCTTGCGCGCCGACGCGTCGAGGCCGGCGTGGTCGTACGACTTGAGCCGGATGCGGATCTTCTGTCCCGCCATGTCTTTCCTCCTATTTCCGCACGGCATCCTTCTCGGACCCGTACCCGCGCGACACATCTCTGCTCGCGCACCGCTGTTCTTCTGTCAATCCATCCGACCTACGTGGTCGGGCGTGTCGCAGCCCCTTCGGGGCGCACGACATACCTCGACCCTGGAGGTCTTCGGATTCGAGTGAAACTGTGTTCTTCTGCCCGCCGCCCAACCTGAGACAAGAACCGGTCCCCCGCCTGAGTTTCAGCAACTCGGCGAGGCACAGCACTTTCGGTTGTGCACTGCTCTGACAGTGATCCGCACGCGAACGCACAGAATGTTGAACTAGACGAGTTTGCCACACGGTTGCCATTGCTGCAACCCGGGCGTGTCGTCTCAAGGCGGAGGCCATTTCTGGCCTCCGCGACGACACTCCCCGAGGGCCGTCCCGGCCCGCGGTTGTCGGCCTGAGTACTTGGTACCGGCCGTCTTGAGTATCGCCCCAAGGCCTCAGCCTTCGGGGTCCTGCGTTACTGCTCGAGGCACCCGGCCGCTTCCACCCAGGCGCCTCGAGCCGTGCTACCCGACCGATCCGGCGGTCGAGCGGCGGACGATCAACCCTTCGTCGCACCGGCCAGCAGGCCGCGGACGAAGAACCGCTGCAGCGAGAAGAACACGATGAGCGGCACGATGATCGAGATGAATGCGCCGGCGGACTGCAGGTACCACTTGTCACCCCATGAGCCTGAGAGCGAGTTCAACGTCTGCGTCAGGGGCAGGGATGTCGATGGCGCGAAGATCGTCGCCACCAGCAGGTCGTTCCACACCCAGATGAACTGGAAGATCGCGAAGGACGCGATCGCCGGCGTGGACAGCGGGATGATGATCCGGAAGAAGATCTGCCCGTGCCCGGCGCCATCGACACGAGCCGCCTCGACCAACTCGGAGGGGATCTCCGAGATGAAGTTATGCAGCAGGAAGATCGCCAGCGGCATCGCGAAGATCGCGTGCGCGATCCAGACCGTCGCGAAGCTGTGATCGACGTCTCGGAGTGTGAACCCGGGGAAGATGCCCAGGCCGTTGATCGACAGGCCCCGTGAGAACAGGCTGAGCAGCGGCACGAGGGCCATCTGGATCGGCACGATCTGCAGAGCGAACACGAAGACGAACAGGATGCCGCGCCCCTTGAACGGGATCCACGCGAAGGCATAGGCGGCCAGCGTCGCGATCGCGATCGGGATCGCTGTCGCCGGGATCGCGATGGCCAGCGAGTTGAGGAATGACGCACCCAGCGTGAGCGCGGTCCCTCCCGACGTCAACGCGTCGTAGTAGTTCGAGAGCGTGAAGCCGGGGTTGGCGAAGACCGTCCACCATCCCGTCGACGACGAGTCGGCACCGGGCCGGAAGGACGTGACGAACAGACCGAAGGTGGGGATCGTCCAGATGATCGCGATGATGATCGCCGCGATCGTGGCGCCCCTCGAGGTCAGACGCTTTTGCGCATCCGCCTCGCTCTTCTTCGTCGTGCGCGCGATGGCCCGTGCGGCCTTGGCGTCGAACCTGGGGTCGGCATCGATGACGGCCATCAGCGGATCTCCTTCTGCTTGCGCATCTGTCGGACGTTGTAGACGATCAGCGGCGTGACGAACAGGAACAGGACGAGCGCCAGGGCCGCGGAATGTCCGTAACTCTGGAAGCGCTGCTGCTGATTCACCATCTCGAAGGCGACCACGGTGGAGTTGGAGCGACCGCCCGTGAGCACCGCCACGATGTCGTACACCTTCAGCGAAGCGATCGTGATCGTCGTCAGCACGACGATCAGCGAGGAGCGAATCCCGGGGACGGTGACGTTCCGGAAGAGCTGCCAGGAACTCGCTCCGTCGAGCGACGCCGCCTCGTTCTGTTCGGTGGGGACCGCCTTGATCGCGGCCGACAGGAACACCATGGCGAAGCCGGTCTGCGTCCAGATGAACACGGCGAGAAGGCAGAGCGTGTTGATGAACGGCTGCGCGTCGAGCCAGCCGACGGGCTGACCGCCGAACGCGGTGATGACCGCGTTGAGGAGGCCGATCTGCTGGCCCTGGCGATAGTCGTACACGAACTTGAAGATGATGCCCGCGCCGACGAACGAGATCGCCACTGGCATGAAGACCATGACCTTGAGGAACTTCTCGCCGCGCGCCTTGTCGATGAAGACCGCGTACGCGAGCCCGAGGACGATCGAGATCGTCGGGGCCAGTGCCGCCCAGATCAGAGTATTAATGACCGACCAGAAGCCGTCCGGGTTCGTGAAGACCCAGACGTAGTTGCCGAGACCGACGAACTGCTTGCCCGTCTTGTCGAAGAACGATTGGAAGATCGTCGACAGCGCCGGGTAGATCAGGCCGACCAGGATCAGGATCGAGGCCGGCGCCAGGAAGGTGATGAGCTGGAAGATGTAGCCCGTGCCCGCCCTCGCCCGGTAGTCGGCGAAAAACAGGATCGCCCCGGCGAGCAGGGCGATCGCGACGACGTAGAGCACGGCGTTCTGATAGGGCCTCAGCAGCATGGCGGCGATCACCGGAATCACGAAGCAGGCCGCGACCCGCAGCCAGAAGTACCCGCGACCCGGCCGAGGAGCGAACTCCACGAGGAGCAGGATCACCCCGACGACGACTGCGAAGACGGCCACCACGATGGGGATCTGGAGCAGCGGCGTGAGCCCGCCGATCCAGGAGAAGAAGCTGTTGAGCGAGAATCCGAGCGAAGTCGGCAGTGCGCTGTTGTTCGGATTCCTCGTGATCATGAAGACGAGGAGAGCCGCGATCAGGACGGCGGCGACAGCAACGATGACCCCGGTCGTTCGACGCGGGAGCTGCTTCTTCACAATCGGGCCAGCAGTGAGAATTCCAGTCATGATGCTGCCTTTCTGAGCACGTCTTCGGGCTCGGGAACGGGTCACACTATAGGGCCAGACGGAGCCGCCCGCACTGCGAGCGGCTCCGTCTGTGAACGGGAGCTGAGGTGCCCTAGTTCTGGTATCCGGCCTGGATAGCGCTGAGAACGTTCGCGGTCGGAGTGCCGTCGATCCAGTTCACCATGCCCTTCCAGAACGAACCGGACCCGACCGTTGCCGGCATCAGGTCGGACGCGTCGAACCGCACGACGGTGTTCTTGCTCTGCAGCGTCTTCATCGCGTCCGTCAAGAACGGGCTCGAGGCGAGTGACGGGTCAGCGCCGTTGTTCGCCGAGATGACGCCACCCAGCTTGACGCGCGCGTTGGCGAAGTCGGGGCTGGACATGAACTCCTGGACCTTCTGCACGGCCGGCTTGTCGGAGAAGGCGGCGACGAACTCGCCCCCGGCCTCGACCGAGCTGGCGCCCTCCTTGATCCCCGGAAGGATGAAGGCGTAGACGTCACCGTCCGGAGCGATGGTCGGGACCTTGCCGCCCGCCGTCTTCACCGTGAGGAAGTTGGACGACAGGAACGACGCCTGGTGGGTCATCGGGCACGTGCCGTCCGCCACCTTCGCCGCGACATCCGCGAAGGCCGTGGAGTTGATGCTCTTCACGTCGCCGAAGCCCGCGTTCACGTACTTCGGGTCGAGCAGGATCTTGCCGACGGCGTCGAAGGCGTCCTTGATCGGCTGGTCGGTGAACTTGACCTTGCCCGAGACCCACTGGTCGTAGACGTCAGGACCGGCCTGGCGCAGGACGAGGTCCTCGATCCAATCCGTGCCCGGCCAACCGGATGCGTCACCGGACGAGAATCCGGCGCACCACGGGGCGGCGTTCGTCTTCGCCTGGATGGTTTGGGTCAGGGTGAGCAGCTGGTCGTAGGTCTTCGGGACGCTGACGCCCCACTCCTTGAACTTCGCCGGCGAGTACCAGATGAAGCCCTTGACGTTGGCGAGCATCGGAGCGGCGTAGAACTTGCCCCCGACGGTGCCGTAACTCTTCCAGGCGGCCGACCAGTACTTGCCGACGTTGGCGGTGGTGGTGGCATCCGGCTTCACGACGGAGCCGGTGTCGACCAGAGTCTTCAGCAGACCGGGCTGCGGCACGATCGCGATGTCGGGGGCGGACCCACCGTTCACCTTCGTGACGACGTTACCCTCGAAGCCCTTGTCACCGGTGTACTCGACCTTGATGCCGGTGTCTTTGGTGAACTTGGTGAAGGTCGCGTTGAGAGCGTCGGCTTCCGACCCGGTGATGCCACCCGAGATCTTGACCGTCTGGCCCTTCAAGCTGGTGCTGCTGCCACTCGGGCTGCTTTCGGCACAGCCGGCCAGCACCAGACCCGCCACGCTCAGAAGTGTCAGCGGGACCAGAAGGCGCCGCCCAGGTGACTTGCCCATGTATTCCTCCTCATTGAGTACGCGGGGGTCTCCGCGTAACTGGCCGCACCCCAGTAGGGAACCGCTCCCGCATAAACTATGCATTCGGACGGGTCCAGCGCAACTGATGTTGATCACAACTCGGTAACCAAGCGATATCCGGGCCCGGGAGCGCTCCCATAGGGCGGGTCGCGACCACCTCACCACGCATTTATTGTGGAACCGGTTCCACTTTTGGGACACAATGCTCTATGATTGGGAACCGGCTGCAGATCACCGAGCGCAGGGAGGCGGCACGGCAACGTGAGTGGAATCGCCGATGTCGCCCGCCTGGCGGGCGTGTCGAAGTCGACCGCCAGTCGCGCTTTGACCGGCAGCGGATACGTGTCGGATGCCACCAGGTCGCGCGTGGTCGCCGCCGCGGACTCCCTGCGCTACGTCGCCTCGACCAGCGCCGTCAGCCTGGCGACGGGCCGCACCCAGAACATCGGCATCCTGATGCCGTACGTGACGCGCTGGTTCTTCGCCGAGGTGCTCGAGGGCATCCAGGATGCGCTGCTCGCTCAGGACCTCGATCTCACCCTCTACGACGCCCGTCCCGGCACCGCGGGTCGTCAGCGCATCTTCGAGCAGTTTCTCTCCCGGAAGCGCTTCGACGGGCTCATCGCCGTCGGTCTCGAGCCCGGGGACGACGAGTTCACCCGACTGGTCGCGATGAACCGGCCGATGGTGAGCGTCGTCGGGGCCGGGATGGGCACGAGTCTCATCGAGATCGACGACGACGACGCGGCTCGACGAGCCACGGAGCACCTCATCGCCCTCGGGCACCGCCGCATCTCGTTCGTGGGCGGCACCGTCGACGGTCATTGGGCGCAGGTCGACCGCCGCCGCCTGAAGGGCTACCGCGACTCGATGACCGACGCCGGCCTCGCCGCCGAGATCCAGCACGTGGCCTCCGAGGTGAGCATGCCGGGCGGCTACGCGGCCGCGGTCGACATGCTGGGAGATACTCGCTCGCGCCCGACCGCAGTCGTGGCCACGTGCGACGAAGTCGCGATCGGGACGATGATCGCGGCCCGCCGCCTCGGCATCCGGGTGCCGACGGACCTTAGCGTGGTCGGGATCGACGGCCACGAGTATGCCGAGATGTTCGGCCTCACGACGCTCGAGCAGGTACCCCGCGAGCAGGGCGCCGCCGCCGTCGAGCTGCTGCTGAGGCAGATCGAGGATCCCGTGCAGCCGCCGAGTTTGGTGCGGCTGCATGCTCGCCTGATCATGCGCACCTCGACCGCGCCGCCGGACGGCACCGGCTCAGCGACCTTCCTGGACTCGCCCGTCGGCGACGAGGACGGCTTCGTTCCCGCGTGACTACTCGTCGCCGACGGTTCCGTCTGCGGCGTCGCGCGCAGCCTTGATCTGAGCGTCGAACTTGCCGCCGATGGCCACGTCAACCGCGTCCTCGAGCTTGTCGCGGATGGTGCCGCTCACGTCCTCGGCCTGGGATCTCTTCAGGGCCGACCGGACCTGCTCGCTCCCGAGGAGCTTCTGCGCCTCGCCCGCCAGATCTTCGATTCCCATCGTTCCCGCTCCTTCATCGACGGGGGACGTGCCCGTCGATGTCACGCTAGAACAGTCGACCTCATCCGAACAGCAAAGCCCTCAACTGGGTCTCGACCGAACCAGAACGACGCGCGTCGATCGTCTCCCCGTGCGCGTACCGGTCGAGTAGGCGCGGATCGATGTAGCTCGCGCGAGCCACCGCCGGAGTGTTCTCGAGCCCGCGCGCCGTCGCACGGACGGCCTCCACGATGGCCTTGCTGCGCTCCCGCTCGCTCAGTCGCGGTCCTGTGCGCGCCAGCGCGAGGGCAGCCGTCACCGTCCCGCTGAGCGTGCGGAAGTCCTTCGCCGAGAACTCGCCGCCGGTACGCAGTCGCAGGTCGGCATTGATCTCCTCAGCGGTGAGCGGATACCACCGCCCCACGTGATGCCAGGCGAGCAGCCGCGCGCGGCCGCCCCGGCGCTTCAGACCGGCCACGAGTACGGCGAGGTCACCGTCGTGGAGCTCGGACTCCCAGGCGTGCCCGCTCTTCGCAGGGAACCGCAGCCGCACCCGGTCTCCTTCGAGCACGGTCGCATGCGAGCACAGCAGTGTAGAGAGGCCGAAGCTTCCGTTCTCGTCAACGTAGCGCGTCGAGCCGACGCGGAGAGCGCCCGAGTCCAGCATGCGGAACGCCCCCGCGAGCACCCGCTCGCGCGTGAAGAACTCGCTGCCGCGGAGATCACGGGTCACCCCACGGCGTGCGGCGGGAAGCGCCTCGGCGAAGGCGAGCATTCGGTCGAACTTGAGACGGTCCTTCTGCTCGCGCCACTGCGGGTGGTACAGGTACTGGCGCCGACCGGCGGCGGCGACTCCGGTGGCCTGGATGTGACCGTTGGGATGCGGGGCGATCCACACCTCGGTCCAAGCCGGCGG
>JANXTR010000025.1 GCA_025352325.1 Microbacteriaceae bacterium | reverse complement strand
ATTTCGCTCACCTGGAAGCCCTACGTGGGTGATGCCGGCCGCAGCGTCTCGATCGAGCACTTCGGGGCATCCGCCGACTACAAGACCCTCTACCGCGAGTTCGGCATGACGACGGAGGCCACCATCGCCGCCGTCAAAGACTCCCTCGCCGCCGCCGCGGCCTGAGCCACCATGCTTCACCACCACGAGACGATCAGGAACCGAAATCATGGCTGACCCGAAAACCGCTGAACTCTCCGCCATCGGCGTGAGCATCTGGCTGGACGACCTCTCGCGCGAGCGCATCGCGTCGGGCGGACTGCAGAAGCTCATCGACGAGAAGAACGTCGTGGGCGTCACCACCAACCCGACAATCTTCGCGTCGGCACTGGCAAAGGGCAACGCCTACGACACCAAGGTGGCCGAGCTGGCCGCCGCGGGCGTCGGCGTCACCGACGCCGTCTTCGAGATCACCACGACGGATGTCGCGGACGCCTGCGACATCTTCGCTCCGGTCTACGCCGCCTCGGGTCGGGTCGACGGCCGCGTCTCGATCGAGGTCGAGCCGGGTCTCGCCCACGACGCCGCGGGCACCATCTCGCAGGCCCAGCAGCTCTGGGACAAGGTCGGCAAGCCGAACGCGATGATCAAGATCCCCGCGACCGTCGAAGGGCTCCAGGCCATCACGGCCACGATCGCGGCGGGCATCAGCGTCAACGTGACCCTGATCTTCAGCCTCGAGCGTCACCAGGCGGTCATCGACGCCTACCTCACCGGCCTCGAGAAGGCCCAGGCCGCCGGGATCGACCTGTCGACCATCGAGTCGGTCGCGTCCTTCTTCGTCTCGCGTGTCGACACCGAGATCAACGCCCGGCTCGACGCCATCGGCACCGTTGAGGCGGCAGCGCTGAAGAGCAAGGCCGGCGTCGCCAACGCTCAGCTCGCCTACCAGCTCTTCGAGCAGCAGTTCGCGACGGAGCGCGCCGCGACACTGCTGGTTGCCGGCGCGAATAAGCAGCGACCGCTGTGGGCCTCTACCGGTGTCAAGGACCCGGCGCTGCCCGACACGCTTTACGTGACCGAGCTCGCCGTGCAGGGTGTCGTCAACACGATGCCTGAGAAGACGCTCGACGCGACCGCCGACCACGCGCCGCTGCACGGGGATGCCGTCACCGGCTCCTACGCGGACGCCCAGTCGATCCTCGACCAGCTCGCGGCGCTCGGCGTGGACTACGACGACGTGACGGCGCTGCTCGAGAAGGAGGGCGTCGAGAAGTTCATCGTCTCCTGGGGCGAGCTGCTCGACACCGTGACCGCGGCGCTCGAGGCGGCGAAGTGACCGTCGAGGTGCACCCGAGCGGTGCCGCCGCCGAGGCCGTCGCCCGCCTGGTTCCGCAGCTCGTCGCCGACGGCGTCGCCAGTGGGATCACGACTTTCGACCCCAGCCTCTGGGGCCCCGCGGCCGAGGCCGAGGCCGAGAAGCGTCTCGGATGGGTCGAGGCCGTAGCGGTCTCCGACGCGCTCGTCGAGCCGATCCTGGCGCTCCGCGACAAGCTGCACGCCGCCGGGATCACGCACATCGTCCTCGGCGGAATGGGCGGCTCTTCGCTCGCGCCCGAGGTCATCACGCAGACCTACGGCGTCGCGCTGACCGTGCTCGACTCCACCGACCCCGGTCAGGTGCAGGCGGCCCTCGACGACCGTCTCACGCAGACCGCGCTCGTCATCTCGTCGAAGTCCGGCTCCACGCTCGAGACCGACAGCCAGAAGCGCATCTACGAGAAAGCCTTCCGCGACGCGGGCATCGACCCCCTCGAGCGGATCATCGTGGTCACCGACCCCGGATCCCCGCTGGATGTCGCGGCGCGCGCCGACGGCTACCAGGTGTTCAACGCCGACCCGAACGTCGGCGGCCGGTACTCGGCGTTGACCGCCTTCGGACTCGTTCCGAGCGGACTGGCTGGGGTCGACATCCGGAACCTGCTGGATGAGGCGCAAGCCATGGAGCTCACCCTCGCTCTGGACACGCCCAATAACCCGGGCCTCGTGCTCGGTGCGGCGATCGCCGGCACGGTGCCACTCAAGGACAAGCTCGGCATCGTCTCCGACGGCACATACATCGTCGGTTTCGCCGACTGGGCGGAGCAGCTCATCGCGGAGTCGACGGGCAAGGATGGCAAGGGCATCCTGCCGGTCGTGCTCGACGTGGGCTCCCCCGAACTGAGCCTCGACCTGCCGGACCTCCAGATCGTGCGCCTGGTGCGCGACGAGGAGGAGACGCGCGAGGTCCGCGAGGGCGAGATCGAGATCTCGGGCAGCCTCGGCGGCCAGATGCTGGTCTGGGAATACGCGACTGCCGTCGCCGGGCGGATCCTCGGGATCAACCCCTTCGACCAGCCCGACGTGGAGGCGGCCAAGATCGCCGCCCGCGGCCTGCTCGACAATCGTCCCGAGTCCGCCGAGCCGCTGTTCGTCACCGACGAGGGCATCGAGGTGCGCACGCTGGGCGGTCTCGAGGTCGCCGATCACACGCTGAGTGGCGCCATCGCGGCGCTCCTCGCCGAGCTCGGACCCGAGGGCTACGTGTCGCTCCAGGCCTACCTGGATCGCGTCCACCACCCCGACTTCGCCGCGCTGCGCGACGTCGTCGCCGCCACGGCGAAGCGCCCGACCACTTTCGGGTGGGGACCCCGCTTCCTGCACTCCACGGGGCAGTTCCACAAGGGCGGCCCCGCGATCGGCGTGTTCCTGCAGATCACGGCCGAGCCCGATCCGGCTCGCGACCTCGCAATCCCGGACCGTCCCTTCACCTTCGGGCAACTCATCCAGGCCCAGGCGGCCGGTGACGCGAGCGTGCTCGCCGATCACGGACGCCCTGTGCTCACGCTCACCCTCCGCGATGTCGCGGCCGGCGCAGCGGCCATCACCGCCGCCATCGGCTAGTCACGCCACCTCGCACCCGCGTGGCCGACCTCTGACAACGGACCCAGGAGATTCAGCATGCCCGTCAAGATCACCCCGGAGTTCAATCCGCTGCGATCGCCGTCCGACCGACGACTCAACCGGATCGCGGGGCCGAGCGGTCTCGTGATCTTCGGCGTCACCGGCGACCTGTCCCGCAAGAAGCTCATGCCGGCGGTCTACGACCTCGCCAACCGCGGCCTGCTGCCCCCGGGGTTCGCCCTCGTCGGCTTCGCGCGTCGCGACTGGGAAGACCAGGACTTCGAGAAGGTCGTCTACGAAGCGGTGAAGCAGTACGCGCGCACCCCCTTCGACGACGACGTGTGGAACCAGCTGAAGCGGGGCATCCGCTTCGTCCAGGGCGAGTTCGATGACGACGACGCGTTTGACCGCCTGACGACGACGATTAACAAGCTGGATGCCGAACGCGGCACCATGGGCAACTTCGCCTTCTACCTGTCGATCCCGCCGAAGTCGTTCCCGCAGGTGACCGAGCAGCTGCGCCGCTCGGGCCTCGCGAAGCCGCAGGACGGACAGTGGCGCCGCGTCGTCATCGAGAAGCCGTTCGGCTCCGACCTGAAAACGGCTCGCGAGTTGAACGAGGTCGTCGAGTCGGTATTCCCGCCCGACGCGGTGTTCCGCATCGACCACTACCTCGGCAAGGAGACGGTTCAGAACATCCTGGCGTTGCGCTTCGCCAACGAGCTCTACGAGCCCATCTGGAACGCGAACTACGTCGACCACGTGCAGATCACGATGGCCGAGGACATCGGCGTGGGAGGCCGTGCCGGGTACTACGACGGCATCGGTGCCGCGCGCGACGTCATCCAGAACCACCTGCTGCAGCTGCTCGCTCTGACCACCATGGAACCGCCCGTCTCGTTCGACGCCGCGGACCTGCGGGCCGAGAAGGAGAAGGTGCTCTCGGCGGCTCACGTGCCCGACCTCGAGAAAGACACCGCACGTGGCCAGTACGGCTCCGGCTGGCAGGGCGGCGAGAAGGTGCTCGGCTTCCTCGAGGAAGACGGCATGAGCCCGACCTCGACGACCGAGACCTACGCCGCACTGAAGCTCGAGATCAACACCCGCCGCTGGGCCGGGGTGCCGTTCTACCTGCGCGCTGGCAAGCGCCTCGGCCGACGCGTCACCGAGATCGCCGTCGTGTTCAAGCGTGCGCCGCAGTACCTGTTCGCGTCCTCGCAGACCTCGGCACTCGGTCAGAACGCCCTCGTCATCCGCGTCCAGCCGGATGAGGGCGTCACCATCCGCTTCGGCTCCAAGGTCCCCGGCGCCGGGATGCAGGTGCGCGACGTCACGATGGATTTCGGGTACGGTCACGCCTTCACCGAGGCCAGCCCCGAGGCCTACGAGCGTCTGATCCTCGACGTCCTGCTCGGCGATCCGCCGCTGTTCCCGCGGCACCAGGAGGTCGAGCTCAGCTGGAAGATCCTCGACCCGGTCGAGGAGTACTGGATGACGCTCGGCCAGCCCGAGCAGTACAAGCCAGGAACCTGGGGGCCGGCCTCCGCCGACGAACTACTGGCTCGCGACGGCCGAGTCTGGAGACGCCCATGATCGTCGACCTTCCCGACACCACCACCAGTTCGGTGTCCAAGGCACTCGTCAAGATCCGCGAGGAGGGCGGCGCGGTGGCACTTGGTCGCGTGTTGACCCTGGTGATCGCGACCTCGCTCGGCGAGGAGGAGGAGGCCATCGAGGCCGCTAACGACGCCTCACGCGAGCACCCGATGCGTGTCATCGTCCTCTCGAAGAACGCCGACCATGCCGTGAAGGAGGATCCGCGCCTCGACGCGCAGATCCGAGTCGGCGGTGACGCCGGCGCGAGCGAGGTCATCCTGCTGCGTGCGTACGGTGACACCGCCTCCGACGAGGAGGGGCTCGTGACGAGCCTGCTGCTCCCGGATGCGCCCGTCGTCGTCTGGTGGCCATCTCGCAGCCCGTCCGAGCCCAGCACCTCTCCGCTCGGCAAGATCGCCCAGCGCCGGATCACCGATGCGGCGTCCTCGGCCAATCCGGTCCAGGCGCTCAAGGACCTCGGCGCGCACTACGCACCCGGTGACTCCGACTTCGCCTGGACCCGCCTGACCCTGTGGCGTGCCCAGCTCGCCGCGGTGCTCGACCAGCCGCCTTTTGAGACCGTCACCGCGGTTTCAGTGAGCGGCTCGTCCGACTCGCCCTCGACTGAGCTCCTCGCCGCCTGGCTGCAGCTCGCCCTTGAGGTGCCGGTCGAGATGGAGATCACCAGTCCGGTCCACGGTTCGAGCGGCATCCACGGGGTACGCCTCGATCGGGATTCCGGCGCCATCGAGCTGGAACGGGTCACTCCCGGCATTGCGACCCTGGTGCAGCCCAACCAGCCGACCCACGACATCTCGCTCCCCCGCCGCAACCTGCGAGACTGCCTCGCCGAGGAACTGCGCCGGTTGGACCCGGACGACCTGTTCGGTGAAGTCGTGCAGCGGGGGGTCTCGCAGCTGAGCGCTCCGGCGCCGCGTCGCGCGCGAGCAGCCACGAAGAAGTCTGCACCGAAAAGGAGTTCCGCCGCGTGACCACGGATCGACGGGTGCTTGTGCACCCCGACAAGGCAGCTCTTGCCGGCAGTGTCGCCGCTCGCTTCATCACCAAGATCATCGACGTGCTCGATGATCTTGGCGAGGCGAACGTCTGCCTGACCGGAGGCACCATGGGCTCGGCGGTCCTTGCGGCGATCAACAGCTCGCCCGCGCGCGACAGTGTGGACTGGAGCCGGATCACCTTCTGGTGGGGCGACGAGCGCTACCTGCCGCGAGGCGATCCCGACCGCAACGACACCCAGTCGCGCGAGGCCCTGCTCAATCACCTGACCCTGGATGCCTCCCAGATCAAGTCGTTCCCGGCCCCGGGCGAGCAGGTCGACATCCAGGCCGCTGCGCTGCACTACCAGCAGCAGCTCGCGGACGCGGCCAAGGACGGGGGCCGATACCCGCGTTTCGACATCACGTTCCTCGGCGTCGGCCCGGACGGCCACATCGCCTCGCTCTTCCCGGATCACGTGGCGGTGCACGAAACGCAACGCGTCGTCGTGGCCGAGACCGATTCCCCGAAGCCTCCGCCGGAGCGGCTCACGCTGACCCTGCCGGTCATCAACTCGTCCGACCGCATCTGGCTGGTCCTCGCGGGCGGCGACAAGGCATCCGCGCTCGGCCTCGCCCTCGCGGGAGCCAACGTCAACGACGTACCGGCCGCCGGTGCCGAAGGTCGTCGGCGCACCGTGTTCTTCGTCGACAAAGAGGCCGCGGCCGAGGTGCCGGAGAACCTGATCGCACGCTCGTACTACTGGACGTCGGCCGACGACATCTCGGGCGGCGTGTAGCCCCGAGGTACCTTACTTCGTGGTGACGGTTCCGCGACGTGCACGGAGTTGCTCGAGCGCCTCGTCGAGGAGCTGCTCGGCTTCCTTCTCCGAACGGCGCTCTTTCACGTAGGCGAGGTGCGTCTTGTACGGCTCCATCTTGGCGAGCTGCGGCGGGTTCTCCTTGTCGCGGCCGGCCGGCAGACCCGAGTTCGGGCTGTCGATGACCTCGGGAATCTCGTCGTCGGGCAGGTTTGCCGCGAAGAATCGCACCGTCTCGTTGCCCAGGGCGTCCCAGTACGAGACACTCACCCGCTCGGCGTGGTAGCCGCGGTCCTGCTCGCCCATCGGGCCGGATCCGACGCGGGATCCACGAATTGCACTTCCACCTGACGCCATGAGAGCTCCTAGCCGCCGAACTTGATGATGAGCCCGAGCACCACGATGCTGGTGATCCAGACGAGGCCCAGGATGACCGTGATGCGGTTCAGGTTGCGCTCCGCGACACCCGAGGCGCCGAGGTTCGAGGTCACGCCGCCGCCGAACATGTCGGACAGACCGCCACCACGACCGCGGTGCAGCAGGATCAGCAGGGTCAATAACAACGAGGTGATGCCGAGCACCACCTGAACGATGACCTGGAGAATCGCCACGGGCTGAACCTTTCGAATGCGGCCGAAGCCGACAATCAGTATACGTCAGAGGCTGAGGGTGCTCAGGTTCCGACGTGCTTCTGGTACCGCACGATCGACGAGAACTCGTCGAGCATGAGGCTGGCTCCGCCGACGAGCGCACCATCGACATCGGTCTCGCGCATGTAGCCGGCGATGTTGGCCGCCTTCACGGAACCGCCGTACAGGATGCGCGTGGCCGCGGCCGCCTCGTCGCCAAGCACCTCGGCGACGACCGCCCGCAGCGCGGCACAGACCTGCTGCGCCTGCTCGCTGGTGGCCGGGAGGCCGGATCCGATGGCCCAGACGGGCTCGTACGCGACGACGACCTCCTGGCCGGCCACCGCACCGTCCAGGGCGATGCGCAGTTGGGCGACGGGGACGGCGCTTGGGCCGTGGGTCTCGAGGTCCTCGGCGGTCTCGCCCACGCAGACGATCGGGACGATGCCGTGCCGGTGGGCCGCCGCGAGCTTGGCTCCGATCTGCTCGTCGGTCTCGCCGTGGTGCTGGCGACGCTCGGAGTGACCGATGATCACGTACTTCGCGTCGAGCGCCTTCAGGAACGCGCCTGAGATCTCGCCGGTGTACGCGCCGCTGTCGTGTTCGGACAGGTCCTGCCCTCCGAAGGCGATCGGAAGATCGTCGGACCCGATCAGCGTCTGCACCGAGCGCAGGTCGGTGAACGGCGGGAACACGGCGACCTCCACGGTCGCCGCGTCGTGGTGCGCGTCCTTGAGGGTCCAGGCGAGCTTCTGCACGAAAGCGATGGACTGCAGGTGGTCGAGGTTCATCTTCCAGTTCCCCGCGATGAGCGGGGTGCGCTTTGCCGCAGGCGAATCTGCTGCACGTGCTACTGCCATCCGAGTGCCTCCAGGCCGGGGAGTTCCTTGCCCTCGAGGAACTCGAGGCTGGCTCCACCACCGGTGGAGATGTGACCGAACTGGTCGTCCGAGAAGCCGAGCAGGCGGACGGCCGCGGCCGAATCCCCTCCGCCGACGACGCCGAGTCCGTGGACCTTCGTCAGGGCCTCCGCCACGGCCTTCGTGCCTGCCGCGAACGGCTCAAGCTCGAAGACGCCCATCGGACCGTTCCAGAACACGGTCGTCGAGCTCTCGATGAGCTCCGCGAAATGCGCGGCCGTCTCGGGTCCGATGTCGAGCCCGAGCCCGTCGGCTCCGAACGAGCTGCTCTCGATGGCGTCGGCGGGGACGACCACGTGCTCGGCGTCGGACCCGAACTTCGAGGCGACCACGACATCCGTCGGGATGACGAGGTCAACGCCGCGCTCCGCGGCTTCGGCCATGTAGCGGGTCACCGTGTCGAGCTGGTCGGCGTCGAGCAGGCTCTTGCCGATCTTGTGACCCAGCGCGGCGAGGAAGGTGAAGAGCATGCCCCCGCCGATCAGGAGTCGATCGACCTTGGGCAGCAGGGCGTCGATGACACCCAGCTTGTCGCTGACCTTCGAGCCGCCGAGTACCACGGTGTACGGCTTGGCCGGATCGCGCGTCAGCTTCGCGAGCACGGCCAGTTCGGTCTCGACCAGACGTCCTGCCGCGGAGGGCAACGCCTGCGCCAGCTCGTACACGCTGGCCTGTTTGCGGTGCACGACGCCAAATCCGTCGGAGACGAACGCGTCGCCGAACTCGGCGAGCGATGCCGCGAAGGCTGTGCGCTCGACCGCATCCTTCGAGGTCTCCTGCGCGTGGAAGCGCAGGTTCTCGAGCAGGGCAACCTGCCCGTCCTCCAGTACGTCGACGACGGCGTGCGCCTCGGGGCCGACCGTGTCACTGGCGAACGCGACGGGCGTACCGAGCAGTTCGCCCAGCCGCGCCGCGACCGGCGCGAGGGTGTAGCGAGCATCGGGCGCGCCGTCCGGCCGACCGAGGTGCGAGATCGCGACGACCTTCGCCCCGGCGCCGGTCAGCTCCTGGATGGTGCCGACCGACGCGCGGATGCGTCCGTCATCGGTGATGGTGCCGTCGTCGAGCGGGACATTGAGGTCGCAGCGCACGATGACCCGCTTGCCCCTCAGGTCTCCCAGCGACTCGATGGTGCGGAGCGCCACGGCCGGGCCTACAGACGGTCGGCGACGTACTCGGTGATGTCAACGAGGCGGTTGGAGTAACCCCACTCGTTGTCGTACCAGGACGCGACCTTGACCTGGTCGCCGATCACCTTGGTGAGGCCGGCATCGAAGATTGAGGAGTGCGGGTCGCCCTGGATGTCGCTCGAGACGATCTCGTCCTCGGTGTAGCTGAGGATGCCCTTCAGGGGGCCCTCGGCGGCGGCCTTGTACGCGGCATTGATCTCGACGACCGTCACCGGGCGCGAGGCCGTGAGGGTCAGGTCGGTGATCGAGCCAGTGATGACCGGAACTCGCAGCGCGTAGCCGTCGAGCTTGCCGACGAGCTCCGGGATGACGAGGCCGAGCGCCTTTGCGGCACCCGTCGAGGTCGGGATGATGTTGGCTGCGGCGGCGCGGGCGCGACGCAGGTCGCTGTGCGGGCCGTCCTGCAGGTTCTGGTCGGCCGTGTAGGCGTGGATCGTCGTCATCAGGCCGCGCTCGATGCCGAAGTTGTCCATGAAGACCTTGGCGAGCGGCGCGAGGCAGTTCGTGGTGCAGGAGGCGTTGGAGATGATGTCGTGGATCGCGGAGTCGTACGTGCCCTCGTTGACGCCGAGCACCAGGGTCGCGACGTCGTCGCCCGTGGCCGGAGCCGACACGATGACCTTCTTGGCGCCGGCCTCGATGTGCTTGCGCGCATCTGCCGACTTGGTGAAACGACCGGTGGACTCGATGACGATGTCGACGCCCAGGGCGCCCCACGGCAGAGCGGCCGGGTCGCGCTCGGCGAGCACCTTGATCGGCTTGCCGTTGACGATGATGGTGTCGCCGTCGACCTCGACGGTCGCGCTCAGGCGGCCCGCAACTGTGTCGTACTTCAGCAGGTGGGCCAAGGCGGCCGGGCTGTCGAGGTCGTTAACCGCGACGATCTCGATCTCGCTCCCCTTCGCCAGTGCCGCGCGGAAGAAGTTACGACCGATACGACCGAAGCCGTTGATGCCGATCTTGACAGACACAGTTTCTCCTAGCTGTGGCGCGGTGGTAGCGCCGGAAATGATGTGGTGGAAGAGGGGACGGCCGGGGCCTGTTTGATGGCACAGGGCCCGGCCGAAATACCACTACGACAGTAGCAGCAGGCCCTCGGTCTTCTCGCGCGCGGTGGTGAAGCGCAGACCGGCGTTCTCCCAGTTCGCGATGTTCCAGAACGCCTTGACGTAGTCGGCCTTCACGTTCAGGTAGTCGAGGTAGAACGCGTGCTCCCACATGTCCAGCTGGAGCACCGGGACGGTGCCCATGGCCGAGTTGGCCTGCTGGTCGAAGAGCTGCTGGATGATCAGCTGCTTGCCGATCGGATCCCACGAGAGCACGGCCCATCCGGAGCCCTGCAGCCCCATGGCCGCCGCCGTGAAGTGCGCGGCGAACTTGTCAAATGAGCCGAAGCCGTCGTCGATGGCCGCAGCGAGCTCGCCGACCGGCTTGTCGCCACCATCCGGCGAGAGGTTGGTCCAGAAGATCGAGTGGTTGACGTGCCCGCCGAGGTGGAACGCCAGATCCTTCTCGAGCTTGTTGACGTTGCCGAGATTTCCCGAGTCGCGCGCCTCCGCCAACTGGGCGAGCGCAGTGTTCGCACCCGTCACGTAAGCGGCGTGGTGCTTGTCGTGGTGGAGCTCCATGATCTTCGCGCTGATATGCGGCTCGAGAGCGGCGTAGTCGTACGGAAGTTCGGGGAGCGTGTAGTCAGCCATCGATTTTCTCCTAGCGATTGATCCCCGGGGAAGGAACTCTTCGCCCCACGGGGTGACCTGTTCAGTCTATTGACGACAACCACCCTGGAACCTCGGCGCTTCCCGAGAGCGGAAGTTCAGCGAAGATTCAGGCGGTGACCACAGGCGCCGATCATCGACGCCACCGAAGCGCGGCGGCGTGTACGGCTCGCAGAGCGGGTGCGCCGCAGAAGCGGCGACGCACAAGAAGCCTCAATCGAGGTCGTCGGGCAGGCCGTGATCGGTGCCGGGGAGGCCGTTGTCTGCGGCGTGCTTGTCGGCCATAGCCAGGAGGCGGCGGATGCGGCCAGCCACGGCATCCTTTGTCATCGGCGGATCGGCGTGATGGCCGAGCTCGTCGAGGCTCGAGTCGCGGAACCGCAGTCGCAGCTCCCCGGCGTAGCGCAGGTGCTCGGGAACCTCATCGCCCAGCAGCTCGAGGGCCCGCTCGACCCGCGAACAGGCGGCGACAGCGGCCTGAGCCGAGCGGCGCAGGTTCGCGTCGTCGAAGTTCACGAGCCGGTTCGCGGTGGCCCGCACCTCGCGGCGCTGGCGCATCTCCTCCCAGGCGGCGAGGCTGCGCTCGGCGCCCATGAGCTTGAGCATCGCGCCGATGGCCTCGCCGTCGCGGATGACGACCCGGTGCACGCCACGGACCTCACGCGCCTTGGCGGAGATCTTCAGCCGCCCGGCGGCGCCGACCAGCGCCATGGCGGACTCGTTGCCGGGGCAGCTCACCTCGAGCGCGGCCGAGCGACCGGGGTCGGTAAGGGATCCATGCGCGAGGAAAGCCCCGCGCCAGACGGCGGCGAGCTCCTCGCGGGAGCCCGTGGTGAGGCGGTTCGGGAGTCCGCGGACGGGCCGGCGCCGGGCATCCAGCAGACCGGTCTGACGGGCGAGCGTCTCGCCGCCGTCGATCACGCGGACCAGGTAGGTGCTGGTGCGGCGCAGGTTGCTCCCCGAGATCACCGACACCTCGCTGCGCACCCCGTAAAGCTCGGCGAGGTCCTTGCGCACGCGCCGCGCGATCTGCGGCGAGTCGAGCTCCGACTCGACGGCAATGCGGCCGGAGATGATGTGAAGGCCACCGGAGAACCGCAGCAGGGCGGCCAACTCGGCTGCCCGCACCGTCGTCTTGCCGACCTCGACACCGGCCAGTTCTTCTTTGACGTCGGCGGTCAATGCCACGCGGTCTTCCTCACTGTCGACGGACGGGAGCTCAGCGCTCCGAAACTTCGGGGGTGATGGTCACTCGGCCCGGGTCATTCACGGCCCAGGTCGCGGTGCCGCACATTGACGGTCACACTCGGCAGGTCACGCAGACGGCGTCCCAACTCTTCCGCGACGGCGACTGAACGATGCTTTCCGCCCGTGCACCCAACAGCGATCGTAGCGTGCCGTTTGTTCTCCCGTCGGTACCCGTCCAGCACCGGGGTGAGAGCCGCCACGTAGGCGGCGATGAACTCCTCGGCGTCGTCACGGTCGAGTAGGTAGTCACGCACCTGCTCGTCGAGACCGCTCTGCGGACGCAGTTCCGGCACCCAGAACGGGTTCGGCAGGAAGCGCGCATCGGCCACCATGTCGGCGTCGGAGGGCAGCCCGTACTTGAAGCCGAAGCTCATCACGGTCACGCGCGTCGAGTTGCTCGCGTCGTCCGAGAACTGCTCGGCGACGGCCGTGGCGAGCTGATGGATATTCAGATCTGAGGTGTCGATGACGATGTCGCTCTGCGACCTGAGCTCTGCCATCCGGCTGCGCTCCAGCGCGATGCCGTCGAGCAGCGTTCCGTCTCCCTGCAGCGGATGCGGCCGTCGCACCTGCTCGAAGCGCCGCACGAGTGCGGCATCCGTGGCATCCAGGAACAGCACTCGCACGCTGGCGTTGTCCCGGAGCGACTCGAGGGCTGCCTGCACGTCGGCGAACAGCTTGCCGCCGCGCACGTCCACGATCGCGGCGACCTTCGGGATGGCATCGCCGGAGTGCTCCGACAGCTCGACCATCGGCCGCAGCATCTGCGGCGGTAGGTTGTCGACGACGTACCAGCCGAGGTCTTCCAGGGCGTTGCCGACCGTGGACCGGCCGGCACCCGACATCCCGGTGACGACCAGCATCTCACGAGGGGTGATGTCGATCACGTCGTCCCGTCGTTCATGCGGCTCAACTGTCCGGCGCTGTGGGCTCGTCGTCCGCGCGCGGGTCGCTTGCGGGTGAACCCAGCCTAGCGACGATGGCCTCCGCCAGAACCGGCCCGATGCCCTTCACTTCGCTGATCTCCTCGCTGGTGGCCTTCTTCAATCGGGCGACCGATCCGAAGTGCTTGAGGAGCAGCTTCACCCGCGCCGGCCCGAGCCCAGGGACTTCGCCGAGCACCGAGCCGATGTCGTTCTTGCGCTTGGCGCGCTGGAAGGTGATCGCGAAGCGGTGCGCCTCGTCCCGGATGCGCTGCAGCATGAAGAGCGCCTCGCTGTTGCGCGGCAGGATCACCGGGAAGGCGTTGCCGGGCAGCCAGATCTCCTCGAGGCGCTTGGCCAGGCCGCAGAGGGGGATGTCGTGGATGCCCAGCTCCGCAAGGGTGCGCGCCGCGGCCTCCACCTGGGGCTGGCCGCCGTCCACGATGATCAAACCCGGACGGTACGCGAATCGCCGTCGCTTCCGCTCGGCCGCGGTCCCCTCGTCTTCGCCGAGTTCCGCAGAGGCGGTCTCGTCCTCCTCGACGCCCGCGATCTCATCGTCCTCGAGATGCGAGAGTCGGCGGGTGAGCACCTGGTGCAGGGACTCGAGATCGTCGGCGTAGCCGTTGACCGCGAACTTGCGGTACGCGCTCTTCTTCGGGAGCCCGTCCTCGAAGACCACCATCGAGGCGACGATGTTGGTGCCGCCGAGATGCGAGACGTCGTAGCACTCCATCCGGAGCGGTGCCTCGTCGAGGCCAAGCGCATCCTGGATGTCGTTGAGGGCCTGGGTCCGCGACACGTAGTCGGCCGACCGGCGGCTCTTGTAAAGCATGAGCGACTGCTTGGCATTGAGTGTTGCGGTCTGAAGCACCGCGGCCTTCTCGCCGCGCTGGGCTGTGCGCACCGACACCGCTCCCCCGCGCGGCCGCATGGCGGCCAGCCAGGTTTCGAGGGCGGTGGCATCGTCGGGCAGCGCGGGCACGATGATCTCGCGTGGCGGCACATCTGAGTCATATGCGGTTTCGAGCATCTGCTCGACGAGCTCGCCCGTGGTGACGTCGAGCTCCTTGTCGACGACCCAGCTGCGCACGCCGCGGATGCGTCCGCCGCGCACGACGAACTGCTGCACGGCGGCGGCGAGCTCGTCCTCCTCGATGCCGAAGACGTCAGTGTCGACGCCGTCGGCCAGCACCACGGCGCTCTTCTCGAGCACGTTCTCGAGAGCCTGGATGCGGTCCCGAAGGGTGGCGGCGTACTCGTAGTCGAACTCGGCGGCCGCGTCCTTCATGTCGCGCTGGAGCCGCGTGATCACACTCCGGTCGTGGCTCGCCATGAACGTCGCGAACTGGTCGACGATCACGCGGTGCTCCTCAATCGTCACCTTCTGGGAGCACGGGCCGCCGCACCGTCCGATCTGCCCGGCGAAGCACGGTCGCCCGGACAAAATCGCCTTGGCGTAACTGGAATCGGAGCAGGTGCGGATCGGGAAGGCCTTGACCATCAGCTCGACAGTGTCCCTCACGGCCCAGATCTTCGGATACGGACCGAAGTACCGGGCGCCCGGGATCCGGTGGTTGCGGGTGACCATGACGCGCGGCGCTTCATCCGCCATCGTCAACGCCATGTACGGGTAGGTCTTGTCGTCGCGGAACTTGACGTTGTACGGCGGATCGAACTCCTTGATCCAGGTGTACTCGAGCTGCAGGGCCTCGAAGTCGCTGCCGACGACGGTCCACTCCACCTGGTTGGCGCTGAGCACCATGTGCCGCGTGCGCTGATGCAGGTTGCGCAGCGGCTGAAAGTAGTTGCTGAGGCGCTGACGGAGGTTGTTCGCCTTGCCGACGTAGATGACGCGCCCGGTGGCGTCCCGGAAGCGGTAGACGCCCGGCTGAGTGGGGATGTCGCCCGACTTCGGCTTCCAGCTGCTTGGGTCTGAGTAACGCGTTGGACGACCGATCTGCCCTGTCAGTCCCTTGGAGGCGGCGCCACCCGGCCCGCTTCCCCCCGCCGCACGCCCCTCGACGTAGCCGACCATCTCAGCTGGCCTTCCGGCGACCCTGACCCGCGGACTCCGCGTCGAGCAACTCGGCGAGGAAGCGGCCGGTGTGGCTCTCGGGCACCTTCGCGATCTTCTCGGGAGTACCGATCGCGAGCACCTCGCCGCCGCCCGATCCGCCCTCAGGGCCAAGATCGATGACCCAGTCCGCCGACTTGATGACGTCGAGGTTGTGCTCGATGACGATCACCGTGTTGCCCTTGTCAACGAGTCCATTGAGCACGAGCAGCAGCTTGCGAACGTCCTCGAAGTGGAGGCCGGTGGTCGGTTCGTCGAGCACGTACACGGTGCGACCGGTCGAGCGCTTCTGCAGCTCGGTCGCGAGCTTGACGCGCTGCGCCTCGCCGCCGGAGAGGGTGGTCGCGCTCTGGCCGAGTCGCACGTAGCCGAGGCCCACATCCACCAGCGTCTTCAGATAGCGGTGGATCGCCTGGATCGGCTCGAAGAACTCGGCGGCCTCGCTGATCGACATCTCGAGCACTTCGGCGATGTTCTTGCCCTTGTAATGCACCTGGAGGGTGTCGCGGTTGTATCGCTTGCCGCCGCACACCTCGCACGCGACGTAGACGTCGGGCAGGAAGTTCATCTCGATCTTGATCGTGCCGTCGCCCGCGCAGTTCTCGCAGCGACCGCCCTTGACGTTGAAGCTGAAGCGACCGGGCTGGTAGCCGCGAGCCTTGGCCTCCATCGTCTCCGAGAACAGGGTGCGCATTCGGTCGAAGACGCCGGTGTATGTGGCCGGGTTGGAGCGCGGCGTGCGCCCGATCGGCCCCTGGTCGACGTGCACGACCTTATCGAGCTGCTCGAGGCCGGTGACCCGCTTGTGTTTGCCGGGCACCTGGCGGGCGCCGTTGAGTTCGTTGGCGAGCACCTTGTAGAGGATGTCGTTGACCAGCGAGGACTTGCCCGATCCGCTGACGCCGGTGACGGCCACGAAGGCGCTGAGCGGGAACTTGACGGTCACATCCCGAAGGTTGTTCGCCTTCGCGCCCTCAACCGTGATCTGGCGCGTCTTGTCGATCGGACGGCGCTTGCGCGGCATCTCGATCGAACGACGACCTGAGATGTAGTCGCCGGTGATCGAGCGGTGGTTGTCGAGCAGGGATGCGTAGTCACCCGAGTGCACGACCTCGCCACCGTGCTCTCCCGCGCCCGGGCCGATGTCGACGATCCAGTCGGCGGTGCGAATGGTGTCCTCGTCGTGCTCGACGACGATGAGCGTGTTGCCGAGGTTCTTGAGCTTGACCAGGGTCTCGATGAGGCGCCGGTTGTCGCGCTGGTGAAGGCCGATGCTCGGCTCATCCAGCACATAGAGCACACCGGTCAGGCCGGAGCCGATCTGGGTGGCCAACCGGATGCGCTGCGCCTCCCCACCGGAGAGAGTGGCCGCCGCGCGCGCCATCGTCAGGTAGCTCAGCCCGACTTCGAGCAGGAACTCGAGCCGGAGCCGGATCTCGCGCAGCACCTGCACCGCGATCTTCGCCTCGCGCGGGGTGAGCTCGAGGGCATCCATGAAGTCGTGGGCTTCCGCGAGGCTCAGCTCGGAGACCGCCGAGATGCTGGTGCCGGCGATCTGCACGGCGAGCACCTCGGGCTTCAGCCGCTGCCCCAGGCACACCGGACACGGGATCTCGCGGAGGTACTCGCTGTAGCGCGCCTGCGTCCACTCGCTGTCGGCCTCGAGGTACTTGCGCTCGATGTAAGGCACGACACCCTCGAAGCCGGTGGAGTACTTCATGGTGCGGCCGTAACGGTTCTTCCACTGCACCTGCACCTCGAAGTCGTTGCCGTCGAGGATCGCCGTCTTCACCTCGGGCTTCAGCTTCGCCCAAGGAGTGTCGAGGTCGAAGCCCATGTCGCGGCCGAGGCCCTCCAGCAGGCGCTGGAAGTAGCTGTACATACCTTTGCCGCCCTGGTTCCACGGCAGCACGACGCCCTCGTTGAGCGTCAGGCTCGAGTCGCCGATCAGCAGCTCGCCGTCGACGGCCATCTTCGTGCCGAGCCCCGAGCATTCCGGGCAGGCGCCGAAGGGCGCGTTGAACGAAAAGGTGCGCGGCTCGATCTCGGTCAGGGCGATCGGGTGGCCGTTCGGGCAGCTCAGCTTCTCGCTGAAGGTGCGGTATGCGGCATCCCCCTCAAGATCGACGAAGTTGATCATGACCAGGCTGTCGGTGAGCCCGAGCGCCGTCTCGATCGAGTCAGTGAGGCGGGTGAGCAGATCGTCGGATGCCACGAGCCGGTCGACCACGACCGAGATGTCGTGCTTGATCTGCTTCTTGAGCACGGGCGGCTCGGTAAGCTGGATCAGCTCCCCGTCGACGAGCGCCCGCGAGTAGCCGCTAGCCGCGAGCTCCTTGAACAGGTCGACGAACTCGCCCTTCTTCTGCGAGATCATCGGGGCGAGCACCTGGTACCGCGTGCCAACCTCGAGCTCCATGAGCTGGTCGGCAATCTGCTGCACGGTCTGACGCTGGATCGGCTCGCCGCAGACCGGGCAGTGCGCGATCCCGATGCGCGCCCAGAGCAGGCGCATGTAGTCGTAGATCTCGGTGATCGTGCCGACGGTCGAGCGTGGGTTGCGGTTGGTCGACTTCTGGTCGATCGAGACGGCCGGGCTCAGCCCCTCGATGAAGTCGACGTCGGGCCGGTCAACCTGCCCGAGGAACTGCCGGGCGTACGCCGACAGACTCTCGACGTAGCGGCGCTGGCCCTCGGCGAAGATCGTGTCAAAGGCGAGTGACGACTTGCCGGAACCCGAAAGACCGGTGAAGACGACGAGCGAATCGCGCGGGATCTCGAGGTCGACATTCTTGAGATTGTGGACCCGAGCGCCACGGACGCTGAGCTTCTGGAAACCGGGCACAGGCTGGATCGTCACTGTAGTGATTCTACCAAGACCGCCGACATCCGGCTGGTCAGCGCACGTGCCCGACCGACTCCATCTGACGCAGTTCCTTCTTCATCTCGGAGAGCTCGTCGCGCAGGCGTGCGGCGAGTTCGAACTTGAGCTCCCCCGCAGCCTGGAGCATCTGCTCGTTGAGGTCGGCGATGATCGTCTCGAGCTCCTGCGCACCCGCAGCCCCCACACCCTCGCGGCGCAGGTTCGGGGTGGGCGCGCGCTTGCGGCCGTCGCGGCCGGCGAGCAGCGCCGCGGTGTCGGCACCCTCGCGGGCCAGAGTGTCGGTGATGTCGGCGATCCTCTTGCGCAACGGTTGAGGATCGATCCCGCGCTCCAGGTTGTACGCCACCTGCTTCTCGCGGCGGCGGTCGGTTTCCTCGATCGCCCGCTTCATCGAGTCGGTGAGGTTGTCGGCGTACATGTGGACTTGGCCGTCGACGTTGCGGGCGGCGCGGCCGATCGTCTGGATGAGCGACGTCGAGCTGCGCAGGAAGCCCTCCTTGTCGGCATCCAGAATGGCGACGAGCGACACCTCCGGCAGGTCGAGGCCCTCGCGGAGCAGGTTGATACCGACGAGCACGTCGTAGACGCCCTGGCGGAGTTCCGAGAGCAACTCGACTCGGCGGAGCGTGTCGACGTCCGAATGGAGGTAGCGCACGTTCACACCGTGCTCGCCGAGGAAGTCGGTGAGCTCCTCCGCCATCTTCTTCGTCAGGGTCGTGACCAGCACGCGTTCGTTCTTCTCGACGCGGATGCGGATCTGCTCAAGCAGGTCGTCGATCTGGCCCTTGCTCGGCTTGACGACGATCTGCGGGTCGACGAGGCCGGTCGGCCGGATAACCTGCTCCACCACACTGTCGGTGATGCCCATCTCGTACCGGCCCGGGGTCGCCGAGAGGTACACCTTCTGACCGACGCGGTTGAGGAACTCCTCCCAGCGGAGCGGCCGGTTGTCGAGCGCGCTCGGCAGGCGGAAGCCGTGCTCCACCAGGGTGCGCTTGCGGCTCGCGTCGCCCTCGTACATGGCGCCGATCTGCGGCACGGTGACGTGCGACTCGTCGATGACGACGAGGAAATCCTCGGGGAAGTAATCGAGCAGCGTGTTGGGCGCCTGCCCGGGATTGCGGCCGTCGATGTGCCGCGAGTAGTTCTCGATGCCGTTGCAGAAGCCGATCTGCTCCATCATCTCGAGGTCGAAGGTGGTGCGCATGCGCAGCCGCTGGGCCTCGAGCAGCTTGCCCTGGCGCTCGAACTCGGCGAGCCGGTCGGTGAGCTCGGTGCGAATCGTGCCCATCGCGCGATGGAGGGCCTCGGTGCTGGCGGCGTAGTGGGTCGCAGGGAAGACGGCAACGGCATCCATTTTCTTGATCACATCACCGGTCAGCGGATGCAGCGTGTAGAGGGCCTCGATCTCGTCACCGAACATCTCGATGCGGATGGCGTGCTCCTCGTAGACCGGGATGATCTCGATCGTGTCGCCGCGCACGCGGAACTTGCCCCGTGAGAAGTCGACATCGTTGCGCTCGTACTGCATGTTGATGAAACGACGTACGAGTTTGTCGCGCGAGATGTGCTCGCCGACCTGCAGAGCGGTCATCGCGCCCAGGTACTCCTCGGCGGCGCCGAGACCGTAGATGCACGACACTGTCGAGACCACGACCACGTCACGGCGGCTGAGCAGCGAGTTGGTCGTGGAGTGCCGTAGCCGCTCCACCTCGGAGTTGATCGACGAGTCCTTCTCGATGAAGGTGTCGGTCTGAGGCACGTAGGCCTCGGGCTGGTAATAGTCGTAGTAGCTGACGAAATATTCGACCGCGTTGTTGGGGAGCAACTCGCGGAACTCGGTAGCCAACTGAGCGGCGAGCGTCTTGTTGTGTGCGAGCACGAGCGTCGGTCGCTGCACCTGCTCGATCAGCCATGCGGTCGTCGCCGACTTGCCGGTACCGGTTGCGCCGAGCAGCACGATGTCGGTCTCGCCGGCGTTGACGCGGTGGGCCAGCTCCGCGATCGCCGTCGGCTGATCGCCGCTAGGCGTGTAGTCGCTGATGACCTCGAAGGGTCGCACCGAACGCGTGGGCTCCATCCGCTCAGCCTAGGTCGGGCCACCGACAGACGCTGGGTGAGCGGGCCCGTCAGCGTGCGGAGAGATTCTCCCAGAGAGTGTCGGCCTGCTGCAGCGTCTCCTGGACGGTCCCGTTGGCGTCGATCACCACGTCGGCGATCGCGAGCCGCTCGGTGTCGGTGGCTTGCGAGTTGATACGGTGCAGCGCCTCGTCGCGCGTCATACCCCGGTGTTCGACCATCCGGTTTACGCGTGTCTCGGTGCTCGCGTTCACGACCACGATGAGGTCGAACTCCTCTGCGCGGCCGGCGTCGACAAGCAACGGCACGTCGTACACGACGATCGCGCGCGGATCGGCGGCCGCTGCGGCGGCGAACAGCTCGTGGGATCGCTCCGCCACGGCCGGATGGGTGATCGCGTTCAGTGCAACGCGCTTCTCGGGCGAGGTGAAGATGAGGGCACCCAGGGCGGGACGGTTGAGACTCCCGTCTGCCGCGATTACCTCGGGGCCGAACTCCTCGGCGATGCGGGTCAGCGCCGGGGTTCCGGGCTCCACGACCTCGCGCGCGAGCACGTCCGCGTCGACGACGATCGCGCCGTGCTCCGCGAGCCGAGCGGCGACCGCGGACTTGCCAGATGCGATCCCGCCGGTGAGGCCGATGAGCTGCATCCGTTCACCCTATTGTTCACCCGGCCACGCGCAAACCCCCTGGGCTGACGAGGATGCTGCGAGGCCTCTGAGGTAGGCCGCTCCTGGGGGACTCCTCAGAGTCGCAGCTGCTAGGGAAGTTGTATCGAGCCGAAGATGATGGAATCCCCCGGGCGGACACCGATTGTGGCCATACGGGTCGGCGTGAACGCGGCGTCATCCGCCTGAACCTTGGGGTAGTACGTGACGCCGAAGCTAGCCCCATCGGCATTGGCTCCGTGCTGGTTCATATTCTGGCCCTCGATCTTGGTGTTGCCCATCGCGAAGCCAGCCCTCGCAGCCGTGTGGACCGCCTCGCCGAAAAAGACGGCGGCGTCATCTTCTGCGGGGTCGATGATGAAGAAGGCCACACCATTCACGCGGTCAGATAGGAAACCGTAAGCGCAGGTACCCTCGAGTACATCGCCGAGGCCCACTGACTTCGCCAGAGGACCCGGATCGGACGCCGTCGTCTCGATCTGGACCGCGAAGTCGGACGCCGTGATATCGGGACAGCCCGCCTGAGGCGATCGAGCCGACGACGACACCGACGCTTTTGCAGACGGAGACGGCATGTTGACTGCCGAACAGCCGGTGAGCAAAAGAGAGACGGCGGCGAGCAGTCCGACGGCAGTGACGACATTGCGTCGCATGTGGATCCCCGATGTAGGTGCTCTGAGAAGCGAGGCCTTGCTGACAACGCTATCGAACGCCGAAGCGCCGGACGGCGGGCCGTCCGGCGCTTCGTGAAACGAGATGGTCCTAGCTGTTCGAGCTCAGCTTCTCACGCAGGGCGGCAAGTGCCTCGTCGTCCGCGAGCGTGCCGGCGCTGGCCGACTCGCTCGAGAAGGAGTTGCTGCTGCTGCTGCTCGAGCTGCTGCTCGAGCCGGCAGGACGGAGCGCGTCCTCGGCGGCCGATTCCTCGGCGGCGACGATCTGCTTCTTGTGGGCTTCCCATCGGACCTGGGCAGCCGCGTACTCCTGCTCCCACGCCTCGCGCTGGGTGTCGAAGCCCTCGAGCCACTCGCCACTCGTCGCGTCGAAGCCCTCGGGGAACTTGTAGTTGCCCTGCTCGTCGTACTCGGTGACCATGCCGTACAGCGCGGCCAGACCGGAGTCGAACTCGGCATTGTTCGGATCGATGCCCTCATTCGCCTGCTTCAGCGAGAGCGAGATGCGGCGACGCTCGAGATCGATATCGATGACCTTGACGAAGACCTCGTCGCCGACCGATACCACCTGCTCGGCGAGCTCGACGTGCTTGCCGCTGAGCTCGGAGATGTGAACGAGGCCCTCGATGCCCTCCGCCACGCGCACGAAAGCGCCGAACGGGACGAGCTTGGTGACCTTGCCGGGAGCGATCTGCCCGATGGCGTGCGTACGGGCGAAGACCTGCCACGGGTCTTCCTGGGTCGCCTTGAGCGAAAGCGACACGCGCTCACGCTCGAGGTCGACCTCGAGGATCTCGACGGTGACTTCCTGACCGACCTCGACGACCTCGCTGGCGTGCTCGATGTGCTTCCACGAGAGCTCGGAGACGTGGACGAGACCATCGACGCCGCCGAGGTCGACGAACGCGCCGAAGTTGACGATGGAGGACACGACGCCCTTGCGGACCTGGCCCTTCTGGAGGTTGTTGAGGAAGGTACTGCGCGACTCGGACTGCGTCTGCTCGAGCAGCGCACGGCGGCTCAGGACGACGTTGTTGCGGTTCTTGTCGAGCTCGAGGATCTTGGCCTCGATCTCCTGGCCGAGGTACGGCGTGAGGTCGCGGACACGGCGCAACTCGATGAGCGAGGCCGGGAGGAAGCCGCGGAGGCCGATGTCGACGATGAGGCCGCCCTTGACGACCTCGATGACCGAACCGGTGACGACGCCATCCGAGTCCTTGATCTTCTCGACGTCGCCCCATGCGCGCTCGTACTGGGCGCGCTTCTTGGACAGAATGAGGCGACCCTCCTTGTCCTCCTTCTGGAGAACGAGGGCTTCGACCACGTCGCCGACGTTGACAACCTCGGAGGGGTCGACGTCATGCTTAATCGAGAGTTCGCGCGAGGGGATGACGCCCTCGGTCTTGTAGCCGACGTCGAGGAGGACCTCGTCGCGGTCGATCTTGACGACGGTTCCTTCGATGAGGTCACCGTCGTTGAAGAACTTGAGGGTCAATTCGACCGCGGCCAGGAAGTCTTCAGCAGATCCGATGTCATTGATGGCGACCTGCTTGGTAGCCGTGGCGGTCGTTGCGGTTGTCATGTAGTAGTTGCTCCGTTGATTCCTGAACTCGGACGAGCGCAGGGGTGAAGGCCGACGACGAGGGGCTGGTGACTTTTTCGCCGTGGGCAGGCGGATGTTGATGCCACGAAAGTGACTCTCCAGCTTAGCAGTGGTTACTTCTGAGGGGAACGCAGTTCCGTCTCGATGCGCACCACGTTCACGGCACCGGGCAGACCCGCTTGCGCTGCGGTGCCGAGGGTGATCGGCGTGGCCCCGTAGTAGCCCATCTCGCCCTTGTCGTCGGTCGGAGCGGCATTGAGGTTGTACTGCCACAGCGCGGAGGACGACGGCGGGGTGGCGGCCGAGGACGGCGCGGGCGTCGCTCCGGCCGCGGGCAGCGGCGGCGCATTGTCGTACGAGAGCGTCCACGGGGCGACCGAGGCCGTCTTGCGCAGCCCGGCGACGAGCGCCGCGGCATCCGCATCGCCTACGCCGATGTAGAGCAGCGTGCGATGCGTGACCGTGTAGGTGACCCCGTTGATTGCCGCGGGGGTCGTGGTCGTCTTGAAATAGCAGGTCGGAATCGGCGTCGCGGCGATCGCGAAGACCTTGGGCACGTCGGCGGCCTGGAAGCTGGCGATGGTGGTCGCCGAGTCGTCCGTCAGCAACACCTTCGCGACCGGGCCCGCGCAGCTGCTGGTCGGAGCGGCTGCCGGGGTCTGGGTGCAACCGGCTAGAGCGGCGGTAACGAGACCGGCCACGACGGCAACACGGACGAGGGCGAGGGAACGGGGCACGAGCAACTCCTGGAGGGCTGGGTCTCGAGACAGCCTAGCCAGCGCTCGCCTGAGCAAGCACCTGAAGCACGAAAGGTACTTCGGTATCGTAAATGTGCGCCGACTTGACAATGAACGTCAGGCGACCGACACGACGACCGAGTCGGGCGGCCACGATCGCCTGGAGTTCGGCCAGCTGGATCAGGTTCGCGTAGCCCTTCGCACCGAAGTCGATGCTGTGCGCATAGACGACGAGATCGATGGACTCCTGCGGGATCCAGAAGTCCAGCATGCTGACGCAGGGGATGTAGCTGGTGTCGAGCAGCGGCTCGAAGGTGGTGATCGTGGCGGAGCGCGAGCTCGGGTCGGCGGCGAGCCGCTCAACCACCCACTCGATCTGGTCGTGTCCGGTCTCGCCGTAGTCGTGGAGCCGGCTGGCGTAGCTCCGGGCGTCCCCGAGCGCCGCGACCCGCTTCGGATCGACGAAGTTGCGCCGCATCCAGTCGAGCCGCGTGGGGTCGGCGAGGCGAGCGATCAGGGGGTCGTTCGGATCGGGTTCCGAGACGTCCAGGGTCGCCTGGGCGATCTCGAGGATGGGCAGGCCGTCGTAGTGCGAAGCTCGACCGCTGTCGAGGATACGCCCCGCCACCGCCAGCCACACCTCGCCCAGGGTGCGGTGCGCGAAGGTGCTGGCTGATGACCACGTGCGCGATTCCGTCATGCCGCCCTCCGTTCGGCGACGATCGCATCGAGCGCGGGCCGCAGTTCGGGATAGCGGAAGCGGTAGCCCGCATCCAGCAGCCGTTCCGGGAGAACCCACCGGCTCTTGAGCACGAGTTCGGTCTCGGTGCGGATCGCGAATGCCCCGGCCTCGAGTGCCACGCGCGGCAGCGGGAGGCCTGCCGGCACACCCAGCACCCGCCGGACCGTGACGCCCAGGCGCCCGAGAACCGCGAGCACGGGATACAGCCACCGGCGCGGTGTCCCGACCGTGGCGAAGACTCCGCGCCCCCGACCGATCTTGCCGACCGGGATCAGCGAGAAGTAGTCGGAGAGATGCGGATGCAGCGCTTCCAGTTCGTCGCCGAGCACCCGCCTCCAGGGCGAAACGAGTGTCACGCGCTCAGCAAGCTCGATCGCAGCGTGTCGAGGCCGACGCCGCCGAGGTCGAGCGCCCGCTTGTGAAAAGCCTTGATGTCGAAGGCCGTCCCCTCGCGGGTCTTCACCTCGTCGCGCAGTTGCTCCCAGATCCGCTGCCCGACCTTGTACGACGGCGCCTGGCCCGGCCAGCCGAGGTAGCGGTTCACCTCGAAGCGGATGAACTGGTCGTTCATGTTGACGTTGGCGCGCATGAATGCGAGAGCGTTCTCGGCGGTCCAGACGCCGGAGCCGTCGAGGTTCGGTTTGCCGAGGTGGACGCCGATGTCGAGCACGACGCGGGCGGCCCGCATGCGCTGCCCGTCAAGCATGCCGAGTCGGTCCGCCGGCTTCTCGAGGTAGCCGAGCTCCTCCATCAGGCGCTCCGCGTAGAGCGCCCAGCCCTCAGCGTGGCCGCTGGTGCCTGCCAGGCTGCGACGCCAGGTGTTGAGGAGGGCGCGGTTGTAGACCGCCTGGCCGAGCTGCAGGTGATGCCCCGGGACGCCCTCGTGGTAAACCGTGGTGGTCTCGCGCCAGGTGTCGAACTCGGTGACGCCCTCGGGCACGCTCCACCACATGCGCCCCGGGCGCGTGAAGTCGTCGTTGGGCGAGGTGTAGTAGATCCCGCCCTCCTGGGTCGGCGCGATCATGCACTCGATCGTCTTGACCGGATCCGGGATGTCGAAGTGGGTGCCCGACAGCTCGGACACCGCCTGGTCGGCGAGCTGCTGCATCCAGCGCTGCAGCTCCTCGGTGCCGTGCAGCTTGTGGGAGTGGTCGGCATCGAGGAAGGCGACCGCCTCCTCGACGCTGGCGCCGGGGACGATCTGGCCGGCGATCCTGGTCTGCTCCTCGACCATGCGCGCGAGCTCCTCGATCCCCCACTCGTAGGTTTCGTCGAGGTCGATCGTCGCTCCCAGGAATCGCCGCGACTGCAGGGCGTAGATCTCGCGACCCACGGCATCCTCCTCGCTGGCGGCGGGGGCGAGCTCCTGTTCGAAGAAGTCGGCGAGCTGCCCGTAGGCCGCCGCGGACGCCTCTGCCCCCTTCGCCAAGTCGGCCCGGAGGCTGTCGGGGAGCACGCCCCCGCTTTCGGGAGCGGCGTTTCCGGTGAATTCGAAGAAGAAGCCGGCTGGATCGGCGTGGCGCCGCACGCCGGTGGCGGTCTCGATGACCTGACGGCGGGCCGGGACCACGCCGTCGGCGATGCCCTTCCGCAGTGTCGCGATATAGCCGGCGACCGCCGCAGGCACGTTGCCGAGCTTCTCGGAGATGGTCGACCAGTCCGACTCGCTGGCGGTCGGCAGGAGGTCGAACACCTCGCGGATGCCCTGCGCGGGCGAGGCGATGACGTTCACATCGCGCTCGTGCAGTTTCCCCGCGTACGACTCGCCGCTCAGTCGGAGCTCGGCAAGCAGGTCGCTCTTCGTGACCTTGTCGACGGAGTCCAGCGGGGTCGCAGCCTCGAGCTGCGCGGTGACGGCGCGCTCCGCCTCGAGCATGGCCTCGTGGCCGGCCGGCGAGTAGTCGCCGTACTCCCCGAGTCGGCCAGGGATGCCGACCCAGTTCGCGATATCCGGATCGAGTTCGGCAAGGGTCGTGACCCACTTCTCGGCGATCGCATCGATCGGAGTGCTCTGACGGGGGGACGAAGAGATCGCGTCGGTCATGCCTCCACCCTAATCACGACCCCCCGCCGAGTGGCGAGCGCGGAGCGGCTGCGCGGGAGCGCGGGCTCCCGAACGACTAGTCCTTGTCGAGGTCGGTGGCGAGCACGGCGGCGAGTTCGTCGAGCGCGGCATCGGCACCCTCGGCGTCGGACGAGAGGGTGACCTCCTCACCGTGGCCGATGCCCAGGGAAAGGACGCCCAGGATGCTGGCGGCGTTGACGCTCTTGCCGGCGGCCGAGGTCAGAGTCACCGCGACACCGGTCTTGGCGGCGGCCTGGCTGAAGAGCGAGGCGGGGCGAGCGTGCAGTCCGACGCTCGAGGCGACGACAACGGTGCGTTCCGGCATGGGGTTTCCTCCTGTGGTTCCTCGAACCCTACGGCTCGATGGTGACTTTGATGGCGTCCCCGCGCGCCACGATCTCGATGCCTTCGAGAACCTGGTCGAGCGGGAGTCGGTGGGTGATGAGATCCGCAACCGGGACGGCGCCGGACGCGATGAGTTCAAGGGCCTGCTTGTTGTGCGCGGGCGTCGAGCCGTTGACGCCGACCAGAGTCAGCTCGCGGTAGTGGACGAGGTTCGCGTCGACGGTGATGTTCGGGGCGTCCTTGGGGAGCCCGCCGAACAGGCTAAGCCGGCCGCGGCGGGCCAGCATGTGCAGGCCCTGCTCCTGAGCGGCGCCCGATGCGGCCGCGGTGATGACGACATCCGCTCCCCGTCCCCCGGTCAGCTCGAGCACCGCCGCCACGGGATTCTGGTCAGCCGTGGCGACGGTGTGATCGGGGCGCACCAGGGCTGCTGCGGCAGCCAGGCGCTCGGAGTTGAGGTCAATAAGAATGACGGTGGCGGCCCCGCGCGCGCGGGCCAGCCGCACATGGAGGCAGCCGATCGGACCGGAGCCGATGACGACCACCGTGTCGCCCTCGCCGACGCGGGCCAGCTCCTGGCCGTTGAGCACGCAGGCGAGCGGCTCGGCGAGCGAGGCCTCCGCGTAACTCAGGGATTCGGGTATTCGGTTCAAGCCGTCGACCGCGAGCACCTGCCGCGGCACGATCATGTACTCCGCGAAGCCGCCCGGGAACTGGTAACCCATCGACAGCTGGTTCGGGCAGATCGACTGGTGGCCCGCGAGGCAGTCGGGGCACGTCCCGTCGGGGATGGCTGCGACGACCTGCACGCGGTCGCCGACCTGCCATCCCTCCTGGCCCTGATCGACGCCGTCACCGACGGAGACGATCTCGCCGGCGATCTCGTGACCCATCACCTGGGGCGGGGTCATGTTCTGATGACCGGACCGGGAGATCTTGACGTCGGTGCCGCATGTGGAGCATGCGCGCACACGGATCTTGACCTCGCCCGGGGAGACATCCGGCTCGCGCAGTTGCTCGAGCCGGATGTCTCCGGGCGCGTAGTACCTCGCGACCTTCACTCGACGGTTACTCGTCGTCCTCGTCGGAAGCCAACAAGGCGTACACCTGCTTGGACGTCGTGGCGTTGCGGAGAGCTTCCGCCTTGTCCGCGTCGAGCAGGACCGTCGCCAGCTGGGACAGCAGAGCGATGTGGCCGTTGCCCTTCGCCGCGATGCCGACCGCGACGCGAACGTCGTTGCCGTCCCAGTCGACCCCGTCGGGGAAGCGGAGCACGACGATCGCATCGTGCTTGACGGCGCCCTTGCCGGCGAGGGTGCCGTGAGGAATCGCGACACCCTCTCCGACATAGGTGGAGACCGTGTTCTCCCGGGCGAGCATGGCGTCGACATAGCTTGGTTCGACCGCGCCCGCCTCGACCAGTGCAGCCCCGGCCTGCAGGATGGCGTCGTCGCGACCGGATGCGTGAGCATCCAGCCGGATCGACGACTCCGTCAGCAGTTCGGTGAGAGGAACGGCTTCCTCGGCCTGGTGGGAGGACCCCGTTTCGGACATGACTCAGACCTCGATCGTCGTACCGTCGATGATCGCCTTCACGATCCTCGTCACGGCCGGGTCACCCAGGAACAGGTTGAACGGGACGACCGGGATGTTGGGGACGACGCCCCGGGCCCGGTCGGCCAGTCCCGCCTGCGTGACGACGACATCGGCGTCAGCGGGTATCGAGGCGACCGGCGAGTGCTCCACCGTCACACCGGTCTTGGCGAGCTGCTTCTTCAGGGTGGAGGCGAGCATGACACTCGATCCCATCCCCGCGTCGCAGGCCACGATGAGCTTTTTGATGCTCGAGCCGTCGATCGTTGTCATGTCTTCGTTCTCCTTTGAGGGTGAATGCTCAGGACGCCGCGGGGGCGACCTTGGAAGAGCTCTTATTCTGCGCCGACTTCTCCTGTGCCGCTTCGAGGTCGAGGGCGGCGTCCACAGCGGACTCCTTACGACCGAAGCCGAGCAGGAGAGCACCGATGATGAACGTCACACCCGCGGCGATGAAGATGCCGAGCAAGTTGAGCAGGATCACACTGGGTTGCGAGACGGCGGCCCAGGCGATGATGCTGCCTGGCGATGCCGGGGCGACCAGACCGAGACCGAGAAGCGACTCCCACAGCACGCCGGTGGCGCCGCCGACGATGGCCGCGAGGACCAGGATCGGCTTCATCAGCACGTACGGGAAGTAGATCTCGTGAATGCCACCGAGGAAGTGCACCACCATGGCGGCCGGAACCGTCGGGCGGATCGCACGCGGTCCGAAGAGGAGCATGGCGGTCAGGATGCCGAGGCCGGGGCCGGGGTTCGATTCGATCATGAAGAAGATCGACCGACCGGCCGTGCTCGCCTGCTCAATGCCGAGCGGGGTGAAGACACCGTGGTTGATCGCGTTATTGAGGAACAGCACCTTGGCCGGTTCGACGACAATCGACACCAGCGGGAGCAGGTGCGCGTTGACGAGCCAGTTGGCCAGCCAGCCGAGCCCCTGGGTGATCCAGAAGGTGATCGGTCCGACGATGTAAAGGCCGATGATCGCGAAGACCGCGCCCACAACGCCTGCAGAGAAGTTGTCGACCAACATCTCGAATCCGCCCTTGACCTTGCCAGCGATGAAGTTGTCCCATGCACGCATCGCCAGGGCCGCGGTTGGGCCGAGGACGAAGGCGGCCAGGATGGTCGGGCCGATCTCCGAGATGTTCGCCGGGGGCGCCGTCGACTCACCGTTGAGCGAGATGGGAGCGAGCTTGAGCGCAACCGGCGCGAGCATGGCCCCGATCAGCGCGACAGCGCCCACGACGCCGCCGCGGTGCCCGTGCACGTTCTTACCGCCGGTGTAGGCGATCAGGATCGGGATCAGGATCACGATCAGCGGGCCGACAACCGTCGAGATCTGGTCGACCCAGCTGATCG
Organism: Microbacteriaceae bacterium; assembly: GCA_025352325.1. Classification (GTDB taxonomy): domain Bacteria; phylum Actinomycetota; class Actinomycetes; order Actinomycetales; family Microbacteriaceae; genus Lysinimonas. The sequence continues at coordinate 92,093 of JANXTR010000025.1, read as the reverse complement.
GCGCCTTCCCGAGGATCAGGTGCAGCCACCCGGTCGGGATGAACAGCGTGGTGATGATTCCGAAGGCGATGAACGCGCCGAGGTTCGGCATGACCATGCCCGCGAGGAAGGCACCGAAACGCTGCACAGTTGCGCGCGCTCCAGTGCCTGTCACCGTTGGTGTGTAACTGGACATTTGGGAGGTGCTCCTTCGTACGAATCGAGGGTGGGAGGTGGTGTGGTGCGATTACGTGCTGGCCACGAGCGGCTTATCCAGATCCGGTTGCCTGACCAGTTGAACGTGGGTGGGCTCGAGATCTGCGGGATGCGGCACGGCGCTCCCCGGAAGGCGGGTGGATGCGGCGCCCCAGCTCAGCGCCTCGAGCAGCGCGCCCTCGAGGTCGCCGGCGTCGCTCGTGAAGCAGGAGAGGAATCCGGCGAGGAAGCAGTCGCCCGCGCCCACGGTGCTCCGCGGCTGATCGACGTGCGACTTCCCCACGATGACGCCGGTAGGCCCGACGAGCAGCGCGCCCTGGGCGCCGAGACTGACGAGCACGTAGTCGACCCCGCGCGTGCGCACCTCGTCGGCGGCCGCGATGACCTCCGCCATGGATCCGAGTTCGCGCCCCACCAGCTCGGCCAGCTCGTCGCCGTTCGGCTTGATGAGGTGCGGGCGCGCCGCGATCGCCGCGGCCAGCGCGTCGCCGCTGGTGTCGACGACGAGGTGGGCGCCGGTGGCGTTGGCCTCCTCGAGCAGCGCCGAGAACTGGGAGTCACTGAGCAGCGGCGGCACGCTCCCCGAGACGACCAGCCAGTCGCCGTCGCGGACACTGGTCCGGATCGCCGTGGCGATAGCCTCCAGGTCGTCCTGGCGCAGCGGTGAGCCGGGTTCGTTCAGCTTGGTGACGGTGCCGTCGGCATCGCACACGGTCGTGTTGGAGCGTGTCCGACCGCTCACCGGGACGAAGCGGCAGAGGATGCCGTCGCGCTCGAGCAGTCGGCTCAGCTCGGCGCCCTCCGGACCTGCCACCGCGGCGATCGCGAGCGACGGAATGCCATTGGCAGTGAGCGCGCGCGTCACGTTCACGCCTTTGCCGCCGGGCTCGAACACGGGCTCCGAGGTGCGGAGCACCGCGCCGCGCTCCAGCCGTTCGACCTCGATCGTGCGGTCCAGACTGGGGTTGAGGGTCAGGGTGACGATCACACGACCACCATCCGCGGGCCAGCGTTCTCGAGATCCTCGGCGAGCTCCCGATCGAGCCCGGAGTCCGTGATGATCGTGTCGATGAGGCTGAGCGGGGCGACTCGAGCGAAGTCCTCGCGACCGAACTTGCTGTGATCAGCGAGCACGACAGTGCGCCGGGCCGCCTCGATGAGGGCCTTCTTCACGCGTGCCTCGGCGACATCCGGAGTGGTCAAGCCGCGCTCGACGCTGACGCCGTTGGTGCCGATGAAGGCGACGTCGACGAACAGCTCGGCGACCTGGGCGCGCGTCCATTCGCCGACGGCGGCCAGCGTGCGGGACCGGACGCTCCCGCCGAGCAGGTGCAGGGAGATGTTGGGACGGGCGGTCAGGATGGTCGCGACAGGGATGGAGTGGGTCACGACGGTGAGCTCGCGATCCAGCGGGAGCAGCTCGGCCAACCGCGCCGTCGTGGTGCCGGCGTCGAGGATGATCGAGCCGCCGTCGGGAAGCTCGTCGAGCGCCGCGCGCGCGATCCGATCCTTCTCGTTCGCGGCCTGCATCTCACGGTCGGCGACGCCCGGCTCGAAGCCGAGACGCTCGACCGGAATCGCTCCCCCGTGCACACGCCGCAGGGCCCCGCGGCGCTCCAGCGTGGTCAGATCGCGCCGGACTGTCTCCGGGGTGACTGAGAGATCGCGTGCAAGACCGGCCACCTCGACCCGGCCCTGGGAACGGGCGGTGTCGAGGATGTGCTGATGACGCTCCGGTGCGTACAGGGGGACCTCTTTGTGCGGGATCGGGCAGAACGGCGGCTGCTCTGCGCTCATGCAAGTCCGTTTGTGTCCGTTTGTCAACTACATCGGGCATCTGCGTGTCGAGTCGGAGCCAAACAGAACTGCAGGATGCCCGATTAGCTGAGAAACACAGGTGAGCGGTGGAGCTCCGCGCGTCAGTGCGCCGCGTCGTCCCAGTTCGCCCCGTGGCCGAGCTGCACGTCTAACGGGACGGTCAGCGATGCAGCACCCGCCATCCGCGATCGGACAATCTCGGTGAGTTCCTCGAGCTCGCCCGCCGCCACCTCGAGCACCAGTTCGTCGTGAACCTGCAGCAGCATCCGGGACTCGAGCGCCCGCTCCCGGATATCGCCATCAATCCCGAGCATGGCGCGCTTGATGATATCGGCGGCGGAGCCCTGGATAGGCGAGTTGAGCGCCTGCCGCTCCGCGTTCTCGCGCAGAACGCGGTTCGTCGAGGTGAGGTCCGAGAAGGGCCGGCGCCTGCCGAAGATCGTCGTCGTGTAGCCGTCCGTCCGTGCCTGCTCGACGACGCCGCGCAGATAGTCGCGCACCGCACCGAAGCGGGCGAAGTAGTCCGCCATGAGCTCGCGGGCCTCCGAGGACTCGATACGCAACTGCTTCGAAAGCCCGAAGGCCGACAGCCCGTATGCGAGCCCGTACGACATCGCCTTGACCTTGGTGCGTTGCAGCGCCGTGACCTCGGAGGGGTCGACGTGGAAGATCCGCGAACCGACGAAGCGGTGCAGGTCTTCGCCCGAGTTGAACGCCTCGATCAGCCCAGCATCCTCGCTGAGGTGCGCCATGATCCGCATCTCGATCTGGGAGTAGTCGGCGGTCAGCAGGGTCTCGAAACCGTCGCCGGGGCGGAACGCTGACCGGACCTCGCGCCCGACCTCGGTCTTGATCGGGATGTTCTGCAGGTTGGGATCGTTCGACGAGATGCGCCCGGTGGCCGAGCCGGTCTGCTCATAGGTGGTGTGCACACGCCCGTCGGAACCGATGCCCTTCTCGAGCGTCTCGACGATCTGTCGGATCTTGGTGGCGTCCCGGTGCTGCAACAGCAACTCGAGGAAGGGATGCGGATGCAGTTCCTGCAGGTCGGTGAGCGACGCGGCATCCGTCGAGAACCCGGTCTTGTTCTGCCGGGTCTTCGGCATGCCCAGCTGATCGAAGATGACCTCCTGCAGCTGCTTCGGCGAGCCCAGGTTGACCTCCCGGCCGATCTCGGCGAACGCCTTCTGCGCGATCTCGGCCGCGCGGCCACCGAGGCGCGAGTTCAGCTCGGCGAGCACGCCGGCGTCGATGGTGACGCCCTGGATCTCCATGCGAGCCAGCACCGGGATGAGCGGCGCCTCGATCTCGCTCGACACCGCGAGAGAACCCGCGTCGAGGCGCGCCATCAGTTCGTCGACCAGCCGGAGGAGGTACCAGGCCTCGGTCGCCGGGCTGAGCGCCTCGGTCTCGGGGACGAGTTGACTTGGATCGGGCTCGGGCAGCGTCTCGCCGAGGTAGTAGTAGGTCAACCCGCCGAGGCTGTCGGCCTTGGTGCCGGGACGCAGCAGCCAGGCACCGAGTGCGGCGTCGAAGACGATCCCGCTGAGGCTGAGGCCCGTACCCACGAGGGACTTGAGTTGGCGTTTGGCATCGTGCAGGTACTTGGGCGCGTCCGAGGCGAGCCAGCGCTCGAGAGCGGCGTAGTCGGGCCGACCGGGTGCCCACGGAACCCACGCGCTCTCGGTGAGACTCGCGATTCCGAAACCCTCCACCTGACCGTTGAGAGTTACGACGCGCAGCCCGAGGGGTGCCGTCCCTTGCTTCGACGCGGCATCCAGCCACTTCTCGAGCTCCTCGTCGATGAGGGTGCGGACGGGAGGAACGGCAGCGGCGGGCACCCTGTCATCGGCCACGACGACCAGGTCGTCTGCGGTGCCCTCGAGCTTGATCACCCGGTCGAGCAGGGTGCGGAACTGCAGACGCTCGAACACCTCTCGCACCGCGGTCGCGTCGATCGGGCTGCGCGCCAGGTCGGCCGGACCCACGGGGAGCTCCACGTCTCGCACCAGACGGTTGAGCTTGCGGTTGCGCACGACGCGATCCTGCTGCTCCCGCAGGTTGTTGCCGACCACCCCCGTGATCTCGTCGGCGTGCGCGAGCACCTCGGCGGCCGTGCCCCACTGCTGAATCCACTTGACTGCGGTCTTCTCGCCCACCTTGTCGACGCCGGGCAGGTTGTCGCTGGTCTCGCCGACGAGCGCGGCGATCTCGGGGTACTGCTCCGGCTCGATCCCGTAGCGCTCCACCACCGCATCCCGGTCGTAACGCTTCAACTCCGAGACCCCGCGAGCGTTCGGATACAGCAGCGTCACGTCGCCATCGACGAGCTGGATCGCGTCGCGGTCGCCCGACACCACGAGCACGTCGTAACCGGCCTCCTTGCCCTGCAGCGAGAGGGTCGCGAGGATGTCGTCGGCCTCGTAGTCCTCTTTCGTGATCGTCACGATCTTCATGGCGTGCAGCGCCTCCTGCAGCAGCGGGATCTGGCCCTTGAACTCGGGCGGCGTCTCGCCGCGCGTGCCCTTGTACTCCTCGTATTCACGGTTGCGGAAGGAGAACCGCGAGATGTCGAACGCCACCCCAAGATGCGTCGGCTTCTCTTTTTGGAGCAGCAGGATGAGCATCGACAGGAAGCCGTGGATCGCGTTCGTGTGCTGTCCGTCGCGGGTGACGAAGCTGTCGATCGGCAGGGCGTAAAAGGCCCGGAACGCGAGCGAATGGCCGTCGATGAGCAGAAGAGTAGGCTTTTCGGAGTCCGGCACGGCCTCAGCCTATCCGCCGGTTCCGACACCCTCAGCGGAGCGTACGACTCATGCAGCTGCCCCCCGATCTCGATCCCGAGCTGTACCGGCGCATTGTCGAATCGGGCGGTGGCGGACTGACTCAGAAGATGGGCGTTGAGTTCCTGGAGCTGTCAGCTGAGTACTCCGTCGCCCGGATGCCGGTCGAGGGGAACACCCAGGTCGTCGGGCTTCTGCACGGTGGCGCCCACGTCGTGCTGGGCGAGTCGCTCGGCTCGATCTCGTCGGCGATCCACGGCGGGCCGACGAAGTACGCGGTCGGGATCGAGATTAACGCCACCCACAGCCGGTCCATCACCGAGGGCTGGGTGACCGGCACCTGCCGCTCGCTCGTACTCGGCCGCACCCTGTGCACACACGAGATCGTCATGACCGACGAACAGGGTCGCCGTCTCTCGACGGTGCGCATGACGAACATGCTCAGGGATCTGTGAGCGGTCGAGTTACTTCTTCGCGGCCAGCTGATCAATGATCGCCTGCGCGACGTCGTGCATGGTGAGGCGGCGATCCATTGATGCCTTCTGGATCCAGCGGAACGCCTCCGGCTCGCTGAGCCCCATTTTTTCGTTGAGCAGGCCCTTGGCCCTGTCGACGAGCTTGCGGGTCTCGAAGCGCTCGACCATGTCGGCGACCTCGGCCTCGAGGGTCACGATTTGCTGGTATCGGCTTAGGGCGATCTCGATCGCTGGAAGCAGGTCGCTCGGCGTGAACGGCTTCACAACGTAGGCGAGTGCGCCGGCCTCGCTCGCCCGCTCCACCAGCTCCTTCTGGCTAAATGCAGTCAGCAGGACGACGGGGGCGATGTGGTTCTTTGAGAGCTGCTCGGCCGCCGAGATCCCGTCGAGTTGGGGCATTTTGACATCCATCACGACCAGATCAGGTCGCAGTTCGGTGGCCAGCGCGACCGCGGTGACCCCGTCGGCTGCCTCGCCGACGACATCGAAACCGTTGTCGCGGAGGATCTCCACGATGTCGAGGCGGATCAACGATTCGTCCTCAGCGACGACTACCCGCCGCGGGGCGATGGGTGTCTCCTGCGCATCACTCACAGACTGGAGCCTACGGTATCGTTCCAGATGCCGCGCCCGATTGGCGCGTGCGCCGGATTGGCGGAATGGCAGACGCGGGGCACTCAAAATGCTCTGTCCGTGAGGGCGTGTGGGTTCGAATCCCACATCCGGCACCGTGGTGGGCTCGGCGATGCGTCGGCCGATCGCAGAACGATCTGGCGCTGAATCAGGCGGCGGGCGTCCAGGTGACGGTGCCGCTGTTGTCGGTGACCGTGACGGTCAGCGCCTTCTCGGTGCCGTCGGCCAGCGTCTCGGTGCAGGTGAAGGTGCTGCCGGTCTGCGGCAGGGCGTCTGCGGGGCACGCGGCGGCGGTCGCGGTCTGACCGAAGTCCTTCTGCGCGCGGGCGACGAGTTGGTTCTGCACCTTGACGTGGAAGCCGACCGTATTCGTGATGAGGTTGGTCGTCTTGGTGACGTCGGTCGCGCTCGGGATGCCGAGGATCATCGGCAGCAGCGGAAGGATCGACAGCACGCCGCCGACTCCGGAAAGCACGACGCCTAGCAGCGAGATCCCGAGGCCGTCGCCGGTGATGCGCGAGCGGCGGAACGCGGGGACCGCGACGATGAGGCCGAGAACGGCCGGGATCAGCGGGAAGATCGTGGAGTAGCCGACAGCCATCGAGCCGAGGTAGCCGGCGACCGACAGGAGGCCGATGACGGCGACGACGAGGCCGGTGCGGTTCCTCTCCGCCGGACGGATCGTGTTACCCCACGGCTCCTCGTAGCTCGAGGTGAAGGGGTTGGCGCTCTGGTCGGTGAAAGTGAAGGCGTCAGCGCCGACCGCGACGGCCTGACCAGCGGTCGCGGAACCGGACCACACGGATTCCGCACTGGGCGCGGCCGTCAGGTGATCGGTCCATGCGCCACCGCTCCACCAGCGGTAGGCCCGAGAGTCGGTCGGGTCCGGGTACCAGCCGGCCTGCGGTGTGATGATGTCGGTCATGCGTCCCCCTCGGGCGAGAGTGCGTGGTGCACACTCATGATCTTCCCGAGTCCGTTAGCAGTTCGCGACCCCACAACCGGGTCTCCCCCGGACGGGGGAAAGGGCTGCGCTGGCGCCACGAATCCACGAGGAGGCGGGCCATGGCATCCGGAATCGGCACGAAGGACGACCCCTGGCAGCTGACCACTCCCTACGGAATGTGGGGCGTACACGATGTCCCGGGACGAGCCGACAGAGCCCCCATCGATCGTGTGCCAGGTGGGCTCGACGAAGCCCACCTACCAGGCGCCAGCCATCGCCGAGCTGCACGCCTGGCTGATCGAGCAGGGCGACTGGGTTGAATAGGGAGCCGCCAACGAGGGCAAAGAGCCGCTCGACGGCACCGTGGAGGCCTGGGGACGCTCCACCGACACCCCGGTCGGCGGCTGGCACGGACTCCGCACGGGCTACCGAGGACGGTTCGGCATCTACATGCCGCTGCTCGAAGCCGTCGGAATGGTCGAGCTGACGCACGACGCGCGCAACGACATGGTCAGAGCGCGCTGAGGGACGTCCGCGCGGGAAGAGCCGTCACCGACCCTCCCCCGCCGGACCGGTATCAGTCCGCGTGCTCGCCGCTCTCCCAGACCGGAGCGACCTCGTTGATCGCATCGCCGACCACGTGGACACGGATGTCGTTGGTCGACCCGGGGATTCCAGGAGGGGATCCGGAGATCACGACGACACGGTCGCCGATCTCGGCCAGGCCGGAGTCCAGCAGCTTGCGGTCGACCTGCTGGTACATGGCGTCGGTGTGCGTCACCCGATCCACCAGGAACGACTCGATGCCCCAGGTGAGCGCCATGCGGCGGCGGATGGCGTCGTCGGGCGTGAACGCCTTCATGGGAATCTTGAACCGCAGCCGCGACATGCGTCGTGCGGAGTCGCCCGACTCGGTGAAGACGCAGACGTACTTGGCATCCACGAAGTCGGCCACCTCGGCCGCGGCCAGCGTGATGGCTCCGCCCTGCGTGCGCGGCTTGGTACCGAGCGGAGGGATGCGTTCCAGGCCGTGATCCTCGGTGGAGCTGACGATCCTGGCCATGGTGGCGACCGTGACGACCGGATACTCGCCGACGCTCGTCTCACCGGAGAGCATCACGGCATCCGCGCCATCGAGCACGGCGTTCGCGACATCCGAGGTCTCGGCGCGGGTCGGAACCGGGCTCGAGATCATCGACTCGAGCATCTGCGTGGCCACGATGACGGGCTTGGCCATGCGGCGGGCGAGCTCGACGGCGCGCTTCTGCACGATCGGCACCGCCTCGAGCGGGAGCTCGACTCCGAGGTCACCGCGCGCCACCATGATGCCGTCGAAGGCGTCGATGATCTCCTCGAGGTGATCGACGGCCTGCGGCTTCTCGATCTTGGCGATGACGGGGACCTTGCGGCCTTCCTCGGCCATGATCTCGAGCACGCGGTCGATGTCTTTCGCGTCACGCACGAAGGAGAGCGCGATGTAGTCGGCGCCGAGGCGCAGACCCCAGCGCAGATCCGCTTCGTCCTTCTCCGAGAGCGCGGGCACGTTGACCGCGACGCCGGGCAGGTTGATGCCCTTGTTGTTGGACACCGGCCCGGCGACGATCACCTCGGTGCGCACACGCACGCCGTCGGTGTCGAGCACCCTGACCTTGACCTTGCCGTCGTCGATGAGCAGGAAGTCGCCGGCCGCGACATCCTGGGGAAGGCCCTTGAAGGTGGTGCCGACCAGTTCCTTGGTGCCGACGACGTCCTCGGTGGTGATGGTGAAGATGTCTCCGACGGCGAGGTCGTACGGGCCGGCCTCGAACTTGCCGAGCCGGATCTTCGGGCCCTGCAGGTCGACGAGGACGGCAACGGGGATGCCCGTGTCGGCGGCGGCCTTGCGCACGTTCGCGTAGACCTCGTCATGCACCTCGTAGCTGCCGTGGCTGAGGTTCATCCGCGCGACATTCACGCCGGCTTCGATGATTGCGCGGATGCTCTCGTAGCTGGATGTCGCCGGCCCGAGGGTGGCGACGATCTTGGCTCGTCTCATGACTTCCTTCTGTTGATATGCACAGCATGGTGGTGTGGGAAGGACGCGCCCGATGGCGGGGCGCATCTGAAGATTAAACCGCGATGGCGCGGTCGGTTGGTCGGACGGGGAACGGCAACTGCGTCTCCCCCTCCAGGAAGCGGTCGACGGCGGATGCCGCGGCGCGCCCCTCGGCGATGGCCCAGACGATGAGCGATTGGCCGCGCCCGGCATCGCCCACGACGAACACGCCGGACTCGCTGGTCATGTAGTCCTGGTCGCGCGCGACGTTGCCGCGGTTGTCGAACGGCAGCTGCAGCTGGGCCTCGAGGGTCTCCGGTTCGGCGCCCGTGAATCCGAGGGCCAGCAGGACCAGGTCGGCCGGGATCTCGCGCTCGGTGCCCGACTTCGGCACGCGGCGTCCATCCAGGTACTCGGTCTCGGCCACGCGCAGGGCGCGCACCTCCCCCGCCTCGTTCTTCAGGAACTCGACGGTTGAGGCGAGGTAGACCCGCTCCCCGCCCTCCTCGTGCGCGCTCGCGACCTCGAAAAGGTTGGGCATCATCGGCCACGGCTGGGCCTCGGGCCGCTCGGTGGGCGGCTGGATGCCGATGGCCAGGTTGGTGACGCTCAGCGCGCCCTGGCGGTGGGCGGTGCCAATGCAGTCCGCGCCGGTGTCCCCGCTGCCGAGGACGATGACGTGCTTGCCCTCCGCGGTGAGCTGGTTGCCGACCGTGTCGCCGGCACCGACCCTGTTCTGCTGCACGAGGTACTCCATGGCGTGGTGCACGCCGAGGAGGTCGCGGCCGGGGATGGGCAGGTCGCGCGGCACCATGGCGCCTGTCGCGACCACGACCGCGTCGTAGCGCGACCTGAGGTCGCTCCAGCTGATGTCGACGCCGATCTCGACGCCGGCCCTGAAGCGCGTGCCCTCGGCCTGCATCTGCGCGAGGCGGGTCTCGATCTGCTTCTTCTCCATCTTGAAGTCCGGGATGCCGTAGCGCAACAGTCCGCCAATGCGATCGTCTCGCTCGTACACGGCGACCGTGTGGCCGGCGCGGGTGAGCTGCTGAGCGGCGGCAAGCCCAGCCGGGCCGGAGCCGACGACGGCCACCGTCTTGCCGGTGAGGCGCTCCGGCGGATGCGGGGTGACCCAGCCGTTCTGGAACGCCTGATCGATGATCGAGACCTCGACCTGCTTGATCGTCACGGCCGGCTGGTTGATCGCCAGCACACAGCTGGACTCGCACGGCGCAGGACACAGCCGCCCGGTGAACTCCGGGAAGTTGTTGGTCGCGTGCAGCCGTTCGACGGCCTGACGACCCTCGTTGCGCCAGGTGAGGTCGTTCCACTCCGGGATCAGGTTGCCGAGTGGGCAGCCGTGGTGGCAGAACGGGATGCCGCAGTCCATGCAGCGACCGGCCTGTCGGCGGAGCTGCTCAGGATCCTGCGCCTCGTAGACCTCTTTCCAGTCCATGATGCGCACCGGAACGGGACGACGCTTCGGCAGCTCGCGCTCCTGCGTCTTCAGGAATCCCTTGGGATCAGCCACCGGTCGCCTCCATGATGCGGGACCAGACCACGTCGCCGTCGGGGTCGAGACCCTCGTCGAGCGCCGTCTGGCGTGTCTTGAGAACTGCGGCGTAGTCGCGCGGCAGGACCTTCACGAACTTCGCGAGCAACTCGGGATCGTCGAGCATGCGCTGCGCGAGCGGCGAGTCGGTCTCGTCGATGTGCTGCTGCAGCAGATCGGTAAGGATCTCGACGTCGGCGCTCTCCAAGGGGAGCAGTGACAGCTCACCGGTCGCGAGGGCCTCGCGGTTGACCCGTTCGAGGCGGAGGTCGTAGATGTACGCCGTGCCGCCCGACATCCCAGCCCCCAGGTTGCGACCGGTGGTGCCCAGGATGACCGCGACACCACCGGTCATGTACTCGAGAGCGTGGTCGCCCACCCCTTCGACGACCGCGCTCGCCCCGGAGTTGCGCACGAGGAACCGCTCGCCGACGACGCCGCGGATGAACATGCTGCCCTGCGTCGCGCCGTAACCGATGACGTTGCCGGCGATCACGTTGCGTTCCGCCGGGAAGAGCGCACCCCGAGGAGGCCGCACGACGATGCGACCGCCGGAGAGGCCCTTGCCGACGTAGTCGTTGCTGTCACCCTCTAGTCGCAGGGTGATGCCCGTGGGCATGAACGCGCCCAGCGACTGCCCCGCGGATCCGGTCATCGAGACCTCGATCGTGCCAGCGGGCAGCCCGTACTCGCCGTACTTCTTCGTGACCTCGTGGCCGAGCATCGTGCCGATGGCGCGCTCGGTGTTGCGCACCGGGAGCTCGATGTGCACCTTTTCGCCGTGCTCGAGCGCGTTCGCCGACTGGCGGATGAGTTCGACGTCGAAGTGCTTCTCGAGCTCGTGCTCCTGCCCGCGGCGGTTGCGACGCGGCTCGTCGGCGGCGAACGTCGGGCCGACCAGGATCGGCGTCAGGTCGAGACCGTCGGCCTTCCAGTGGTCGATGGCGCGGTCGACATCGAGCAGCTCGGTGTGGCCGATGGCCTCGTCGAGGGAGCGGAACCCGAGCTCCGCCAGGTATTCGCGCACCTCCTGGGCCAGGAACTCGAAGAAGGTCTCGACGAACTCCGGCTTCCCCGAGAAGCGTGCCCGCAGCTCCGGGTTCTGCGTCGCGACGCCGACCGGACAGGTGTCGAGGTGGCAGACCCGCATCATGATGCAGCCGCTGACCACCAGGGGGGCGGTGGCGAAGCCGTACTCCTCGGCACCGAGAAGCGCGGCGACGATGACATCGCGACCGGTCTTCATCTGCCCGTCGACCTGCACGACCACGCGGTCGCGCATGCCGTTGAGCATCAGGGTCTGCTGGATCTCGGCGAGGCCGATCTCCCACGGGGTGCCTGCGTGCTTCAGCGAGTTCAGCGGGGACGCACCGGTGCCGCCGTCGTGGCCGGAGACCAGCACGACATCGGCCAGCGCCTTCGTGACGCCCGCCGCGACGGCGCCGATGCCGGACTGCGACACCAGCTTCACGTGCACGCGCGCCTCGGGATTGGCCCGCTTCAGGTCGAAGATCAGCTGCTTGAGGTCTTCGATCGAGTAGATGTCGTGATGCGGCGGCGGCGAGATGAGACCGACGCCGGGCGTGGAGTGCCGCGTGCGCGCGATCCAGGGGTAGACCTTGGTCGCCGACAGCTGTCCGCCCTCGCCGGGCTTCGCGCCCTGCGCCATCTTGATCTGGATGTCGGTGGCGTAGGTGAGGTACATGCTTGTCACACCGAATCGACCGCTGGCCACCTGCTTGATGCGGCTGCGACGCTCCGGGTCGAGCAGGCGCTCGACGTCTTCGCCGCCCTCTCCGGTGTTGCTGCGACCGCCGAGGCGGTTCATCGCGATCGCCATCGTCTCGTGCGCCTCCTGGCTGATCGAGCCGTAGCTCATCGCGCCCGTGTTGAAGCGGCTGATGATCGCCGAGATCGACTCGACCTCGTCGATCGGCACCGGGGCGCGCCCGTGCGTCTTGAGACTGAAGAGTCCGCGGAGCGTCTGCAGGTGCTCGGCCTGGTCGTCGACGAGCTTCGTGTACTCCCGGAAGATGTCGTACCGCTTCGTGCGCGTCGAGTGCTGCAGCCGGAAAACGGTGTCCGGGTTGAACAGGTGGGTCGGCCCTTCGCGTCGCCACTGGTACTCGCCGCCGACCTGCAGCCGCTCGTGCGCGATGATCGCGCCGTCCTCCGGATACGCCGCCGTGTGGCGGGCGGTGTTCTCGGCTGCGATGACCTCGATGCCGACGCCTCCGAGCAGGCTCGTGGTGCCGGTGAAGTACTGGTCGACGAGCGCCTGGCTAAGTCCGACCGCCTCGAAGGCCTGAGCGCCCGCATACGAGCCGACGACCGAGATGCCCATCTTGGACATGATCTTGAGAACGCCCTTGCCGAGCGCCTTAATGAGGTTCTTGACCGCCTTCTCGGGCGTGATCCCGATGATCATGCCGCTCAGCACGAGCTGTTCGGCGGTCTCCATCGCGAGGTACGGGTTGATCGCCGAGGCGCCGTAGCCGATCAGCAGCGCTACGTGGTGCACTTCGCGCACGTCGCCGGCCTCGACGATCAGGCCGACCTTCATCCGGGTCTCCTGACGGATCAGGTGGTGGTGGACGGCCGCGAGCATGAGCAGCGACGGGATCGGCGCGAACTCGGAGTTCGAGTCGCGGTCGCTGAGCACCAGGAACTGGGTGCCATTCTCGATCGCGTCATCCGCCTCCTGGCACATGGCTGTGAGGCGCTGGGTGAGCGCGTCCGTGCCGTCTCCCACGCGATAGAGCCCCTTGATGACGTGCGAGGGCTTGCGGCCGGTCTCCGTCTCGAAGTGCTGGATCTTGGCGAGCTCGTCGTTGTCGATCACCGGGAAGTCGAGCACGATCTGCCGTGCGTGCTCCGGGGTCGCGGCCAGGAGGTTGCGCTCCGGGCCGAGGCCCAGCTTCATTGAGGTGACCACCTCTTCGCGGATGCTGTCCAGCGGCGGGTTCGTCACCTGGGCAAAGGCCTGGGTGAAGTAGTCGAACAGCAGCCGCGGACGGTCGCTGAGGATCGCGATCGGCGTGTCGGACCCCATCGCGCCGAGCGGCTCCGCGCCGTTCTGCGCCATCGGCGACACCAGGATGCGCACTTCCTCCTCGGTGTACCCGAAGGTGCGCTGACGGCGCACCACGGAGGCTGGGGTGTGGGTGATGTGCTCGCGCTCGGGGAGGTCGGCGAGGTGGATGCGGCCGGCATCGAGCCAGTCCTGCCAGGGCTCGGCCCCGGAGAGCTCGGCCTTGATCTCGTCGTCCTCGACGATGCGCCCCGCGACGGTATCGACCAGGAACATTTTGCCGGGGCGCAGGCGGCCTTTGCGCACGATCTTGTCTGCCGGAAAGTCGAGAACTCCGATCTCGCTAGCGAGCACGACCAGCCCGTCGTCGGTGACCAGGAAGCGGCCGGGCCGCAGACCGTTGCGGTCAAGGGTCGCCCCCACGAGCGAGCCGTCCGTGAACACGAGCGCAGCCGGGCCGTCCCACGGCTCCATCATCATCGAGTGGTATTCGTAGAAGCTGCGGCGGCGCGGATCGATGTCGACCTGGTTCTCCCACGCCTCCGGCACCATCATCATGATCGAGTGCGGCAGCGAACGGCCGGCCAGGGTCAGCAGCTCCACGACCTCATCGAAGGAGGCCGAGTCGCTCGCGCCCTCGCTGACGATCGGGAGCACCGGGCGCAGGTCGCCAAGAAGCTCGGACTCCAGCTGGCTCTGGCGGGCCCGCATCCAGTTGCGGTTGCCCTGCACCGTATTGATCTCGCCGTTGTGCGCGATCATGCGGAACGGCTGCGCGAGCGGCCACGACGGGAATGTGTTCGTGGAGTAGCGCGAGTGCACCAGGGCGAGCTTCGACGCGAAACGCTCGTCGCTGAGGTCGGGGTAGAACGGCTCCAGCTGGAGCGTCGTGACCATGCCCTTGTAGACGATCGTGCGCGCGGACAGCGACGGGAAGTAGGCGCCCAGCTCGCGTTCGGCGCGCTTGCGGAGCCGGAAGGTCAGCCGGTCGAGGAAGATCCCCGCAAGCGGCAAGCCCGCCTCGTCGGTGCGCGTCGACTCAAGGAAGAGCTGCTGGAAGGCCGGCGCGGCCTCTCGGGCGAGGTGGCCGAGGTGCGTCGGGTCTGTGGGAACCTCGCGCCAGCCGAGCACGCGGAGCCCCTCCTGCTCGGCGACGACGCCGATGTCGGACTTGAGGGTCTCGCGCTCGGTCTCGTCGAGAGGCAGGAACGCCATGCCCGCGGCGTAGCGTCCGACGGGGGGCAGCTCAAATCCGGCGACCGCGCGCAGGAAGGCATCGGGCATCTGCGTGACGATCCCCGCCCCGTCGCCGGTGCCAGCATCCGAACCAACCGCACCACGGTGCTCGAGGTGGCGGAGGGCATCGAGCGCGAGCGCGATGATGTCGTGGCCGGCGGTGCCGCGCAGCGTCGCGACCATGGCCAGGCCACAGGCGTCCCTCTCCTGGCGCGGGTCGTAGAGCCCCTGGGCAGCAGGGATCGAGCTGAAGGATGCGAACTGATCCGCCATGGGTACCGTCCTCACGTGGGTGCTGGTGATGGGACGTCGATGGCCCAGCGAGTGCAGGTCTGCCAGATCGAGAGATCCGGGATGTCGGCGAGGTGTCGCTGGACGTGTCAGGAGGGGTGAGTGGCCCCGCTTGTGGCGGGGATTCCCTTCCGCGTCGAGGCCGAATCGGTGGCACTGACGGCGTCATCGCCATCATCGTCGGACTCATCGTAGATGTCTTCCGAGTCTACCTCAGCGGGCGGAGCCCACTGCTCCCCCGAGCGGTAGATGCTCGGCTCGATGCCCGGGTGGCGTCGCGTCTGCACGGCGATGATGATGATCCCGAGCAGGATCGCCGCGAGGGCTCCCCACACATTAGACCGGATGCCGAAGTAGGTCTGACTCGGATCGATGCGGATCGACTCGAACCAGGTGCGACCGAGGCCGTACCAGATCAGGTAGAGACCCAGTACCTTGCCCCACTGCCAGTTCGCGCGGCGCGTGAGCTGCAAGCGGAACGGCAGCCGTCGACCGGTGACGATGCTCCACGTGTTCTCGATCGCGAGGATCAGGATGACGCCGAAGACGTTCCAGATCATCTCGTAGAGGAAGGTCGGGTGGAAGAACACGCCGGAGGTGGGCAGACCGCTCGGGTATGCGGCGTTGTCCGACTCGATCTGGAGCCCCCACGGCAGGTTGGTCGGCAGGCCGAACAACTCGTGGTTGAAATAGTTGCCGAGGCGGCCAAGCGCCTGCGCGAGCAGCAGGCCGGGCATCAGGGCGTCGGCAACGCTGAGGAAGCGAAGACCCGCGTGACGGCAGGCGATCCAGATGCCGAAGCCGCCGCCGAGCAGCACGCCGAAGATGGCGAGACCGCCGTCCCAGACGTTCCAGACCGCACCCGTCATGAAGGGGTTCCAGGTGTTCTTGCCGGGACCGAAATAATCGGCAAGATGGGTCAGCACGTGCCAGACGCGGGCGCCGATGATCCCGAGCACGATCGCCCACAGCGAGATGTCGACGATGATCCACGGCTCGGCGCCGCGCCGCACCATCCGAAAGTTGGTCAGTACGATCGCGATGATGATGCCCGCCAGGATGCACAGCGCGTACATGTGCACCGGAAGCGTCCAGTTCTCGTTCCAGGCGGGGAGCCAGGAGTGGATCCAGGTGCCGACATAAAACACCGACCAGTCGAGTGGCGGGCTGGGGATGGTGAGCGGAACCACGTGGCACCTTTCGGCGGAGGGGACGGAAAGCCGTTCCGAAGTCTATCGACTGCGGCCCTGGGCCAATGCCGCTGCCGTGCGCGCGAGCCCGCTGACGCCGTGCTCGGCCAAGGCGGTGACCAGCGCCGACCCGACGATCGCGCCGTCGGCGTAGGCGAGCACCTCCGCGACCTGGTCGGCGGTCGAGATGCCGATGCCGACGCAGACGTTCTCGGACTCGGCCGCGCGCAGACGGGAGACAAGCGTGCGGGCCGCCGCATCCACGTCGTGGCGTGCGCCGGTGATGCCCATCGTGGAGACCGCGTAGACGAATCCGCGGCTGGCTGCCACGGTGGTGACGATCCGGGCGTCGGTCGACGACGGCGCGGCCAGGAACACACGGTCGAGCCCGGTGCGTTCGCTTGTCGCCAGCCAGTCCGCGGCGGAGTCCGGTGTGATGTCGGGCGTGATGAGACCCGCTCCCCCGGCGTTCATCAGCGCGTCGGCGAAACGGTCGGCGCCGTACTGCATCACGGGGTTCCAGTAGGTCATCACCAGCACCGGCGCGTCGACGCGCGAGCGAATCGCCTCCACCGCCGTGAACACGTCGCGGATGCGGAATCCGGCCTCCAGAGCCGTCTGCGTGGCCTTTTGAATGACGAGCCCGTCCATGACCGGGTCGGAGTACGGCAGGCCCAGTTCGAGCACGTCGACGCCGCTCTCCACGAGCGCGACGGCCGCGTCGACGCTGGTGGCGAGATCAGGGAAGCCGACGGGCAGGTAGCCGACGAGCGCGCCGGTGCCCGCGCGGCGGGTGGCCTCGATGGTGGCCGCAACCGAGTGCGTGGTGGTCGTCACGCCTGGACCGCGCCCTCGTCGAACAGCCCGAACCAGTCGCCTGCCGTCTGCACGTCTTTGTCGCCGCGGCCACTGAGGTTGACCAGGATGACCGCGTCCGGTCCGAGCTCGCGGCCCAGCTTGAGCGCGCCCGAGAGCGCGTGAGCCGACTCGATGGCCGGGATGATGCCCTCGGTCATGCTCAGCAGGCGGAGGGCCTCCATGGCCTCTGTGTCGCTGGTCGGCAGGTACGTCGCGCGGCCGATGTCCGAAAGGTATGCGTGCTCGGGCCCGACGCCCGGGTAGTCGAGGCCCGCCGAGATCGAGTGCGACTCGACCGTCTGCCCGTCCTCGTCCTGGAGCAGGTAACTGCGAGCGCCGTGCAGGATGCCGGGGCGGCCGCGCTCGATCGCCGCGGCGTGCCTATCGGTGTCGATCCCGTCGCCGGCTGCCTCGTAGCCGAACAGCTTCACTCCGGGGTCGTCGAGGAAGGCGGTGAAGATGCCGATCGCGTTCGATCCGCCGCCCACGCAGGCGACCACGGCGTCCGGAAGGCGACCGGTCAACTCCATCACCTGCGCGCGAGCCTCCTCGCCAATGATCTTCTGAAAGTCGCGCACCATCGCGGGGAATGGGTGCGGTCCTGCCGCCGTGCCGAAGATGTAGTTGGTCGTCTCAACGCTGGTGACCCACTCGCGGTAGGCCTCGTTGATCGCGTCCTTGAGGGTGCGGGACCCGGTCGTGACGGAGACGACCTCGGCCCCGAGCAGCCGCATCCTGGCGACATTGAGGGCCTGTCGCTTGGTGTCAACCTCACCCATGTAGACCGTGCACTCGAAGCCGAACAGCGCGGCTGCGGTGGCGGTCGCGACACCGTGCTGACCCGCACCCGTCTCGGCGATCACTCGCGTCTTGCCGATCCGGCGCGTCAGCAACGCCTGGCCGAGCACATTGTTGATCTTGTGCGAGCCGGTGTGGTTGAGGTCTTCGCGCTTGAGGATGATCCGCGCGCCGCCCGCGTGCTGCGCGAAGCGTGGCACCTCGGTGATGATCGAGGGCCGCCCGCTGTATGTGCGCTCAAGCTCCCGCAGTTCGGCGTGGAACGCCGGGTCGCTCTTGGCGAGGTCGTAGGCCGCCGCAAGCTCGTCGATCGCCGTGATGAGCGATTCGGGCATGAAACGCCCGCCGTACTCGCCGAAGAACGGGCCGGGCAGCTCGCCGAGAATCGTCATGCCGACACCCTTCCCGCGCGCGGCCGGTCGGGCCGGAAATGACTGTGAGCGAGGAATCTCTGGAGGGTGGCGACCGGGTCGCCGTCGGTGACGAGCGCTTCGCCCACCAGCACGACATCGGCTCCGGCCGCGCGGTAATGCGCGACATCGTCCGGGTCCTTGACGGCCGATTCGGCGATCCGGATGACCCCCGAGGGGATGCTGCCCGCCAGCGTTCCGAAGAGGTCGCGGTCGAGCTCGAAGGTGCTCAGATCGCGCGCGTTGACACCCACGACGGACGCGCCGACGTCGAGCGCCCGCTCGACCTCCTCGGCGGAGTGCGTCTCCACCAGGGCGGTCATGCCGAGTTCGCGGATGAGCGTGTGCAGCTCGACGAGCTGGGGCTGCGCCAGCGCCGCGACGATGAGCAGTACTAGGTCAGCCCCGGCAGCGCGGGCCTCGAACACCTGGTACGGATCGGCGATGAAGTCCTTGCGCAGCACAGGGACGGTGACCGCCTCGCAGACCGCGACCAGATCGGCGAGCGAGCCGAGGAACCGGCGTTGCTCGGTCAGCACGCTGATCGCGCTCGCGCCGCCGGTCTGGTACGAGACGGCGAGGGAGGCGGGATCGGAGATATCGGCGAGTGGTCCGCGCGACGGACTGGCGCGCTTCACCTCGGCGATGATCTTCACACGGTCGGTTGGAGCGAGTGCCGCCACGGCATCCAGTGCGGCGGGGCGCGCGAGCGCCTCGGCTTCGACAAGAGCGAAACTGCGGTCGGCGCGCCGTTCCGAAGCGTCGGCGATGGCCCCGGCAACGAGATCGGAGAGCACTCTAGGAATGCACCTTCGGAACGTAACGGGGACCGTTCACGCCGTAGCCCATGCGGCGGAGGATGCCCCCGACGATGGCGCCCACAACAACCAGGCCCGCGAAGGTCCAGACCAGCCACGGCACGTCGAACCAGAACGCCAGCGTGCCACCCGCGATCGCGACCACCATGATGATGACGGCGACCCAGGCTGCGGGCGAGTTGCCCTCTCCGGGTTCGGTCTCGTCGCTCACTGCTGCTCCTTCTGATCGAGTACTTCCAGTGTAGCGGGGCGGGCAGCGCAGCCTCCCGCATTCACGAGGCCGCGGAGCGCCCCGTGGGGTCGTCGCCCTCGCTGAGGGCATCCCACTCCTGCACCGGATCGGGGACGTCGGCGTCGGACGTCACCAGTCGCGAACGCGTGTACTTGCGGCCGGACTCCGGCCAGCGCCGCGAGGTCGCCACGATCAGCAGCCCGAGCAGCGCGATGATCGCACCGATCACGATCGCCACGACCGGCCAGGCGGTCATGGATGTCGCGGTCACCAGCTTCGCGACCGACGCGTCGCCGGCGACTCCCGTCGTTTTCGTGATCGCTGAGGTCGCGGCCACCACCGGATGCGCGATCGCGAAGGCCGACACCACGATGACGCAGACGCCGAGAAGAGCCAGAAGGAGCCCGAGCACCACGCGGAAGAAAGGCCCCGCGATGGCGAGGGCGGCAACCAGCGCCAGGGTGGCGAGCGCGATCGGGGCGAGCGCGGAGCCCGCCACGCTGCCGGCGACGACGAACGACTTGCTCTGCACGGTCAGCGTGAACCAGGTCTGCGACCACGCCGTGAACACCAGCGCCGCCAGGAGCACGATGCCGACCAGCGAATACGCCTTCAGGCGCCCACCGCTCACTCGAGCCTCCGCATCGCGTTGGCGATGGCGATGGCCCGGAGCGGCGCCGCGGCCTTGTTCTGCGCCTCGAGGTGCTCGGTGGCCGGGTCTGAGTCGGCGACGAGGCCGGCGCCCGCCTGCACGCGCGCGAGCCCGTCCACGATCGTGGCGGTCCGGATCGCGATGGCCAGGTCGGCATCCCCTGCCAGTCCGAAGTAGCCGACGACGCCGCCGTACACCCCGCGCTGCGCGACCTCGAGCTCGTCGATAATCTCGAGCGCGCGGGGCTTCGGCGCGCCCGAGAGCGTCCCGGCCGGGAAGGTGGCCCGGAAGACGTCGATGGAGGTGGCATCTGGAGCCAGGTCGCCCTCGACGCTCGACACCAGGTGCATGATGTGGCTGAACCGCTCAACCTGCATGAACTCCGTCACCTCGACGGAGCCCGCCACGCAGACCTTCGACAGGTCGTTGCGCGCCAGGTCGACGAGCATCAGGTGCTCGGCCTGCTCCTTCGGGTCGGCGAGGAGTTCGTCGGCGAGCTCGAGGTCGCGCTCGGGCGTCTCGCCGCGCGGTCGCGATCCAGCGATCGGATGGGTGAAGACGCGTCCGCCCTGCACCTTCACGAG
The DNA here is from genome assembly GCA_025352325.1 of Microbacteriaceae bacterium. Taxonomy (GTDB): domain Bacteria; phylum Actinomycetota; class Actinomycetes; order Actinomycetales; family Microbacteriaceae; genus Lysinimonas. Next base: position 71,555 of record JANXTR010000025.1, on the reverse strand, counting down.
TGCCTCGGGGGACGAGCCGACGATCGAATAGGAGTCGCCTGCCGGCCCCTCGAGAGTCAGCAGGTACATGTACGGGCTCGGGTTGAGCGCGCGGAGCACGCGGTACACGTCGATCGGCTCGGCCGTGATCTCGTGGTCGAAACGTTGCGAGATCACGACCTGGAAAACGTCTCCGTCGCGGATGTACTGCTTGGAGCGCTCCACGGCAAGCTGATAGTCGGCGGCCGTCACACGCGGAATCGGGTGCGCGTCTATCGTGAGGTCGATATCCGCGATCCAGGCCTCGGAGGGCTGCGCGAGGCCGGTCTGGAGGGCGTCGAGCTGCTGCTGTGCGGAGGCCCAGAGCGTCTCGGCGTCGTCGGTGCCGTCGTTCAGCACGGTCGCGATCAGGGTCGCCGTGCCCTGCCGGTGATCGAGCACGATCAGCTCGGAGACGAAGCTGAGGGCCTGCCCAGGCACCGTGAAGTCGGCGGGCGGCACGTCAGGCAGCCGCTCGAGCTGGCGCACGGCCTCCCAGCCGATGAATCCGACGAGACCGCCGGTCAGCGGCGGGTGGCCGGCAACCTGCGGGGTGCTCCAGCGGGCGTAGAGGTGCGCGAGCGCGGCGAGCGGGGCGGTCGGCGCATCACCGAGGGCGCGCTCGGCCGAGACGCCGTAGTCGAGCCAGACGGCACGGTCGGTGCCGTCATCCGCCTGGCTCTGGGTCAGCACGCCGAGCGAGCTGACGCCCACAAAGGAGAACCGCGACCAGATGCCGCCCTGCTCGGCCGACTCGAGCAGAAAGGTTCCCGGCTTGCCGATCGCCAGCTTGCGATACACCCCGATCGGCGTCTCGCCGTCGGCGAACAGCTCACGGAGCACCGGGACGACGCGGTGCCCGGCGGCGAACTGCGCGTCAAACTCGGCACGGGTGGTCGTCGTCACGGTGTCCCCTCCTGGATGCCGGTGAAGGGCTCGAGCGGATCGACGTCGAAGCAGGCGTGAGCCCCGGTGTGACACGCGGGGCCGTGCTGCTCGACCTGGACCAACAGCGTATCGCCGTCGCAATCCAGGGCCGCACCGCGCACCAGCTGCACATTGCCGCTGGTGTCACCCTTGCGCCAGTATTCCTGGCGGCTGCGCGACCAGAAGGTCACGCGCCCCTCCGTAAGGGTGCGACGCAACGCCTCGGCATCCATGTAGCCCAGCATCAGCACCTCGTGCGAGTCGTGCTGCTGGATGACAGCGGGCAGCAGCCCGTTGCCATCGAAGTGGGCGCATTCGATCACGGCGCCCACCGTCTCGTCGTTCAGAACGTTGGTCATCGGCTGTGCCCTCTCATCGGACGGCGATTCCTTCCGCGGTCAGGGCCGCCTTCACGTCGCCGACGGTGAGTTCGCCGGTGTGGAAGACGGATGCCGCCAGCACGGCGTCCGCGCCCGCCGCGACCGCCGGAGCGAAGTCTCCCACCGCGCCCGCGCCACCGCTGGCGATCACCGGCACCGAACTGAGCTGACGTATCGCCGCGACCAGCTCGAGGTCGAACCCCTGCTTTGTCCCGTCGGCGTCGATGGAGTTCACGAGCAGCTCGCCCGCGCCGCGTTCGATCGCCTCCTTCGCCCAGTCCAAGGCGTCGAGGTCGGTCTCGGTGCGTCCGCCGTGGGTCGTCACCACGAAGCCACTCGCGGTGCGGATGCTGCGCGTCACGTCCAACGACAGGACCAGCACCTGCGCGCCGAAACGATCGGCGATCTCGCCGAGCAGGGCCGGTCGGGCGATCGCGGCGCTGTTCACACCGACCTTGTCGGCGCCGGAGGCCAACAGCCGGGCGACATCGTCGTTCGAGCGCACTCCCCCGCCGACGGTGAGCGGGATGAAGACCTGCTCGGCCGCCGCCGTGACGGTCTCGTACATGGTGGCCCGATCCTCGACCGTGGCCGTGACGTCGAGGAAGGTGATCTCGTCCGCGCCCTGCTCGTAGTAGCGGCGCGCCAGCTCGACCGGGTCGCCGGCGTCGCGCAGCTCGAGGAAGTTGACACCCTTAACGACGCGACCTGCCGCGACATCCAGGCACGGGATCACGCGCGTGACGACGCTCATCGTCGGCTCCTAGATCCGGGCGGCGTGGATGGCGCTGACCAGGATCGCGCGCGCGCCCAGTTCGTACAGCGCATCCATGACCTGGTTGGTGTCGTCGCGAGGCACCATCACCCGCACGGCCAACCACTCGGAATCCCGCAGCGGCGACACCGTCGGCGACTCGAGGCCCGGCGTGATCTTCGACGCCGCGTCGAGCAGTTGCGCGGGCAGGTCGTAGTCCATCAGCACGTACTGGTGCGCCACCATCACGCCCTGCAGCCGCCGACGCAGCGTGTCCAGACCCTCGACCTGCTCGTTCGCCGCGATGAGCACCGCCTGCGATTCGAGGATGACGGGCCCGAATATCTCGAGGCCCTGCTTCTTGAGCGTGGTGCCGGTCTCGACCACGTCGGCCACGGCATCCGCGACCCCGAGCCGGACGGCCGACTCGACGGCGCCGTCCAGGTGCACGACGGAGGCCGACACGCCCTCTCGCGCGAGGAAGTCGCTCACGAGTGCCGAGTAGCTGGTCGCGACGCGCACGCCCTCGAGGTCGGCGAGCGAGGTGAAGCGCCCGATGGTCCCGGCGAAGCGGAACGTCGACGCCCCGAAGTCGAGTTCGTCGATCTCGACGGCCGTCGAGTGCGAGTCGAGCAGCAGGTCGCGGCCGGTCACGCCGACATCGAGCGCGCCCGATCCGACATAGGTCGCGATGTCACGGGGCCGAAGGTAGAAGAACTCGACATCGTTGCGCGCGTCGGCGACGATCAGCTCCTTGGGGTCACGACGGGTCGCATAGCCGGCCTCGTGCAGCATCTGCACGGCTGTCTCGGAGAGGGTGCCCTTGTTGGGCACCGCGATTCGCAGCATGGGAGTCTTTCGAGTCGAAGTGGGTGGGGTCAGCGCATCGCGTGTTACAGATGTCGCTGCACGTCTTCGAGCGTGAGGCCCTTGGCGAGCATCAGCACCTGCAGGTGGTACAGCAGTTGCGAGATCTCGGCGGCGGTCTCGTCGTCGCTCTGGAACTCGGCGGCCATCCACACCTCGGCGGCCTCCTCGACGATCTTCTTGCCGATCGCGTGCACGCCAGCGTCCAGCTCGGTGACGGTCCCCGAACCCGTTGGACGGGTCGCGGCCTTCTGGCTGAGCTCCTCGAAGAGGGCGTCGAAGGTCTTCACGCTCCCAGGCTACCGATTACAGGATTACTTGACGGCCAGCAGGTCGATCACGAAGACGAGCGTGCGCCCAGAGAGCCGATGGCCGCCGCCGACGGGACCGTAGGCGTACACCGGCGGGGTGACGAGCTGACGGCGTCCGCCGACCTTCATTCCGGGGATGCCCTCCTGCCAGCCGCGGATCAGTCCGTTGAGCGGGAACTGGATGGATTCGCCGCGGCCCCAGCTGGAGTCGAACTCCTCACCCGTCTCGAAGTCGACGCCCACGTAGTGCACGTCAACGGTCGCGCCCGGAGTGGCCTCGGCGCCGTCGCCGATCTCGAGGTCGGTGATGACGAGGTCGGTCGGCGCGTCGCCCAGGGTCGGTTCGATCTCGGGCTTGGTGTTGTCAGTCATGGGTCAAGTCAACCATCGATCGCGGACTCGGGCAGGTACAGTCCGACTCGTGGACGAATCCGACTCCGCTGCGGCGGCGCCCCGCCTCCGGCTCAGGGGCTCGACGTCCTGGATCCTCGAAGCGGTCGCGCTGCTCGTCGTGATTGGCCTGGTCTTCGCGAAGCTGGCGTCGGTGGCCGGCGGCAGCTGGCGCGCGGTATTCCTCGCCAACGGTGACTCGCTCGTCCTGCCCTTGGTGCTGCAGTCGCTCCAGCGGGGAGAGCCCTTCCACTGGGTCTTCTCGAGCCAGACCTTTTTCCTCCCCGAGTTCCCGCTCTACGCGATCTGCGGCCTGGTTATGGGTTCGCCGCAGGGCGGTCTCGTGCTCAATGCGATCCTCAACGTGGTGCTGCTATACCTCGGATTCCGCGCGATCGCAGCCGCTTTTTTCCCCGGTCGGCGCGTGCGACAACTCGCCGTCGCCCTCGGCGGGGTGGTTCTCTTCCTGATCGGCGTGCTCTCCGAGGTCGACGTCCGCATCGTCGGACCCGGCACCGTCGAGCCGGACCGCATCGCCACGGTCTTCCTGATGACGACGTACTACGGCGGTGCCCTGTTGGTCTCGCTCGGGATGCTGGCCCTGGTCGTCTGGTCGACTGGTCGCCTGGGGGCCACGCCCGTCGGCGTGCGTCGCACCGCGATCGCCGCGGTCGTCGCTGCGGGCGTCGGCGCGGCGGTGACCTACTCCGATCCGCTGTACCTGTTCTGGTTGGTGGCGCCCCTCGGCATCGTCCTCGTCCTCCTGCTGATCCTGCGGCGGTTGACCCTGCGCGCGGCGCTCATCGTGGCGTTCCCGCAGATCCTCGGGCTCGGCCTCGGGATGCTGGCGCGTGCGGTCTACTCGCAGTACATCGGGGCGGGATACGACAACTACATCACCGGAAATCTGGCGAAATCCGCGGCCGCGCTGCTGCTCGGCGTGCTGGGTGACTGGGTGTCGACCCCCGGCGGGATCCTGCGGCTGCTGATCCTCGTCGGGCTGCTCGCCGTGACCGTCGTCGTCCTCGCCACGGCTGGGCGCCGTCGTGCCCGGCCGGGCGCCGCCCGAGCGAGCGCCGCCCCAACAAGCACCGCCGAACTGTTCCTCGCCCTCTTCGTCCTGGTGTCGGCCGTCACGCTGATCGGCGGCGAGATCGCCACCGGGCAGGGTGTCACGCGCTACCTGCTGCCGCTCTTCGTCTTCCCACCCCTCGCTCTGCTGCTCGTGCGGCCGGAGTGGCTGCCGGCGCGACTCCGCGTGGTTCCGGCCCGAGCGGTCGCGGTCGCGGCGGGCCTCGTCACGGCGGCCATGATCGTGACGCTCGGGGTGACGGCTCCCGCGGTCGCCGACCTCGCGTCCCGCCGGCCGCCGGTCGACACCGCGTGCCTCGACGGCTGGCTCGACGGGAGAGCCGAGAACGGGATCGGCAGCTTTTGGGTGGTGCGCTCGCTCACCCTGTACGGCGATCAGAAGGGGCGACTCCTGCAGGTCACCCCGTTCCCAATCGGCGTCCACTTCTGGATGAACAACCTCTGGCTGTACGAGGGCACCTCGTTCTCGTACGCGCTAGCGGGCGGCGATCTCTCCGCGCACGATCTGCGCCGCAGCTTCGGGCAGCCCGCGCAGGTCATCCGCTGTTCGGGCTACCAGATCTTCGACTACGCGGGAACGGCCGGGGCGGCAGCCATCGACGCGATGGTCCTCACGACTCTCAAGACCGCGAGCCTGCATCACCGGTTCTGACCCGGCGGTCCACGACCCGAGCGCCGCGGTTCAGTGGGAGTGCGCAGCTTCGGCGGCGGCCCGCAGATCGCCGATCGCCTCGGCCGCGTTCGACGCCCCGAAGACGCTGAACCCCGCCACGAAGGTGTCAGCGCCCGCCTCGGCGGCGCGTCCGATCGTCTCGGTCGAGATGCCGCCGTCGACCTGCAGCCAGACCTCCAGGGAACCGGCATCGATGGCCGAGCGCACGGCCGCGACCTTCGGCATCAGCTCAGTCATGAAGCTCTGACCGCCGAATCCAGGCTCGACCGTCATTACGAGCAGCTGGTCGAACTCGGGCAGGAGCTCGAGATACGGGGTCACATCGGTGCCGGGCTTCAGCGCGAGGCCGGCGCGGGCACCGAGGGAGCGCAGCGTCCGCGCGAGGCCGACCGGGTCGCTCGTGGCCTCGGCGTGGAACGTCACCGAGAACGCACCCAACTCGGCGTAGCCGGGGGCCCAGCGGTCGACATCCGTGATCATCAGATGCACGTCGAGCGGGATGGGCGAAACCGCCTGCACGCGTCGCACCATCTCGGGGCCGAAGGTGAGATTCGGCACGAAGTGGTTGTCCATCACGTCCACGTGCACGGCGTCGGCACTGGCGACGGATTCGATGCCCGCCTGTATATTCACGAAGTCCGCACTGAGGATGCTCGGCTGGATGCGCACGGTCACAGCTCCACCCTAGGGCCGCCGCCCTTTTGAGACTGGCCGGCGGAGCGCGTCAGCAGCTGGATGAACATCGCGTCGGTGCCGTGACGATGTGGCCAGAGCTGGGCGTGGGTGCCCGGCCCGAGGTCGAGATCCTCCGTTGCGATGCCGGCCAGGATCGCCGGCGTGTCGAGAGCCGAGAGCTCCGGATGCCGTGCCAGCACGCCGTCGACCGCGTCCCGTGTCTCGGCCAGATGCGGCGAGCACGTCACGTAGGCGAGGATGCCGCCCGGAGCCAAGACGAATGCCGCGGCATCCAGCAATTCGCCCTGCAGCACGCTCAACTCCTCGATGTCGCCCGGCTGCTTGCGCCAGCGCGCCTCCGGACGCCGACGCAGCGCGCCGAGGCCGGTGCACGGCGCGTCGAGCAGGATCCGATCGAAGGTCTCGCCGCTCTCGCCGACATCGCGTCCGTCGTTCACGACGACCTCGGGGGCCGGGTCGAAGACGGCGAGAGCTTTCCTGACGAGCTGCGCCCGTGCGGGTATGACCTCGTTGGCGAGCAGCTCCGCTCCCCCGATGGCGGCCTCGGCGGCGAGAACCGCGGCCTTCCCGCCCGGTCCCGAGCACAGATCCAGCCAGCGCTCGCCCGCTCGCACCGGTCGCGCGCGACTGAGCGCCAGCGCGGCGAGCTGAGAGCCCTCGTCCTGCACACGGGCCCGACCGGATGCCACCACGGCGTTTCCCGCCGGGTCGCCGCCGACCGAACGGGCTCCGATCGGGGACACCCACCCCGGCTCCCCCAGCTCGTCGGACGAGGACAGCCCGGGCAGCGCCACGAGACTCACGCGCGGGGCGCGGTTGTCGGCCGCGAGCAGTTCGCCCAGCTCGTCCTCGCGCCCTTCGGCGGCCAGGGCTGCGGCGAACGCCCGCACGATCCAGAGCGGGTGGGCCTCCTCGGCGGCCAGCAGGCGCTCGCCCGAGAGACCCGCCAGGGCATTCGTGCGCCACTCCTCCGGCGTCGAGCGTGCGAGCGTGCGCAGCACGCCGTTGACGAAACCGGTGGCCGAGCGCTTGCCCGAGGCCGCGACCAGCGCAACGGACTCGTCGACCGCGGCGTGCGAGGCGACGCGCATGCCGAGCAGCTGGTGGGCGCCGAGACGGAGCACGTCGAGCACCTCCGGGTCCAGCTTGTCGAGCGGACGACCGGTCACCAGGGCGAGAATGCGGTCGTAATAGCCCTGGCGACGCAGGGTGCCGTAGGTGAGCTCGGTGGCGAGGCCGGCATCCGCCTCGCTCAGGCCGGCTTCGGCGAGCTTCGACGGCAACAGCAGGTTCGCGTACGCCTCGCTCTCGTGCACGGCGCGGATGACCTCGTAGGCGATGCGCCGGGCGGGTTGGATGCGGGCGCGGTTATTCTCGGGCGCCTTCCGGGCACGGGAAGCCGGTCGGCGAGAACCCGGCCTCGGAGCGCCGGAGCGGGGCGCGCTCACGAGGCGACTACCGGGGCGTCTGCCGCGCGTCCACGCCACCAGTCGGCGGCTGGCATCGCGCGCTTCCCCGCCGGATGCACGGTTGCCAGTTCGATCGGAGCGCCCGCGGTTCCCACGAGCAGGCGCCCAGCACGCAGCTCGATCCGTCCGGCGGTCAGGGCTGGAGCGTCGTGCGCCACCATCGCGTCCAGCACCTTCAGCCGCTCGCCGGCCACCTCGGTGAACGCGCCCGGCTCAGGCGTGGTGCCCCGGAATCGGTCGATGATCCGTTCGGCCGTCTCGTTCCAGTCGAGGCGGCCGTCGGCGAGAACGAGTTTCGGAGCGAGGGTGGGCTCCCCGGACTGCGGAACCGCGACCGCGGTGCCTTCCGCGAGGGCGTCGACCACCCCGGTCAGCAGCTCGGCTCCGGAGACCGCGAGGGACTCCAGCAGGTGTCCGGCCGTCTCGTGGGCGCCGATCGTCCGCTCGAGCGTCGCAAAGAGGTCGCCGGCATCGAGCTCGCGAACCAGCTGGAAGACCGCAGCGCCGGTTACGCGATCGCCCGCTATGAGCGCCCGTTGCACCGGGGCGGCACCTCGCCAGCGCGGCAGCAGCGAGAAGTGCAGGTTGATCCATCCGAGGCGCGGACCGCTCAACAGCGGTTCGCGGATCAGGCCGCCGTAGGCGACGATCACGCCGAGTTCGGCGCCGACGGCCAGCAGCTGCTCGGTGACCGGCGCGAGACGATTGGCGCGGATCACCGGCACCCCCGCGGTCTCCGCGACGACTGCCACCGGTGTCGAAGTCATGATTTTCTTACGCCCGAGCGGGGCGTCCTCCCGCGTCACGACGGCGACCACCTCGTGCGGTCCGTCGAGCAGCGCGCGCAGGCTGGGCACCGCCGCGGCGGGGCTTCCCGCGAAGACGATCCGAAAAGGGGGCATCCGTCGATTCTGCCGTGTCGAGCGCCCCTACTCGGCGAACGGCTCAGGATCGTCGAAGTGCACCCGCAACGGCAGGGGCTGGCGGCCGCGGCGAGGCGAGCCCGGAACGGCCTTGCGCCGGGTCGTCGCCTGCCGGATGACCTCGGAGCGCAGGGCCAGCGCAACGGCAGCCCCGTGCCCGTAGTCGAAGCGGACGATCGCGCGTGCCGCATCTTCGGTGACAGTGGTGCCGACCGGTTCCACCCCGCCGGGAAGGGCGGCGAGGGCTGCCGATACCGCGTCGGGAAGGCCGGTGACGGTCGCCACCCGCACGGCAGGCGGGAAGCGGAGGGCCCGGCGGTCGATGAGCTCGGCGCGGGCGTAGTCCGCCTGGCGTCCGGTCACCAGGGCGGACGCCAACGTGCCCCCCACCCCGACCAGGACCACCGGAGCGTCGTCGGCGGCGAGTGCGGCGGCATCCGACCACCAGCGCAGGCAGTCCTCCCCGACGCGCAGGCTCTCACGCGCCACCATGCGATCGCCGTCGAGCAGCAGCACCGCCCGGTAGCCGCCGGCCGCGATCGGCTCGGCACCGCGGGTGGCGACCACGATGGCGGGAGCGGCGCCGATGGCCTGGATGCTCCGCTCCCCGTCGGCGACAACGATGCGCACCCCGGGGAACGCCCTGCCGAGCTCCTCCGCGGTGCGGTTCGCGCCGGCGCCCGCCGGACGGATCCGCGTCGACTGGCAGTTTTTGCAGCGCCACGCGGCTTCGGGGGCGCCGCACCAGTTGCAACTCAGGATGCCGCCGTGGCGCTTCTGATGCAGCGGGCCGCCGCAGACCCGGCAGCGGGCGGATTCGCCGCAGTCAACGCACCGCATACCCGGCGCGTACCCGGGACGTGCCACCTGCACCAGCACTGGTCCGAGCTTCGAGGCGGCCGTAGCCTCGCGCCAGGCGATGGACGGGATGCGCGCCTGCGCCGCCAGGCGGTCCTGCGCGGCGATGTTCGCCGACGGGATGACACGCGGATGCCGCGGCCGCGTCAGCCCGAGCTCGCGCAGGTAGCCCACCTCGACCAGCCGTTGCACCTCGGTGGTGCGCGTATGGCCGGCAAAGACGAGCGCGGCTCCCTGCTGCTCCTGCCGGATCAGCGCTGCATCCCGCGCGTGGACGTACGGGGCGAGCGGCTCGCCCAGCAACGGATCGCCGTCGTTCCAGATCGCGATGAGTCCGAGTTTCGACGCCGGCGCGTAGACGACCGAGCGGTTGCCCAGCAGCACTACCGGCTGCGGTCCCAGAGCCCGCAGGAGGCCGCGGTAGCGGTCGGGGTTGGACTGGCGCGCGTCAAGTCGCACGATCGCCTCTGTGGGCAGGAGCGCCGCGAGAGCGGCCGCGAGCTGCTCCTGGTCCCGGTAGTCGGGCGCCACCAGGATCGCGGACTCGCCCGCCGCGACCACCCGCGCCGCGAGCCGGGCGAGCGTGATCGCCCAGCGGCCGACCCACACGCGGTCGGCCGCTGCAGTGTCGAGTGGCGCGGCGATCGCCGCCACGCCGGGTGCGACGCCGAGCACGATGCGCTCGTGGGCCGCGACAGCGGCCTCGAGCACCCCGGGCGCATACCCCTCGAGCTCCGGCGGGTCGATGACGGCCCGCGCGGGCTCTACGCCGCGCGCGAGCCAGGATTTCTCGACGCGCACCTGCCGCGTCGGCACGGCTAGTCGCAGCACGTCGCTCGCCGAGCCGGCGGACCGGTCAGCGACGGCACGCGCCAGCGCCCAGACCTCGGGCCGCAGCACCGGCACCGGGGACACCAGCGCGAGGATGTCGCTCAGCGGTCCCGGGAAGTCTTGCTGCCCGGTCAACTCGACGACGAAGCCCTCGGCGATGCGACTGGCGGCTCGGAGCGGGACTGCCACGCGCATCCCGGGGCCGACCCCCTCGATCGTGCCGGGGATCCGGTAGTCGAGCAGCCGGTCGAGCTGGGGCAGGGGCGAATCCACGAGCACGCGGGCGATCCGCACGACGGCAGCGCTTGGTCCGACGAGTCCCGTGTCGGCAATCGCCGCCGCCGACGACGACACCGGTGCGACACCCGCACCGTCAGGCATCAGAGCCCCGCGGCACCGCGCAGAGCCTCGACGCGGTCCGTCTTCTCCCAGCTGAAATCGGGGAGCTCGCGGCCGAAGTGACCGTAGCTGGCGGTCTGCGCATAGATCGGGCGCAGCAGGTCGAGATCCCGGATGATCGCGGCGGGCCGCAGATCGAACACCGCGTTGATGGCGTCGATAATCGAGTCCTCGGGCACGTGCGCCGTGCCGAAGCTCTCGGCATAGAGACCGACCGGCGATGCCGTGCCGATCGCGTAGGCGACCTGCACCTCGAGGCGGTCGGCCAGTCCGGCGGCGACCGCGTTCTTGGCGACCCAGCGCAGCGCGTAGGCGGCCGAGCGGTCGACCTTCGACGGATCCTTCCCGCTGAAGGCACCGCCGCCGTGGCGAGCGGACCCACCGTAGGTGTCGACGATGATCTTGCGGCCGGTCAGCCCGGCGTCGCCCTGGGGGCCGCCGATCTCGAACCGACCGGTCGGGTTGATGAGCACCCGGGCCTCGGAGGACGGCAGATCAATGCGGGCGAGGACCGGACGGATGACCAGCTCTTCGATTTCGGCGCGGAGGGTCTCGGTGCTCACCTTCGGCGAGTGCTGCGTTGACAGCACGACGGTCTCGACCGAGCTCGGGACGACACCCGCGTAGCCGATCGTCACCTGGGTCTTGCCGTCGGGACGGAGGTAGTCGACGAGACCGGCGTGCCGCACCTCGGCGAGACGCTCGGAGAGACGGTGCGCCAGCCAGATCGGGAGCGGCATGAGCGTGGGCGTCTCGTTTGTCGCGTAGCCGAACATGATGCCCTGGTCACCGGCGCCCTGCTTGTCGAGCTCGTCGATGCTCGTGCCCTCGCGGGTCTCGAACGCGTCGTCGACGCCCTGCGCGATGTCGGGAGACTGGCCGCCGATCGAGACGGAGACACCGCAGGAGCGGCCGTCGAACCAGACGTCCGAGGAGTCGTAGCCGATGTCGGTGATTCGCTTTCGCACGATGGACGGGATGTCGACGTAACCGTTCGTGGTGACCTCACCGGCGACATGCACCAGACCGGTCGTGACGAGCGTTTCGACCGCGACGCGCGCGTGGGGATCGACGGCGAGCAGGGCATCCAGGATCGAGTCGCTGATCTGATCGCAGATCTTGTCGGGGTGCCCCTCGGTGACGGATTCGGAGGTGAAGAGTCGGAGAGCAGAGCTCACGGTAGAGGCCTATTCGGTTGCGGAAAAGTGAAGAGCGGAACGCCAGTGGTCACCAGAAACTCAGAGCACAACGTCGAGGATACGGTCGGCGATCGACGCCTTGGTGCCATTCGCCTCGGCCACGTTACGTCCGGTTGCGTCGAGAACGATCACCGTGTTGTCGTCGCTGCCGAAAGTCTCGTTCCAACCGACCCTGTTGACGACGAGATAGTCAACGCCCTTGCGGGCGGCCTTCGCGGCGCCGAGGACGAGCAGGGCATCCCGGTCGGGCTCCGTCTCGGCCGCGAAGCCGACGATGACCTGACCGTCGTGGCGGGAGTCGGTGAGCTCGTGGAGGATGTCCGGGTTCCGCACGAGACGCAACTCGAGCGTGTCGCCCTGCGTCTCCTTCTTGATCTTGCCCGCGGCGACCGTCTCAGGCCGGTAGTCGGCGACGGCGGCAGCCATCACGATCAGCTCGGCCGTGCCCGCGGCAAGGAGCGCCGCCTCCTGCAACTCCCGGGTGGTGGAGACTTGCTGTACCGACACTGTCGAGCTCAGCCCGCTGAGCACGCCGTCGTCGAGGTTGGCGACGATCAGCGTCACCTCGCCGCCCCGGGCCGCCGCCGCACGGGCGATGGCGACGCCCTGCTTGCCGCTCGAGCGGTTGCCGATGAAGCGGACAGGATCCAGGGGCTCGCGCGTCCCGCCGGCGGTGATCAGGATGCGACGTCCCACCAGATCCTGCCGACCCACCGCCGTCAGCGCCGCGGCCACGATCTCGTCGGGCTCCGCCATGCGCCCGGGACCCGAGTCGGATCCGGTGAGCTGCCCGATCGCGGGGCCGACGAATCGAACTCCTCGTGACCGGAGCGTCGCGACGTTGGCGACCGTCGCCGGGTTCTGCCACATCTCGGTGTGCATCGCCGGCGCGATGATCAGCGGGGCATTGGACGCGAGGATCGTGTTGCCGAGCAGGTCGTCGGCGAGGCCGCTCGCGAGCTTGGCGATCGTGTTGGCCGTGGCCGGAGCGACGACGATCAACTCCGCTGCCTGGCCGATCGCCACATGGCGCACCTCGGCAACGCCCTCGTAGAGCTCGCTGTAGACAGGATTGCGGCTGATCGCCTCGAGGGTCGGACGACCCACGAAGCGCAGCGCGGCATCCGTCGCCACGACGTGGACATCATGCCCGGCCAGAACCAGGCCGCGCACGACGTTGACAGCCTTGTAGGCCGCGATGCCGCCGGTGATCCCGACGACGACGTTCATCGAGAGACGGGGTTCGACTAGTTCTCGGGAGCGTCGAACGGGGTCAGCGTGAGCTTGCCCTCGTTGATCTCGCGCAACGCGACCGAGAGCGGCTTATCGTCAATGGTCGAATCGACCAGCGGGCCGACATTGTCGAAGAGCGACCCCTCGTGCAGGTCGGCGTAGTAGTCGTTGATCTGACGCGCGCGCTTGCTCGCGAAGATGACCAGCTGGTACTTGGAGTCGACGTGGGTGAGCAGGTCGTCGATCGGCGGGTCGATGATGCCGGAGTACTTGTCAACCATGGTGTCCTCCTGGACAGTTGGGAGCGGGATGGCGAACGATGGAGCATCGATCGCAGAAGAGTGAACGCGATGGTCAGGGAAGACCCGGTCATGGCACTTCGAGTAATTCTACGACCTCTGCGGCAGCTTGGCCGACTTCGCGGTTCACGACTTTCACATCAAACTCGTCCTGAGCCCGCAATTCGACCTTCGCGGTCTCGAGTCTGCGGGCCTGTTCGGCCGCCTCCTCGGTGCCGCGGCCGACCAAACGGCGCACCAGTTCGTCCCAGCTCGGAGGCAGCAGGAAGACCAGTAGCGCCTCGGGCATCTCGCGTCGCACCGAGCGCGCGCCCTGCAGATCGATCTCAAGCAGCACGCTCTTACCGTCGGCCAGCGCCGCATCGATGGGCGGACGCGGCGTGCCGTACCGGGAGGCGTTGTGCACGGTCGCCCACTCCAGGAACTCGCCGCGCGCGATCATGTCGTCGAACTGCTCGTCGCTGAGGAAGTAGTAGTGCTCGCCGTCGACCTCGCCCGGTCGGGGCGCGCGGGTGGTCGCCGAGATGCTGAGGAGCACGTTCGGGTAGTTCTCGCGGATGTGGCGCGACACCGTGCCCTTGCCGACCGCGGTCGGACCGGCGAGCACGACGAGCCGGCTGGTCGGAAGCTCATGGTGCCCCTCACGCAGCGAGAGGTAGTCACGCAGCCGATCGCGCTGCCGTACGCCGAGCCCACCGACGCGCTTCGAGGTGGCGATGCCCAGCTCGCCCATCGCCTTCTCGGAACGGGTCGGTCCGAGGCTCGGGATGCTCATGAGCAGTTCGCGCACCCGCAGCGTGGCTTCGGGGCTGGTGGGCTCCCCCGCCCAGGCCGACTCGGCGACATCCAGGGCGGTGCGTCCGCGGGACGTGACGGACCGCTTGACCGCGGCGCGCGCGCGTCGAGCCGCGACCGCCGCCTGGGCTGCCGCGACGCGGTCGACGTCGGGAGGGGCTACCCGCGGCACGCGGCCACCTCGTTCACATGGGCGTCGATCGCCGCGATCAATCCCTCGGATCCTGCGGACAGGATGCTGCGCGATGCACTCACGAGAACATTCTGCGCTGCCGGACCGAACAGTTCGGGCACCTGGGCGATCCGCGCACCCTGATGGCCGAATCCCGGGGCCAGGATCGGCATCCCGGTGAACGAGGCGGGCGACAGCCCGAAGTCGGCGAGGGCGATGGTCGCGCCGACTACCACTCCGAACGATCCGAGAGCTCCGGACGCCTCGGCGACATTGCGTCCAGCGACGTCGGCGACGATGGCGGCCGCGACGAAGCGGCCGTCGGTTCGACGCGCGGTCTGCGTCGCCGCCGCCTCGGGATTCGAGGTCGCCGCGAGCACGAACAGCCCCTTCTCGAAGCGGGTCGCGCGCTCGATGACCCCGTCGAGAGATCCCAGCCCCTGGTACGCGACGACCGTCATGGCATCGGCTTCGAGCGGCGAGCCCGGGGTGAGCCAGGCCTCGCCGTACGCCTCGACCGTGGACCCGACGTCACCGCGCTTGGCGTCCGCGATGACCAGGAGTCCGGCGGCGCGCGCCATGGCCAGCACATCCTCCAGGGCCGCGTAGCCCGCGGACCCGTGCCGCTCAAAGAAGGCGACCTGCGGTTTCACGATCCCGGCCCGGCCGGCGGCGGCCTCCACGACCTGCAACCCGAAGTCGCGCACACCGACGGCGGAGTCGGGAAGTCCCCAGCTCGCGAGCAGCCCCGCGTGCGGGTCGATCCCGACGCAGAGCTGACCGGTGGTCGCGAACGCGCGCTCCAGACGCGCGCCGAAGCTCATCCTGCGGCCGCTAGCCGTGCGGCGCGATCCAGCGCGTAGTTCTGTAGGCTGCGCACCCGCATCTCTCCGCGGTGCACCTCGAATGACGCCACCGCGGCGCCGACCTGGGCGATCGTCGTGAACAGCGGCTTGTCGGCCGCCACCGTCGCCGTGCGGATCTCGAATCCGTCGGCCCGCGCGCTGCGCCCGCTCGGCGTGTTGATGACGATGTCGATCTCGCCCGCGTTGATCAGATCGACGATCGAGGGGTCACCCTCCACAACCGTCTGGCCCATGAAGTACTTGCGCACCGTCGTGGCCGGGATCCCGTTCCGTGCCAGCACCTCGGCGGTCCCCTCGGTGGCGACGATCGAGAAGCCGAGCTGCGACATCCGGAGCATCGGCAGCACGATCGCACGCTTGTCGCGGTCGGCGACCGAGACGAAGACGGTGCCGGAGGACGGCAGACCGCCGTATGCGGCATCCTGACTCTTCGCGAACGCGCGCGGGAAGTCCGCGTCGATGCCCATGACCTCGCCCGTTGAGCGCATCTCCGGCCCGAGGACCGAGTCGACCACCATGCCTTCCCGCGTGCGGAAGCGCTTGAACGGCAGCACCGCCTCCTTGACCGAGACCGGCGAGTCGAGCGGCACGTGCGATCCATCCGCGGCGGGCAGCATGCCGGTGTCGACCAGATCCCGGATGCTCCGGCCCACCATGATCAGGGACGCCGCCTTGGCGAGCGGGATACCCAGCGCCTTCGAGACGAACGGAACGGTGCGCGACGCCCGGGGATTCGCCTCGAGCACGTACAGCATGCCGGCGCCGATCGCGAACTGCACGTTGAGCAGACCGCGCACACCGACGCCCTCGGCGATCTTGCGGGTCGCCTCGACCACCTCGTCGAGGATGCCGCGGCCGAGGGTCACCGGTGGCAGGGTGCAGGCCGAGTCGCCGGAGTGCACGCCAGCCTCCTCGATGTGCTCCATGATTCCGCCGACGTACAGCTCGGTGCCGTCGTACAGGGCGTCGATGTCGATCTCGAGCGCGTCATCCAGGAAGCGGTCGACGAGCAGTGGCGAACCGGGGCCGATGATGGCCTGCTCGCGGACCCGGTCGAAGTAGTCCTCCAGTCCGGGGGTGTCGTAGACGATCTCCATACCGCGGCCTCCGAGCACGTAGCTCGGGCGTACCAGCACGGGATAACCGATTCCCTCGGCGACACGCACGGCCGAGGGGGCGTCGGTGGCGATCCCGTTCTTCGGCGCCAGCAGCTTCGCCTCGTCGAGGATCTTCGAGAACAGCCCGCGCTCCTCGGCCAGATCGATGGCCGACGGGGAGGTCCCCAGGATCGGGATGCCCGCGGCTTCGAGCCCCTTCGCGAGCCCGAGCGCGGTCTGACCGCCGAGCTGCACGATCACGCCGACGAGCTCGCCGGACTGCGACTCGGCGTGGATGACCTCCAGCACGTCCTCGAGCGTCAGCGGCTCGAAATAGAGCCGGTCGCTGGTGTCGTAGTCGGTGGACACGGTCTCGGGGTTGCAGTTGATCATAATTGTCTCGAACCCGGCATCGTGCAGCGCGAAGCTCGCGTGCACGCAGCTGTAGTCGAACTCGACACCCTGCCCGATCCGGTTCGGACCGGAGCCCAGGATGACGACCTTGCGGGCATCGCTCGGACGCACCTCGGTCTCGAGGTCGTAGCTCGAGTAGTGGTACGGCGTGAGCGCGGGGAACTCGCCGGCACAGGTGTCGACCGTCTTGTAGATCGGACGCACCCCCAGCTGCCAGCGCGCGTTGCGCACCTCCTGCTCGGTGAGCCCCCGCAATTCGGCGATCTGAATGTCCGAGAAACCGTGATCCTTCGCGAGTTCGAACAGCGCGCGATCGAGGGCACCGAGGCCGCCGATCTCGGAGGCGACCTCATTGATGAGCACGATCTGGTCGAGGAACCAGGGGTCGATCTTCGTGGCCTCGAAGGCCTCCTCGATCGTGGCGCCGGCCCGCAGCGCCTGCTGCACGGTGACGATGCGCCCGTCGGTGGGGACCTTCGCGACCTCGAGCAGTTGCGCCTTGGTGCGACGCTCGCCGCCCCAGTGGAAACTGCTCCCCCGCTTCTCGAGCGAGCGCAGCGCCTTCTGCAACGCCGTCGTGTAATTGCGACCGATGGCCATCGCCTCGCCGACGCTCTTCATCGTGGTCGTGAGCGTCGCATCCGCCGACGGGAACTTTTCGAAGGCGAAGCGCGGCACCTTGACGACGACGTAGTCGAGCGTCGGCTCGAAGCTCGCCGGCGTCACCTTGGTGATGTCGTTGGCGATCTCGTCGAGCCGATAGCCGATCGCGAGCTTCGCGGCGATCTTGGCGATCGGGAAGCCGGTCGCCTTCGAGGCCAGAGCGCTGGAGCGCGAGACGCGGGGGTTCATCTCGATGACGATGATCCGCCCGTTGGCGGGGTCGACGGCGAACTGGATGTTGCAGCCCCCCGTATCGACGCCGACCGCCCGGATGATGTCGATCCCGATGTCGCGCATGCGCTGGAACTCGCGGTCGGTCAGCGTGAGTGCCGGAGCCACGGTGATCGAGTCACCCGTGTGCACGCCGACCGGATCCACGTTCTCGATCGAGCAGACGACCACCGTGTTGTCCGCGGTGTCGCGCATCAGCTCGAGCTCGTACTCTTTCCAGCCCATGATCGACTCCTCGAGGAGCACCTCGTGAGTCGGGCTCTGGTGCAGACCGTCGCCGACCATGCGGATGAGTTCGTCGCGGTCGTAGGCGAAGCCCGATCCGAGTCCGCCCATGGTGAAGCTCGGCCGGATGACGAGCGGGTAGCCGAGATCATCGGCGAAGTCGACGGCCTCGCCGACGGTGTGCGCGATGTGGCTGCGCGCGACCTCGGCGCCGGCCTCGATGACCAGCTCCTTGAAGATCTTGCGGTCCTCCCCCTTCTTGATCGCTTCGACCTTCGCGCCGATGAGCTCGACGCCGTACTTGGCCAGGATGCCGGCCTCGTCGAGCGCGATGGCCGCGTTGAGCGCGGTCTGGCCGCCCAGCGTCGGGAGCACGGCATCCGGACGTTCCAGGGCGATGATCGCCTCTAGCGCCTCGTTCGTGATCGGCTCGATGTAGGTGGCATCAGCGAAATCGGGGTCGGTCATGATCGTCGCCGGGTTCGGGTTCACCAGGATGACGCGCACGCCCTCCTCGCGGAGCACGCGGCAGGCTTGGGTTCCCGAGTAATCGAACTCCGCCGCCTGGCCGATGACGATCGGTCCGGAACCGATGACGAGCACGCTCCGGATGTCTTCACGCTTGGGCATTAGTTCTTGTCCTCGCTGGTCGAGCCTGCCGAGGCCTGATTTGCGCGCACAAGGTCGGCGAACCGGTCGAACAGGTAGTTGGCGTCGTGCGGTCCAGCCGCGGCTTCGGGGTGGTACTGCACCGAGAAGGCCGGGATGTCGAGCGCGTTCAGGCCCTCGACCACGTCGTCGTTGAGGCCGACGTGGCTGACCTGCAGGCGTCCGTAGCCGTTCGGGCTGTCGAAGACGCCATCGAGCGGCGCATCGACTGCGAAACCGTGGTTGTGTGCGGTGATCTCGACCCGGCCGGTGGCCTTGTCGAGCACGGGTTGGTTGATCCCGCGGTGGCCGAACGGGAGCTTGTACGTGGCGAGCCCGAGCGCGCGGCCCAGGAGCTGGTTGCCGAAGCAGATCCCGAAGAACGGGAGGCCGGCATCCAGGATGCCGCGCAGCAGTTCCACATGACCGTCGGAGGCCTCGGGGTCGCCGGGGCCGTTCGAGTAGAAGGCGGCCACCGGCTGGATCGCGAGCACCTGGTCGAGCGTGGCGCTCTGCGGCATCACGTGCACCTCGAAGCCGCGGCGGGCGAGGTTGTCGATGGTGGACTGCTTCACGCCCAGGTCGAGTACGGCCAGGTTGCCAAGGAGCGTCGTGGCGTCGTCCAGGACCGCGGGGGTGACGGTCACCGACGACACAGACACCTCGGCCGAGAGGTTGAGTCCGGCCATCTCGCGAGAGCCGCGCACGATCGCGAGCTGCTCATCGGCGCTGAGCGCGGCATCCGGGCCCGAGAAGACACCGGCGCGCATGGCGCCCGCGTCCCGAAGGCGCCGCGTGACGGCGCGGGTGTCGATGCCGCTCATGCCGACGATCCCGTGGGCGGCGAGTTCGTCGTCGAGGCTGCGCGTCGCGCGGTAGTTGCTGACAATGCGCGAGGGGTCGCGCACGACGTAGCCCGAGACCCAGATGCGGCTCGACTCCTGGTCTTCGTCGTTCATGCCCGTGTTGCCGATGTGCGGCGCGGTCATGACGACGATCTGCCCGGCGTAACTCGGGTCGGTCAGCGTCTCTTGGTAGCCGGTCATCCCGGTGGCGAAGACGGCCTCTCCGAGGGTGCGGCCGCGTGCGCCGTATGCGTGGCCCGGGTAACGGGTACCGTCCTCGAGGACGAAGACGGCGGGGTCGGTCTGGATCATGCGGCGGCTCCTGCCGAGGTGGGCGGCGTGGGGATCGTGGGGATGAGCTTCTGGATGGCGTCGACCAGCGACGCCGGGTCGGACGGACGGAAGTAGCTGTCGAACGAGGCGGCAGCGCCGTCGGAGCCCGCCTGCATCCAGCGGACGAACACCAGGCCGTCGTTGCTGACCGCGCGATCGATGGTCCAGGTGGCACGGCCGACCGTCTCGAGCGACGCGGTCGGCAGGAAGACCGCGTCCTGACCCGCCAGCTCGAGCTGGATGCCGGCCTCCGCGACGGTCACGACCACCCGAGCACGAAAGCCCAGGCCCGCTACGGCGATGCGGTCGAGCGGGGCGTCGGCGCGGGTGGTGGCGACGTAGAGCATGTCCTCCGAGAGGAGCAGGGCTCCGAGCTCGGCGGGCGGACTCGCGGGACGCCGCACGTCGGATTGACGGCGACGGCGTGCGCGCCATCCGAACACCATGCCGAGGGCGATGAGCACGATCGGGATCGCCACTGACAAGAGGATCAGCCACTGGTCACGCGACACGGTTCGCCACCTCCTCGGCGGGCCGCAGCTCGCCATCGAGCACGGTCGGGACTCCGCGGTGCACGGTCGCGACGACCCGCCCCGGCAGCTCGCGCCCCAGGTACGGCGTGTTCGCGCCTTTGCCGTGGAGCTGCTCGAGTCCGAAGACACGACGCGCGCTCGGGTCGATCAGGGTGAAGTTCGCGGGCGCACCGATGGTGAACGGCGCGTCGTAGCCGGCGAGCTGGCCGATGGCCGCGGGCGTGCGGGACAGAACGCGGGCCACATCGCCCCAGCTCAGTTGCCCTGAATCGACCACGGCGGCCTGCACGACGCTGAGCGCGCTCTCGAGACCGACCATGCCGAAGCTGGCCTCCTGCCAGGCGCACTCCTTAGTCTCGATCGGATGCGGCGCGTGGTCGGTCGCGACGATGTCGATGATCCCCTCGGCTAGGGCGGCGCGCAGCGCGAGCACGTCCTCCGAGCGGCGGAGCGGCGGGTTCACCTTGAAGCGGCTGTCGTACCCGGCAGCGAGCTGCTCGTCGAGCAGGAGGTGATGCGGCGTGACCTCGGCAGTGACCCGGATGCCACGCGCCTTCGCCCAGCGGATCACCTCGACACTGCCCGCCGTCGAGAGGTGGCACACGTGGAGCAGGGCGCCGACGTGCTGCGCGAGCAGGACGTCCCGGGCGATGATCGCCTCCTCGGCCACCGCGGGCCAGCCGGCGAGTCCGAGCTCCGAGCTCAGCGCACCCTCGTTCATCTGGGCGCCCTCGGTGAGCCGGGGCTCCTGGGCGTGCTGCGCGATGACACCACCGAAAGTCTTGACGTACTCGAGGGCGCGCCGCATGAGCAAAGCGTCCGAGACGCACTTGCCGTCGTCGCTGAAGACGCGCACCGCGGCACGGGACTGAGCCATCGCCCCGATCTCGCTGAGGCGCTCCCCCGCGAGGCCGACGGTCACGGCGCCGATGGGGCGCACGGTGACGTACCCATGCTGTTCGCCGAGCGAGGCGACCTGCTCGACGACGCCCGCGGTGTCGGCGACCGGCGAGGTGTTCGCCATGGCGTGCACCGCCGTGAAGCCGCCCGCGGCAGCTGCGCGGGACCCGGTGAGCACCGTCTCGCTCTGCTCGAACCCCGGCTCGCGCAGGTGCGTGTGCAGGTCGACCAGACCCGGCAGCGCCTGCAGGCCGGCCGCGTCGATGACGATCGCACCCAGGGCCGAGAGGCCCGGGCCGAGTTCGGCGATCACGCCGTTCTTGACGACCAGATCGGTGTTCGTTCCGTCGGGGAGCCTCGCCCCGGTGATCAGGAGCGTCATGCGCCAGCCCCGCTCCCGCTCAGCACCAAGTACAAGACCGCCATCCGGATCGACACCCCGTTCGCGACCTGATGGAGCACGACGGAGCGCGCCGAGTCGGCGGAGGCCGACGAGATCTCGAGCCCGCGATTCATCGGGCCGGGGTGCATCACCATCGTATGCGGGGCGAGTCGGGCCAGCCGCGCGTCATCGAGGCCCCACTGACGGGCGTACTCGCGTTCGTGGGGGAAGAAGGCGGCCTGCATCCGCTCGCTCTGCACGCGGAGCATCATCACGACATCCGGGTTCTCGGCGAGGGCCGCATCGAGGTCGGTGCCGCGCGTGACCGGCCAGCTGTCGACGCCGAGCGGCAGCAGCGTCTCGGGCCCGACGAGGTGCACGCTCGCGCCCAGGGTCTGCAGCAGCCAGACATTCGAGCGGGCGACCCGCGAGTGCAGGATGTCGCCCACGATCGTGACGCGCACGCCGTCCAGGCTCTTCCCGCGCGCCGCGTCGCCGTGAAGGGTCTTGCGCATCGTGTACGCGTCGAGGAGTCCCTGGGTCGGATGCTCGTGCGTGCCGTCCCCGGCGTTGATCACGGCGGCGTCGATCCAGTGGCTGTCGGCGAGCACGCGAGCCGCGCCGCTCGCGCCGTGCCGCAGGACGACCGCGTCGATGCCCATGGCCGCGATGGTCTGCGCGGTGTCTTTGAGGCTCTCGCCCTTCGAGACGCTGGAGCCCTTGGCGCTGACAGTGATGACGTCGGCGCTCAGACGCTTGGCGGCGGCCTCGAAGCTGAGACGGGTGCGGGTGGAGTCCTCGAAGAAGAGGTTCGCCACGGTGCGGCCGCGCAGCGTCGGCAGCTTCGGGACAGCCCGGGTGGCGACATCCGCCATGTCTTCTGCGAGGTCCAGGATGCCGACCGCGGTGTCGCGATCGAGGTCGCGCACCGAGAGCAGGTGCTTCATGCGGTGGCCTCCCGCTCCGCAATGGCGACCAAGTCTTCACCGTCGGTCTCGATCAGCTTCACGTTGATCCGCTCGGCGACCGCGGTCGGCAGGTTCTTGCCCACGAAGTCGGCCCGGATCGGCAGCTCGCGGTGACCGCGATCGACGAGGACCGCGAGGCGCACGGCCCGGGGTCGACCCAGGTCGTTGATCGCGTCGAGAGCGGCGCGGATGGTGCGGCCCGAGTAGAGCACATCGTCCACGAGCACGACGGTCTTGCCGTCGATGCCGCCGGCCGGCACGCGCGTCGGACTCGGCGTGCGCGTCGGCTGCCCGGCGAGGTCGTCGCGGTACATCGTGACGTCGAGCTCACCGACCGCCACCGAGCCCGGCTCGAGCTGGTCGAGGATGGCGCCGATGCGCTGCGCGAGCAGCACGCCACGGGTGGGAATGCCGAGGAGGACGAGATCGGAGGAACCCTGATTCGACTCGAGGATCTCGTGCGAGATGCGGGTGAGCGCCCGCGTGATGTCAGCCTGATGCAGCACCGTTCGTGCAGCCATTCTGACCTCCTTCCCCGCCTCTCCGGACGGATTTAAAGGATGCCTTGGTGTGGGAAGCGTAGCAGGATGGCTAGCCCCAGCGCTTCAGCAGCCGTCGCTCGAGCAGCCCGATCAGAGCATCGGTGGACTTGCCGAGGATCGCCAGCAGGATGATCGCCAGGAACAGTCGATCGACGCGACTGTTGTTCTGCGAATCGCTGAGCAGGTACCCGAGCCCGATCGAGGAGCTGATCAGTTCTGCGGCGACCAGGAACAGCCAGGACTGCGCGAGAGCAAGCCGGAGCCCAGCCACGAGCGACGGCAGCACAGCCGGCAGCTGCACCGTCGTCAGCAGCTCGAAGCGGCGCAGGCCGAACGCTCGACCGACCTCCACCAGGTGCGGGTCGACGTGGCGCAGTGCGGTCGACAGGGTCGTGAACACGGGGAAAATCGCCCCGATGGTGATCAGCACAATCTTGGGTGGTTCGAAGATGCCCAGGTAAAGCAGGAGCAGTGGCATCCAGGCCAGTGAGGGGACGGCGCGGATGGCCCCGAGCAGCGGCCCCAGCAGGATCTCGGCGGTGCGGGAGAGCCCGACGAGCGAGCCGAGCACCAGACCGATCAGCGAGCCGATCAGAAAGCCGAGTATGACGCGTTGCACCGAGATGGCGATGTCGCGGAACAGCGCGCCCGGGTATAGGGGGTTGGTCTGCAGGTCGACCGCAGCCTGCACCACGGCCGCGGGCGACGGGAGACGGTACGACGGCAGCAGCTGCGCGGCGGTGACCGCCCACCACACGATCAGCAGAGCGACCGGCAGGATCCCGCCGCCCACGACCGGCCACCAACGTCTGCGCCCGCGGGGGTGCGCAGGCTCCGATGACGCAGCGGGATCCTTTGGCACAGCAGCCGGTGTCAGGTAGCTTTCCGCGGGCCAGCTGGCCAGGAACTGGCGCGCCGATGCGGCGGACCCCGTCTCCGGGACCGCCGCATCGACGTTCGAGCTGTCTGTCATCCGGCTACTTGATCGCCGTCGGGTCCGCGGCCTTCGCGTACTTCGGCTCGAGCAGCGACGACAGGGCACTGTCGACCTGCGACTGTGCCGGCACGTCGCCGCTCTCCACGAAGATCGGCCCAATGATCTTGAGCACCTTGGTCTGCTCGGCGCCCGGGATCGGCGAGATCGTCAGATCGGTGCGCTTCAGGCTCGCCTGCGCCACGTTGATCGGGATGCCGGCCTCAGCCGCCAGGATGATCGCGACGTCCTCCGGGTGGGCGATCGCGTAGGCGCGCGCCTTCTCGTAGGCGTCGACGACGGCCTGGGCGACATCCGGCGACTTCTGCAGGAACGACTCGGTCGCGTTCAGGAAGCCATAGCTGTTGAACGAGGGGTTGTCGTAGATGTTCTTCGACCCGGCGGTCAGCACGCTCGTCGTCAGCAGCGGGTCCAGACCCGACCAGGCGTCGACGGAACCGTTCTCGAGTGCCGCCTTGCCGTTGGCGTGCGGGAGGTTCTCGATGGTCACCGAGCTCAGCGGCACCTTGAACTTGTTGAGCGACTGCAGCAGGAAGAAGTACGGGTCTGTGCCCTTCTGCGCGGCCACGGTCTTGCCAGCGAGGTCCTTCACCGAGGTGATGGTCGAGGTCTTTGGCACCACGATCGCGGCCCAGTCGGGCTGCGCGTAGATGTCGATCGTCTTGATCGGCGAGTGGTTCGAGCGGGCGAGCAACGCCGCAGAGCCGGCCGTCGAGCCGACATCGATGGCGCCAGCGAGGAGGGCGGCGTTCGCGGCCGCGGAACCGGCCGACTTGACCCAGTTGACCGTGACGGCACCGCCAAAGGCGGACTCGAGGTAACCCTCCTTCTTCACGATCAGGCTCAGCGGATTGTAGGTCGCCTAGTCGATGTTGAGCGCGGTCGCACTCCAGCCGCCCTCGCCGAGCGCCGCGCTCTTCGTGGCGGTCGCGGTGGGCTTCGTGGCGGTGCCCTCGCCTGCGACGCAGCCGGTCAGGGCCAGTGCGGCGACCGTCGCGATGGCCGCGAAGGTGGCAAGTCGGGTGATTCTCATGGGGGTTCTCTCTCGGTGATGGTGCGGTGGACGGACGCGCGTGCTGTGGCGTCCGACGGGGGTTCTAGGGGGCGCTGACGTGGTGGCTCGGCACGCCGAGGCCCTCCAGCAGCAGAGATCGCAGCTCGACGATCGCGGCCGCGGCCCGATCACGAGGGCGCTCGCCGGGCACATGGAGGATCGTGCGGATCGTGGACCCGGTTCCCGGCGCGTCGGGGGTCTCGCCGAGCAGGACGATGCGGTCCGCCAAAACGAGCGCCTCATCCACGTCATGCGTGACCAGCAGGATCGTCGCGGGCTCGACCGCGTGGACCTCGAGCAGGAGGTCCTGCATGGTGAGCCGGGTGAGGGCGTCGAGGGCCCCGAACGGCTCGTCGAGAAGCAGGACGCCGGGGTTGCGCGCCAGGGCACGGGCGAGGGAGGCGCGCTGCGCCATGCCGCCAGAGATCTGGCGCGGACGAAGGGATACCGCGGCATCCAGCTGCATCAGGCGCAGCAGTTCGGCGACGCGCGCCCGCCCGGCCGCCGGCTCAGTGCCGCGTGGCAGCCCGAGTCGGACGTTGCGCTCCACCGTGCGCCAGGGCAGCAGGCGCGGCTCCTGGAAGGCGACGGCGCTGCGCTGGTCAACTTCGGCGACCGGAGTCCCGTCGATCTCGACGCGCCCGGCGTCTGCGCGATCGAGTCCGCTCACCAGTCGGAGCATGGTCGACTTGCCACCACCGGACGGACCGAGGATCGCGACGATCTCGCCAGCGCGGATGTCGAGCTCGATATCGCGCAGGACCGTGCGCTGCGAACCGTCCGGCTGCTCGAAGCGGCGTGCCACCGACCGCAGGCTCACCCGGAGGGCAGGAGCCGAGACGTTGCTCACGGGGTCGGAGTGTGACACTTGAGCGAGGCTACGGAGCGCTCCGAGCCACCGCAAAACGAGGCGTCAGGCGGAGAAACGTGCGTGGTGAGCGGGTCGTGTCGAATCGTGACGCCGCCCGGATATCCTCGGAGCATGCCCGAGCCGGAACCGTCGTCGATCGAGGACCTGTCGCGCGGACTGTCCTTCGCGATCGGGCGCGCCAACCGCCGCATGCTCGCGGCCGGCAAGGGTCTCGGTCAGGGCCACCTCAACGCGCTGGCCACCATGTACCGCATTGGTCCGATCCGCCCGGGCGACCTCGCGGGGCGCGAGTTCGTCAGTGCGCCGACCATGACACGCACCCTCCGCGACCTTGAGCGCCTCGGTTTGGTCAGCAGGATCCCAGATGCCAGCGACGGCCGATCGATTCTAGTGAGCGTCACCGAGGCTGGGCAGCATGAGGTTTTGCGTGCCCGCTCGGCGCGCGCCGAGCTGCTCGCCGACCTGCTGCGGGAGCTCGACAAGGGCGACGTCGTCGCGCTGCGCGACGCCCTCGGTGCCCTCGAGCGCCTCGCGACCATCGCGACCGACCGACCGGTCTAGCCCGCCTGGTCGGCCTTCTCGCGCGCGATCGCGCCCAGCACGCCGTTGAGGAAGCCAGCCGAGTCCTCGGTGCTGAACAGCGAGGCCTGCTCGACGGCCTCAGCGATCGCGACACCGTCCGGGACCTCATCGTTGTACAGAATCTCCCACGCGCCGATGCGGGCGATGGTGCGATCGAGAGCGGGCATGCGCTCGAGCGGCCAGCCGTCCGCGTGCGCCCGGATCGTGGCATCCAGGTCCTCGAGGTGCGAGTCGACGCCTTCGACAATGTCGCGCGCGTACGGCCAGGAGGACTCGCGCTTCGGGTTCGCCTCGGCGCGGGCGGCCTCCTCATCGAGGAGTCCGGCGATGGGGAGTTCTCGCAGGTCGGCCCCAAACAGGATGTCGAGGGCTCGCTTGCGCGACTTGGTGCGTGCGCTCATAGAGGGACGGCCGCCTAGTCGGTGACGCGGCCGAGGTAGTCGCCAGTGCGGGTGTCCACCTTCACCCGCGTGTTGTTCTCGAGGAACAGCGGGACCTGGATCTCGTAGCCGGTCTCGAGTGTCGCAGGCTTGGTGCCCGCGCTCGACCGGTCGCCCTGCAGGCCCGGCTCGGTGTAGGTCACGAGCAGCACGACGGAGGCCGGGAGCTCGACATAGAGCGGCTCGCCGACGTTCGTCGCGATCGTGACGGTCTGATTCTCGAGCATGTAGTTCGCGGCGTCGCCGACGACCTTGCTCGACACGGTGACCTGGTCGTAGTCGGTCGCGTCCATGAAGACGAAGCCGTCACCGTCGCGGTACAGGTAGGTGAAGTCGCGGCGGTCGACCGTGGCGAACTCGAGCTTGGTGCCGGCGTTGAACGTTCGATCGACGACCTTGCCGCTCATGATGTTCTTCGCCTTGGTGCGAACGAACGCGCCGCCCTTGCCGGGCTTGACGTGCTGGAACTCGATGATCGTCCAGAGCTGTCCGTCGATGTTGAGGACAGCGCCGTTCCTGATGTCGCTGGTGTCGGAGGCCATGGTTCGATTCCGTTCGTGAAGATGAGGTGGTCGAGTAGCCGTTCGGCGGCGTATCGAGACCGGGGCGCGTCAGCGCCCGTCCGAGTGTACGGGAGCCTCTACGCCCCCGGCGCGACCACGCGCAACGCCAGCAGGTACGAGTCGAAGCCGAATCCCGCGATGACTCCGGTGGCGACGGCCGAGATGACGCTCGTGTGCCTGAACTCCTCGCGCGCGTGCGGATTCGAGATGTGCACCTCGACCAGCGCGACCCCCGCCTTCGTGACAAGTGCCACGGCATCCCGCAGCGCGTAGCTGTAGTGCGTGAAGGCGGCCGGGTTCAGGATCACCGGGGTCGTCGTGTCGACAGCCTCGTACAGCCAGTGGATGAGCTCGGCCTCGTTGTCGGTCTGGCGCAGGTCGATCTCGACCGCGGCGCCCGCCTGCTCGGCGAGCAGCACGCGGAGTGCGCTCAGGTCCTGGGCACCGTACACGTCGGGCTCGCGGCTGCCGAGCCGCCCGAGATTCGGTCCGTTGAGCACGAGCACGCGAGGCATGCCTCGAGAGTATCCGCACCTTGCTGGTCGAGGGGGCGCGAAGCGCCGTATCGACACCGCTGGAGAACCTCAGCAGTATCGGGCCACATTCGGCACGCTGACCCGATGATCGGATACCCAACCAGCAAGAGGGTCAGTCGTTGATCTCCTGGTACGCGGCGAACAGCAGTTGCTCCTCGGGGCCCGTGAGGGTCGTGGGGCGGCCGATGTCATCGAGCACGATGAAGCGCAGCAGGTCGCCTCGCGCCTTCTTGTCGCGCTTCATGGTCGCGAGCAGCGTCGGCCAGCGTCCTGCCGGGTACGTGGTCGGCAGGCTCAGCATGTCCAGGATGCGGCGATGCCGATCCACCGCGTCGTCACTGAGCGAGCGGGTCAGCCGCGAGAGCTCGGCGGCGAACATCATCCCGATCGCCACCGCCGCCCCGTGCCGCCACTGGTACCGCTCCGCGTGCTCGATCGCGTGCCCGAGGGTGTGCCCGTAGTTGAGAATCTCGCGCAGCCCCTGCTCCGTGAAGTCCTCCCCGACGATGCGGGCCTTCATGGCGATGGCGAGCTCCATGTTGCGCCGGAACTGGGGCGTCGTCGGATCGGTGGCGGCGTCGACATCCGCCTCGATGGTGTCGAGGATCTCTGGCTCGGCGATGAACCCCGCCTTCGCGATCTCGGCGTAGCCCGCGAGGATCTCGTTCTTGCTCAAGCCGTCGAGCACGTCGAGGTCGCACAGCACGGCCTTCGGCGCCCAGAACGCGCCCACCAGATTTTTGCCCTCGGCGGTGTTGATGCCGGTTTTGCCGCCGACCGCCGCGTCGACCATGGCGAGCACGGTCGTGGGCAACTGGATGACATCGATCCCCCGCAGCCAGGTCGCGGCCACGAAGCCGGCCAGGTCCGTCGTCGCTCCGCCGCCGAGGCCGATGACGGCGTCGGATCTTGTGAAGTCGGTCTGCCCCATGACCTGCCAGCAGAAGGCGGCGACCTCGACGCGCTTAGCGGCCTCGGCATCCGGGATCTCGGCCAGGACGACCTCGAACCGCTCGCTCAGCTGCGCCCTCAGCACCTCCGCGCGGGCACCCAGCGTCGGTGCGTGCACGATGAGGACCTTCTTGACCCGCGGCCCAAAGAACTCGCCGAGCCGCGGGTAGAGCCCGCGACCCACGAACACCGAGTAGCCGGGCGTGCCCGCGACGGGGATCTCGGTGGTCTCGGGCTGCGTGTCGGTTACGCCGTCGGCGATCACGCCGTCTGGGTCGACCATGCGGCCACCTCCTGTGCCACGGCATCGATCGGGCGGTGCGAGGTGTCGACCGTCAGGAGTGCCAGTTTCTGGTAGATGGGGAGCCGCTCGGCGTAGATGCGCTCCCAGTCGCGCAGGCCACCGCGGACGAGCGGGCGTCGACCGTCGCCGATCCGCGCCGCCACCGCCTCGGGTGTCACCGTGACGAGCACAACCCGGTGGGAGGCGAGCAGCTCCTGCGTCTCGGGCGCGAGCACAGCCCCGCCACCCAGCGCGACGACGTCGTCGGAGGCCAGCGCGCGCGCCACGGCATCCCGCTCGAGTGCACGGAAGTGCGGCTCACCGAACTCGTCGAAGAGAGCCGGGATCGGGCCGTGCTCGGCGACGATGAGCTTGTCGGTGTCCTGGAATCCCGTGCCGAGGATGCGCGCCACCCGTTTGCCGACGCGCGTCTTGCCGGCTGCCATCGGGCCGATAAGCACGACGGGAGGACCGACGGTCATCGCCTCGCGCCGGTCATCGCCAGTCCCCGGTCATTCGGGCGTCGAGTTCGCGGCGGTCCGCAGCGAGCTCGGGATGGCCGCGAGGTAGGTGTCGAGGTTGCGCCGGGTCTCGCCGACCGAGTCCCCGCCGAACTTCTCGAGCATCGAGTTGGCGAGCACGAGAGCGACCATGGCTTCCGCGACGACACCGGCAGCGGGCACGGCACAGACGTCGGAACGCTGGTGGTGCGCCGCCGCCGCCTCACCCGTGGCGACGTCGACCGTACGCAGGGCGTGCGGGACGGTCGCGATGGGCTTCATCCCGGCGCGCACGCGCAGCAGCGTGCCCGTGCTCATGCCGCCCTCGGTGCCGCCCGCCTTGTCGCTCAGGCGCGTGATGAGGCCGTCATCATCGACCAGTTCGTCGTGGGCCTGCGAGCCGCGGCGGGTGGTCGTCAGGAATCCGTCGCCGACCTCGACCCCCTTGATCGCCTGGATGCCCATTAGAGCGCCGGCGAGCTGCGAGTCGAGTCGGCGGTCCCAATGCACGAAGCTGCCGAGTCCCGGTGGGAGTCCGTATGCCAGCACCTCGACGACACCGCCTAGGGTGTCTCCGCTGTCGTGCGCGTCGTCGATCTCGGCGACCATCAGACCGGATGTCACGGGGTCGAAGCACCGCAGCGGATCCGTGTCGAGCGCATTCAGGTCGGCCACGGTCGGCAGCGGCGAGCCCTCGGGCACCCGCACCGGACCGATGGACAGCGTGTGGCTCACCAGCGCGACCCCGAGCTCCCCGAGGAATGCGCGCGCGACGGCGCCGAGCGCAACGCGGGCCGCGGTCTCGCGGGCGCTCGCGCGTTCCAGCACGGGTCGCGCCTCGTCGAAGTCGTACTTCTGCATGCCCACGAGGTCCGCGTGGCCCGGCCGGGGGCGCGTGAGAGCAGCACCTCGCCCGGTCTCGAAGACCGCGGCATCCACCGGCTCGGCGCTCATCACGTCGACCCACTTCGGCCACTCGGTGTTGCCGATGCGCAGCGCGATCGGACCGCCCATCGAGAGGCCGTGGCGCACGCCGCCGGAGAAGTTCAGCTCGTCCTGCTCAAACTTCATGCGGGCGCCGCGACCGTAGCCGAGCTTGCGGCGCTCGAGGTCGGCCTGGATCCCCTCGCGGGTGACCGGCACCCCGGCGGGCAACCCCTCGAGCACGGCCACCAATTCGGGGCCGTGGGACTCACCGGCGGTCAACCAACGCAGCATGCAGCCATTCTTTCAGAGCGCGGGCCGAGCCGCATGCGCCGACAGTCCGACGGACGCCCACATCGCGGTCACGACCTCGAGCTCGTGGGGCAGTTCGCCGCCCTCGGTGCCGGTCACGAAGATGCGCACCTGCCCGATCGCCTGGTGCACCAGCATCTCGAGCCCGCTCACCACGGTGCCGCCGACCGCCGACCAGGCGGTGGCGAGCTCACTCGGCCACGGTTCGTAAGCCACGTCAAGGAGCACCGCTGTCTGTCGTATCGCCTCCGGGTAGACCATGCCGTGCTCGCTGGCCCCCGGCACGGTCGAGATCACGGCGCTGGGCACGATGAGCGAACGATCCATCACGCCAAGTCGGCGGATCGTCAGCTCGACGCCCAGCGTCTCCGCGAGGGGCGCCAGGAACGATGCCTTCTTCAGATCCCGAGCCGACACCAGCGCGCGTGTCGCGCCGAGCTGGGCGACGGCCGCGAGCACCGACGCCGCGGTGGCTCCGCCGCCGAGGATCTGCACGCTCTCGAGGCCGCTGACCCCGTGATCGGCGAACGCGGCGACGATCCCCGCGACATCCGTATTGAAACCGTTGAGGCCGCCGTCGGCATCGAACAGCACCGTGTTCGCGGCCCCGACCGAGTCGACCAGGGCGGTGCGCGACGCCAGCATCGGCAGCACCTCGCGCTTGAGCGGCATGGTCAACGAGAGCCCCCGCCAGCTGGCGTCGCAGGTGTTGACGAAGGCGCCGAGGCTACCCTCAATGACCTCGATCGCCGAGTAGCTCCATGGCAGGCCCAGCACCTCGTAGGCGGCGGCGTGGAGCCGCGGCGACTTCGAGTGCGCGACCGGCGAGCCGAGAACGGCGAGCGTGCGCGCGACCGCGGGATCGGGCGCGCCGACGGACTCGGGCAGGCTCATGCGCAGTACGCCATGTTCTCGGCGCTTGCCCGACACCAGGCCTGCCACTGTTTCACGGCGGCATCGTGCTCGGCGATCGTCGTCGAGAACACGGTCTCGCCGGTCTTGAGGTTCACGGCCACGAAGAACAGCCACGGCCCATCGGTCGGATGCAGCGCGGAGTCGATTGCGTCAGCCCCAGGCAGGCCGATCGGCCCGACCGGCAGGCCGTCATTCGCGTAGGTGTTGTACTTGTTGCTCGCGTCCGCGCGTTCGGCCGCCGTCGTGGTCACGCGCTCGACGTGCCCGGTGCCGTAGGCGACCGTGGCATCGGACTGCAGGCGCATGCCCTGATCCAGACGGTTCTGGAAGACCCGCGCGATCTTGTGCATGTCCGAGACGCTGGGACCGGATTCGCGCTGAACGATCGAGGCGAGCGTCACCACACGCATGCGGTCTGCCGGTGCGACGCCCGCCTTGTCGAGGTGGGTGATCATCTTCGAGACGAGTTGCTGCAGCACCTGCATCGCGGTCACACCCGGGTCGAAGGTGTAGGTCGCCGGAAAGAGGAAGCCCTCGATGCTCGGCGCCTCGGCGGGCACGCCCAACGCGACGTAGTTCTTTGCCGCGGTGTGAAAATCCGCCACGGGAAGACCGGTGGCCGAGGCGAGCTGCACGAACGCGCTGGCCGCAGACACACCCTCCTTGATGACGGCGACGTGGATGACCTTCTTCTTCGGATCCTGTAACGCGGCGAGGGCCGAACTCGCGCTCATCTGCTTCTGGAGCTGATAGCTGCCCGGCTGGAACGTCACCGAGGGATTCTTGAGCAGCAGCTTGTAGAAAGCGTCGAAGGTCTTCGTGACCCCGTCCTGCTCCAGGGTCTTGGCGACGTTCGAACCGATGTCGCCGGACTGGATGACGACGGTCACCTTGGTTCCGTTGCCGGTTGTCGTGTAGTCGTTCGGGGCTTCCCAGCCGAGCACGTACCGGATCTGCGGCTCGAAGAGCACCCAGCCGGTGACGCCCCCGCCGATGATGAGCACGAAGACGACCAGGAGCGCCCACAGCCAGCCGAGTCGCCGCTTTCTCTTCGGCGGCTCCCACCCGCGCTGCGCGGGGTGGGCGGCAGCTTCGCGCGCCTCGCGGCGGGACTGCGGCTGCGCGGCAACGGGAGGCGCCTGGGTGGCTCGCGCCTCAGCGGCCGCCACGGCGAAGGAATCGGACAGCCGGGCGTTCGGGTGCTCGGCCGACACCGGCTCGGGTGACGCCGGCGTCACCGGCCGCCGAAGTTCGCCGCTCGGACGGAAGATGTCGTCCCAGCTCGGCTCCGCAGGCCGACCGTCATTCAGCCGGCCGTCTGCCTCAGACATGACGGGCATCTCTCATGAACTGGTGCGTCCTTGCGTCGGGTCGACCACGGTGCCGGGCGGGCGTCCCACCGAGCGCTCGAAGTCGAGTGCGTTCTGCAGGATGATAACAGCGGCCACCTGGTCAATCACGGGACGTGAGCCCTTCACCGTGCGGCCGGATTGGTGCAGAGCACGCTGCGCCGATACCGACGACAGCCGCTCATCGACCATCCGGACCGGGACCTCGACGAATGCCGCGAGCTCCCCGGCGAGCAGGCGCGCGTCGGTCGTCGACGCCGTGTCATCCCCGCGCATCGACAGCGGGAGCCCGACCACCGCCTCGATTGCCGCGTACTCCTCGATGAGGGCCCGCAGGTCCGCCACTGTGGTGTCGCCGCGGCCCAGAGTGACCACGGGGGTCGCCAGGATTCCGTCCCGGTCGCACACGGCCACGCCGACCCGGGCCCTGCCCACGTCGACGCCGAGGCGCACGCCCGATCGCATCCGCTTGACGCTGCCGCTCAGCCCTGCAGCGCGGTCTGGATGCCGAGCAACGCCGCCGAAATCGCCGCGACATCGCTGCCGCCGCCCTGGGCGAGGTCGTCCTTGCCGCCGCCGCCCCCACCGAGAACGCCGGCAGCCTGCTTCGCCAGCGCGCCCGCCTTCGCCCCCAGCTCGCGCGCCGCGGGCGAAGTCGCCACGATCACAGAGGGCTTGTCACCGACGCGGGCCGCCAGGGCGATCACGGATGCCTCGCTGCCGAGACGCTCGCGCACGCTCGTCGCGAGTGAGCGCAGTTCGTCGGCCGATGACAGGGTGCCGAGATCCTCGACCACCGCGAGGTAGCCGCCGATCCGCGTCGCCATCTCGACGAGGGCGGGAACGCGGCCGGAGAGCTGCGATGCCTCGAAGGAGGCGATTTTCTTCTCGGCCGCCTTGAGCTCGGCGACGAGCGACTCGATCCGCTGCGGCAGGAGCTCCCGAGGGGTCTTCAGCGAGGAGGTCAGGGTCGATACGATCGCGCGCTCGGCGGCGAGGTCGCGGAAGGCCTCGAGACCGACCAGCGCCTCGACGCGGCGGTTCGTCGATCCGACCGAGGACTCGCTGATCAGGTTCACGAGCCCGACCTCGGCCGAGGTTCGCACGTGGATGCCCGCGCAGAGCTCGCGGGACCAGGGGCCGCCGATGTCGACCATGCGCACGGTGTCTCCGTACTTTTCGCCGAACAGCGCCATCGCACCGGCCGCCTTCGCCTCGGCGATCGGCAGGATGCGCGTGGTCACCTGCAGGTTGTCGCGCACCGCGTTGTTGGCGATCTCCTCGAGTTCGCTGCGGGTCTCGGGCGAGAGCGCCTGATTCCAGGCGAAGTCGAGGCGCAGGTAGCCGGCCTTGTTGTACGAGCCGGACTGGTGCGCCTCGGAGCCGAGAGTTTGGCGCAGCGCAGCATGCACGAGGTGCGTCGCGGAGTGCGCCTGCGACGCCGAGTGCCGGTAGATCGGGTCGACGAAGCTGGTCGCCGCCGCACCCACGGCGACCTCGCCGGAGGTCACTTGCACGGTATGACTGATCAGCCCCCGCACGGGGCGCTGCACGTCGAGCACCTCGAGGTCGAATCCGTTGCCGACGATCGATCCCGCGTCGGCTGCCTGGCCACCGGACTCCGGGTAGAGCGCCGTCTCGGCGAGGATGACCTCGGCGATCTCGCCCGCCGATGCGCGGTCGACCGGATGCCCGTCCACCAGGATCCCGAGGATCTTCGAGTCGGTCTGTAGGTAGTCGTAACCCGTGAACACGGTCTCGCCCGCCGCCCGCATCTCGGAGTACACCGAGAGGTCGGCCAGAGCGCGCTTCTTCGCCTTGGCGTCGGCCTTGGCGCGGGTGCGCTGCTCGAGCATCAGCTGATCGAAGGCCGCGCGGTCGACCGTCAGGCCCGCCTCCTCGGCAATCTCGAGCGTGAGGTCGATCGGGAAGCCGAAGGTGTCGTGGAGGAGGAACGCGGTGTCGCCCGGGAGCGCCGCGATGCCCTTCTGCTGCGTGTCGACGACGGCGAGGTCGAGGATGGTCGTCCCGCTCGCGAGGGTGGTGCGGAAGGTCTCCTCCTCGGCAACGGCGAGGCGGGAGGTGCGCTCCCACTGCTCCTCGACATCCGGGTAGGCGTCGCGCATGGCCAGCCGCGAGGCCTGGAACAGTTCGGGGAAGGTGTTGCCGTCGACGCCGAGTAGGCGCATGGCGCGCACCACGCGACGCAGCAGGCGGCGCAAGATATAGCCGCGCCCCTCGTTGCCGGGGCTCACGCCGTCGGTCATCAGCATGAGGCTCGAGCGCACGTGGTCCGCGATGACGCGCATGCGCACGTCGTCGTCGTGATCGGCACCGTATGCACGCCGCGAGAGGGCGGCGGCGACATCCAGAACCGGACGCACCTGATCGATCTCGTACATGTTGTCGACGCCCTGCTTGAGGAACGCGACGCGCTCCATGCCCATGCCGGTGTCGATGTTTTTGCGCGGCAGCTCGCTAACGATGCGGAACTCGGTCTTCGACTGCACGTCGGCGATCAAGTACTGCATGAATACGAGGTTCCAAATCTCGATATAGCGGGTGTCGTCGACCACCGGGCCGCCGTCGGGCCCGAACTCGGGGCCGCGATCGAAGTAAATCTCGGAGCACGGTCCGGCCGGGCCGGGTTGCCCCGTCGACCAGTAGTTGTCCTCTTTGCCCATGCGCTGGATGCGCTCGTCGGGCAGGGCGGCAATCTTCTTCCAGAGCGCGATGGCCTCGTCGTCGTCCTCGTAGACAGTGACCCAGAGTTTGTCGGGCTCGAAGCCAAGGCCGCCGCTCTGCTCGGATGACGTGAGCAGCTCCCAGGCGTAGCTGATCGCCTCTTCTTTGAAGTAGTCGCCGAAGCTGAAGTTGCCGTTCATCTGGAAGAAGGTGCCGTGCCGCGTAGTCTTGCCGACCTCCTCAATGTCGAGGGTGCGAATGCACTTCTGCACGCTGGTGGCGCGCGGGAACGGCGCAGGGACGACCCCGGTGAAGTACGGGATGAAGGGGACCATGCCGGCGACGGTGAACAGCAGGGCAGGGTCGTCGCTCACCAGGGAGGCGGAGGGCACCACAGTGTGGCCGCGCTCCCCGAAGTAGGTGAGCCAGCGGCGTTGGATGTCAGCGGTCTGCACGGTGATCTGTTCCTAGTGCTCGCGCGGTGAGGGCGCGGCGGTACCTGGATGGAGCGAAGGCGCGCAGCGCGCCGGCGCGGGACTAGCGGGCTCGGAAGTCGGAGACGATGCCGTCGGCTGCGGCCCGCAGTTCGGCCTCGCGGGTCTTGTACCCGTCGACCACGGCGTCGCCGAAGTCGTGAGCCCGCGCGTCGATGTCATCGAAGAACTGCTTGCCCTGAGGGCTCTTGGAGACGTAGTGAGCGGCCACGAAGCCCGCGGCGACTCCCAGGATCAGAAGGACGAGACCCTTCATCGTGATTCTCCTTGCGTGGGGGTTCAGTGGTCAGCGTCCACCATACGCGAAAGGCCCCGGCGTGAACCGGGGCCTCTCGACGTACTGATTTCTAGCGAGCCGCGTAGTACTCGACTACGAGCTGAACCTCAGCGGTGATCGGGACCTCGGCGCGCTTTGGGCGACGGATCAGACGCGCCTGCAGCTTGTCGAGCTCGACCTCGAGGTAACCCGGGGTCTTCGGCAGCAGGTCGACGTGGCCACCGGCAGCGGCGACCTGGAAGGGCTCCATGCCCTCCGAGCGTGGCTTGACGTGGATGAGCTGACCCGGCTTCACGCGGAACGACGGACGGTCGACGAGCTTGCCGTCGACCAGGATGTGGCGGTGCACGACCATCTGGCGCGCCTGCGCCGTGGTGCGGGCGATGGCCGAACGGACGATGAGCGCGTCGAGACGCATCTCGAGGAGCTCGACCAGGTTCTCACCGGTCAGGCCCTGGGCCTTGCGGGCCTCGGCGAAAACGATCTTGAGCTGGGCCTCGCGGATGCCGTACTGGGCCCGCAGACGCTGCTTCTCGCGCAGACGGACGGCGTAGTCACTGTCGGTCTTGCGCTTGGTGCGGCCGTGCTCACCAGGAGCGTACGGGCGCTTCTCGAGGTACTTGGCCGCCTTCGGCGTGAGCGGGATGCCCAGAGCGCGCGAGAGGCGGGTCTTGCTGCGAGTGCGGGACTTGGTCGACACGTAATACCTTCCAGATGACATGGCAGCGGATGTCGCTGCTCACGGACGTACATCGCCACCTCCCTCATAATCCTGACGAACAGGGCCCGGGCGCACGTCGCGGCGCCGGTGAGTTGTGGGATGGGATGTGTCCGCCTCGGAGGCGAACCGGCAAAGCTTAGCAGACCGACCAGCGACGACCCCTCAGCCCACCTGTCCGCCCCTCGGCGTGGCATCCGCTCCGCTCACCGGTCCGCAGCGGGTGCCGGTGACGACGCACGCCGTCACATCGGCGGTGAGGACGGGCTCGTTCCATCCGTTCATGAAGTCGGCGTGCGCGGTCGTCACAGACCCCTGCAACGTCGGACTGATCGAGAGGGTCAGACCTGAGGTCAACGACGTCGGGTAGATCACATGCACCACCACCTGCGGGATCTGGACCGGATACGACGCCGGGCATGCCGTGCCCGTCAGCGCCACCACGTTGGTCTGTTTCGACCCGTCGAGGGTCGTGCCGTCCCAGCAGTTCGGGAACGCGATCGTCAGCCGGAGCTGGGATCCCGAGGTGCAGTCCCGCGGCGAGTCCGACAGCCGCAGCTGAGTTCGGCCGGTGCACCCCCACCCGATGACCGCCTTGCCCTGCGGCGCATCGGCCGCTTCGTTGCCGGCGATCATCGTCAGCCCGGCGGGGACGGTCTGAACTGACGCCTGCGCCCCCTTCGGAGCTCGCCAGTAGACCAGGGTGCCCTTCGGCGTCATGGCCGTCCCGTTCCGGAAGAGCACTGGCGTCCAGTACGCCGAGGCGTCTGCGCTCGTCGTGCAACTCGTCGAGCCGCCGACGAGGTCTCGCGTGACACTGCTCGCCGTCGTCGCGGTGTTGCCGAAAAAGTCGTGCTGCATCGAACTGCCGGGCATTCCGTGCATCCGAATTGGGTCGTCCGGGGCCGTCTTCGTGCGCAGGCAGGTGTCGGTGAAGATGCCGGGCCCTCCTGTGGGGAAACCGGCGGTGATCACGGTCGGGCCGACCGCCGCCGAGGCACTTGGTGACCCGCTCGTGCCCGACATCCCGGCCATCGACTCGGGAGGCACCGCGCCGCTCAGCGCGGAGGCGATGATCGCGGTGGACCCGCCCGCGATCACGAGGGCTCCGATCACGATCGCCGCGATCGTGCGGCCGTGTCGCAGCCGTCAAGGCGGCGGCGCGTACGCCAGCTCCTGTCCCGACCAGTCGGCGACTCGGTGCGCCGTCGCCGACACTGGCTCCCCGGGCATGGAGTTGGACGTGGGTTCGGACGGGGTCCTGGAGGGTGTCTTCTTCGCCATCTGCCCAGAGAACGCCTCCCATGTTCGAGGAGTGTCAGGGCGCCGTCAAGGCGCCGTCAAGGCGCCGTCAGGAGGTCGGCGGTCAGTCGCCCCGCAGACTCTGTTGCCCTCGAAGAATGGCGCGGATCTTCTCGAGCCGGGCCGCGACATCCCGCTCGTTGCCGTGGCCGGTCGGCTCGTAGTACCGCGTGCCCACCAGCTCGTCGGGCAGGTACTGCTGCGTGGCCACGCCGAAGTCGGCGTCGTGGGAGTACTGGTACCCGGCTCCATGGCCGAGCCGCTTCGCGCCGGGGTAGTGCGCATCGCGCAGTGGCTTCGGGATGCGCCCGATCTTGCCGACGCGCACGTCGGCGATCGCGGCATCCAGCCCTTTGTGTGAGGCATTGGACTTCGGCGCGGTCGCCAGATAGACGACGGCCTCGGCGAGGAGGATGCGGCCCTCGGGCATTCCGATCAGCTGGACGCCCTGCGCGGCGGCCACCGCGATGGGCAGCGCCTGGGGGTCGGCCATGCCGATGTCCTCCGCCGCGCTGATCATGACGCGTCGGGCGATGAAGCGCGGGTCCTCCCCCGCCTCGATCATCCGGGCGAGGTAGTGCAGCGCGGCGTCGACGTCGGAACCGCGGATCGACTTGATGAACGCGCTGATGACGTCGTAGTGCTCGTCGCCCTGCCGGTCGTACCGCAGCAGCGCGCGGTCGACCGTCGAGGCGACGATGTCGACGGTGATGGTCGGGAGTCCCGCGGCCTCCTCGTCGATGTCGAGTTCGTCGACTCCGGCCGAGGCGGAGATGGCGGCGGCTTCCAGCGCAGTGAGCGCGCGCCGGGCGTCACCTGACGCGAGCCGCACGATCATGGCGCGGGCCTCATCTTCGAGAACGACGGCACCGCGCAGGCCGCGTGGGTCAGACACCGCGCGATCCACCAGCGTCACGAGATCGTCGTCGCTCAGCGTCTCGAGCGTCAGCAGGAGCGACCGGGAGAGCAACGGCGCGATCACCGAAAAGGAGGGGTTCTCGGTCGTGGCCGCGACCAGGATCACCCAGCCGTTCTCGACCCCGGGCAGCAGCGCGTCCTGCTGGGCCTTGCTGAAGCGATGGATCTCGTCGAGGAACAGGACGGTCGAAACCCCGTACAGGTCGCTGTTGGCACGCGCGCCCTCCATGACCTCGCGCACATCCTTGACGCCGGCCGTCACCGCCGACAGCTCGACAAACTTGCGACCCGAGCTGTGCGCGATCGCCTGCGCCAAAGTCGTCTTCCCGGTGCCAGGCGGCCCCCAGAGAATCACCGACACCGATCCGGATGCCCCGGTCGCGTCGTTCGCGAGGTTGACAAGCGGCGACCCGGGCTTGAGCAGGTGCGACTGCCCCGCCACCTCATCGAGCGACGTCGGACGCATCCGCACGGCCAGCGGAGTCGACCCGCTGCGGAGTCCGGCCTGAGAGCTCATGCTGAACAGCGTATGCGGCTCGTCCGACTAATGTTCTTCTGGCGGAACCAGACCCGCCGCGACCACGGGAGTACGGCCTTGGCATCGAAGAACCAGGAGCGCGCCGCGCGCGAAGCACGCGACCGGCTGAAGGTGTATAACGCCCGCCAAGAGGTGCACAGCCGTGCCACGAAGCGTAAGTTCCGCGACAACGTGATCGCGATCGGACTCGTCGTTCTGATCGCCGGCGCCGCCGCCGCTACCCAGATCTTCTACTTCCAGGCCGGACCCGGCGCGACCGCCTCGGCGTCCGCATCGGCCTCCGCCATCCCCTCGGCCTCCGCCTCGGCGCAGGCCAACGTGGGCGCGCCCGATCCGAGCCTCGCGGCCGCTCGCACCTGGACCGGCACCGTCACGCTCAACGACGTCGCGCTCGGCGTCTCGCTCGACGGGGCCGCGGCTCCGCAGGCCGTCTCGGGCATCATCCAGGACGTCAACGACGGCTACTACCCGGGCAAGACCTGTCACCGGCTCGCCGAGAGCACCGGGTTCGGGATCCTGCAGTGCGGTTCCCTCAACGGCACCGGCGCCGCCGACTCGGCCTTCTCGTACGGACCTGTCGAGAACGCGCCGAAGGACAACATCTACAAGGCGGGCACCATCGCGATGGCCCGCGCGAGCGGAAACGGCTACAGCAACGGCCACCAGTTCTTCATCGCCTTTAACGACTCGACCATCCCGGCGGATGCGGCGGGCGGCTACACCGTGATCGGCACCATCACGAGCGGGCTCGACCAGCTGAGGAGCACGATCGTCGCAGGCGGGATCACCGCCGGGAGCGGCGGGAGCACCACCGACGGCTCCCCGACCATCCCCACGAAGATCACCGGCTTCACGCTCAAGTAGCGGCAGGCCGTTTTCGCGCGCGAAGGCGTGCAATAGGCTGGATGCCGTTCGGCGAGAGGCCGCCGGACTCGATGACGAGGTTGGCAGAAGTGGCGACAGACGATCAGACCCCGTGGGGTCGCGTCGACGATGACGGCACCGTGTACGTGCGGGAGGTCGAGGGCGAACGCACCGTCGGCCAGTATCCGGACGCGACGCCGGAGGAGGCTCTCGCCTACTTCGAGCGCAAGTATGTGGAGTTCGCCGGTCAGGTGGCTTTGCTCGAGCAGCGCGTGCGCGGCGGGGCTCCGGCCCGCGACGTCGCCAAGGCGATCGTGCACCTGAAGACCGCGGTCTCGGGTGCGAATGCGGTCGGCGATCTGGCATCCCTCACCGCGCGCCTCGACAAGCTCAGCGGCAGCGTCGGCGAACTCACCGAGAAGCAGGGCGCGGAGGCCAAGGCCGCCGTCACCGACGCCATCACCGAGCGCGAGAGGCTGGTGGCCGAGGTTGAGGCGCTCGCGGCGCAGGATCCCGCGAAGGCGCAGTGGAAACTCGTCACCACCCAGCTGGACGAGCTCTTCGCTAGCTGGCAGGC
Source organism: Microbacteriaceae bacterium (assembly GCA_025352325.1). Classification (GTDB taxonomy): domain Bacteria; phylum Actinomycetota; class Actinomycetes; order Actinomycetales; family Microbacteriaceae; genus Lysinimonas. The sequence continues at coordinate 29,975 of JANXTR010000025.1, read as the reverse complement.
CCACCAGCAGGAGGGCCCGCGCCTTCCCAAGACTGAAGGCGACGAGCTGTGGAAGCGATTCCGTGCCGCGCGCACCACGATTGAAGGCCACCGTAAGGCGTTTTTCTCCGAGCTCGACGGCACCCATCGCGAGGCCCGCACCCGCAAGCAGGAACTCGCCGAGAAGGCGGAGTCGCTGGCGAACAAGGGCACCGCGGCGATCCCGGACTACCGCAACCTGCTCGACGACTGGAAGTCGGCGGGACGCGCTGGCAAGAAGGTCGACGACGCCCTGTGGGCCCGCTTCAAGGCAGCTGGCGACGTACTTTACGCGGCCAAGGCCGAGGTGGATGCCCAGGACGAGGTCGAGTTCTCGGCCAACCTCGAGCAGAAGCTGGCCCTCCTGACCGAGGCGGAACCGCTGCTCACCGAGACCGATCGCAACGTTGCAAAAGAGAAGCTGCTCGGCATCCAGCGCAAGTGGGACGCCATCGGCAAGATCCCGCGCGATTCGATGAAGTCGGTCGAAGACCGCATGCGGAAGGTCGAGACGGCGGTTCGCAAGCTCGACGAGGACCACTGGAACAAGTCCAACCCCGAGAAGCAGGCCCGCTCGGACGGCCTGGCGTCGCAGCTGACGGCCGCGATCGAGAAGCTGGAGGTCGAGTTGGCCGCCGCGACGAAGGCCGGCGACGCCCGCAAGATCAAGGACGCCGAAGAGGCTCTCGCCGCGCGCCAGATCTGGCTGGACGCGCTGGGCTCGTAGCTCCTCCGGTTCGCAGGTCCAGCGGCGTCCGCGCCGCTTTCCACAGGGTGCTGAGTCCACCGAACGGTACCGGATGCCGACCGCGACCACGCGAGTGCGTCACGATCGCGGGATGCCCCGCCTCGCTCCCGTGCTCACCAACCGCGACATCCCGGCCGCCGAACTCGGGGCGATGCGCCTGGACGGCGAGCTTTATGAACTCGCGGCGGGCTGGTGCCCCATCGACGAGCTCGAGGGCCCGGCGCACCGGGCCGCGGCCGTGCTCGGCGACCGCTCCCCCCGGCTGATCGCCGAGCTCGGCAGCGCCGCCTGGGTCTGGGGGGCGACGGTCGCGCTCCCCCGCGTGGACGAGTTCTGCGTCGACCTCGGTGCGCGCGCACGTCTGCCGCTCAGCCCGCTGGTGCGGGTACGCGAGCTCGTGCTCGATCCCTCCGACCGGGTCGCCCTGGGCGCGGCGTCCGTCACCTCTCCCCTTCGCACCGCCGTCGATCTGGCGAGATTCCGGGAGTCGCTGAGCACCGTCGAGTGCGAGGCGATCCTCGAACTCGCCCGGCTGGGCGGCTTCGGCGTCGAGGAATGCCGCGAGGTGCTGAACCGCCGCCGCAACCTGCCCGAGAAGCGTCGAGCGGCCAAGCGCCTCACCGAATTGCTGGGCGGCTGGGTGCTGCGGGGCGCAGGCGCGGTCGTCAGCCCGCGTTGACGCGGTATACGTCGTACACGGCCTCGATGCGCCGCACGGCGTTCAGTAGGCGGTCCAGATGCACGGTGTCGCCCATCTCGAAGACGAAGCGGCTCAACGCCAGGCGGTCGCTCGAGGTCGAGACCGTCGCCGACAGGATGTTGACGTGGTTCTCGGAGAGCACCCGTGTGACATCCGACAGGAGTCCCGAGCGGTCGAGCGCCTCGACCTGGATCTGCACCAGGAACAGGCTCGACGAGGTCGGCGCCCACTCGACGTCGATCATTCGCTCGGGCTCGTCGAGCAGCGACTTCACGTTGTTGCAGTCCGTGCGGTGCACCGAGACGCCCGTGCCGCGTGTGACGAAGCCGACGATCTCGTCGCCGGGCACCGGTGTGCAGCACTTGGCGAGCTTGACGAGGATGTCAGGTGCCCCACGAACGAGCACGCCCGAGTCGCTCGGCCGCAGCTGGCGCGCGCGGCCCTTCGGAGTGAACGGCAGCTCGGCCTCGTCGGCGTCGGCATCCGTCTGCAGCGACGCGAGCACCTTCTCGATCACCGACTGGGTGGAGACGTGCCCCTCGCCCACCGCCGCGTAGAGCGACTCGACGCCCTCGAACCGCAGCTGCGCCGCGATCTCGTTGAGCACGTCCTGGTTCATGAGCTTTTGCAGCGGCAGGTTCTGCTTGCGCATGGCGCGGGCGATCGCGTCCTTGCCCTGCTCGACCGCCTCCTCGCGGCGCTCCTTCGTGAACCAGCCGCGGATCTTGTTGCGAGCTCGGGGACTCTTGACGAAATTCAGCCAGTCCTGGCTAGGGCCGGCATCCGGATTCTTCGAGGTGAATACTTCGACAACGTCGCCGGAGCCGAGCTCGCTCTCGAGCGGGACTAGGCGCCCGTTGACCTTCGCGCCCATGGTGCGGTGGCCGACCTCGGTGTGCACGGCGTAGGCGAAGTCAACGGGCGTTCCGCCGGCGGGCAGGCCGATGACCTTGCCCTGCGGCGTGAAGACGTAGACCTCCTTCGCCCCGATCTCGAAGCGCAGGTTGTCGAGGAACTCGCCCGGATCGGCGGTCTCGGACTGCCAGTCGCTGATGTGCGCCAGCCAGGCCATCTCGTTGTCGGAGGTCGGCGCCTTCTCGCTCGCCCGATCCTCGCCGCGGCCCGTGTTGACGCGCTCCTTGTACTTCCAGTGTGCAGCAACGCCGAACTCGGCCCGCTGGTGCATCTCGTGCGTGCGGATTTGAATCTCAACGGCGCGGCCCGTCGGCCCGATGACCGTGGTGTGCAGCGACTGATAGAGGTTGAACTTGGGCGTCGCGATGTAGTCCTTGAAACGGCCGGGGATCGGGTTCCAGCGTGCGTGGATCGCACCGAGCACCGCGTAGCAGTCGCGGATGTTGTTCACCAGGATCCGGATGCCGACCAGGTCGTAGATCTCGTCGAACTCGCGGCCCCGAAGCACCATCTTTTGGTAGATCGAGTAGTACTGCTTCGGTCGCCCGACGACCTGGCCCTTGATGCGGTCGGCGCGCAGATCCTCGTTAATCGAGTCGATGACCTGCTGCACGAACTCCTCGCGCTGCGGGCTGCGGTTGCGCACCAGGCTCTCGATCTCGACGTAGAGCTTCGGGTAGAGCACCGCGAAGCTGAGGTCCTCGAGCTCCCACTTGATGGTCTGGATGCCGAGCCGGTGCGCGAGCGGAGCGTAGATCTCCAGGGTCTCCCGCGCCTTGCGCTCCGCCGACGCCGTGGGCACGAAGCCCCAGGTGCGCGCGTTGTGCAGGCGGTCGGCGAGCTTCACGACCAGCACGCGGATGTCTTTCGACATCGCGACGACCATCTTGCGCACGGTCTCGGCCTGCGCGCTGTCGCCATACTTCAGCTTGTCAAGCTTCGTGACCCCATCCACGAGCATGGCGATCTCGTCGCCGAAGTCGTGCCGCAGCATGTCGAGGGTGTAGTCGGTGTCCTCGACGGTGTCGTGCAGGAGCGCGGCGGCGAGAGTCTTGGGCCCGATCCCGAGGTCGGCGAGGATCTGCGCCACCGCGACCGGATGGGTGATGTACGGCTCGCCGCTCTTGCGCAGTTGCCCGGCGTGCGCCTTGTCGGCCGCGGCATATGCACGCTCGATGAGGGCGACATCCGCCTTCGGATGGTGCGTCCTGACCGTCTTGAGCAGGCGATCGACAGCTCCGACCGGCTGGGCCCGCGAGAACAATCGGGGCAGAATCGTGCGCAACGATGAGGTGCCCTGTGCCTCAGTCACGCGCACACCTCCGCCTTCATATAGACGAAGTCTACGAGGGTCACGAATCGCCCGTGGTCAGGTCCGCTGCAGGCGATCAGGCGTTGACGGCGCTCTTGGAGCGCTGGGCGAGAACGCGCTTGTCGCGTTTCTGAATGGCCGGCTCGCCCTGTCGCAGAGCCGCGTAGAGCGGCGACGCGACGAACGGCGTCGAATACGTGCCGACCAGCGTTCCGACCAGAAGCGCGAGCGAGATGTCGCGCAGCGTATCGGCGCCCAGGATGAAAGATCCGATGAAGAGGATCGCCGCGACCGGCAGCGCCGCGACCACACCCGTGTTGATCGATCGCACGAGTGTCTGGTTGACCGCGAGATTAACCGCCTCGCCGAAGGTCCGCGTGGACTCGTCACTGAGTTCCGCGGTGTTCTCCCGGATCTTGTCGAACACCACCACCGTGTCGTACAGCGAGTAGCCGAGGATTGTCAAAAAGCCGATGACTGTCGCCGGAGTGACTTCGAATCCGATCAAGGCGTAGACGCCAGCCGTGATGACGAGGTCGTGCGCGAGCGCGATGATCGCGGCCAGTGACATCTTCCAGGTGCGGAAGTAGATCGTCATCAGGAGTGCCGCGAATATCAGGAAGACGATCAGACCGATGACCGCCTGCTTCGTGATGTCGCCGCCCCAGGTGGCTCCGATAAACGACGAGGTGACATCGGTGGTCTTTACACCGTATGCGTCGGCGAGTGCGGAGGTGACGGCGATCGTCTCGGGGTTTGTCAACTGATTGGTCTGCACCCGCACGCCGTCCGTGCCGACCGTCGTGATGTCGACGATCGCCGTGGGGACAACCGAGTGCACAGCCTTCTCGCCGAGCTGCGTGTCGAGCGTCTTCGCTCCCGAGATCTGGAACTGCGAGCCGCCCCGGAACTCGATCCCGAACTTGAAGCCATCGCCGAAGTTGCCCCCGCCCTTGATCAGCGGAACCGCGAGAGCCGCGACCACCAGCAGGATGGCGATGGTGAACCAGATGCGCCGCTTGCCGACGAAGTCGATCGAGCGCTTGCCGGTGTAGAGGTCGTTGCCGAAATCCCCGAAACGTGACATCAGGACTTCTTCCCTCCGGTGCGGCCCGACTTGCTGCTCCGCTTGGGTTGCGTGCGCGCGCCGGATGCGGCGGGCTTGGTGGTCGTGGACGTCGCGGTGGTCTCCACCACGTCGTCGACCGGGGTCTGGATCGACGGGGCCTCGACGCGTTCGTCGGCGGCGGCGGGCCTGCTGCCTGCCGCCAGCTCGGCGGCCTTGCGCTCGGCGATCGTCTGACGGCGGGCCGCCTCACGGCTGGCGCCCGCCTTGCGGGCCTCGGACGAGATCCGGAACTCGGCCCGGCCGCGGTAGATCGCGCCGAGCGCGGTCGGGTCGAGACCACTGAGGGGATGTCCGCTCGAGAAGAACCGCGTCTGCGCGATGAGCTGCAGCATCGGGTGCGTAAACATGATGACGATGAGCACGTCGATGATCGTCGTGATCCCGAGGGTGAGGGCGAAGCCCTTCACATTGCCGACGGCGACCACGAACAGGACGACGGCCGAGAGCAGGTTGACCGACTTCGCCGCATAGATCGTGCGGAGGGCGCGCTTCCAACCCGCCTCCACGGCTCCGGGCAAAGCTCTCCCATCTCGCAGTTCGTCTCGGATTCGTTCGAAGTAGACGATGAAGGAATCCGCCGTGAACCCGATCGCGACGATCAGACCCGCCACACCTGCCAATGACAGTCGGTAGCCGTTCTGCCAGGACAGAAAGTTGATGACCTCGTAGGTGAGTAGGGCCGCGACGAACAGCGAGGCGATCGTCACGAGACCGAGCAGTCGGTACTGGAACAGCGAGTAGATGATGACCAGGAGGAGACCGATGCCACCGGCGATGAGGCCGTTCTGCAGCTGGCTCTTCCCCAGGGTCGCCGCGATGGTGTTGCGGCTCTCGACCTTGAATCCGATCGGCAGGGCGCCGAACTTCAACTGGTCGGCGAGGGTGGTCGCCGTCGTCTGGGTGAAGTTTCCGGTGATCTGGGCTTTGCCGTCGGCAATGACCGCCTGCATGACCGGTGCGGAGATGACCTTGCCATCGAGCACGATCGCGAACTGGTTGCGCGGGGTCGCCAGCGGCACGATCCGGGTCGAGATCTTGGCGAAGTCGGCGGTGCCCTGAGCGTTGAAGACGAGGTTGACGGCCCACCGGCCGGTCGACACGCCCTGGCTGGAGGTGACTGTGCTGGCAGTGGCGTCGGAGATCGTCTCACCCGCGACCTCGATCGGACCGAGCAGGTAGGTCGCCGTGCCGGCGTCGTCACACGTAATGACGGGCTTCTTGGCCGGCGCGAGGTTGGTGTCAACGGAGGAGAGAGAGGAGCAGGCGAAGTTCGTGAACTTGTCCTGCAGGGCCGGCGTCACCCAGCTCGGGTCGCTCCCGTCAGTCGGCTTCGCGGTCGGAACGCTGTTCAGCGTGGGGGCCGGGCTCGGCGTGGAGCCGTCGCTCGGCGTAGCCGTCGGTGCCGCGGTGGCCGACGACGGGCTGCCGGTGAGGATTACGGCACGGAAGTCCAGCTTGGCCGAGGCCTGGATGCGCTGCAGTGTCGCCTCGTCCGGGGTGCCCGGGATCGAGACCACGATGTTGTTCACGCCCTGCGTACTGATCTCCGCCTCGGAGACGCCCGCGGCATCCACCCGCTGGCGAATGATCGACACGGCCTGATTCAGCTCGTCGTTGGTGACCGTCTGACCGCTGGCCAGCTGCGGCGTCAGGATGATCTCGGTGCCACCCTGCAGGTCGAGGCCCAGCTGCGGCTTGAGGCCCCAGCCCCAGAACAGCTTGCCCGCTCCGAGCAGCACCCCGAGGATGACGACGATGGCGAGGAGCCAGGCCAGCGATCTCACAGCCTTGCGGGCCGGGGTCGTCGATCTCGTTGCCACGTGGCGACTCTGCTTTCTGTACGGCGTGCTGTGGGTGCTGGCGCGAAGATCGCGACAGGCGATTCAGGCCGCGCTCTGGACGCAGACCCGGGTGGACCGGGCCGACGTCCCAGAGTAACCGCTACTCGGCGGCCTTCTTGCGCGGGGCGCGCTTCGGCTTCTCGACGATCGCGTCGCCGACACGCTCGCCGTACTGCGGGTCGCCAGCCGGCATCGCGTGGTCCTGGTTGAGTTCGTGGGTGCCGGCTTCGAGCTGCGTGCCCGACGGCTCGTCGATGACGGCCTCGTCGGCCTCGACCGGGTCGATGACCCGCGAGATCGTCTGACGGTGCACGCGCAGGCGCGTGCCCGGGGTCGTCTCGATGATGGCTTCGTTTTTCTCGTCGTCGACCGAGATAAGCGTGCCGTAGATCCCGTGCTGGGTCATGATTTCGGCGCCGGGAACGAACTTGTTCTGCAGTTGCTCCGCGTCGCGCTTGCGCTTGCGGGAGTTGCGGAACATGAAGATGACCATGACAGCCAGGAGGACGACCAGGCCGATCGTCAGCGGATCGATCCCTCCGGTTGTGGCGGCGGCTGCAGTGTGCACGATGGTCGGTGCGAAAGACATGAGGGAGGGTAACCTTCCAGGTTTTGGGGAGAGACGGGCTGCAGCCTAGGCACTGTGGCTGAGCAACTCCCAAGAATCATACGTCGTCGAACAGCGCGCCGGAGGCGGGGCGACGCATGCCGAGGTGGTCCCACGCGCGTCGGGTGGCCACTCGCCCGCGCGGCGTGCGGGTCAGCATCCCGATCCGCACCAGGAACGGTTCGACCACGGACTCGATCGTGTCGGCCTCCTCGCCGACCGAGACGGCGAGCGTGTTCAGGCCGACGGGGCCGCCCTCGAAACGGGTCACGACCATCTCGAGCACGGCACGGTCGAGGCGGTCCAGGCCGATCGGGTCGACGTCGTACAGTTCGAGGGCGGCGTTCACGGCAGTCATCCCGGCTCCCCCACCGTGAACGATCGCGTAGTCGCGCACTCGGCGCAGCAGGCGGTTCGCAATGCGCGGAGTACCCCGGCTGCGGCTCGCGATCTCGAGCCGGGCGTCCCCCGGGATGTCGAGCTCCAGCAGGCGGGCGGCGCGCGCCAGTACCTCCTCGAGTTCGGCGTCGTCATAGAACTCGAGGTTTGCGGTGAAGCCGAACCGGTCGCGCAGCGGGTTCGGCAGCATGCCCGACCGCGTCGTAGCGCCGACGAGTGTGAACGGGGCCAGGTCGAGGGGGATGCTGGTGGCTCCCGCTCCCTTGCCGACCATGATGTCGATCCGGAAGTCCTCCATCGCGAGGTAGAGCATCTCTTCGGCGGAGCGCGCCATTCGGTGGATCTCGTCGATGAAGAGCACCTCGCCGGGAACCAGGCTCGAGAGCAGGGCGGCGAGATCGCCGGCGTGCTGGATCGCGGGGCCACTTGACATCCGCAGGGGACGGTTCGACTCGTGCGCGACGATCATCGCGAGGGTGGTCTTGCCCAGCCCGGGAGGACCCGCCAGCAGGATGTGGTCGGGCGTTCGGTTCTGCAGGGCCGCAGCATCCAGCAGCAACTGCAGTTGGCCGCGCACCTTGGACTGGCCGACGAACTCGGCGAGCGATCTCGGGCGTAACGCGCCCTCGAAGGCGAGCTCGGTCGCAGACTCGGAAGTCGGCTTGATCACCAGATCGGCGTCCGTGACGTCGGCGGGATCGAACTCGATCTCGCGGCTGCCGTCGTCGCTCACGAGTTCGCGCCGGTGCGCTGCGGTCCGAGTCGTGCCAGCGCCATCCGTAGCAGCGCCTGCACGGACGCCCGCTCGTCAGCGCTGGCCTCTTCGGCCGCCTCGTCGACGGCCTGCGCGGCCACCCGGTCGTTCCAGCCAAGCCCGACGAGTGCGCCGACGACGCTGCTCGTCACGGTGGTCGAGCCCGTCGAGACGCCCGGCGTCGAGTTGGCCCCGGTCGGGACGATCAGTTTGCCCGCCAATGAAACCACGATGAGCTTGGCCGTCTTCGGGCCGATGCCTGAGACCTTGCGGAACGGCGCGTCGTCCTCCGCCGCGACGGCCTGCGCGATCCGCACCGGGGTGAGGGTGCCGAGCACGCCGAGTGCCGACTTCGGGCCTACGCCGGAGACCCCGCGCAACAGGTCGAACGCCGCGAGCTCTTCGGGGGTGGCGAAGCCGAACAGGCTGAGGTCGTCCTCGCGCACGATCAGTGCCGTGAAGAGCATCGCCTCGTGCCCGACGCGCAGGCTGAGGCCGTGCTGGGGCGTGACCTGGATGCCGAGACCGACGCCGCCGACCTCAATGAGGGCGACGGTGCCGGTGACGGTGAGGACGGTGCCTCGGACGGAGGAGATCATCGGCTCACCGCTTTGCGTTCGGCTGCCCGCCAGGCCAGTTGAGCCGGTGTCGCTCCCGCCGAGAGAGCGGCGACCGCCGGCCGCGTGTCGAAATCGCCGCCGGCTGAGCCGCGCCATGCGTGACAGATCGCAAGAGCCAACGCATCCGCCGCGTCCGCCGGCTTCGGTACCGCGACAAGACCCAGCACCCGCGCCACCATCGCCCCGACCTGCGCCTTCTCGGCCGCTCCGTAGCCCGTGATGGCCGCCTTGACCTCGCTGGGCGTGTGCAGCCCAACCGCGAGCCCGAACTCGGCACCCAGCGCCAGCGCGATGCCGCTGGCCTGCGCAGTGCCCATGACCGTTCGGAGGTTGTGCTGCGCGAAGACGCGTTCGACGGCCATCGCCGTCGGACGGTACTCGTCGAGGGCGAGGCGGATGCCGCGGGAGACCGCGAGCAAACGCTGCTCCAGGGCCATGGTCGGCGGAGTCTGAACGACCCCGACGTACACGAGGGTCGCTCGACGGTTTGCTGCGACATCCACGATACCGATGCCGCAGCGGGTCAGTCCCGGGTCGACACCGAGTACGCGCATGGCGACGACACTACCGGCCACATTCGCACGTGTGTTCGAACGGTGCGAGCGTGTCGCGCCTAGTCCTCGTCGTCGAGCAGCGCCTGCACCGCGGCGGGCACCGCGTAGTTGCTGAAGATGTTCTGCACGTCGTCGCTCTCCTCGAGGGCGTCGATGAGACGGAATACCTTGCGGGCAGTGTCGATGTCGACCTCGACGTGCAGGTTCGGCACGAACTCGGCCTCGGCGGAGTCGTAATCGATGCCCGCCTGCACGAGCGCGGTGCGCGCCGCGACGAGGTGCGAGGGCTCCGTGACGACCTCGAAGCCGCCGCCCTGGTCGGCGACCTCTTCGGCGCCAGCATCCAGAACGGCCAGCAGGATGTCGTCCTCGGTGACCCCGTCGGTCTTGGTGATCGAGATGACGCCCTTACGGCTGAAGTTGTAGGCCACGCTGCCAGGATCGGCCATCGTGCCGCCGTTGCTCTTCATTAACGTGCGCACCTCGGCTGCTGCGCGGTTCTTGTTGTCGGTGAGGCACTCGATCAGGAGGGCGACGCCGTTGGGACCATAGCCCTCGTACATGATCGTCTGGTAGTCGACGGACTCTCCGGTGAGCCCGGCGCCGCGCTTGACGGCGCGGTTGATGTTGTCGATGGGGACCGAGGTCTTTTTCGCCTTCTGGATGGCGTCGACTAGCGTCGGGTTGCCAGACAGGTCGGCCCCGCCCATCTTGGCGGCGACCTCGATGTTCTTGATGAGCTTGGCGAACGATTTGGCACGACGCCCGTCGATGACGGCCTTCTTGTGTTTGGTCGTCGCCCACTTGGAATGCCCGCTCACGGTGCTCCTTCGCTGTCTCGCAGGATGAGTAGCGGCGGCAGCCGCGTGTCGAATCCCTCCACGATTCTACCCAGCGCAGATCGCGCATCCCCCGGCTAGGCTCGGCGAGTGGTTTCGCGCTGGTTCCGGATCTCGTTCGCCGAGAACGCCATGCGCCGATTCGCCACCGAACGCGGCACCATGATCGACACGATGCACGCCTCGGACGCCGTCTCACTCTCGATCGCGTTCTACCGTTCGATGCGTGCCCAGCACGCGCTGATCGGCAACGAAGGCGACGGGCTGCTGTGGCAGTGGGGTCCGGATGCCGATGCCGAGCGTTTCACGGTCGACCTCACGCGCCAGCTCGTGCGCGAGGACGCCGATCCGATCACCCAGCTCTGCATCACGCTCTCGTACCGGTGGACCCCCGCGCGCCGCCTTCTCGGACGCGGCCACGCCTGGTGCTTCGTGCCGACCTCGGCCGAATCGTTCGGCCGTGAGATCCGCTCCTCGGCGGCCTACCGCGCGATCGCATCGGCCTCGCCGATCAGTGTGACCATCCGCACCGAGGTGCTGTAGCCGCGCTCATGACGCGTTCGCGCGGACGGTGTCGAGGAACCGCGCGTGGAAGCGGTAGTCGTCGGTCATCTCCGGGTGAAACGAGGTGCCGAGCAGATTGCCCTGCTCCACGGCGACGACGCGCCCGTCCGCGAGTGTCGCAAACGCATGGGCGCGCGGACCGACGCTCTCGACCACGGGGGCGCGGATGAAGACCGCGTGCACCGCGGGTTCGCCCAGTTCCGAGATGTCAAGGTCGGTCTCGAAGGAGTTGAGCTGATTGCCGAACGCGTTGCGTCGCACCGCGATGTCGAAGCCGCCCAGGCTCTGTTGCCCGTTGATGGCGTCGAGCACGGTGTCTGCCAACATGATGAGGCCGGCGCAGGTGCCGTACACGGGCATCCCAGATGCGATGCGCGCCTGAAGAGGCCCGGCGAGGCCGAAAATCCGCGACAGCTTGTCCATCACGCTGGACTCACCGCCCGGGATCACCAGCCCGTCGATCGCCGCCAGCTCGCTCTCGCGACGCACCGGCATGGCATCCGCGCCGAGCTTCCCCAGCACCATCAGGTGCTCGCGGAAGTCGCCCTGCAGGGCGAGGACGCCGACCTTCGGGCGATCAGAGGCGGACGCGTTACCAGCCACGCTCGGCGAGGCGGTGCGGCGCTGGGATGTCGGCGACGTTGATGCCGACCATCGCCTCGCCGAGCCCGCGCGAAGCGGCGGCAACAACGGACGGGTCGTCATAGAAGGTGGTCGCCTTCACGATGGCCGCGGCACGCGCCTCGGGGTTGCCCGACTTGAAGACGCCGGAGCCGACAAACACGCCGTCCGCGCCGAGCTGCATCATCAGCGCGGCGTCGGCCGGGGTGGCGACGCCGCCCGCGGTGAAGAGCACGACAGGCAGCTTGCCGGTCGCGGCGATCTCGGCGACCAGCTCGTACGGCGCCTGGAGTTCCTTCGCGGCGACGTACAGCTCGTTCTTCGACTTCGCCGTCAGGGCGCGGATCTCGCCGAGGATGGTGCGGATGTGCTTCGTCGCCTCGGAGACATCGCCGGTGCCGGCTTCGCCCTTGGAGCGGATCATCGCGGCACCCTCGGTGATGCGCCGCAGCGCCTCGCCCAGGTTGGTCGCGCCGCACACGAAGGGCACGGTGAAGGGCCACTTGTCGATGTGGTTGACGTAGTCGGCGGGCGACAACACCTCGGACTCGTCGATGTAGTCGACGCCGAGCGACTGCAGCACCTGCGCCTCGACGAAGTGGCCGATGCGGGCCTTTGCCATGACGGGGATCGACACTTCGGCGATGATCGACTCGATCAGGTCGGGATCGCTCATACGAGCCACGCCGCCCTGCGCGCGGATGTCGGCGGGGACGCGCTCCAGCGCCATCACGGCCACGGCGCCAGCGTCTTCGGCGATGCGTGCCTGCTCGGCGGTGACGACGTCCATGATGACGCCGCCCTTAAGCATCTCGGCGAGCCCGCGCTTGACGCGGCTCGTTCCCAGGTCTCCGGTGGTGCTGTTGTCGCTCATGATGCCGATTCTACGAGACCTCTGCTGGGAGTATGGGCGGACGCCGTCACCCGGGGACGCCGAGCAGTCCACCGATTTCGAGTTGGCTTCATCAACGTATATTCAATCAGTCGGCCCAGGCCTCCGCGAGTTCCTGCCGGGCCTCTCCAAGCAGTTTCGGGATCGCCTTGGTCTGCGCGATGATCGGCAGGAAGTTCGCGTCGGACGCCCAGCGCGGCACGACGTGCTGATGCAGGTGCTCGGCAATGCCGGCGCCGGCGACCGCCCCCTGATTCATCCCGATGTTGAAGCCGTGCGGACGCGAGGTCGCAGACAGCGCCCGCATCGCCGACTGCGTCATCGAGGCGATCTCCGCGACCTCCTCGGTGGTCGCCTGGTCGTACGTCGCAACATGCCGGTACGGCACGATGAGCAGGTGGCCGCTGTTGTACGGGAAGAGGTTCAGCAGCACGTATGCGAGCTCGCCGCGGTGAACGATCAGGGCCTGCTCGTCGTTCAAGGACGGCGCGGTGCAAAACACGCACTCGTCGCTCGGTCGCGACGGGCCGGCCTCAATGTAGGCGATCCGATGCGGCGTCCAGAGCCGGGCGAAGCCATCGGGAACCGCCGCGAAGCTGCGACTCGACTCGACGTCGCCATCCGGGTACTCGGTGCCGTCGTAGTCGCGCACCTCAGACCTGTGCCTTGGTGGCGATCGCGTCCTTGATGCGCCGGACCGCCTCATCGATGGCCAGTCCGTTCTCCTGCGTGCCGTCACGGAAGCGGAAGCTGACGGTGCCCGCCGCGCGGTCCTGCTCTCCCGCGATGAGCATGAACGGGACCTTGGACTGGGTGTGCGTGCGGATCTTCTTCTGCATCCGGCCGTCGCTGCTGTCGAGCTGGGCGCGCACGCCGTCGACCTTCAGCTGCGCGACGATCTCGCCCAGGTACCCCTCGTACTCCTCGGCGACGGGGATGCCGACCACCTGCACGGGAGACAACCAGACCGGGAACGCCCCGGCATAGTGCTCGAGCAGGATCGCGAAGAACCGCTCGATCGAGCCCAGAAGGGCGCGATGGATCATCACCGGCTGCTGCAGTGTGCCGTCGCTCGCCGCGTACTTGAGCTCGAATCGCTCCGGCTGGTTGAAGTCGAGCTGCACGGTGGACAGCTGCCAGGTGCGTCCGATCGCATCGCGCGCCTGCACCGAGATCTTTGGGCCGTAGAAGGCCGCGCCACCGGGATCCGCCACGAGCTCGAGGCCGGATTCGACGGCCACCTGCCGCAGAGTCTCGGTGGCCTCCTCCCACTGCACGTCCGATCCGACGGACTTGTCGGGATCCCGCGTCGACAGCTCGAGATAGAAGTCGGTGAGTCCGTAGCCGCGCAGGGTCTCGAGCACGAACTCGAGCTGGCTGGCCAGCTCGGTCTTCACCTGCTCGGGCGCGACGTAGATGTGGGCGTCGTCCTGGGTTAGCCCGCGCACCCGGGTCAGGCCCGAGAGCGTGCCGCTCTTCTCGTAGCGGTAGACCGTGCCGAACTCGGCGAGCCGCAAGGGCAGTTCGCGATAGCTGCGGCCCCGCGCGCGAAAGATCAGGTTGTGGAACGGGCAGTTCATGGGCTTCAGGTAGTAGTCCTGGCCCTGCTTCGTGACGTTGCCGTCGTCGTCGATCTCCTCGTCGAGGTGCATCGGCGGGAACATCCCCTCGCGGTACCACTGCAGGTGTCCGCTGGTCTCGAACAGGGTCCCCTTGGTGATGTGCGGGGAGTTCACGAGCTCGTAGTCGTGCGAGATCAGCTGCTCGCGCATGTAGTTCTCGATCTCGGCCCGGATGATTCCCCCCTTGGGATGAAACACGGCCAGCCCCGAGCCGATCTCGTCCGGGAACGAGAACAGGTCGAGCTCGGCGCCGAGTTTGCGGTGGTCGCGCTTGGCGGCCTCCTCAAGGCGGGTCTGGTACGCGCGCAGCTCGTCCTTGGTCGGCCACGCCGTCCCGTAGATGCGCTGCAGCTGCTTGTTCTTCTCCGAGCCGCGCCAATAGGCCGCCGCGACGCGCATGAGCGCGTAGCCGCCGCGGATCGGCTGCGTGCTCGGCAGGTGCGGTCCGCGGCAGAGGTCCTTCCAGATGACCTCTCCGGATGCCGGGTCGACGTTGTCGTAGATGGTCAACTCCGCGCCGCCCACCTCGACGCTCTCGCCGGCCTCGAACTGCGCCGATCCACTGAGCCCATCAGCACCGGCGTGACCCTTCAAGCCGATCAGCTCAAGTTTGTACGGCTCGTTCGCGAGTTCGGCACGCGCCTCGTCATCCGTCACAACCCGGCGCACGAAGCGCTGGCCGGACTTGATGATCCGCTCCATTTCCTTCTCGATGGCCTTCAGGTCATCGAGCGTGAAGGGGGTCTCGACGTCGAAGTCGTAGTAGAAGCCGTCGGTGATGGGCGGACCAATACCGAGCTTGGCGTCCGGGTTGATCGCCTGCACGGCTTGCGCCATGACGTGGGTGGCCGAGTGACGCAGGATGCCGAGCCCGTCCGGCGAGTCGATCGTCACGGCCTCGACGGTGTCGGCCTCCGTGACCGTGGTCGCCTTGTCCTTCAGCTCACCGTTGACGCGCAGCGCGACGACGGAGCGATCGGGGAACAGTTCGAAACCGGTCTGAGCGCTCACCTTCCCCACTGTACCGGCGCGCCGGAAGCCCGGCAGCCTGCGCGAAGCCGGCGCCCGGTGTCAGTGCCCGAAGGCGTTGAGCACGGGCGTGAGCGTGTCCATCCACTGCAGCACGATGTCGCGATTGAAGGCAGTCGCCCAGGCGATGGCGATCTGCAGCACGGCGACGACATCCATCGCCACGACCGCCGACATCGCCCGCCGCGTCGGGACGAGGGCGATCGCCATCAGAGTCATCAGCAGGAAGGTATTGCCCGCCGATCCCGCGGGCAGGAGACCGATCGTGTATGCACCGAGGATGGCGAAGAAGACCAGGGACGACACCAGGATTGATCCGGGTCGCCGCACGATCAGTGCGATCACCCACGCGCTCGCCACGGAGGCGAACAGCAGCCAGCCGGTCGGCGTCGCGAGGACCTGCAGGACGGTCGCGAAGCGCTCGGGGGTTCCGGTGAGGATCCGGGCGCCGACCGTGCCGAGCGGGGTGCCGACGAAGATCCAGTTGAGGCCCACGATGGCACCGATCGCGGCGATCGTCGGGAAGACGATGACGAGCACGTTGGCTCCGCGCGCGCCCGGACGATTGCCGCGACCGAGACGCAGGAAGGGAGCGGCCGAGGCGGCGGTCAGCACGTACAAGAATCCGCTCAGGTCGGACAGCACGGCCAGCATCAGGTACAGGCCGGCCCGGAAGCCGGACTGCGTGTTGCCCCAGGCGACGAATCGCACGATGTCGGCGATCCCGAGCCCGAAGAAGGCGAGGCCGAGGAAGGCGGCGAAGTTCTGCGTCGCCGTGTAGGCGAACAGCGGATTCGCCGCGAGGGCGAGCATCAGGATGACGGTCGTGCTGATGTGGAACTGCCGCTGCACCATGATCTCGAGGATCTTCTGCAGGAAGACGCCGGCAATGAGCGCCCCAGCGACGGCGAGGCCGAACTGCCCTCCGGGGATCGCGGCAGCGAGCAGGGTCGACAGCGGCGGGAAGATCTCGCCGATCCATGTCACGTCTGCGCGGTTCCAGTCGATCCGCGCGATGTGCTCGAGCAGCGCATGGTTCGGGGTGATCAGCGTGCCGTCGAGCGGGCTGTAGCTCGCTGCCCAGGCGACCAGCAGGAACGGGACTGCCAACAGTCCGCGCAGGATCCACTTGGCGATCGGATCGCGCGGGAAGGCATCCAGGCGGGTCCGGGCCGGTCGGCGATTGCTGCGATCCCGCACGCTCGGCGGGAGGGCGACCAGCTGGCTCATCGACTCGCCGCCGTCGGCTCGGACGCTGCGGCCGAGGCGGAGGCGGCGGAGGTCGCGGCGTCGGCGTCGACCTGCGCCGAGGTGTGCGCCGTGAGGCCGTGCTCGGTCTTCTCCCAGTAGTGCGGCTTCGTGATGAGCTGCCAGAGCGCCTTGTAGGAGGCGATCGAGTGCAAGATCCAGTAAATCGGGTTCAGCAACGCCCACAGCGTCAGGTTGAAGGTGCCGCGCTTGTACGGGCCCATCATCGAGAGGTAGACCATCACCGAGTTGCCGATGATGAAGTTGATCAGGCAGACCCAGAGCAGCCAGACCGGGAAGAACTGGCTGAGCACCTGGGTCGGGATGAAGATCGTGAAGAGCGTCACAACGTACAGCGGCAGCACCCCGAGGAAGGTCAGCGGTGTTCCGCCGATCAGCAGCGCAAAGCTCAGGAAGCGCCGCAACCCGATCTCACGGATCAACTGACGCGGCCGACGCGCGTGCACGAGCGTCGTCTGCATGTAGCCCTTGATCCAGCGACTGCGCTGGCGGATGAAGTTCGGGACGGAGGTGTTGGCCTCCTCCATGGTGGTCGAGTTGACAACGCCGACCCGGTAGCCGAGCGCGCTCGCCCGGATGCCGAGATCGGCATCCTCGGTGACGTTGTACGGGTCCCAGCCGCCGAGCTCGTTGAGCGCCGAGGTGCGGAAGTGGTTCGACGTACCGCCGAGCGGGATCGGGAGGTCCGCGGCATCCAGTCCGGCCAGCACGTAGTCGAACCAGTAGCTGTACTCGAGCGTGAACATGCGGGTCAGCACGTTCTCCTCGGCGTTGAAGTAGTTCAGCGAGGCCTGGATGCAGACCGTCTTGTCGCCACCGCGACGGAATGCCAGGTAGGCCTTCTTGAGCTGATCGGGATCGGGCGTGTCCTCGGCGTCGTAAATCACCAGGTACTCGCCGGTCGCGAAGAACAGCCCGACGTTGCAGGCACGCGGCTTGGTCTGCGGCGAGCCCTTGGGAATCGTCACGACATGGAAGTTCGCGGGCGGCGACGCGGCGGCGAGAGCATCCCGGGTCAGGGTGTCCTCCTCCTCGATCAGGATGAGCACCTCGAGCTTGTCGGCGGGCCAGTCGATCGAGCCGAGGTTGGCCACGAGTTGGCCGACGATGTTGGCCTCGCGGAACACCGGAACAAGCACCGTGTAGATCGGCAGCTCGCTGTCGGTGAGCGCCGCCACCTGGCCGCCGGTGACCCGCTCGACGACGTCGTACTTCGCGCCGCGCATCGCGACGAGGTATTTGAAAACCGTGCCGGCGAGGAACACCAGACTGATCATCGTCAGCAGGGTGATGATCACGCCACTCGGCCAGAGCATCAGTCCGATCAGCGTGACGGCGAGGAGGGCGATGAATCCGTTGCGCTGGCCCGCGGAGACCACCACGCGCGCGGAAAGCGAGGGGTTCTGGCGGAAGAGCTCGTTGGCTGCTTCATCCGCGATCTCGGCCCGGAATACGTGCAGGGCGAGGTTGCGGATGTCCCAAGAGGTCGCGACGCCGAAGGTGACGGGCAGCCCAAGGGTGCGCTCGATGCGGTCGCGGCGCTCGACATCGGGGATGCGCGAGGTCGCGACGAGGATCGTGCCGTCGGGCATCCGGCGCAGCGGCATCCAGTTCTCGGCAACCATCATTTGACCCGACCAGCGGTGCATCAGCGACGAGTCGTGCTTGGTCGAGGCGAGGTCGAGCACCGGAAGACCCCAGGCGCGCGCCATAACCGAGCGCAGAGCATCGGGAGTGACCATGCCCTGACTGACCAGGATGTCGTCGATGTGGGAGCCGGTGCGCGCTTTCGCGGCGCGGGCGAATGCCAGATCGTCCTCTGAGATCAGCCCCGACTGCAGCAGCAGCTCCGCGAACGCGACGCTCTGAACCGAGGGCACGCCCACCTGTGCCATGTGGCCAGTGTGACGGAAGGGGGGTAGACAGTTAAGTCCCCAAGTTGGGGGTCGGGCGCGCCGACTGTTTCGTCAGACGAGGCCGACGGCCGTCCAGGCGCTGGCATCGATCGTGAAGGGCGCCATCGGGAGGACCGCCTCGCACGCGGCGCGCAGATCCTCCCGCGCCATGTCGCTCAAACCGCTGATGTACGCCCCCGGAGGGCCGACGCCGAGGGTGAATGGCCGCCACCACTCGTCGAAGGTCTCGAACCGCAGGTGCACAGTCAATACGGTCGAGCGGATGTCAAAGAGTCCCGCCGTTCCGAACAGCTTCGTGAGCTGCCCCTCGCGCGCGCCGACGAGGTCCGACTCGTCACCGACGCCGAGATTCAGCGAACGCGCCGCCTTCCAGAACGGCGAGAGCGCGCCGGTATCACCGCCGTGGTCCCAGACGCACGCAGCGATCGTGCCTCCGGGCTTCGTGACACGCGCCATCTCGGCGATACCGGCGATCGGATCACTCATGAACTGCACCACCAGTTCGGCGAGGGCGACGTCGAAGGTGTCGTCGTCGAACGGGATGCTTTCGGCCGAGGCGAGACGGATGTCGACCCCCGGCAGACGCGAGCGCGCGGCGCCCACGAAAGGTGCGCTGGGATCGAGAGCCGACACGTGAGCGGCCCCGAGCCGCTCGACCAGTACGGCAGTGAGCGCTCCGGGGCCGCATCCGACGTCCAGGGCCCGCTGACCGGGCACGATGTCGGCGTAGTCAGCCAGCTCGACGGCCAGCTTCTCGGAGAAGCGCCCCATGAACCGTCCATACGCATCGGCGCCGACCTCGAAGCTCATGCCCGCAATCTAGCTCGTGCGTCGGACTCGTGGTCGACACGGACGTCGAGGGCTGAGCGGGCTGAGCGGGCTGAGACCAACAAAAGGGTCCAGCGATCCATGGTGCATCGGGTGCGGGTCACGATGAAGCGGGCTCGTCTGCCGAACCCGTCGCGAACAGCGCCAGCGCGTCGGTCGCCGTGGCGGCCGGCCGGTAGCCGACCACGAAGATGGATTCGCGCGGGCGGATCAGGACTCCCGTGTTCGTCACGTTGGCAGCGTCTTCCGCCGAGCGTCATCAGCCGTTCGCGTCGATCCAGATGGTCGCGTTAATGCGCGCCAGCCGGCGCACGATGTCGGCGTGGATGGTCTCCGCGCCGGGGTCGAAGGTGAAGAACGCGCGCACTCGGACTTCCTCGTGCTGCAACTCGCTCGGGCTGACCCCGGTGGCGTCAAGCAGATCGAGCGCCTCGGCGACGATCTCGTGGAGACGATCGGCCCGGGTGGAATCATCGGCGTCCTCGAAGCCGGTCTTGTAAATGCCGTACATGAAGTCGTCGTCGGCACGCGCCACCAGAGTTGGGGCCGCAAAGGGCGTCAGATCGTAGATCGGATGCGGAGACAGCACGGTGAGGCTGAAGCTCACCAGTGTCAGGGCAATGTCCGTCGGCATGCTTCCGATCATGTCGGGCAGTAGGGGGTCTCCAACAGCCCTCAATGCGGTGGCACTCATGTGGGTGGGGCGGGTTCGGATGCGCGGAAGTCAAAGCACCGTGGGGAGTTCCACCGAGCTGGGACGCCGACCATGACCCCGCCAGCATCCCCCGCCAGGATTCAGGCGTCGCTACTCACACACGGGATAGTGCGCAACGCTCTCTGCAATCGGATGTGGCGTTTCATAACAAAGTGTGCGGGGTGTCTGAGCCTTCAGCCAAGAGCTCAGCGCGCTGTCTCAGCGGTCATACGCCCCCGGTCAGCCACGTACCGATAAGACGGTAGCCAACGGTCGCCCTCATGCCGCGAGGTCAGAAGGTAGTGTCCCTCGATGCAATCGAAACGGACCGGCAGGTCGTCGCCGATGTTCACGGGCAGCAACTCAGATTCGCCGTCCCGCGGTCCCCCGACGAATGCACACTCGTAGCGCATGCGGCGAGGTTACCGCGGGGAGGGTCTCGCCGGGCAACGAAAAACCCTCGGGTGACCGAGGACCTTCTGTGGTTGATGCTGGGATCGAACCATCAACTTGGGGATGATTCGTGCCCTGGAACGGGCGATAAGCGAAAGAAAGGCGAAGATCCCTGGTAACTTGCCGCCGATAACCGAACTGAAGTCTACCGCCGCCGAGTCACCGTCCGACGCGAAGGCGAAAGCTCGGAAGCGGCGGGAGTCCTTCGGGAAGCTCGGAAGAGGGCGTCCGGTCTGATCAACGTACATCGGGCCCGACGGCCCCAGGTACACACCCTCGGACCTGGACACTCGGTTCCTCCACGCGTTCGAGCACGCGTTCGAGAGCCCGTTGACCCGCAACCCGCGTCTGATGCGGGACGAGCCGGCGGCTACGAGGGGGCGAGACGCATCGGCCGCAGTTGCGGCTAGTTTCGTCAACCTGCGCAGTCTCACTAGTCCCCTCGTCGACGGCCCCCGGCCTGTTGCCGGGTCACTGTTCCCGCTGGGGAACCCCATGCGATCGCAGTATCTCCGATCCCGCGTGGCAGTGATGTGGACCGGTAGTGTTGCGCCGTGAGGTCGTGGCTGGGGCGCAAACGGCACGGGATCCCGGTCATTCTGCTGGGGATGGGTGCTTTGGTAGCCCTGATCAGCGCTGTGAGTCCATGGCCAACCTCCCTACTTATCCGTGCCGTATTTGAAGACCAAGCAGCCAAGACCGAGAAAGAAATGCAGGCGTATGAGCCAGCGGCTGGCATCGACCAGAAGCTCGATGTCCCCTACGGAACGGACGGCAAGAACACAACGCTTGACGTGTTCTTACCCGCAGACTCGGCGGGCCCGTTGCCGACTGTCGTGTGGATTCACGGCGGCGCGTGGATCTCGGGCGACAAGGCCAACGTCAGACCGTACGCGCGCATCCTGGCATCGCACGGATACACCGTTGTTGCCGTCAACTACTCGGTTGCCCCTGAAGCCGTTTACCCCGTTGCAGTGGCTCAACTCAATGATGCGCTCGGATTTCTTACCGCCCACGCCGACCAATACCGCATCGATGCCGACCGAATCGTGATAGCGGGCGATTCAGCCGGATCGCAGTATGCCGCGCAGCTCGCGACGATGATCACCAACCCCGCATACGCCGCGCAGGTGGGAATCACACCAGCACTAGCACCACATCAAGTGCGGGGGGTAGTGCTCAATTGCGGCATCTATGACGTGAGCGGCATACCGGATGCTCCTGGAATCGGTGGATGGGGTTTCCGAACCGCTCTGTGGGCCTATTTGGGGACGAAGGATTGGTCCAATACCCCCGGCGGCCAGCTGATGGGAACCCTCGATGATGTGACCGCCGACTTCCCGCCGACCTGGATATCCGGTGGAAACGCCGATCCGCTTACCGCAACCCAATCGGAGCCTTTCGCCGCCCGACTCACCAAACTCGGCGTCGATGTGACGAGCGTCTTTTACCCAAAAAACACTGAACCCGCGCTCCCCCACGAGTACCAGTTTCATCTGGACTTCGACGCCTCCAAGTCGGCTCTTTCCTCCACCATCGTATTTCTCGACCGAGTCACCGCCCGCGCGCCCGCGTCCACTCAGTAACAGCGGGATAGCAGCCTGAGACCTGACAAGCGGGCAACGACGGTAGTCGCAACGCTGGCTGGCGTGTGTGATCTCAACTCGGCGGGGAAAACTTGGGCAGGACTTCGCCAGTTGAGACGTTTTCGTAGACAGGATCCGCAGCGCTACCGAACGCTGCCAGGACGCGCGGATCGACCGTAGAGCCCGAGGATTCATGTTCGAAGCCGGGTCCGTGGATCCAGACGCGGTCTCCATTGTCGGGGTTGATGATGGTCACTTGTTCCCCGGCGAAGAACGTGGCATCTGGGTTGGGGTTCGAGTGCCTTTCGTTTTTGCCGGCCGAAAAATCTCTTTTTCTGCTCGGGCTTTCGCTGCGAGCGGCCAAATGCGGCTGGTCGCAGTGGAAGAGGGTCGGGCTTTCGCAATCCGTTGCGGGATTGGGGCCTGGCCGGGCCCTGATTGCCTGGCCGCTCTGCTGCGTAAGTTTGGTCTGGAGCTCGTCTGCGAGTCCCTCACTAATCCAGAAATCGGCCCGCGGCCCGGCATCACGCCCAAAACCGTCGAACATCACGTCAGTCGGCTGGCGCCTGCAGCCACTCCTTAATCCGAAAGAGGGGCATTTTCCCAATGACGAAGCCGGGATTCGGGACGTATTCTGAATGGGGGCCCGCGGGCCCCTCTCTGATCAGAGCCGGAACAGTCCGGTCCGTCTTAGGGAGGTTTCCATGCACACCACAGCCCAGCAGATTGCGCGTAGTGCTGCTGTCGCGTTTGGTTTCATCGTCGGTAGGCGGCCCTGGTGGGCCAGCACAGCATTCCCGAAAATACGCATATTCTCAAGGGCTCACCGAGACCGGGTGAACAACAACTCGGTTCAATTTCGTCAACGCGACTCTCGTACCAAGAGCTTCATAATTCTCCGCCGATCTGCGTGCCAGGACTTCGCCGTCGGCAAGGTAGCCCTGATCGAACCGGGGAAGCCCGTCTTCGCTGTGGGAGCGTGGGTGCGATGACCCGCGACCCAGAGACCGTAGACGCCGCGCCAATGCCCTCACGCAGGCTCGGAAGCGCCGGTCCGGTTGTCTCGGCGATAGGCGTCGGGTGCCTCGGCATGACCGGAGGCTTCTACGGGGCCCCTGACCCGTTGGTCTCTCTACGCACGCTGCATCGCGCCCTGGATCTGGGATGTACGTTGCTGGATACCTCCGACGCGTACGGCCCTCACACCAACGAGGAACTGCTCGGCCGGCTGTTGGTTGATCGGCGGGAGGAAGCTGTGGTGGCCACGAAGTTCGGCATCCGGATGGATCCAGTCACCATGCGGCGTACGGTAAACGGCCGCCCTGCCACCGTGTACGCGTCCTGCGAGGCCTCCCTACGCCGGCTGGGAGTGGACCGGATCGACATCTACTTCGCGCACCGGGTGGATCCCTCCATACCGATCGAAGAAACAGTTGGAGCGATGGCTGACCTGGTCCAGCAAGGCAAGGTCGCCTACATCGGTCTGTGCGAAGCGTCGCCGGAAACGATCCGGCGCGCCCACGCCGTTCATCCGATTGCGGCAGTGCAGCAGGAGTACTCACTGTGGTCACGCGATGTGGAGGCCACGGTGCTGCCCACACTGCAGGAACTAGGCATCGGTCTAGTCGCGTACGCGCCTTTGGGGCGAGGGTTCCTGCCCGGCAGCCACACTGACCCTTCGCAACTGGACCCCTTAGACGTGCGCCGCAACTTGCCCCGCTTCGCCCCAGAACACCGACAGAACAACCTCGTCCTGGTCGAAGCGATCCGCGCCCTGGCCACGGAAAACGGCATCACCCCGGCGCAACTTGCACTCGCGTGGCTACTCCATAAAGGTCCCGGTATCGTCCCCATCCCCGGCACCACTGATCCACGCCACCTCGCCGAGAACGCTGCTGCCGCCCGGATCACTCTCGACGACGACATACTGGAGCACATCTCGAACGCCGTACCGGCAGCATCGGGGGAACGTTACGACTCCGCGGGAATGAAAATCGTCGGAATCTGAACGTTTCGGGGCCGAACGACCGCGCCGGATTCATGGGCGATGGTCGCCAATGGGTTGAGGTGAGCTCCCGTAATCGCCCCGAGGGACAGGATGATGACCATCACCATGAGGCCCGGCGCGGTGACCTCCGCGACGCGGCCGACGGCGCCGTGTGTTGTCGAGTCGACGATTCCGGCGCCGGCTGCCACGAGGACCAGGAGGAATGTGCCGAAGAGCTCGGCACCGATCCGGATCCACTCCAGACGCGAGTCGTTGAAACCGATGACGAACGCTCGATGCCGTGTCGACAGTTCCGCGTGGGCGCGGCCGTCCCCAGGGGCAGGCAGGAGGACTTTTGCCACGTCCGGCTCCTAAATACTCACGTCGGCGTCTTCGTCGATGAACATGGACGCGCACACTCGGTGAGCTTCGTATTCTTCGCGCCAAGAAGCAGCGACAGGTAGGACCGAGCGGCTTCGTAGTCATGGTCGGCCGGTTGGGAGAGCCAGGTCGCTACAGGCTTCGAAGCCGCGCTACCTAAGTCAGAACTCATGTCCCGCGACATCGGTGTCGCGCGCCATCCACACGGCACTCGGACCACACCGGTACGGGGCGCCAACGGGCAAGGGCACCCTCACCGCCCCTTGGTGCAGGTCTGCTGCGCCGCGCTCTGTCCCGTCACGTCCGCGGGCAGTGCGACCGGTGAAACGGTCGCACTGGGTGTCGACGGGTGGATCGGCGCCGGAGTTGCCGTCGCCTTCGGAGCACTGGATGTGGGAGTCGCGCTTGGCGTGGGAGTCGCGACGACCGGAGCCGCTACCGCGGCGCGACCCAGTTGACCGGTCAGCAGGATGGGTTGATCGGCGACGAGCGCGTGGCTCAGGATCGAGTCCGCGGGCTGCTCCTGGACGACCCGCCCCGGAAACGCCGGGTTGGTCTTGGTGGGGTACTGGACAAAAACGATGTTCGCCAGTGGAATTCCCTTCAGCGCGAGGGCGATCGCCACCATAGTCGTGGGCTGCGTGAGTGTGTCTGAGAGCTGCATATTCTTCAGCGCGGTATTTGCGATGTTGTAGAGCGTGAGCGGGTTGTCCAGGACTCCTCCGCTCGTGATCTTGCGGGTCAAGGCCGAGAGGAACAGTTGCTGGTTGCTGATGCGCGCGAGGTCGCTGCCGTCGGCGACCCCGTGTCGGCTCCGTACAAACGCGAGGGCGGTGCCGCCGACGAGGGTCTGCTGCCCAGCGGGCAGGTCGAGGCCGACATAGGGGTCGTTGATCGGCGTGGCGATGCAGACGGTGACCCCGCCGACAGCATCCGACATACCGATGACGCCGTCGAAGCTGATCTCGGCCGCGTAGTTGATGCTCAACCCGGTGAGGCTTTCTGCCGTCAGGACGGTGCAGGCCAGCCCTCCCCGCGACAGGGTGGTGTTGAACATCGCCTGACTGGTCCCGCCGATCGTCCCGCCGCTCGCGCGAGGGCACGCGGGAATCGGGATGAGGAGGTCGCGCGGGATGCTGATCACCGTCGCATTGCTGTGATCCTTCGAGATGTGCAGCACCATGGTGACGTCGTTGTTGCCAGCCCCGGAACTACCTGCCAGGTCGGCCTTGTTCTGGAACCCTGCCTGCCCCGTGCGGGTGTCGGTCCCGGCCAGCAGCAGGTTGACTTCACCCCCGATCGCTCCCACGCCCAGATGGGCTTCCGCCGAGTTGAGATGCGCAAGGTGGATGCCCGGCTTCACATTTGACAAGGTGCTCCACGCCGCAACCGCTGCGATCGACGTGGCACTCAAAGCGACCACGGCGATCGCACCGAACGTGAGTTTGAACACCGCAATCGCCGAACGTGACCGTCGTTGGCGACCATGACGAACGGGCGCGGCCGCAGAGCCCGCTCGGCTTCCGGGGCTCGATGAATGACTCATCGGAGAGGTCCGCGGGACCAACAGGGAAGTCGCATCTGGTGACGATAACAGGACGCCCCGTGAGACCGCCCCGAAGCCGACGCCCTAACGGAATCCTCACGCCGGACGAGCGGCCGCAGCGCCGATGCGAGTCACATACGCGGCGATGTGGGAGCCGACGTCGCGTCAGCCTTAGCCTCGTGCAACAGTGAATCGCCCCGGGTTGCGTGGAGGGTCTGATTCAACGAAGGATGTTGATCATGCCAGCACAAAGGAAGTATCCGCAGGAGTTGCGGGATCGAGCCGTGAGGCTCGTGTATGAGGCAAGGAAGGAAGATCCGGCGCTGTCGCTGAACGCTGTGGTGGTGCGGATCGGGCAGCGTGTCGGGGTTAATTCCGACACGTTGCGTGGCTGGTGCAAGCAGGCTGCGATCGATGCGGGCGAGCGGCCGGGAACGAGCACGAGCGATGCCGTCAGGATCAAGCAGCTCGAGGGTGAGAACCGGGAGGTGAAGCGTGCGAACGAAATATTGTTGGCGGCTTCCTCGTTCTTCGCGCGGGAGCCCGACCCGCGACTGCCGTGGTGATTCAGTTCATTGATGATCATCGTGACCGGTTCGGGGTCGAGCCGATCTGCCGAGTGCTCACCGAGCATCAGGTCAAGATCGCCCCGTCTGGTTATTACGCCTTCAAGAAGCGACCCGCGTCAGCCAGGTCCATCGCTGACGCGGGGTTGATCGTGCAGATCGAGCGGGTGTTCTGGGACCGCAAACTCGGCCGCGGCATCAGCGGTGCGAGGAAAATCTGGCGGCTGCTGCGCCGGGAGGGGATTGTGGTGGCCCGGTGCACTGTGGAGCGACTCATGCATCAACAGGGGTTGCGTGGGATCCGCCGCGGTGAGCAATTCGTTACGACCCGGCCCGATAGCACCACGATCCGTCCCGCTGACCACGTGCAGCGTCGCTTCCGCGCCGATCGCCCGAACGAGCTCTGGGTGGTCGATTTCACCTACGTCCCGACGTGGTCAGGGATGGCGTTCACGGCGTTCGTCACCGACGTGTTCGCGCGTCGGATCGTGGGGTGGCGCACAATGAATCGGATGCCGACCGAGCTGCCGTTGAACGCGCTCGAGATGGCACTCTGGGTCCGCGACCGAGCCGGCGAAGACGTCACCGGGGTCATCCAACATTCTGACGCGGGCGCCCAATACACCTCAATCCGCTATGCCGAGCGACTCGCCGACGTGGGCGCGATCGCCTCCATCGGAACCGTCGGCGACAGCTATGACAACGCCCTCGCGGAGAGCGTCGTCGGGCTCTACAAGACGGAGTGCGTCAAGATCGACGGCCCGTTCCGCACCGCCGACGAACTCGAACTCGCCACACTCTCCTGGGTGCACTGGTTCAACGAGTACCGCCTCCACTCCTCGATCGGATACCTCACACCCATCGAGAAGGAAAATCAGTACTACCGTGAGATCAACCCCCGACGCCAACCGGCCTCGGGAGAACCCGCCCTCCACTAAACCCGGGGCGATTCAGAGCGCTTTGACAAGGTCATCGACTTTCCGGGTCGAGACACCGTGCAAATATGCTTCCATCACGACCGCGAACAACGCCAGATCGGTGCGACGACGGCGTTCCAGGAGTGCGGGGAAGAACGTGCCCGCCCGCAGCTTCGGGATCTTCAAATCCAACTCCCCGGCCGTTGTGGTCAGCACTGGAGGGCGGGTGCCATTGCGGTGAGTAATGCGTTCCTCGGAACGCTCGAACGGGCTGGCGCCGATGAACGCGGTCGCTTCCGCATCAATCAGCTCCTGATAGAGCGTTTCGGTCGCGACCCGAATGCGGTCGGTGACCTCGGTGAGTTTGAGTTGGGCGAGAAGGTCGACCAAGGCAGACTGGACTCAAGCCATCGCGTGGTGTCCTTCGTGAGATTTTTAGTCGGTTTTCACTGACCATCACACGGTGGCTCTCTACGCTGCCGAAGCAACGCTCAAGAACCCGGTACCACACCACTCCCGGGGACGTCACCCAAGGGACGCGCTTCTATCGCTGAAACTCTTGTTTCGACAACTCCAGAACGGCGTCTTTTGCCCAGCGGTCCGCGGTGATCGATAAGCCCCAACCGCTGTCAAACACGATCTTTTCGCCATGGAGACGGAATCGCTCTCCGCTCGATGAGTCAATGACTACATATACGCGGGCCCCCAAGAAGAGCACTTCCCGGCCACCTGCGTCCTTCACCGCCCGCGCCACGACAGGATCCGCAGCGCCCCGCCATTGGTCTACGTGGTAGAGGTCGCCCTGAGCTGTGAACCCGAAGCTCCCGTGCCGGTAGAGGTCTGGGCCCGGGATCAAGTCGTAGAGACGATGAGACTGGTGCTCAGGCTCGAAGCCGATGGATGCGCGCACCTGGTTCTCCTGAAGTACCGCAAAACTCGTCGCTAGAAGCAGCTGTAGCGCCTCCTGCGCCGCCGGCAGTCGAGCGGCGGCATCTGCCGCCGTCGTCGCCCCAACCGAGACGGCGAGCCGAGCACGCGTCGCTTCATTTTGCAGATCTTCGTACAGCCCCATGAGGTGGAAGCCTATTGGTGATGACTCGAGCGCCCCGCCCGAGATCGGCGATAAATGGTTGGGTCGCGCCAGCACTCGGGCCAGGTCGCGGGGTCCCGGTCAGTGACGGCGGCGGCTGTCGGGCGGATGTCGATGGAAGGCATGAATCGGGCATGCGCATCGATACCCCACTCGGCGGCGATCGACAGAGCCTTTGCGAGAACGTCGCACGGCGGTGGGTCGCCCCGAGGGCGGGTCGGGGGACGATCGCGGAGCGCTCGACACGAAGAAACTTGCAGGCTACGGCGACTCAGCGACTCAGCCGAGTAAACGCGTGCCGAGGTCGCTGCAATGCTTCGCGTTTCGTGAGGCAACCGTCTATCGTGCGCTCGCGTCGGGTTGACAGCCTCGTCGAGCCGTTGGCGACCCCTTATCCTCCCGCGATCAACTTGACAACGGAGCTCGCGACGAGCGCCACCCCATTGCTAGCGCGAGTACGCCCAGGAAGACGTATAGCCCCGGCCCACCCGCGCCGGTCCAATTTCCGAGACGACCCCAGAAGGCCTTCTGTTGTGCAGCATTCAGTCGGCCACATCCGTCCGAAAGACGACAAGCAAGATCCCAATCAGAAGCATGACGATGCCCCATACAAGGAGAAATAAATGCTCGCTCACCTGAGGGGATCACATCGAACAATTCTCGCTGTATTGAAGCTGCAGCCCGCGTCGGCGCCGATCGCGAAGCCGACGCCAGTGTACGGAGCCCCCGTGGACGTGTTCTCGCTGGCCTGATACGTGAGTCCTCAGCTATGAGTTCGAGTGGGTCGAGCTGGCGTCGCTGCTGCTCTCGTCGTCTTCGTCTTTGGGGTCGACGGGAATCCGGGTTTGCTGATAGGCGGGCCCGAAGCGGAACCAGAGCCCACCTGAGACCAAAGTGAAGACGATCGCCGTTGGTCCGACGAATCGTCCGAGCGACTGATTCGAAGTAGCGCCGGTGGCGACGATCTCCACCACCACGACGAGTAGCCCGACGATTGCGACAACGACCCAAAGACGCTTTTTGTTCATTTCAAACACTCTCCGTCATGGACCCGATGAGAAAGGGGAATTTACCCAGTTAAACGGATCCGCCCAAGCATCATGAATATCCTTTCCCGGATCTTTTCCGGCTATGGCGGTGGTAGCAACGAACAGGGGAGTGAAGGCGACCGTGACAGCAGCCGCTACAGCGAAGCAACCGAGACCGACAGTTTCAACCACCAGCGCCGTGCAAGCTGCAATCCCGAAGACCACTATTCCGACACCAAGCAGTGCATTGAAGCTGGCCTGAGCAGTGAGGTTCCGATCAAACCCCGATCCGGCACTCGCCCCAGACATTTTCGCGCTCGCTGCCCCCCCCTCAGACCTTCCCAGAAGCCGGCGTGGCAGTCGCTCCCCGCACATGCAGAAAGCCCCCGGAATCCCGGGGGCTTTCATGGTGGGCGATACTGGGATCGAACCAGTGACCTCTTCCGTGTCAGGGAAGCGCGCTACCGCTGCGCCAATCGCCCGTCACCGGCGGACCGGCTTCGGTGAGTGAGGTGGCGACGGGATTCGAACCCGTGTGCACGGCTTTGCA
>JANXTR010000048.1 GCA_025352325.1 Microbacteriaceae bacterium | reverse complement strand
GTCACGTGCACGCCTTCGACGCCGAGTCGGGCGAGCGCCTGTCCAAGGCCGTCACGGACGCGCCGGTGCCCGCGTAACCTTCGCTGTTCGAACTGTCGCTGCCGCGGCATCCTTCACCGGATGTCGCGGCAGCCTCGTTTCGCGAGCCGCGACTACAGCAGCAGCGAGATGGGCTGCTCGATCCGGCGGGTGAATGCGGCCATCCACTCGGCCGCGACGGCGCCGTCGATCACGCGGTGGTCGGCCGAGAGTGTCACGGTCATGACCGTGCCGACGACGAGTCGGTCGTCATCCACCACGGGCTGCTGCTTCGCGGCGCTCACCGCGAGGATGCCGGCCTGCGGCGGATTGAGGATCGCCGAGAACTCGTCGACGCCGTACATGCCCAGGTTCGAGATCGAGAAGCTGCCGCCCTCGAGTTCGTCCTGTTTGAGCTTGCCGGCGCGGGCGCGCTCGGCCAGTTCGGCGACCGAGGCGCTGATGTCGGTGATGCTCGACGCATCGACCCGCCGCAGCACTGGGGTGAGCAGCCCGCCCTCGACGGCGACCGCGATCGCCAGGTCAACCCCGTCGAAGCGGCGGATGTGGTCGCCTCCCCAGATCGCATTCGCAGCGGGAACGTCGACGAGCGCCCCCGCGACGGCCTTGATCACGAAGTCGTTGACCGAGACCTTGCGGCTCGCCGCGGCGTTCACCTCGGTGCGCAGCGCGAACAGCCGATCGACGCGCAGGTGGGCCGTCACGTAGAAGTGGGGCACCGTCGTTTTGCTCTCGGTGAGCCGGCGGGCGATGGCACGCCGCATCCCCGTGAGCGGGATGTCGGTGAAGCCGGAGGCGCTGCGCGCGGGCTGCGTGGCCGCGGGTGGGGCCGCGGGGACGGGCACTGAGGCGGACGGCGCCGCGGGCGCGTTCTCGAGATCCCGTCGGACGATCCGCCCCTCCGGGCCGGTGCCGGTCAGGGCGCCCAACTCGAGTCCGCGCTCCCGCGCCAGCCGGCGCACGATCGGGCTGGCGAACACGCGCGTGCCGGGCTCGATCGTCTGCGCGGCGCCGACGGCGTCGGGCGGTGAAGGGTTCTCCGACGGACTCCCCGCCACCAGGGGTTCCGTCGGAGAAATCTGCGGGGTCGGCTCGGGGTCGCCGGATGCGTTCTCCTCGAGGACCTCGCCGGCCGCCAGGATGATTGCGATCGGCGCCCCGACGGCGAGGTTGTCGCCGGGCTGCGCAATGAGCTTGCCGACCGTTCCGGCGACCTCAGCGGCGTACTCGACGACGGCCTTCTCGGTCTCGATGTCGGCGAGAGCATCCCCCACCTCGATGGTCTGCCCCTCGGTCACCGACCAGGCCTGGATGGCGGCCTCCGTCGCGCTGGCCAGCACGGCGGGCATCCGGATGACGGTGGGCATCAGCCGCGCCCGCCCGATGCGCCCGCGCCGAAGCCGGCCCGTACCCGCTCGAGGCCGACGACGACCTCCTCGGTCTTCGCGATCGCGGCCCGCTCGAGTACCTTCGAGATACTCGGGGACGCCTCGCCGCCGGTGACGCGCTGGATCGGCTGGTCGAGCCAGTCGAAGAACCGGCGCTGGATCTCGTCCGACAGCCAGCCGCCGTAGGAGGTGCCGAGCGCCCCCTGCTCGACGATCAGCACCGCGTTGGTCTTCTTGACGCTCTCGCCGATCGTCTCCCAGTCGATCGAGGCGCGGTCCAGCCAGCGCAGGTCGATGAACTCCGCGTCGATGCCGGTCTGCTCGATCGCCTCGAGGGCGTGATGCACCATCGAGAGGTAGCTGATGACCGTCACGTCGGAACCCGCGCGACGGATCGCGGCCTTCCCCGGGAGCAGCACGTAGTCGAGCTCCCCCACGGGCACGGTGTCGGCCCGCGCGTAGAGATCCACGTGCTCGATCACGAGCACCGGGTCTTCGAGAGCCAGTGCGGCGTTCATCAGCCCGACGTAGTCGGCCGCGGTCGAGGGCGCCACGATCCGCCAGCCGGCGCTCGTCGCGAAGATGCCCGCGGGGTCCATCAGGTGCTGCGAGCCGTAGCCCGATCCCATGGCGACCTTGGTGCGGAGCACGAGCGGCATGTCGTTGTCGCCGCCGAACATGTGACGGGCCTTGGCGATCTGGTTGAAGACCTGGTCGGCGGCAACCCACATGAAGTCCGGATACATGAACTCGACCACCGGGCGGAATCGGCCGTCGAGCGCCATCCCGCCCGCGAGCCCGGCGAAGGCGTTCTCGCTGATCGGGGTGCCCAGCACCCGCTCGGGTCCGAACTTCTTGGCGAGGCCCTTCGTGGCGCCGTTCGTTCCGCCGTTGAGGCGGTGCACGTCCTCCCCCATCACGACGATGCGGGGGTCGGTCTCCATGCGGCGGTCCATCACGGCGGCAACGGCATCCACGAACTTGATGTCGCGGGATGCGCCGCTCGCGTCCAACGGGTCTGCGGCGGTCAGCGCGTCCAACTCGTGGCCGTCGCCGCGGATGCCGACGTCGACGAAGCCGGGATCGGGCCACAGCTCCGGGCGGATGCGGCGCTTGGTGGCGTCCGCCGGATCGGCCTCGACCAGGGACGCCACGGCCGCGGTCATCGCCGCCTGCGCCTGTGCGCGAACGGACTCGACGCCCGCGGCGTCGATCAGCCCGAGCGCCGTCATCTCGCGGGCGACCTTGACGAGGGGGTCGCGCTCGCGCCACTCACCCTCTTCGTCTTTGGTGCGGTAGCCGAACGCGCTGCCCGGGTACGGCCCGTTCTGGTGGAAGAAGCGGTAGACCTCGGCCTCGACGATAGCTGAGCCCTGGCCGCTGCGCAGTCGTTCGGATGCCTCCTGGGTCGCCAGGTGGACGGCGAGCGGGTCCATCCCGTCGACCTTCCACCCCGGCAGGCTGAAGCCCTGGCCGCGCACGCTCAGACGGGTGTCTGCCGTCACTTCGCCGACGTGGGTGGAGACGGCGTAGAGGTTGTTCTCGACGAAGAAGAGGAGCGGCAGCTTCCAGGCCGATGCGAGGTTCATCGACTCGAGCACCGAGCCGATCTGGCTGGAGCCGTCGCCGTAGTAGCTGATGGTCATCGCGGTCGGGCCGTCGCCGGCGGCACCGTGTTTCTGTGCCCAGGCGTTGCCCGCCGCGAACGGCACGCCGCCCCCGACGATCGCGTTGGTGCCGAGCGCACCGGCCTCGAGCCACTGCAGGTGCATGGACCCTCCGCGGCCGCCCGAGAAGCCCTGAGCCAGTCCGAGGATCTCGGCGAGCGTGCGCTGCAGGAGCGCCTGCACGTCGTCCGGGACCAGCGCGCTCAGCTCGACCGCACCGCCCGTGACGTGGGTGAGCGCCTTCGCGAGGAACTGGTGGTGACCGCGATGCGAACCGGTGACACCATCGGCCGTGCCGAGACCGATGATCGAGCCGACCGCACCACCCTCCTGGCCGATGCTGGAGTGCGCGGGGCCGTGCACGAGGCCCTCCCCGGCGAGTTCGAGCACCGACTCCTCGAAGGCACGGATGAGATGCATTTGCCCGAGCATCGCGGACAGGAGGGCCGGATCGGCGTCCTTCCAGTCCTGGGCGGTGGTCGAGAGCTCGACCCAGTCCGCTCCGGTCTCCAAACGTCGTCGTTTCGGCATGAGGGGGACAGTAGCAGCCGATTGAATCCAATCACAAGAGATTCCCCCCTTATGCTTGGCTTTTCCCAGCTTTCCGAGCCATGATGTATCCAATCGCCGACACGGAGGTCGCTCATGGCACAGGGAATCCCTGGCACGCGCGGCATCGACCACGTCGGCTTCACGGTCCCGAACCTCGACGAGGCCGAGCGCTTCCTCGTGGACGTGCTGGGCGCCGAGCCGATCTACACGCTCGGCTCCAAGCAATCGGACGACGACTGGATGGCCGTGCACATCGGCGTCGACCCGCGCACCGTGATCCGCGAGATCCGCTTCTACCGGCTCGGCAACGGCAGCAACCTCGAGGTCTTCCAGTACGAGCCCGGCGGCTCCGACATCCCGCAACGACCGCAGCCACGCAACGGCGACATCGGCGGCCATCACCTGGCCATCTACGTCGACGATATGGATGCCGCCATCTCCCACCTGGAGGCCCATCAGGTCGAGATCCTGGGAGAGCCGACCGCGAGCGCCGGAGCCGCCCTCGGGCAGCGCTGGCTCTACTTCCGCAGCCCGTGGGGGATGCAGTTCGAGCTCGTGAGCTTTCCGGGCGGGAAGGCGTACGAGGTCGATGCCGAGCGGAAGCTGTGGCATCCGGGGAAGTCGTCGGATTGAGCGCGGTCGAGCAGAATGGTCAGGTGGTCGACAGCATCCCCCGCAACGGAGCAGGCACCCGGATCGCGGCCGAGCTGCGCCAGGCGATCCTCGATGGTCACTACGCGCCCGGCGCGCGCGTGCGTCAGGAGGACCTGGCCGGCCAGCACGGCGCCAGCCGCCTGCCGGTGCGCGAGGCGCTGCGGATGCTCGAGTCCGAGGGTCTCGTCACCCTCGTCGCGAACACCGGTGCCTGGGTCTCGCAGCTCAGCCTGAGCGAGTGCCAGGAGATGTACCAGATCCGGGAACGGATCGAGCCGCTGCTGCTGCGCTACAGCATCCCGAACCTCGGGCCCGAGGAGGTCGACCGGCTCGTGCTGCTCGCCGAGGCGATGGAGCGCTCGACCGACGTCGAGCAGTTCCTGCGGCTCGACCGCGAGTTCCACCTGTCGAGCTACGCGGCCGCCGACACCACGGTGCTCGGCGACATGGTCGAGCAGCTCTGGAACCGCACGCAGCACTACCGCCGCGCGTTCACCCGGGTGTTCCGCTCGGAGGGTGACCGCAGCGTGCACCACGACCACCACCTGATGGTGCATGCGATGCGCCGCGACGACCTCGACGAGGCCGAACGCGTGCTGCACGGGCACATCCGCCGCACCCGGCTCGAGCTGGCGCGACATCCCGAGGTCTTCGAGCACTGAGCCTTTCCCCCACGCATGCACAGCACCGACGCACTGACAGAAACAGAAGGAGCACCCCATGGCGATCGCCACGATCAACCCGTCGACGGGCGAGACCGAGAAGACATACACTCCGCACACCGCGGACGAGGTCGAGCAGCGTCTCGCTCGAGCGGATGCCGCCTTCCGCACCCTGCGCGGCACCACCTTCGCCGACCGCGCCGCGTGGATGCGCGCGTCAGCCGACCTCCTCGAGGCCGAGGTGGACGAGGCAGCCGATGCCATCACCCGCGAGATGGGTCGCCCGCTGGCCGGGGCCCGCGCGGAGGTCCTCAAGTGCGTGAAGGGCATGCGGTTCTACGCGGACCACGCCGAGGAGTTCCTGGCCGACGAGCTGCTCGCCGATCCGTCCTCGGTCGGCGCATCACGGGCGCTCGCCCGCTACCAGCCTCTGGGCATCGTGCTCGCGGTCATGCCCTGGAACTACCCGCTCTGGCAGGTCATCCGTTTCGCCGCGCCCGCGCTGATGGCCGGCAATGTCGGGTTGCTGAAGCACGCCTCGAACGTGCCGCTCTCGGCCCTCTACCTCGACACCCTGTTCGCCCGCGGCGGCTTCCCCGATGGCGCGTTCGCTACTCTGCTGATCGGCTCGGCCGAGGTGAAGGCCGTGGTCGAGGACCCGCGCGTGCGTGCCATCACGCTCACCGGCTCGGAGCCTGCAGGCCGTGCTGTCGCCTCGACCGCTGCGGCGCAGGTGAAGAAGGCTGTGCTCGAGCTCGGCGGGTCCGACCCGTTCATCGTGATGCCGAGCGCCGAGCTGGATGCCGCGGTGAAGACCGCCGTCGACGCCCGCCTCGTGAACGCCGGTCAG
>JANXTR010000043.1 GCA_025352325.1 Microbacteriaceae bacterium | reverse complement strand
CCGCACCGTCGGGATGACGGCCTCCGCCTGGAAGACCTCGGCGGGCGCCGCAGCCCGTGTGCCGGTCGCGATGGCGAGCAACCTGACGACGACGCTCAAGGACCTCAAGGCGCGCGGCGTCTTCGTGCTCGGGCTGGACGGCGGGGGCAGCGTCTCGCTCCCCGGCCTCGAGCTCGCGAAGCAGCCCCTGGTGATCGTGGTCGGCAACGAGGGCAAGGGCCTGTCGCGCCTCGTCACCGAGACCTGCGACGCGGTCGTGTCGATCCCGATCGAGGCGGCCACGGAGTCCCTCAACGCGGGCATCGCGGTCAGCGTGGCGTTGTACGAGATCTCGAAGCTCAGAGCGGAGAAGTAACTCAGTACTCGAAGTCGACGGTCGCCCGGTCGCTGACGACCGTCGACACCCAGCCGGCGGCCTCCCGGTGGGCGGGATGTGCCTGGTACGCCTCGAGATGGGCGTTGCTGTCGTGGTCCGAGACGAGCACGACGTCCCAGTGCCCGCCGACCAGCCCGAGGTCGGGAGCGACCACGATGGTCCGCACGGTGGGCACCACGCCCACCAGCGCGGTCAGGTGATCGTGGATGCCGCGGGCGTCGAGCGCGCGCTGCTCCGGATCGTCGGCCGCGAGTCGGAACTCGACGATGTGCCGGATCATCGGGCCGCGACCGCGAGCAGCAACTCGACGTTCGAGGGCTGGGCCGCCAGCTCGCCCGACTCGATCCGCCGCGCGAGCTCGACGGTGCGCTCGTTGGCCGGGGCCGACTGGCCGTGGGCGTGCAGCACGTCGACCGCGAGGCCGTTCACCTCGGCGACTTCGGCGCGGCGGCCCTTCCGCCAGTCCTGCAACACCGTGGTCAGCGTGTCGGGGAACGAGTAGTCGCTGAGCACGCGCCCGAGCAGCAGCTCGGCGTAGGCGTCCGCTTCGACCACCTCGTCGGCCGTCATCCCGAAGATTGGGACCAGGGTGCAGCCGTCGGCGAGCGTGGCGCGGGCGGCCTCCCTGCCGCACTCCACCATGAACTCGTGGACTCCGGGCAGCGCCGCCGCCTCGGCGAGCGGCAGGTTCAGGATGGCGGAGGGCACGAGCTCGCCGGCGTTGGCGATGAGCTTCATCCACTTGGAGGAACGGATGTCCTCGGAGACCTCGACCGTGCCCGCGTGCGCCAGCAGCGCCTGCACCTCGTGCGCGCGAGCCTGCGCGCTCGGGACGACCCCGCCGACGGTGAACCAGGCGGTGGCCGGCGAGTTCTGCCGATTGACGATCCCCGGCTCCCACATGTTGGACGCCATCTCGATGACCGCGCCGATGGTGCGCTCGGCTCCGACGACGGCCGCGATGTCGTCGATCGACATCCCGTTCTGCAGGCCGACCACCAGGCCGTCGTTCGCGAGAACCGGCTTGATGAGCTCGCACGCCCAGCGGGTGTCGTAGGCCTTGACGAGCAGGAACACCACGTCGAACTTCTCGCGCAGCGTCGCGACGTCGCAGAGGTTGAGCACCGACGCCAGCGGGGTGATGATCGTCTGCTCGGGCATCCGGATCTCGATCCCCCGGGCGCGCATCGCGTCGACGTGGGCGGGCCACTGCTCGATAAAGGTGACGTCGAGTCCGGCGTTCACGAGGTCGGCGCCGATTCCCGCGCCCTGGGCGCCGGTTCCGAGGAAGGCGATCTTCGGTGACATCTGATGGGCTCCTTTGCCGTTCGCGCGTTCCCTCGCGGGCCGATGGGCGTCAGCATACGTGATGTTCATGCCTGCTAAACACCCGTGCGTTCGAGATTGCCCGGTCCCCCGGGGCCCGCGCGACGGCCAATCTGGTGCCCGATGACGACCACGAAGAAGTGTTCGCTCCAATCGTTATGCGAAAGGTGCTTGTGAACAGGGCACCGAGTTTTGTACAGTGTCGCTCAACACACGGCGCAGTGGTTGAGCCGTGTGCACCCGACCGGCTGGAGCGATGGTGAGCAACGCGACGATGCGTGAGACGAATCGATTGACGACCTCGCGATTCCGCATCGCGCCCGGATTCGTCGCGATCGCCATCGCAACGATCGCCCTCTTCGCGGTCGGCGGACTGCTCGCCCCCTCGAGCGTGTCGCACAGCGCCATCGTCGGGATGCTGCCCTTCGCGGCCGTGCTCGCGATCGCCGGACTCGGACAGATGCTCGTGGTGCAGCAGGGTGGGATCGACCTGTCCGTCGCCGGCGGGATCTCGCTGGCCGTCGTGATCTCGACCCACGAACCGGCGGGTGACGACTCGAAACTCGGCCCCGCGATTCTGATGGCGGTGGCCTTCGCCATCGGTGCCGGATTGATCAACGGCATCCTGGTCAGCCGACTGCGCCTCAACTCAATCATCGCGACGCTCGGGATGAACGCGCTGCTCTACGGCGCGGTGTTCGCAGTCTCGGGCGGCACGCCGCGCAGCACGACGAAACTGCTGGCGAGTGTCGCCGACGGGACGACCTGGGGGATCCCGAACGCCGCGTTCTTCGCGATCGGCGCCCTCGTCGTGGTGTCGGTGCTGACGAAGAAGACGGTGGCCGGCCGCCGGTTCGAGGCGATCGGCGCGAACCCGGCGGCGGCGCGCGCGGTCGGACTGCGGGTGCGCGTGCACCAGACGCTCTCCTTCGTCTGGGCGCAGCTGCTCTACTGCCTCGCGGGAGTGCTGCTGGCGGGCATCACCAACCAGCCGACCGCGTTCCAGGGCGACTCGCTGCTGCTGCCGTCGGTCGCTGTCGTCGTGCTCGCAGGCACCTCGCTGCTCGGCGGTCGCGGCTTCCCGATCTCGACCGTCATCGCGGCCCTGTTCCTGCGCCAGCTGCAGCAGTTCGTGCTGGCCCTCGGCGTCGACACCTCTGTGCAGACGCTGGTGCAAGCGATCGCCCTCGCCGTCGGCGTCGCCCTCTACTCCGTGAACTGGGCGTCGGTTCGCCGACGTCTGATCACCCCCAAGACCAGCCAGGCGATTCCCGTCTGAGCTGCCCGTGTTTCGACGTGGATGTCGAACAGCGCGACGGAGTCGTCGCACCCAACCAGGAGGAAAGCACCCATGAAACGTCGCAGTTCTCTCACAGCAATTGCCGCGACCGTGGCCCTCGCCGCTCTCGCGCTTGCTGGCTGTAGCTCCGCAGGCACCTCGTCCGGCGGGTCGGGTTCCGGCAAGACCACGCATCTGGCGGGCGCGCCCAGCTGGTGCGGCACCAAGAAGATCAAGCTCGCGCAGCTCGACGGCTTCGGCGGCAACAGCTGGCGACTCGTCACCACCGCATCCGGTGAGGACGAGGTCAAGAAGTGCGCGAGCGTGACCAGCTACCAGTACGCGAACGGCAACGGCGACACCCAGAAGTCGATCTCCGACATCCAGGCCTTCACAGCCAAGGGCGTCGACGCCATGGTCGTCTTCGCTGACGCCGGACAGGCGATGCTCCCCGCGATCCGCAGCGCGTACAAGGCCGGCGTCGTCGTCGTCCCCTACCGCGTCGAGGTCGGCGGCAAAGCCGGAACGGACTACACGCAGTTCGTCGGCGCCTCCTTCGTGAACGACGGGGTCAACTGGGGCAAGTGGATCAAGAGCGTCATCCCCAGCGGTGGAAACCTGCTGTTCCTCAGCGGACCCAAGGGCAACAGCCAGGGCAACGACGAGCTCAAGGGCATGAAGTCGGTCCTCGATGACAGCTACAAGTTCATCAACGAGGCTCCGTACGACGTCACCAACTGGGACCCGGCGCTGACGCAGACCGTGCTGACCGCCGAGATCGCCAAGAACTCGAAGATCGACGTTATCGTGTCCGACTTCGGTCCGTCGCTGGTCGGCGCGCTGCCGGTCTTCCAGAAGAGCGGCCGTTCCATTCCGGCCCTCGCGACCTCGGACGGCAACGCCCTGGGCTGCTTCTGGAAGGACAACCAGGCCGCGAACCCGGACTTCAAGCTGTTCACGGTCGCGACCGGAAACGACAACGTCCGTCTCGCGGTCGACTGGGCCGTCGCCAAGGCGACCGGCGGCACCCCGCCGACCAGCAACACCTTCGAGGCTCCGGTGTTCGAGGACTCCGTGAGCAGCTCGCCGAACCCGGTGGAGTGCGAGGCGAACCTGCCTGGTGACATCTACCTGTCTGCGCAGCTCCCGAAGGACCAGCAGACGGCCGCCATCAACAACAAGTAGTCCGAGTGTCGGACCGGCCGGGGTCATCTCCCGGCCGGTCCGGCCTCCGCACCATCCACCTTCCCGAAACGAAAGCATCGACGTGACCGACACCACGATCAGGACCGTGACTCCCGCACAGGCCGCCCAGGCGACCGTGCTGGATCTGACGCACATCTCGAAGCTCTACTCCGGCGTCGCCGCGTTGTCGGACGTCTCCGTGGAGATCCGCTCGGGCGAGGTCCACGCCATCCTCGGCGAGAACGGCGCGGGCAAGTCCACGCTGATGAATGTCGCCTCCGGGACCGTGCAGCCGGATGGTGGCGCCATCGTCTTCGACGGCGAGACCGTCACCCTCACTCCGACCGTCGCCGCCCGGCTGGGTATCGCGATCGTGTATCAGCACCCCGCTGTGCTCCCCGACATGACGGTCCTGGAGAACCTCCAGGTCTCGTTGCCGGCCTCCGTGTTCGACGGCGGTCCCGATGAGGAGATCGCCGAACGCCTGCTCGACGGCGTGGGCCTCGACGTGCATCTGCGCGATCGGGTCGAACTGCTGACCGTCGCCCAGAAGCATCTGCTCGAGATCGCCAAGGCCTTCGCCATCCAGCCGAAGGTGCTCATTCTCGACGAGCCGACGGCTCCGCTCGGTCAGGCCTCGGTCGATCTGCTCTTCTCCCGCGTTCGGAAGGCCGTCGCCGAGGGCG
Organism: Microbacteriaceae bacterium; assembly: GCA_025352325.1. GTDB lineage: Bacteria > Actinomycetota > Actinomycetes > Actinomycetales > Microbacteriaceae > Lysinimonas. The sequence continues at coordinate 13,231 of JANXTR010000043.1, read as the reverse complement.
TCGCGGTCGTCTACATCACGCATCGTCTCGCCGAGGTGCGCGAGCTGGCCCAGCGCGTCACCGTGCTGCGCGACGGCAAGTTCCGCGGCGAATCCGCGGTCTCGGCGATCACCGACGCCGAGTTGCTCGCCCTCATCGTGGGCCGGCAGCTCGAGTCCACCTTCCCGCCGAAGCACGAGACGGTCGAGGGCGAGGCGGTCGTCTTCGAGGTGGCCGGTCTGAGCGGTGACGGGTTCCACGACGTCTCCATGACCGCTCGACGCGGTCAGATCCTCGGGGTCTCCGGCGTCGCGGGTAACGGTCAGAGCGAGTTTCTCCGGGCCCTTGCCGGGCTCACTCCCTTCACCGGCACCGTAACGGTGGACGGCGTCGAGAAGCACGGCCACCAGCTGCTCCGGGAGGCCGCGTTCATGCCGGCGGATCGGCACGCCGAGGGCCTCATGATGACGCTCACCGTGCGCGAGAACGCCGCGGTCGCCGCCCTCGCGAAGTTCCGCGGCTGGTGGTTGCTGAGCCGCAAGAAGGAGCTCGGTCGTGTCACCGACACCCTCCAGTCCCTCGACGTGAAGGCCCCGTCCCTCGACGCGGAGGTCTCGTCGCTTTCCGGCGGCAACCAGCAGAAGGTCGTCATGGCCCGCACGCTGCTCTCCGAGCCCAGCGTGGTCATCGCCGACGAGCCGACGCAGGGGGTAGATGTGGGCGCCCGCGCCGAGATCTACCGGATCCTGCGCGAGGTGGCCGACTCCGGCATCCCGGTCATCGTCAACTCCTCGGACTCGAAGGAACTCGAGGGCCTCTGCGACAAGGTCATCGTCCTCTCGCGCGGCTCGGTCGTCGAGACCCTCACGGGTCGCGACGTCAACGAGCAGATGATGATCAGCGCCGCGGTGCACTCCACGACGTCCTCGATCTCGACGGATCGGAGCGCCGCGGTGCCGACGTCCCGGGCCGGCGTGCGCCGCTTCATCCAGGGCGACTACGCGCCCTCCGCTCTGCTCGTCGCCGTCGTCGTGCTGCTGGGGGCGTTCATCCTCACTCAGAACGACCGGTACCTCTCGGCCTTCAACGTGAGCACGGTGCTTCTGGCGGTGACGGCGCTCGGTTTCATCGCGCTAGGGCAGACGGTCAGCCTGCTCCTGGGAGGCATCGACCTCTCGGTCGGACCGCTCTCGGGCTTCCTGGTGGTGATCGCGTCCTTCTTCGTGAATGACAAGAAACCCGTCGTGGTGATCCTGGTCGGCCTGCTGCTGATGGTGGTGGTCGCCGTGGCGGTCGGCTTCGTGAACGGATCGCTGATCCGGTTCGCGAAGTTCACCCCGATCGCGGCGACCCTGGCCATGTACATCGCGCTGCAGGGGCTCAGCTTCGTGCTGCGCGACGGCCCAGACGGCTACATCAACTCGGACGTGGTCGCCGTCATCCAGCTCACGGTCGGGCCGATCCCGGTCGCCTTCATCGTGCTGGTGGCGGTGGCCGTGCTCGCCGAGTTCTTCCTGCGGCGTCGGCGCTGGGGTTGGCGCCTGCGTGCGACCGGATCCGATGAGGAGTCGGCGCGACGCGTCGGCGTCCGCGTGAACCGCACGGTCATCCTCGGCTACGTGCTCACCTCGCTCTTCACGGTGCTCGGCGCGGTCATGCTGATGGGGCAGATCGGGGTCGGAGATCCCTCACAGGGCGTCGGCTACACGCTCTCGAGCATCACCGCGGTCGTCCTGGGGGGCACTAGCCTCCTCGGGGGTCGCGGCACTTTCATCGGGACCCTGCTCGGCGCACTCCTCATCACGCAACTGCTGAACGCGACCACCTTCCTCGGGCTGTCGACGCTCTGGCAGTACGTGTTCCAGGGTCTCCTGATCCTGGTCGCCGCGGTCGCGTACTCCTTCGTCCGCTCGCGGCGTCGACGGGCGGCGGCATGATCGTTGCCGCTATGTTAGACATAAGCGAACAAGCGTTCACCATTACTGTACAAACTGCGAAGGGGCAGGCGTCATGAGCGATCGGATGATCGGCCGCACCGTGATCGTCACCGGCGGCGGATCGGGGATCGGCGCCGGCATCGCGAAGGGCATGGCCCGGGAGGGCGCGAACATCGCGGTCGCCGATCTCAACATCGAGGCCGCTCAGGCGACCGTCGACGAGATCTTCGCGGCGGGCGGCGCTGCGATTGCTACGCACGTGGATGTCGCCAACCGCGCCACCGTAGCCGCCGGCATCGCCGCCGCGGTCGAGCACTTCGGCCGACTCGACGCCTACTTCAACAACGCCGGCGTCAACGCGCCGATGCCGTTCCTCGAGATCACCGAAGACAACTTCAGCTTCATCCTGCGGATCAATGCGCTCAGCGTGCTGATCGGGACGCAGGAGGCGGCGAAGCAGTTTCTGACGCAGGAACGCGGCGCGACCGGCATCCGCGGCAAGGTCGTCAACACCGCCTCGATCGCCGGGCGGACCGGTTTCTCGACCTGGGCCCCATATAGCGCGGCGAAGGCGGCCGTGATCTCGCTCACCCAGGCCGGCGCCCGCGCCCTCGCCTCCGACGGCATCACGGTCAATGCCTTCGCGCCCGGCGTCGTCGCCACCCCGCTCTGGGTCAAGCTCGACGCCGACCTCGCCAAGATGGGCGCCGCCGACGCGGGCTTCGACTCGATGGCCGCCGACATCCTGCTCGGGCGCCCCGCCCAGCCGGAGGACATCGTGCCGACCGCGCTCTTTCTCGCCTCGGCCGACTCGGACTACATCACCGGCCAGGTCATCCCGATCGAGGGCGGCATGATCCTGGTCTGACCAGGCTGCCGACCCCACAGACACCGCAACGCACGAGAGGAACCGCGCCACATGGGTACAGCGACATGGGGGACCAACGCCGTCGACTGGGAGGAGCGGATCCCGATGGACCGGCTCCGCTCCGAGCGGCTCGAGCGATTGCAGAACGAGCTTAAGACGTCGGACTGCGGGGCGATCCTCGCGTTCGACTTCGCCAACATCCGGTACATGACGGCGACACACATCGGCACCTGGGCGATGGACAAGCTGATCCGTTTCGCGCTGCTGACGCGCAACTCCGACCCGATCCTCTGGGACTTCGGCTCGGCGGCCAAGCACCACGCTGAGCGTGACCCGTGGCTGAACACCACGACCGCCGAGATGGATGCCGACCCGCACGCGCCGCACCACGGCGCCGTCAAGCCGCGGCTCGAGCCGGGGTCGCGCGCGGGCATCTCCACACTCCGCGGGGCCTTCAGCCCCGACGCCGGGATCGCCGAGGAGGTCGCCCGCAAGATCAAGCGCGAGCTCGAGAAGTTCGGACTCGCCGACGAGCCGCTCGGCGTCGACGTCATCGAGCTGCCGATCCTGTTCGCGCTGCAGAAAGCCGGCATCGAGGTGGTCGATGGGCAGCAGGTGTTCCTCGAGGCACGCAAGATCAAGACAGCGGACGAGATCTCGCTGCTCACCCAGGCGGCCTCGATGGTCGATGCCGCCTACGACAAGCTCTACGAGTTCCTGCGGCCGGGCGTTCGCGAGAACGAGACCGTCGGGCTGGTCGCCAAGACGCTGTATGACATGGGCTCGGAGTATGTGGAAGGTGTCAACGCGATCTCGGGCGAGCGGTGCTCGCCGCACCCGCACGTGTACTCGGACCGCATCATCCGGCCGGGCGACCCGGCGTTCTTCGACATCCTGCACAGCTACAACGGCTATCGCACCTGCTACTACCGCACCTTCGCGGTCGGCTCGGCGAGTCCGGCGCAGAACGACGCGTACAAGCGCGCCCGGGAGTACATGGATCGCGCAATCGCCCTGGTGAAGCCCGGTGCGACGACGGCCGACATCGTGAGCGTGTGGCCGACCGCCCAGGAGTTCGGCTTCGAGGACGAGGAGGCCGCCTTCGCCCTGCAGTACGGGCACGGCGTCGGGCTCTCGATCTGGGAGAAGCCGATCTTCTCGCGCCTCGTCTCGATCGACCACCCGGAGGTGCTCGAGGAGGGCATGTTCTTCGCCCTCGAGACCTACTGGCCTGCCGCAGACGGCTGGGGTGCCGCACGCATCGAGGAGGAGCTGGTGGTGACCGCAGACGGGTGCGAGGTCGTCACGAAGTTCCCGGCCGAGGAACTGCTCGTCGCCGGCCAGCGTCTCTACACGGTGAACGGTCCGCTGCCCGATGTGCGCAGCGCGCAGTCGCACCTGAACACCGCGGAAGGACGCGGCGAGAAGTGACCGGATCGGGAAGACTGCCCTCATGAAGGCGGCGGTTTACTACGGCGCGCACGACGTGCGCATCGAGGACCGACCCGTCCCGCAGCACGGCGACGGCGAGGTGCTGCTGCGCGTGCTGCGCAGCGGGATGTGCGGAACGGATGCCACCGAGTGGCGGTCGGGACCGCATCTGTTCGCGACCCGCGACACCCCGCACCCGGTGACGGGACACGCCGGGCCGATGATCTTCGGGCACGAGTTCATCGGCGAGGTCGTGGAGACCGGGCCCGGCAGCTTCTTCGCGGTCGGCGATCAGGTCGCGTCCGGCGCCGGGGTCTGGTGCGGCGAGTGCCCGCGCTGCCTCGAGGGGCGCACGAACCTCTGCTGGAACTACCGCACACTCGGGCTCAACGTCGACGGCGGGATGGCGGAGTTCGTGGCGGCGCCCGAGAAGATGCTCACCCCGATCCCCGACGGACTCTCGCTCGATGCGGCGGGGCTGTCGCAGCCGCTCGCGGTCGGGTTGCATGCGGCCCGGCGCTCCGGAGTCGCCGACGGCGATCGTGTCGTGCTGATCGGCGCCGGGGCGATCGGCACCTTCGTGCTCGCCGGAGTGCTCTCGCTCGCCGACGCCGACGTCACCGTGGTCGACTTCGCCGGCCCGCGGCTCGACCGCGCCGCGCGATTGGGGGCTGCCCGTATCCTCGCGACCTCGGACGACGTCGTGGCCGAGGTGCTCGAGACCGTGCACCCGCGCGGCGCCGACGTGGTCATCGAGGCCAGTGGCGCTCCCGGTCAGCTGGCCAACGCCATCCGGATGGTGCGTTCCGGCGGCACGGTCCTGCAGGTCGGGCTTCCCGCGGGTCCGCCCGAGGTGGACATCGCCTCCCTCGTGATTCGCGAGATCACCGTCCGCACCACCAACGCGCACGTCTTCGCGCAGGATCTGGCCCCGGCTCTCGAGCTGCTCGCGAACAGCGAGCTGGCGCACGAGCTGCTGGACTCCGTGCATCCGCTCGACGACATCGCCGACCTGCTCGAACTCCTCGCCACCGGCAAGCTCGAGGGCAAGGTGCTGTTCGACCCCACACTCCTCACCCCACAGAACGGAACCCCCGCATGAAGGCCGCTGTCTTCTACGCCGCCCACGACATCCGCGTCGAGCAGGTCGCGGCTCCGACCGGGGTCGGACCTCGCGAGGTGCTCGTCAAGCCCTACTGGTGTGGGATCTGCGGCACCGACCTGCACGAGTACGCGATGGGTCCGATCGTGACGCCGTCGACGCCGCATCCGCTGAACGGGTCGGTGCTGCCGCAGATCCTCGGGCACGAGTTCTCGGCCGAGGTCATGGAGATCGGCTCGGATGTCACCGGCGTGAAGGTCGGCGATCGCGTGACCGCGATGCCGCTGCTGTTCGACAACGAGTGCTACTACTGCCGTCGGGGCCTCAACCATCTCTGCGTGAAGATGGCGTGCGTCGGGCTCAGCTACGCCTGGGGCGGGATCGCCGAACTGGCCGTGCTGCCGGAGAGCATCCTGACCGTGCTGCCCGAGGGCGTGAGCGACCTGCAGGGCGCCCTGGTCGAGCCGGCGGCCGTCGCCGCGTACGGCGTCGACACCGGGCACGTGCGTCCGGGCGACAACGTGCTCATCACCGGCGCAGGCCCGATCGGTGCGCTCGCCACCCTCTACGCGGCGTCGCTCGGCGCCCGCGTCTTCGTCTCGGAGCTCAACCCAACCCGTCAGGCGCTCATCCGCAGCCTCGGGGTCGCCGAGGTGCTCGACCCGTCACAGCTCGACGTCGCCGCGTATCTGAAGGACCTCCACGAGGGCATCGGGGTGGATGCCGCGATCGAATGCTCCGGCAACGAGCGCGCCCTGCAGACCGCCCTGGCATCCGTGCGCTCAGCCGGTCGCGTGGTGCAGACCGGACTCCACACCAAGCCCGCCTCGATCGACCCGATGGTGCTCTCGGAGCACGACATCACGCTCGCGGGCACCTGGTGCTACCCGGTCACGGACTTTCCGCGCATCGTGAGCCTCATTGCCTCCGGCCGCTACCCGGTCGAGAAGGTGGTGAGCGCGCAGATCGCGATGGAGGACATCGTCGAGAAGGGCTTCGAGACCCTGCTGTCGCCGACCGGGGACCAGGTCAAGGTGCTCGTGAACGCGAGGGGTTGAGGATGAAGGCACTGCAGTTCACGAAACAGGATCTGCCCGAGGTGACCGAGTTGCCGATCCCCGAGATCGCCGACGATGAGGTGCTCATTGCGGCGCGCTCGGTCGGCGTCTGCCACTCGGACATCGACCTGCTGGAGGGGCGCTACATCATCCCCTTCAGCTACCCGATCATCCCCGGCCACGAGTGGGCGGGCGAGGTCGTGAAGGTCGGATCGCGCGTCACCGACTTCGCGCCCGGCGACCGGGTGGTGGGCGAGTGCGTCATCGGCGACGACCACTTCGGGTTCTCGATCAGCGGAGCCATCGCCGACTTCTTCGTGGCCAAGCCGGGGTGGCTCCACAAGTTGCCCGACAACCTCTCCTGGACGATGGGCGCGCTCGTCGAGCCCTTCAGTGTCGCGTACTACGCGCTGGTGCGCGCGGGCAACGTGAACGCGAGCGACACGCTCGTGGTGCTCGGCGCCGGTCCGGTGGGGCTCGCGGTCACCGCGGCGGCAGCCGCGATGGGGGCGGTGACCGTCGTCGTGGAACCAGACGAGGGCCGTCGGGAGATCGCGCGGCAGCTCGGCGCCGCGCACACGGTGCACCCCGATGACATCGATGCGCTCCTGGCCGACATCACCGGGGGACGGGGTGCGGATGTCGTGGTCGAGGTCTCCGGCCGGCCCGCCGTCATGGCTCGTGCCCTCGAACTCGTGGCGTTCAAGGGCCGAGTCGCGTACGTCGGAATCAACGTCGGCGGCGACGCCCCCGCGAAGCTCGGGCTCATCCAGTCCAAGGAACTTCGCATCACCGGCTCGATCGGGTCGCCCGGGGTCTGGCCCGACACGCTGCGCTTCCTGGCGAACAGCGGCATCGACATGACCCCGCTCGTCACCCAGCACTTCGACGTGGAGCACGCGCTCGACGCGCTGGATGCGGCGCATCATCCGGGGACCACCATCAAGGCGCACGTCGAGCTGACGGCGACGCTGCCCGCCTGATCCGGCCGCGGAAGCCCGAGACGACGAGACCCCCGTACCCGGGAAGGGCGGGGGTCTCGTTCTTCGTCCGCGCGGCTCGCGCCGGCTACGGCAGGATCCGCGCGGCCCGATACCGCTCGATCTTCTCGAAGAGGCTGCTCACGGTGTTGCGGAAGCCCAGGAATCCGGCCTCACGACTCTTCGTCATGTCGGTCAGCACCTCGATGGTGCGGCCGAGGTCGGCGTCGCTGTGCCACCAGGAGGCGAGGCGGTCCAACTGCGGCTCGGCCAGCGAGTACTTCGCCGCGATCTCGCGCCAGGTGTCCTCCATGCCGGCCATCTGCGACTCGAGGGTGCGCGGTTCTCCCGAGAAGGCCTCCCATTCCAGGCCGAAGTACTCCGCGAGCTGGGGCCACAGCCAGCGCCAGCGGAAGACATCGCCGTTCGCGGTGTTGAACGGCTCGTTGCGGCCCTCGGCGTGGGTCGCCGCCCAGATCATCTGCTCCGACATCAGCTCGGCGTCGGTGACATCGGTGAGGGCGTTCCACTGCATCGCGGAGCCGGGGAAGATCATCGGCCGGCCGAGTTCCCGGCAGATGGTCGCGTAGACCGCGAGCGTCAGCGCCATGTTCATCGCGCTGCCGACGGCGAAGCCGAACACGGTGTGCGAGCGGTGCGAGCTCCAGCTGAAGCCGTTCCTCGCGGCGGATGCGAACAGCTCGTCCTCCTGCGCGTAGTAGAAGTTCGGGTAGTCGAGCCGCGGCTCCGACTCGTGGAACGGCGTCTCGGCCATCACGGCCTTGCCGTACGCCTCGAACGGCCCGAGGTAGTGCTTGAGCCCGGTCATCAGCGCGACGTGCTCCACCGACTTCGCGGGCTCCAGGGCGGCCAGCAGATTGCGGACTGTCGCGCTGTTGACCCGGATGTTCTCGGCTTCGGTGTCCTGCCGCATCCAGGCCGTGATCGCCACGAAGCTCGGGCGCACCTCCGCCAGGGCAGTGGTGAGGGCCTCGGGGTCCAGCAGATCGGCCCGGATGTTGGTGACCCCCGGCAGCTCGACCGACCCACTGCGCGACAGGCCGAAGGTCGTCCACCCCTCCCGCGCGAGCATGCTAGCCAGGGACTGGCCGACGATACCGGTGGATCCGACGACAAGTGCACGGCGGGGCTCAGTCATGGGTGTGACCTCTCAGAGAAGGGAGTCGAGGGAGGGGCGCTCGGCGAGGTACTTCGCGATCGCCTCCGCGTGGTCGGTGGTGTACGCCTCTTCGACGAGCTCGATGGTGACGCCATCGGGGTCGAGGAAGTAGATCCAGCGCCAGCCGGCGAGGACGCCCTCATCCACGGTGTTCGGAGCGGAGAGGAAGCTGATCCCCTTCGCCTCGAGTTCGGCGACGGTGGAGACGATGTCGTCGACGCGGAGCGCGACGTGCATCGAACCCAGACGGTTCTGCGGGGGGACGGTGTCGTCGCCCTCCGGCCGGTTGCCGTATTCGAGCAGTTCGAGCGAGCCGTCGCCGACCCGGAGGTTCACCTGGCGCAGGGATCCGCCGGGGACGCCGACTCCCCGAGCGAGCTCCTCGCCGGAGAACCACGGGCTCGGTTCGCTCTGGATGGGGAGGCCGAGGAGGTCGTGATAGAAGTAGATCGACCTGTCGAGATTCTTCACGATGATCCCGGTGTGGTGGACGCCGATGAAAGCCACTGCATACTCCTTCGTATGTTTCGGGACACGAGAACGGGCGACTCGCGTGTTCGCTGACAAGGTTACTCTGTTCTCTCTGGATTAACACAAGGAGCTCCCACCCGCGGCAAATCCCCGGAAAGTCCCGCAGCTAGGGGCTCCCCCGAATGTGTATATTGATCGACAACCGGATCTCCGGTCTCGAACTGTGCAGCAGCACTACAACGAGGCAGTGCACATGGCGTGGCGGACATCCCCGCCGGACGGGGTCGAGATGCGCGACACTGAAGTTCTCATGGACAACCTGGGATCACGTCTGAAAGACGTCCGGCTCAAGGCGGGACTCACCTTGCGCGAGCTCGCGCGTCAGGCGAATGTCTCGCCCTCGTTCGTCTCGCAGATCGAGAACGGCAAGTCGCAGCCGTCCGTTTCGACGCTGTATGCGTTCGCGCAGCTGCTCAACGTCTCGATCGACGAACTGTTCGATCAGCGCGGAGCCGATATCGATCGCCCGCCGCTCGTCGAGGGCTGGGGGCCTGACGGGGACAAGAATCCGACCAACGCGTGGCATCCCTCGGAGTACTCGAACCGGGTCTCGGTCGTGCACCCCTCGCACCGCTCGCATTTGGTGATGGCCGACGGGGTGGAATGGGAACGGCTCGCGGCCACGCCGGAGCACGCCGTCAACTTCATGAAAATCGCCTACGCACCGGGTGCCACCTCGACGGCCGGCGGTGACCTGGTCGGGCACGAGGGTTTCGAGTACGGCTACGTGCTGAAGGGCACCCTCGAGGTGACCGTCGGGACCGAGGTCTTCACGCTCAACGTCGGCGAATCGCTTGGCTTCGACTCGAGCATCCCGCACGTGCTCCGCAACGTCGGATCGGGCGAGTTCGAGGGCATCTGGTTCGTGCACGGCAAGAAGCACTGACACGCAAAAGGCCCCGAATCGCTGTGCGCGATCCGGGGCCTTCTGGCGGGTTTCCTATTACAGGATGAAGAGCATCTCCTGGTAGGTCGGGAGCGGCCACAGGTCGTCGGCGACGAGCGCCTCGAGCTGGTCGGCCGCGGCGCGGACGGCCAGCATCGCGGGGAGCAGCGCGTCGCGCGCGTGCTCCGCCTCGGCCTGGGCCTCGTGGGCGGACTCGTCTGCCAGGGCGTCCGACAGCGTCGCGAGGGCGGATCGCAGGGCGGCGATCGGAGCGCTCACGGCATCCAGCGGGGCCAGGTCGACGTCGGTGACGCCCGCCGACCTGAGGGCGCCGAGGTTCAGCGCGACCTCGGTCTGGTGACGGACCGCCGCCGGCAGCACGACGGTCGCACCGACCTCGAGCGTGAGCCGCGCCTCGACGCCGATGACGTTGACGTACTGCTCGAGACCGATCTCGTAGCGGCTGTGCATCTCACGGGCGTTGAAGACCTTGTACTTCTCGAACAGCGCGATCGCCGGGTCGGTGATGAGCTCGGGGAGCGCGTCGAGGGTGGTCTTCAGGTTCGCGAGTCCGCGCTTCTCGGCCTCGATCGGCCAGGCGTCCCCGTAGCCGTCGCCATTGAACACGACGTCGCCGTGTTCGTTGATGATCTCCGTCAGCAGGGCCTGCACCGCCGCGTCGAAGTCGGTCCCCGCGGCCGCGGCGGCCTCGAGCTTCGTGGCGATGTAATCGAGCGAGTCGGCCATGATCGTGTTGATGGTGACCATCGGCGCCGCGACCGTCTGCAGCGAACCCGGCGCGCGGAACTCGAATCGGTTGCCGGTGAACGCGAACGGGCTCGTGCGGTTGCGGTCGCCCGGGTCGGTCGGCAGGATCGGCAGCGTGTCGACGCCGATCGTCATCGTGCCGCGACCCTTCGACGAGGTGACGGGACCCTTGGCGATCTGCTCGAAGATGTCGGCCAGCTGGTCGCCCAGGAAGATCGAGATGATCGCCGGCGGCGCCTCGTTCGCACCCAGACGGTGGTCGTTGCTCGCCGAGGCGACAGAGGCGCGGAGCAGACCGCCGTACAGATGCACGGCCCGGATGACGGCGGCGCAGAACACGAGGAACTGCGCGTTGTCGTGCGGGTTGTCACCGGGCACGAAGAGGCTGCCGAGTTCGTCGTTGCCGAGCGAGAAGTTGACGTGCTTGCCCGATCCGTTGACACCGGCGAACGGCTTCTCGTGGAACAGGCACTCCATGCCGTGCTTCTTCGCGATCGACTTGAACGTCGTCATGAGCAGCTGCTGGTGGTCGGCTGCGATGTTGCCGCGCTCGAACATGGGGGCGATCTCGAACTGGCCAGGGGCGACCTCGTTGTGACGGGTCTTCGCCGGGATGCCCAGCTTGAACAGCTCGCGCTCGGTGTCCATCATGAATCCGAGCACGCGCTCGGGGATCGCGCCGAAGTAGTGGTCGTCGAACTCCTGGCCCTTGGGCGGCTTGGCGCCGAACAGGGTGCGGCCGGAGTTCAGCAGGTCGGGGCGGGCGAGGAAGAGGTGGCGGTCGATCAGGAAGTACTCCTGCTCAGGGCCGCAGAACGAGACGATGTGGTTGAGGTTGGTGTGGCCGAACAGGGTGAGGACGCGCTCGGCGTGCTCGCCCATCGCCTGCTGGGAGCGCAGCAGCGGCGTCTTGTGGTCGAGGGCCTCGCCGGTCATCGAGACGAAGACGGTGGGGATGCAGAGCGTGTTGCCGTTCGGGTTCTCGAGCACGTAGGCCGGACTGGTGACGTCCCAGCCGGTGTAGCCGCGTGCCTCGAAGGTGTTGCGGAGTCCGCCGTTGGGGAAGCTGGATGCGTCGGGCTCGCCCTGCACGAGGGTCTTGCCAGCGAACTCGGCGAGGGCGGTTCCATCGCCGACGGGCTCGAGGAAGCTGTCGTGCTTCTCGGCGGTGAGGCCGGTCAGCGGGTAGAACACGTGCGCGTAGTGGGTGGCACCCTTCTCGAGGGCCCAGTCCTTCATGGCCGAGGCCACGGCATCCGCGACCTCGGGGTCGAGCTTGGCGCCGTGCTCGATGGTGGCGACGACCGACTTGTAGACCGACTTCGGGAGACGCTGGCGCATCACGACCTTGTTGAAGACGTTCTCGCCGAAGATGGCACCGGGGGTCTCCGTGGGGGAGAAGCTGACGGTCGGGGGCACATAGGCCTCGACGTCCTTGATCGCTTGCAGACGTGCGGCGTTTCCGCTCATGGTTGCTCCTGTGATTCGGGCGTGACGATATCGACGCGCTCAATCTAGGGAAGGCCGGACTCCGGGGTGTTTCATGCTTGTGACGATCTCTCGCCCGCCGTGTCCCTGGGATTCAGACCTTGGAGCGCCAGTCCTCGGCGTCGTCGGCGGCCGCCTCTGGGCCGTCTGCCTCGATGACCTCGATCGGCAGCGTGATGGTGCCGGTCGGCGGGGCCACGACGGTCATCTCGTCGCGGCGGTGCCGCAGCACCGTGTCGATGTACGAGCTCAACGCCTCGGCGAGCGGGATGCTGCGTGCCTCGTTCTGCGAGCGATACCAGCGGTGCTCGAGCAGCTGGTGGAAGGCCTCGGCCGGCTCGAGCTTGCCGCGCAGGTCTTTCGGGATGGCGCGGATCACCGGCTCGAACACCCGCACCACCCAGTCGTGGGCGACCATCTCCTCGTCGAGATCCTTGCGGTCGCCGGTCGCGCGGTAGGCGTCCAGGTCATTGAGCAATCGGCGCGCCTGGTTCTCGCCGGCGTCCAGCCCGGTCAGACGGAGCAGGCGACGGGAGTGGTGGCCGGCATCCACCACCTTCGGCTGGATGCGCACCTGCGTGCCGGACTCGTCGGTCTTAATCGACAGCTCCTCGATGTCGAAGCCGAGGTCGTTGAGGCGTTCGACGCGACGGTTGATGCGCCAACGCTCGGCCTGGGGGAACGATTCGGATGCCGTGAGCTCGGTCCACAGGCTGCGGTACGCCGCCACGATCCCGTCGGCGACCGCGACCGGGTCGAGATCCTCGTCGAGGCGCCCGCCCGCCTGCAGGTCGAGCAGCTCGCCGGCGATGTTGATCCGGCCGATCTCGAGGTCGTTCTCGCGTTGGCCGTTGGACAGGCCATCGTGATACAGCTTGCCGGTCTCGGCATCCACCAGGTAGGCGGCGAAGGAGCCAGCGTCTCGGCGGAACAGCGTGTTCGAGAGCGACACGTCTCCCCAGAAGAAGCCGACGACGTGCAGCCGCGCGAGCAGCACGGCCAGCGCGTCGACGAGGCGTGTCG
>JANXTR010000037.1 GCA_025352325.1 Microbacteriaceae bacterium | reverse complement strand
GCCGGGGCGGCGAGGGTGTTGATCCACGCGATCGCGGCGACACCGTCGACGGCGGCCTCCGAGCCCGAGTTGAAGCCGAACCAGCCGAACCACAGAAGAGCGGCGCCCAGGAGAGTCAGCGGCACGTTGTGCGGGGCGTTGATGCCCTTCTTGAAGCCGACGCGCTTGCCGAGAACCAGAGCGAGTGCCAAGCCGGCAGCGCCCGCGTTGATGTGGACCGCGGTTCCTCCGGCGAAGTCGTTGACGCCGATGCCGCCGTTCGTCTTGGAGCCGAAGATGCCATCCGTCAGGTTGAACACCCAGTAGCAGACCGGGAAGTAGACGACCGTGACCCAGACGCCGGCGAAGATGATCCACGAGCCGAACTTCGCGCGGTCCGCGATCGCACCGGAGATCAGCGCGACCGTGATGATGGCGAAGGTCGCCTGGAACCCTGCGAAGGCAAGGCCGGGGAGGTCCGGCGTCATGGCGCCGTCTTTGCCGATGTGGAGCAGGCTGGTGAGCCCGACCAGATTGTTGTCCGCGGCGAAGGGATTGCCGAGGAGGTGCGGGATCAGCGGAGTGCCGAACGCGAGCCCGTACCCGTAGATGACCCAGAGGACGGCGACGATGGCGATGGCGCCGAAGCTCATCATCATCATGCTGATGACGCTCTTCGCCTTGACCATGCCGCCGTAGAAGAAGGCAACGCCCGGAGTCATCAGCAGCACGAGGGCTGCACCGACGATGAGCCAGAGCGAGTTGATGGCGGTGACCGCGTCTCCGACGGAAGGACCGCTCGCGAGATGAAGCATGGGTGGGTTCCTCTTTCTATGTGCCCGGGTGAGGGAGAGACCGTCGGCATGTGATCGCAGCTGGGCCGTGCAGCGTCGGGTTTCAGAGTCAGTGTGGCGGGGGCACGTTACCGCCCCGGTGTCCTGGTGTTTCGGAATGGTTACACGGGACTCGACCGTGTAAACATCGTGTTTCGAGAGACCGCCGAACCGCCCCTAGACCACCCGACCTCGGCGCAGCGACAGAATGGCCGTATGGCCTTCTTCCGTTCAGAGCGCATCGCCGCCTTCTTGCTCGTGGTTGCGGCCGCGTTGGGGATCGGACTCGCCAACAGCCCGGTCGGACCGGTGATCTTCGCCGCTCGGGACACGCACCTCGACATCCCCTGGCTCGGCCTGCAACTGTCGCTCGGACACTGGGTCACCGACGGACTGCTCGCGGTCTTCTTCTTCCTCGCCGCAATCGAGCTTCGCCACGAGCTGACCCACGGAGAGCTGGATACGCCGCGCAAGGCGCTCATCCCGGCGATCGCGGCCGTGGGCGGAGTGCTCGCCCCCGCGCTCGTCTACCTGACCTTCGTCTCCGACCCGAAGTACGTGAACGGATGGCCGATCCCCACCGCCACCGACATCGCCTTCGCCCTCGGGGTGTTCGCCCTGGTCGGGCGGGGGCTCCCCTCACGGATCCGTGCGCTGCTGCTGGCGCTCGCCGTGATCGACGACCTGATCGCCATCCTGCTGATCGCCATCTTCTTCACGCAGGAACTGCATCCGGTCCCGCTGCTGCTCGCGGTGCCGGTGGTGCTTGCCTTCGGCTTCCTGAGCGTCAGGGTGCGGGCGGGAGGCCGCGGGGCACGATGGATGATCACCGTTCTCGTCGTGCTCGGAATCGCCGCCTGGGTACTCGTGCATCTCTCGGGCATCCATTCGACCATCGCGGGGGTCGCGCTGGGTCTGGTGATGGCACCCGCGGTCGCCGGTCGAGCACGGCACGCGATCGAACCGTGGTCGAACGGGGTGATTCTGCCGCTGTTCGCGTTCACCTCGGCATTGGTGCTCATCCCGGCGGTTGGCTCGGGGCTCAGCCCGGTGTTCTGGGGCATCGCGCTGGCGCTGCCGGTCGGCAAGCTGGTGGGGATCTCGGCCGGCGCGTTCGTCGGCTCGCGCCTGCTACCGAAGTCGGAGCGCAAGGCCGCGGTCCCGTTCGGCGATGTGCTCGTGGTCGCGACGCTCGGCGGCATCGGCTTCACGGTCTCGCTGCTCATGAACGAGCTGGCCTTCCGCAACGACGCCGCCATCGCCGCCGAGGGCACGCTGGCGGTCCTGGCCGGGTCCGTGGTCGCTGCCCTCATCGGCGCGACCGTCACGACCGTGCGCGCGCGGCAGTACCGGCGGCGAGAGGGTGAATCGGCCGCTGCGCAGTGACCGTCGGGCCGACCCCTATGGGTTGATGGCCAGGAAGACGAACGCCGCCAACAAAGCTAGGTGCAGCGCCCCCTCGAGGCGGGTGGCACGACCCGGAACCACGGTGAGCGTCGCCACCACGAAGGTCAGCACGAGCATCACGATCTGAACAGGGCCGAGCCCCAGCGTCAGCGGGCTGGGCAGCCAGATCGAGGCGACGGCAATCGCTGGGATGGTGAGCCCGATGCTCGCCATGGCCGACCCGATACCGAGGTTGAGACTGGTCTGCACCCGATTGCGGAGTGCCGCCTTCGACGCCGCAAGCACCTCGGGCAGCAGAACGAGCAGCGCGATGACCACGCCGACGAAGGAGTTCGGAATCCCCGCGGCGACGACCCCCGACTCGATCGCCGGCGAGACCGCCTTCGCGAGCCCGACGACGGCGACCAGCGAGACGAGCAGGAGCACCAGGCTAATCATCGTGGCGCGCGTCGTTGGCGGCGTGGCGTGCTGTTCGTCGATGGCCTCACCCGCGGCATCAACAGGCAGGAAGAAGTCGCGATGCCGCCCGGTCTGCAGATAGACGAAGAGGCCATAGAGCACGAGGGATGCCGCCGCCACGAAGATCAGTTGCGGCGTCGAGAATCGCGGTCCGGAGGTCGTCACCGTGAAGGTCGGGAGCACGAGGGTCAGCGTCACGAGCGTCGCCACCACGGCGAGTGCCGATCCGGTGCCCTCGGCGTTGAAGCGCGGCACGTCGTGCTTGATGGCGCCCAGCAGGATCGAGATGCCCACGATCCCGTTCACCGTGATCATCACCGCGGCGAAGACGGTGTCGCGGGCGAGCGTCTCGGTGCCGGACTTGCCGCTCGCCATGAGGGTGATGATCAGCGCGACCTCGATGATCGTCACCGCGACGGCCAACACGAGCGAGCCGTACGGCTCCCCCACCCGGTGCGCGACGACCTCGGCGTGATGCACGGCCACCAGGACGGCGGCGATCAGGACGATCGCCACGATCGCGACGGCGAGGATCGGCAGGGTGCGCTGCCAGGTCGCGACCAGCGCGACGAGCGCCAGCGCCGGGACGACGACCGTCCAGGAGGAGCGCAGTCGCGTGGTCGTGGCGGAGCCCATGAGTCCAGGCTAGGCGACGGCGCTTGGACGACTCAGGCGGAGGTCGCCGGGGATGTCGCCGCGGGCGTCGACGTGAGCGCGATCAGTCGCGACACGGCGCGCAGGTACTTCTTGCGATACCCGCCCGCCAGCATCTCGTCGCCGAACACCATGTCCAGCGGCGTCCCGGTCGAGTAGACCGTGACCTGCGCGTCGTAGAGGCGGTCGACGAGCGCGACGAGGCGCAGGGCATCCGCCTGATCGGTGAGCACGTGCACGCCGTGCAGCCCGATCGCGTCGAGGTCGTCGACGAGCTTCACGTAGCGGGAGGGGTGCACTGTGCCGAGGTGCTGGAGCAACGCGTCGAACTCGTCGGCCGTGACCGTCCCCGCCGCGGATGCCGCCCCCACCGCGGCCTCGTAGCCCGCCTCGTCGAAGGTGACGGCGTGTCCCTCGATCTCACGGCGGCGGTAGTCGAGGCCGTCGATCCGGAGGATCTCGAAGCGGTCCGAGAGACCCTGTATCTCGCGGACGAAGTCCGACGCGGCGAAGCGGCCCTCGCCGAGCGCGTTCGGCGGCGTGTTGGAGGTGGCGGCGATCCGGGTGCCGGTCGCGGTGAGCGCCCCCAGCAGTCGGCTCATGATCATGGTGTCGCCCGGGTCGTCGAGTTCGAACTCGTCGATGGCCAACAGGCTCGCGCCGGTGAGCAGCTTCAGGCTCTGCGCGTAGCCGAGGGCGCCGACCAGCGCGGTGTACTCGATGAAGGTCCCGAAGTACTTGCGGCCCGGCGCGAGCTTCCACAGCGCCGCGAGCAGGTGGGTCTTGCCGACACCGAATCCGCCGTCGAGGTAGAGGCCCGGCTTCGTCTCGGGAGCCTTGCGACGCGAGAAGAGTCCGCCTCGGCCGCCCGCGCCCCGGGTCCACGAGGCCACGAAGGTGCGCACCGCAGTGACCGCCTCGGCCTGCGAGGGGTAGTCGGGGTCAGGTCGGTAGTTGTCGAGCGTGGCGTCGGCGAACTGACGCGGCGGGACGAGCGAGGCGGCGAGCTCCGCTCCCGTCATCTGCGGGGCGCGCTCGGCGAGCGAGGGGACGGACAGCTGCATGTGATCGGGCCTCACGACGTGGATTGCGTGTCGATTCCTTACGGCACGTCAGCGGCCACGGCGGTCGACTGTCTACCCTGAAAGGAGACGTTCCAGCTTACCGCCGGGGCCGCACCACCCAGGAGAGACCACGATGACCGTAGAACTCGATCCCACGCCCGCCTTCGCCGCTTTCGCCCATCCCGAACGGCTCGTCAGCACGGAGTGGCTGGCGGAGCATCTCGGCAGTCCCGGCCTGGTCGTCGTCGAATCCGACGAAGACGTTCTGCTCTACGAGACCGGCCACATCGAGGGCTCGGTCAAGATCGACTGGCACACCGACCTCAACGACCCCGTGACGCGCGACTACCTGGACGGCGCCGGCTTCGCGAAGCTCCTCGGCTCCAAGGGCATCGGCCGCGACACGACGGTCGTCATCTACGGCGACAAGACCAATTGGTGGGCCGCCTACGCCCTTTGGGTCTTTACCCTCTTCGGTCACGAGGATGTGCGCCTGCTCGACGGCGGCCGCGCCAAGTGGGAGGCCGAGGGCCGTGCGTACACGACCGCCTCCACCCCGGTCGTCCCCGTCGACTACCCGGTCGTCGAACGCGACGATGTCACGGAACGCGTCTTCAAAGACGACGTGATCGAGCACCTCGGCTCCCCGCTGATCGACGTGCGTTCGCCCGAGGAGTACGTGGGCGACCGCACGACGGCGCCTGCATATCCGGAGGAGGGCGCCCTGCGTGCCGGCCACATCCCGACCGCTCAGAACGTCCCGTGGGCGCGCGCTGTCGCCGAGAACGGCACGTTCAAGCCGCGCGCCGAGCTCGAGGCGATCTACCTGGATGGCGCGGGCCTCAAGCCCGGCGACGACGTCATCGCGTACTGCCGCATCGGCGAGCGGTCGAGCCACACCTGGTTCGCCCTCAGCTACCTGCTCGGCTTCGAGAACGTGCGCAACTACGACGGCTCGTGGACCGAGTGGGGCAGCGCCGTGCGCGTCCCGATCGTCAAGGGCGTCGAGCCGGGCGTGCTCACGGGCACCGCCGCACACTGACTGGCAGACTGGAGGGGTGACAGACATCACCCTCCCGCTTCCCGTTGCGCTCGAACAGATCCGTGAAGATTTCCTCGCGCTCGAGCAGCGCGATCGACTGCAGCTGCTGCTCGAGTTCTCGAACGGGCTCCCGGATCTGCCGCCCCGCTACTCCGACCACCCCGACCTGCTCGAGCGGGTGGTCGAGTGCCAGTCGCCCGTGTTCCTCTTCGTCGAGGTGGATGCCGCGCGCACCGTCCACGTGTTCGTGACGGCGCCGCGCGAATCGCCCACCACGCGCGGCTTCGCGTCGATCCTCGTGCAGGGTCTTGCGGGGTTGGACGTCGACCAGGTGCTCGCCGTTCCGCAGGATTACCCGCTCGAGATCGGGCTCACCGAGGCGGTCAGCCCGCTGCGCATCCGCGGGATGATGGCGCTGCTCGGGCGCATCCAGCGGCAGGTCAGAGAGCGCGCTGGAGCCGGGGGAAACGCGTAGCGCTCGTGCGACGCCAGCGCCAACGAACCTGCGATTCTTCGGTCAAGGAAGCTTCGCGATCCAGCGACTGATCGCGCCTTCCCACTTCGTGTGGTCGGAATTCCACAGTTTAGTGTGCCGGGCGACCTGAAACTCCTCGTAGCTGACGATGTCGGGCCGGGCGACGGCGAGCGCGCGCGAGGCGGTCGAGGGGACGAATCCGTCGTCGTCGCTGTGCAGGATCAGCACGGGCCGGTCCAGCTCCTGGGCACGAGTGACGAAGTCGAGGCGCTCCAGGTCGAGCGGTTCGGCGAGGCCGGTGAAGATGCCGCCCCAGTGATGCTTGAAGAGCGTCAGCACGCCGATCCGGATGACGGTGGGCAGTCGCCTCAGCTCCACCTGGAAGTCGAGGGTCGCGATCCAGTCGACGACCGGGGACTCGAGCACGACCCCGATCACCTTGTCGCCGAACACCGAGCGGGTCAGGGCCTGAAGAACTGTGGCGCCGCCCATCGACCAGCCCATGAGCACGATCTCCTCGGCGCCGTGCGCGAGCGCGTACCGCATCGCGGCCTCGACGTCGAGCCATTCGCGGTCGCCGAGGGCGTAGCGGTAATCGTCGCTGCGGGGTGCGTCGCCGTCGTTGCGATAGCTGACGATGAGCGAGGCGAAGCCGGCCGCACGGAACGGAACGATGCCGCGCAGGGCCTCCTGGCGCCGCACGCCACGACCATGCACGCCGATCATCCAGCGCGTCAAGTCGGGCGTCGCCGCCGGGACGACCCACGCGGGTGCGTCACCGAGCGGGGTCGCAATCTTGACGTCCTCGTACGGGAGGCCGAGATCGCCGGGGCTCAGGTAGAACCACCCGTTGAAGCGGCCGCGCCGGGCATGCTCGAGGTCGCCGAAGTCCGGTGCCTCGATCGAGCGCGTGACCGTGTTGGCATCCTGACGGATGATGTCGCCGACCCGGACATGGCCGGTGTCTCCCGAGAACCAGAAGCTGTACTCGCCGGGAAGGCGCGAGTCGACGGTCGAGGTGAGCACGACGGTGGAGTTCGCGAGGTCGAGCGAGACGATCCCGATGTCGTCGGTGCGGCGCGAGGGCGGGATGATCACCGTTCGAGCGACGATCACGCTGACCGCCGCTGCTGCCGCCGCCACGGACGCGATGAGAGCGACCGCGCCGATCGCGGACCCGACAACGATGCGCCGTGTAGTCCGCCTGGACATCTCGACTCCCCTGATCTGCCGCGTGGCACGCGGCGCCAGCTCACCAAAAACCATAGTCTGCAGACGTGTCCGAAAGCGCATCAGGCTCCCCGATGCCGGCTCCCTTCGAGTTGGCCATCGCCTCGGTGCGGCATGCAACGGCTCGCCCCGAGCTCGAACTCTCTGAGATCGCCGCCCCAACCGGGATGGCGCCGTACGCGATCGCCCTGGCCGGTGACGTGCACCCTCAACGGCACGGACTCGACTCGGTGCTCGGCACCGGTCGGTTCGTGCTGCTTTACGACCCTGAGGAGCCCGAGGCCTGGGGCGGGGCGTTCCGGATCGTGTGCTTCGCGCAGGCCCCCCTCGAGACCGACATCGGGCTCGACCCCTTCGTCGCCGAGGTGGCATGGTCGTGGCTGATCGACGCGCTCGACCTGCGCACGGCGGACTACCACTCGGCCTCCGGCACCGCGACGAAGGTGCTGTCCACCGGCTTCGGCGAGCTGTCGGGCCAGAGCGACGGCGCACAGCTCGAGATCCGGGCGTCCTGGACCCCGTCCGATCTCGACTTCGCCGCGCACGTGGAGGGCTGGAGCGACCTCGTCTGCCAGCTGGCCGGCCTGCCGCCGACCGCCGACGCGGTCAGCCTGCTCCCCGACATCCGGGCGTCGCGTGACTGACGGCCGCATCCCGCTGTTCTCCGACCGACCCGGCCAGGAGCCGATGGTGCAGCCCTTCTTGCCGCCGGAAGAGATCCCGCTGGCGGAGGCGGGGGCAGAGCCGGTTGTGACCGCGGCGCCGGAGCCTCGATCGACGTCGACGTCGATCGAGGCTTCCCTGGCCGAGGCCTTGCGCGACCCGGCGCCCCACGCGCCACTGCATGTGATCGCCAACCGCGAGGAGTTCCTCTTCGCCGTCGCGCGCCTCGCCGAGGGCGAGGGCCCCT
Organism: Microbacteriaceae bacterium; assembly: GCA_025352325.1. GTDB lineage: Bacteria > Actinomycetota > Actinomycetes > Actinomycetales > Microbacteriaceae > Lysinimonas. The sequence continues at coordinate 59,440 of JANXTR010000037.1, read as the reverse complement.
TCGCTGTCGACGCCGAGCGGGCATCCGGCTTCCGCTACTCGCAGCGCGCGTACCTGATCCAGATCTTCCGTCGCGGATCGGGTGCGTTCCTCTTCGATCCGCCGGCGATCGGCGACTTCTCGGAGCTGGTAGCGCTGATGGCCCACGAGGAGTGGATCCTTCACGCCGCCAGCCAGGATCTGGCGTGCCTGCGCGAGGTGGGCCTCGATCCGAGCCGCATCTTCGACACCGAACTCGGTGCACGCCTGGCAGGCCTGCCGCGCGTGGGACTCGGACCGGTCGTCGAGCAGCTGCTTGGCATCCATCTCGCCAAGGAGCACTCCGCAGCCGACTGGTCGACCCGCCCGCTGCCGCAGAGCTGGCTGGTCTATGCCGCACTCGATGTCGAGTTGCTGCCGGAACTGCGCGAGAAGATCGGCGAGATCCTGGATGCCGCGGGCAAGACCGAGATCGCCCGGCAGGAGTTCGACGCGGTGTTGGCTCGGGAGACTCCCGTGCGAGAGGAGCCCTGGCGGCGCCTCTCGGGCATCCACGGGCTCCGGCAGACCCGCAACCTGGCGGTCGCGCGCGCCCTCTGGATCGCCCGCGACGACTACGCGCGCGAGATCGACACCGCACCCGGTCGCCTCGTTCCGGACAACTCGCTCACCGCCGCCGCGCGCGTGCTTCCCGCGACGAAGCGCGATCTGGCTGCCCTCAAGGAGTTCACCGGCCGCGCGAGCCGCAGCCAACTCGACCGCTGGTTCGCCGCGATCCAGTCCGGACTCGAAGAGACGGATATTCCGCAGTTGCGGCCGCCGACAGACACCCTTCCTCCGCCCCGCATCTGGGCCGAGAAGAACCCCGCCGCCGACGGCCGACTGAAGCGTGCGCGCGCGGCCGTCACCGAGATCTCGGAGGCGTTGGAGATCCCGATGGAGAATCTGCTGACCCCGGATCTGCTGCGCCGGGTGGCCTGGAACGTCCCCGATCCGTTCGATGCCGCGGGTGTCGCGCAGGCCCTAGTCGCTCTCGGAGCGCGCCCCTGGCAGGTTGATGCAACCGCACAGGTCATCGCCGATGCCTTTGTGGAACCCGAACAAAGCCCGGAGCAGCCGTCCGAGGCCGCTTCGTCGGAATGATCAAAGGATTCCGAGCTCTTCCTGAGCCTGCCTAGGCTGGTCAGCGTCCCAGGTTCTCAGCGCGTAACGTGCTGCCTCGGATCGTTTGATGAACACAAGTGGAGGCATCGTGGCCGAGAGAGCAGAAGTCGTCTTCGTGGATGGGGTCCGCACCCCGTTCGGTCGGGCGGGCGAGAAGGGACAGTACTGGAACACCCGTGCTGACGACCTGATCGTGAAGGCCATGGTCGGCCTGTTGGAGCGCAACCCGAACCTGCCGCCCGCCCGCATCGACGATGTCGGGATCGCGGCAACAACGCAGATGGGCGACCAGGGTCTGACCCTCGGTCGCACGGCGGCCATCCTCGCCGGCCTGCCGCTCAGCGTTCCCGGATATGCCCTCGACCGCATGTGTGCGGGCGCCATGACCACCGTCTCGACGATCGGCGCGGCCATCGGCTACGGCGCCTACGACATCGGGCTCGCGGGCGGTGTCGAGCACATGGGTCGCCACCCGATGGGGTTCGGTGCCGATGTGAACCCGCGCTTTGTCGCCGAGAAGCTGGTGGACCCGGCAGCGCTCGCCATGGGCAGCACCGCCGAGAACCTGCACGACCGCTTCCCCGCGCTCACCAAGGAGCGTGCGGACCGCTACGGCATGCGCAGCCAGCAGAGGGTGGCGGCCGCCTACGCGGCTGGCAAGATCCAGCCCGACCTCATCCCCGTCGCGATCAGCAGCGAAGCCGGATGGGGCCTCGCAACCCAAGACGAGGGGATGCGCCCCGAGACCACCATGGAGGGTCTCGCGGCGCTCAAGACGCCGTTCCGCTCCCACGGACGCGTGACCGCGGGCAACTCCTCCCCTCTCACCGACGGCGCCGCCGTGTCGCTCCTCGCGAGCGAGGCCGCGGCGAAGGAGCTCAACCTCGGCGTCAAAATGCGCATGGTGAGTTTCGCGTTCGCCGGCGTCGAGCCCGAGGTCATGGGCCTCGGCCCGGTTCCGAGCACCGAGAAGGCGCTCCGCAAGGCGGGCCTCTCCATCACCGACATCGGCCTGTTCGAGCTCAACGAGGCCTTCTCGGTGCAGGTGCTGTCGTTCCTCGACCACTTCGGCGTCGACGATGAGGACCCCCGCGTCAACCCGTGGGGCGGTGCGATCGCGATCGGGCATCCGCTCGCCTCCTCCGGCGTCCGCCTGATGATCCAGCTTGCCCGACAGTTCGAGGAGCACCGCGAGGTGCGGTACGGCCTTACCGCGATGTGCGTCGGCCTCGGTCAGGGCGGGTCGATCATCTGGGAGAACCCGCACTTCACCGGCAAGGGTCGCAAGTGATGGCGGCCGAATCGGCGATCGCCCAGTACGCGGGCATCGACTTCTCGCCGCTCGTCGCGCTTGACCCGGACGAGGTAGTTACGCACTCCTACGTACGAGACATCACCCTGCCGAGCGGCAAATGCCTCGCGCTCATCACGCTCGACAACGGACGCGACTACACCCGCCCCAACACCCTCGGACCGGCGACGCTCCTCGAGCTGGCAGGCGTGCTCGACGCCCTCACGGCCCGTGCCGCCGCGAAGGAGATCGACGCGGTCGCCGTCACCGGCAAGCAGTTCATCCTGGCCGCCGGTGCCGACCTGTCACGTGCCGGCGAGCTGCCGAGCCGCAACATCGGCCTGCTCATGGCCCAGCTCGGCCACTCCGCCCTCGGCCGCCTCGGCGAGCTGGGCGTGCCGTCGTTCGTCTACACCAACGGTCTGGCTCTCGGCGGCGGCGTCGAGATCGGGCTCAACGCGACGTACCGCACGATCGACGCGACCGTGCCCGTGTTCGCACTGCCCGAGGTCTTCCTCGGGATCATCCCGGGCTGGGGCGGTGCCTACCTGCTGCCCAACCTGATCGGAATCGAGGGCGCCCTCGAGGTCGTCGTCTCGAATCCGCTCAAGACCAACACGATGCTCACCGGCAAGAAGGCCTTCGACCTGGGCATCGCCGACGCGATCTTCGCGTCGGTCAACTTCCTCGAGGATTCGCTGAAGTGGACGGATGGCGTGCTCACCGGCGCGATCAGGGTCAAGCGGGCGAACGAGCCGGGTCGCCTCGAGCGCGCCGTCAAGTGGGATGTCGCCATCGGGCTCGCTGACAAGACGATTGCGAGTCGACTCGGCCGGGTGGCGCTGAGCCCGTATCGCGCCCTCGCCCTGCTCAAGGCCGCCAAGAACTCCAGCAAGAAGGATGCCTTCGCGGCCGAGGACCAGGCGCTGGCCGACCTCATCTCGGGCGACCAGTTCAGAGCGAGCATCTACTCCTTCGATCTCGTGCAGAAGCGCGCCAAGCGCCCGGTCGGAGCGCCGGACAAGGCACTCGCCAAGAAGGTCGGCAAGGTGGGCGTCATCGGCGCCGGCTTGATGGCGCGCCAGTTCGCGCTGCTCTTCGTCCGCCGCCTCAAGGTGCCGGTGGTAATCACCGACCTCGACCAGTCGCGCGTCGACAAGGGCCTCGAGTACATCCACAGTGAGATCGACCAGCTGCTCGCAAAGGGTCGCATCAGCGTCGACGAAACCAACCGACTCAAGGCCCTGGTCACCGGCACGACCGATAAGCGGGACTTCGCGGACTGCGACTGGGTCATCGAGGCCGTCTTCGAGGAGTTGAGCGTCAAACAGAAGGTCTTCGCCGACGTCGAGCAGTACGTCGCCGACGACGCGATCCTCGCCACCAACACCTCCTCGCTGTCGGTCGAGCAGATCGGCGCGAAGCTGAAGCACCCCGAGCGCGTGGTCGGCTTCCACTTCTTCAACCCGGTCGCGGTCATGCTGTTGATCGAGGTCGTCAAGACCGCAAAGACGACGGACGAGGCGCTCAGCACCGCAATGGTGACGGCGGCCGCGCTGAGAAAGAACGCCGTGATCACGACCGACACTCCCGGATTCGTGGTGAATCGCATCCTGGCCAAGCTGCTGGGTGAGGCGATGAACGCGATCGAGAACGGGACCTCTCCTGAGACCGTCATCGAGGCTGTTCGACCGTTCGGGCTGCCTATGGACCCGTTCGCCCTCATGGAGCTGGTCGGACTGCAGATCGGCTCCCACGTGCTGCACACGCACCACGACGCGTTCCCGGACCGCTTCTTCGTCAGCCCGGCGCTCGACGAGCTCGCCGAGTACGGCCACCTGCTGTCGAAGGACGCGAAGGGCAAGGTCACCGGCTACGACCTGAAGGCCCTCGCCATCGTGAAGAAGCACGTGCCACAGGGCGCGACGCCCTTCACTGCGGAGCAGCTGCGCACGCGGGTCGAGGACGGCCTGGCTGATGAGATCCACCGAATGCTGGACGAGCACGTCGTCGCGGCGCCCGAGGACATCGACCTCTGCCTCATCCTCGGAGCCGGATGGCCCTTCCAGATGGGCGGTGCCACCCCGTACCTCGACCGGGTCGGAGCGAGCGAGCGAGTCTTCGGCGCAACTTTCCACCAGCCGCTGATCGTCGGAGTGGCCTGACCCCGTTGCGGAGGGCCCCGTTGCGGAGGGCCCCACTGCGGAGGGCCCCCGCGCCGCGCTCCTAGTGCGGCGCGGCGACCTCGTCGCGACCCGTAAGCTCGCCCTCGGAGATCTCGGGGGTCGCTGGCTTTCGGACGAAGAACGCGAGCACCAGAGCGGCGAGCGACACGATCGCTCCCACCAGGAAGGCGAGTCGCACGCCGTTCGCGATGGATGCCGCGTCGCCGAGGCCCTCCGCGTGACCGTTCGCCGTGCCGATCGCCAGGAACGCGATGAAGATCGCGGTGCCCGCGGCGCCGGCGACCTGCTGAATGGTCGCCAACGTCGCGCTGCCGTGCGAGTAGAGGTGCGGGGGCAGCGCGCCGAGCGCGGAGGTGAAGAGCGGCGTGAACAGGAAAGCCAGGCCCAGGCTGAGCGCCAGATACGCCACGATGATCAGCCAGACCGGTGTCGTGGTGCTCAGGAACGCGAATGACCAGAAGACACCGCTTACAATCACTGCACCCGGGATGACCAGGGGGGCGGGTCCGAATCGGTCATACAGCCGACCGACCACCGGCCCCATGAGTCCCATGAGCAGCCCGCCGGGCAGCAGGGTCAGCCCGATCACGACGGTGCTCTGGTTGAGCACGTTCTGCATGTACAGCGGCAGCACGATGATCGTGCCGAACAGGGCGACCATGCTCACGGCGAGCATGGTCTCCGACATGGTGAAGGTGCGCGAGGTGAAGGTGCGCAGATCGAGGAGAGCCGCATCCCGGCGCTGCAGCCGCAGCTGACGCAGGATGAAGACCAGAAGGAAGACCGCTCCGATGGTCAGCGGGATCCAGGACGGCAGCGCGGCGGATCCCTCCGCCGCCTGACCGAGGGTGCTCAACCCGTACACGATCCCGCTGAAGGCGAAGGCGGACAGGACTACCGAGAGGACGTCCAGCGGCACCTTGCGCGGCTCCGACACGTTGGGCACCCGCAGGATGCCGAGGATCAGCATCGCGACCGCGATCGGCAGCATCACCCAGAACAGCCCACGCCAGTGCACGAGCGGGAGCAGGAATCCGGAGATCGTGGGCCCCACGGCCGGAGCCACCGACATGACGATCGAGATGCGCCCCATCATCCGCCCCAACGACTGCGGCGGCACGAGCGACATGATCGTCGTCATCATCAGCGGCATCATGATCGCGGTCCCGGAGGCCTGGATGACGCGCCCGAGCAGCAGCACGCCGAACCCGGGTGCGGTCGCCGCGACCAGGGTCCCGATCGTGAACAGGCTCATCGCGGCGATGAACACCGGTCGCGTGTTGAGGCGCTGGAGCAGCCATCCGGTGATGGGGATCACGACCGCCATCGTCAGGGCGAACCCGGTCGACAGCCACTGCCCGAGGGTCGGTGAGATTCCGAGGTCGTTGTCGATGTCGGTGAGGGCGACGCTGAGGAAGGTCTCGTTCAGGAAGACGACGAAGACGGCGGCAAGGAGCAGGGCGATCGCGCTGCGGGATCGCGAATCGAGACGGCCCTCGGCGTGGGCGGTGGACTCGGTGATGGCAGTCTGGGTCATGATTCCTCCAGGGGGTCGGACGCGTCGCTCACGACGTCGGAAGCGGGGGGAGATCCAGCAGAAGTGCTGAGATGTTCACAGTGTCCACACTGATACCACCACCCGCGGACATCAGAGCTCGCGTGCCGCGTCAGCGGTTGACGGTCGACATGTCGGCGTAGCGGTCACCGCTCGGCGCCGGCAGCGCGCTGAGGGTGGCGAGCTGCTCGGGGGTGAGGACCACGGCATCCGCCGCGACGTTCTCCTCAAGCCGGCTGACGCGCTTGGTCCCGGGGATCGGGGCGATCCCCTCGCCCTGCGCGAGGATCCAGGCGAGGGCCACTTGCGCCGGGGTGGCGCCCGCCTCCGTCGCCACCGACTCGACGGCATCCACGATCTTCAGGTTCTCGGCGAGATTCTCGCCCTCAAAGCGCGGGTTGTTGCGGCGGAAGTCGCTGGGCTCCAGCGAGTCGATGGAGCGGATGGCCCCGGTGAGGAAGCCGCGTCCCAGTGGCGAATACGGCACGAAGCCGATCCCGAGCTCGCGCAGCAGCGGCAGCAGCTCGGCCTCGGGGTCGCGGCTCCACAGCGAGTATTCGGTCTGGATGGCGGTGACCGGATGCACGGCGTGCGCCGCGCGGATCCGTTCCGTCGCCGCCTCCGACAGCCCGTAGCCCAGGATCTTGCCCTCGGCGATGAACTCGGCGAAGGCGCCGACGGTGTCCTCGATCGGGACGGTAGGATCCATCCGGTGCTGGTAGTAGAGGTCGACGTGGTCGGTGCCGAGGCGCTTCAGCGAGCCCTCGAGCGCGATCCGCAGGTTCTCGGGGTGCCCGTCGAAGCCGTACGAACCGTCTCCAAGGTGTTTGAGGGTGCCACCCTTCGTAGCGATCACGACCGAGTCGCGGTCGGCGCCGAGGGCCGTGCCCAGCAGTTCCTCATTGATGAACGGGCCGTAGATCTCAGCGGTGTCGAAGAAGGTGACGCCGAGTTCGAGGGCGCGACGGATGGTGCGGATCGATTCGGCGTCATCTGAGCCAGCGCCCGAGTAGAACGCCGACATGCCCATCGTGCCGAGGCCGAGGCGGGAGACGTCGAGGGAACCGAGGAGGGTGTGCTTCATTTCGTGGGGAACCTTTCATAGCTGGAGATCTTGTAGTCGATGGCAGCTTCGTGATGAAGGCCAGCCAGGTGACCATCGAGGGCGGGTAGCGGCGGTGGGTGCTCGAGGCGCGGTCCGGATGCGCGAGCAGCAACCCCTCCTGCTCGTAGTAGCGCAGAGTGGAGGTGGTGAGCCCGGTCGCGGCGGCCATGGTCGAGATGGACATCGCGACTCCGCCTGTCTCAGGACGCGCAGTGATGGTCATGTCCTCACCGTAGAACTTCAAGCGCGCTCGAAGTCAAACCGAAGCGATGACCAAGCTGGGAACTCTAGAGCTCGTGCGCCTCGACGCGGCTCTCGGCGTCCTCGGGTAGCGGTCGAGCCACCGGGATGCGCTGGCCGAGCACCTGGGAGACGATGTCGCGAGCGATCTGCTGATCGGTGAGCCCCACATCGGCCAGGATCTCCTCGCGCGAGGCCTGCGGGATGAACTCGTCGGGCAGTCCCAGTTCGTCGACGGCGGTATCCACCCCTGCCGCGCGCAGCTCCTGGCGGATGCGCGTGCCGATACCGCCGACCCGAATCCCATCCTCGATGGTCACGACCAGGCGGTGCTGGGCGGCGAGCTCGATGATGCTCGGCGACACGGGGATCACCCAGCGCGGGTCGATCACTGTCGCTCCAATGCCCTGGGCGCCGAGACGCTCGGCGACCTGGAGGGCGAGCTTGACCATCGGGCCAACCGCCACGATCAGCACGTCGCGATGCGGGGCCTCCCGCAGCACGTCGACGCCGTCGGCGGTGCGTCGCATCGCCTCGAACTCGTTGCCGACAGTGCCCTTGGAGAAGCGCAGCACGGTCGGGGCGTCATCGACGGCGACCGCTTCGGCGAGCTCCTCACGCAGGCGTTCGGCATCGCGCGGGGCGGCGATCCGGATACCCGGGACGGCCTGCAGGATCGCCAGGTCCCACATGCCGTGGTGGCTCGGTCCATCGGGGCCGGTCACGCCCGCGCGGTCGAGCACGAACGTCACGCCGGCCTTGTGGAGCGCGACATCCATCAGCACCTGGTCGAAGGCGCGATTCACAAAAGTTGCATACAGCGCGACAACCGGGTGCAACCCCCCGAAGGCGAGACCTGCCGCGCTCGTGACGGCGTGCTGCTCGGCGATCCCGACGTCGAAGACGCGGCTCGGGTACTTCTCGGCGAGGCGGTGCAGGCCGGTAGGGCGGAGCATGGCCGCCGTGATCCCGACGATCCTCGGGTTGCGATCGGCGAGCTCGACGATCTCGTCGGCGAAGACCGAGGTCCAGGACGGCCGACTCGCGTGCTCGATCGGCTCGCCGGTCTCGGGGTCGATCTGGCCGACCGCGTGGAACTGATCGGCGACATCCGCAACGGCCGGCTCATAACCGTGGCCCTTCTCGGTGATGACGTGCACGATCACCGGTGCCTCGTAGTTCTTGGCCTGCTTCAGGGCCTCTTCGAGTGCCGGCAGGTCGTGCCCGTGGATCGGCCCGATGTATTTGATGTCGAGGTTCGAGTAGAGCGCCTCGTTGTTGCTGAAGCGGGCAAGGAATCCGTGCATGGCGCCGCGGGTTCCACGGTAGATCGCGCGGCCGGGAGCTCCGAAACGGGCGAACAGCCGCTCGCTGCTGCGGTAGAGGTCGCGGTAACCGCGCCGGGTGCGCACGGTGTTGAGGAAGCGCGCCATGCCGCCGATGGTCGGCGCATACGAGCGGCCGTTGTCGTTGACGACGATAACGAGGCGACGGTTGTTGTCGTCGGAGATGTTGTTGAGCGCCTCCCACGTCATCCCGCCGGTGAGGGCCCCATCGCCGACGACCGCGACCACGTAGCGATCGTTCTGGCCCGTCATCGTGAAGGCGCGCGAGATCCCGTCCGCCCAGCTCAGCGAACTGGACGCGTGTGAGCTCTCGACGATGTCGTGCACCGACTCGGAGCGCTGCGGGTAGCCGGCGAGGCCGCCCTTCATGCGCAGTCGGGAGAAGTCGTGGCGGCCCGTCAACAGCTTGTGGACGTAGCTCTGGTGGCCGGTGTCGAAGACGAGCGCGTCGTTCGGGGAGTCGAAGACCCGGTGGATCGCCATGGTCAGTTCGACGACGCCGAGGTTCGGGCCGAGGTGTCCCCCGGTCTTCGAGACCTGGGTGATCAGGAAGGTGCGGATCTCCTCGGCGAGCTGGGTGAGCTGCTCGCGGCTGAGCCCATCCAGGTCTCTCGGGGTCGTGATCCCGTCCAGCAATGACATGATTCGAGCCTACCCAAGGTGTACGGGAGCCGGCCGGGATGGCGCGGAGTACGCGGAGTCGATAGCATGATCGACCCGCATCGCTCGGCGTACTGCACGGAGAGTTCCGTGCCGGATCGCGCGCCGTGCAGATGCTCTTCCGTTGCCTGGTCTGACCTCAGTCGGTCAGACCAGGCTCCGCAGCACGTACTGGAGGATGCCACCGTTGCGGTAGTAGTCCGCCTCACCCGGCGTGTCGATCCGAACGATGGCGTCGAACTCAATCGGCGCCTTGCCCGACGCGGAGTTGTCGCTCGCCGTGGCCGTCACGTGCACGGTCTTCGGGGTCGATCCGTCATTCAGCACGGTGATGCCCGAGATGCTGACGACCTCGGTGCCATCCAGCCCCAGATCGCCGGCGGTCTTCCCCGCCGGGAACTGCAGCGGGATGACGCCCATCCCGATCAGATTGGAGCGGTGGATTCGCTCGAAGCTCTCGGCGATGACCGCCTTGACGCCGAGCAGGTTGGTGCCCTTCGCGGCCCAGTCGCGGCTGGAGCCGGAGCCGTACTCCTTGCCCGCGAAGATCACCAGCGGGGTGCCGGCGGCCTGGTAGTTGACGCTCGCGTCGTAGATGAACGCCTGCGGAGCATCCGGCTGCGTGAAGTCGCGGGTGTAGCCGCCCTCGACGCCGTCCAACAGTTGGTTGCGCAGACGGATGTTCGCGAAGGTGCCGCGGATCATGACCTCGTGGTTGCCGCGACGCGATCCGTAGGAGTTGAAGTCCTTGCGGTCGACGCCCTTCTCCTGCAGGTACTTGCCTGCTGGGCTGTCTGCCTTGATATTGCCGGCCGGACTGATGTGGTCGGTGGTGACCGAGTCGCCGAGCTTGGCAAGCACTCGGGCGCCGGTGATGTCGACGACTGGGCTGGTCGCGAGCGTCATGCCGTCGAAGTACGGGGGCTTGCGCACGTACGTCGAGTTGACGTTCCACTCGAAGACCTCGCTGTCGGGCGTCGGCAGCGAACGCCAGCGCTCGTCACCGTCGAAGACCGCGCCGTACTCCTTGGTGAACATCTCGGTGGTGATGGACTCGTCAATAGTCTTCTGGACCTCGGCGGCATCCGGCCAGATGTCCCGCAGATACACCTCGTTGCCGTCGGAGCCGGTGCCGAGCGAATCGGTCTCGAAGTCGAAGTTCATCGACCCGGCCAGAGCATAGGCGATGACCAGCGGCGGGCTGGCGAGGTAGTTCATCTTCACGTCGGGGCTGATGCGGCCCTCGAAGTTGCGGTTGCCCGAGAGCACCGCGGTGACGGCCAGGTCGTTGTCGTTGATCGCGGCCGAGACCTCCTCGATCAGTGGGCCGGTGTTGCCGATGCAGACCGTGCAGCCGTAGCCGACCGTGTAGAAGCCGAGCTGCTCGAGCTCGGTGGTCAGACCGGACTTGTCGTAGTAGTCGGTGACGACCTTGGATCCGGGGGCCAGCGTGGTCTTCACCCACGGCTTCGACTTCAGTCCCTTGCGGTTCGCGTTGCGGGCCAGCAGACCGGCGGCGAGCATCACGCTCGGGTTGGAGGTGTTGGTGCACGACGTGATCGCCGCGACGGCGACCGCCCCGTGGTTGAGCGTGTACTCGCTGCCGTCAGCCAGGTTCACGACGACCGGCTTCGAGGCACTCTTCGGCGCGGCCGAGACGTGCGTGTGGTGGATCGCGTGCGCCGTGTCCTCGTCCTGCGGGGTGAAGCCGAGCGGGTCGGAGGCCGGGAAGCTGCCCTCGATCGCGACATCGACGTACGAGAGGTCGTTGTCGGCGTAGTCGACGAGGTCGAGCTCGAACTGCCGCTTCGACTCGGTCAGGATGACGCGGTCCTGCGGGCGCTTCGGCCCGGCGATCGAGGGGACGACGGTCGAGAGGTCGAGCTCGAGGTACTCGCTGAAGATCGGCTCCAGCTCGGGATCGTGCCACAGCTTCTGCAGCTTCGAGTAGGCCTCGACGAGAGCGACCTGCTCCTCCTCGCGACCGGTCATGCGCAGGTAGTCGAGGGTGACCTCGTCGATCGGGAACATGGCGGCGGTCGAGCCGAACTCTGGGCTCATGTTGCCGATCGTGGCGCGGTTCGCGAGCGGCACGGCCGCAACGCCCGCCCCGTAGAACTCCACGAACTTGCCGACGACCCCGTGCTTGCGCAGCATCTGGGTGATCGTGAGTACGACGTCGGTCGCGGTCACGCCGGTGGGAATGGCGCCGGAGAGCTTGAAGCCGACCACCTTCGGGATAAGCATCGATACCGGCTGGCCGAGCATGGCCGCCTCGGCCTCGATGCCGCCCACGCCCCAGCCGAGCACGCCGAGGCCGTTGACCATCGTGGTGTGGGAGTCGGTGCCGACGAGCGTGTCGGGGTATGCACGGAGCATGCCGTCCACCGTCCGCGTGAAGGTGACGCGCGCCAGGTACTCGATGTTGACCTGGTGCACGATGCCGGTTCCCGGCGGAACGACCTTGAAGTCGTCGAAGGCGGTCTGGCCCCAGCGCAGGAACTGGTAGCGCTCGCCGTTGCGCTCGTACTCGATCTCGACGTTGCGCTCGAGCGCGTTCTCGGAGCCGAAGAGATCGGCGATGACCGAGTGGTCGATGACCAGCTCGGCGGGCGCGAGCGGGTTGATTTTGTTCGGATCGCCGCCGAGGGCACCGACCGCCTCGCGCATGGTGGCGAGGTCGACGATGCACGGCACGCCCGTGAAGTCCTGCATCACGACGCGGGCCGGGGTGAACTGGATCTCTGTGTCGGGGTCGGCCGTGGGGATCCACGAGCCGAGCGCCTCGATCTGCGCCTTGGTGACGTTGGCGCCGTCCTCCGTACGCAGGAGGTTCTCGAGCAGCACCTTGAGGCTGAACGGAAGCTTCTCGTAGCCCGGAACGGTGTCGACTCGGAAGACCTCGTAGTCCGTCCCGCCCACCGACAGAGTGCTCTTCGAACCGAAACTGTCAACCGCCGACATGGCGTCTCCCTTGCTCGTCTTCGACCATCCTGCTGGCCGCAGCGTGGCACATTCCAGCAAGGCAACCCTAAGCCCGGGTCGCCTCATCGGAGCCGGCGCCTGCCCGTCGATTTATCTCGACATCAAGACACATTACCTCAGCGGCCGAATGGATGCCGCCCGCCCGAGCTCAGCTCGGCGGCGTGTCCTCCACGCGTACGGGAGCGGTCCACGCGGTGCGCATCACCAGCCAGGTCAGCCAGAGGATCACCGCGTACAGCGGGACGCCGGTGATCAGTCGCGCGGCGGCGAGAGCCGGGGTGTCGTGGAGGAGGTAGAGCGGCAGCTCCACGCCGAGCCGGATGACAGCGAGACCCACCCAGAACCAGGTGGCGATGTACGCGACGCGCAGCTGAGCCCGATCCTGGCGCCACTCGGGATCGCTCAGTAGCAACGAACCGAGGATGCCGAGCAGCGGCCGGCGCGCGACGAGGCTGACGAGCATCGCCAGCAGGATCGCGCCGTTGATGAAGAAACCGGGCACGAAGTTGTTCTCGGGGCGGCCGGTCACCAGGGCGATGACCGCCGAGATGATGATGCCAAGAGCACCGACGATCGCCGAGGTGATCGGCTCGCGACGGACCAGTCGGATGACGATGAAGACGACGGCGATGACCACCGGGGCCGCCACCGAAGCCCAGATGTTGCGAGTGACAGTAAAAGAGATGAGGAACAGCAGCCCGGGGAGGATCGACTCGACGATCCCCCGGACTCCGCCCATCGCGATCAGCAGCGTCGCGGCGGACGGCGCCTGATCAGGGGCGACACGGCCGAGTCCTGACCGGCGGACCGCCTGGGCCATCTGCTCGCGCAGATCCGGTCCCTGGGCTGCGGGCTCCGGGGCTGTGGGCTCGGGATCCTCGGGCATCAGACGCTCTGTGGGGTGCCGCCAGCCATCGACGACGGCACCTGGAGCGGGATGAGATCGCGGGGCGGCATCGGCGTCGAGCCGCGCACTACGACGATGCTACGGAACAGCTCCTCGATGCGCGCGGCGGCATCCGGGTCGACGAGGGCCTGGCCGCTGATGACGCCGCGGAGGAACCAGCGCGGGCCATCCACCCCGACGAAGCGCGCCATCCGACTGCTCTCGCCGCCCGGCGACGGGATCTCGGCACGGATCTCGGGACCGAAGGGACCGGGGGCCGTGGTGGTCGTGCCGCCCTGGCGCGAGATCTGCTCGACGATCTGCTCGCGGATCTCGTGCCACAGGCCGCTGTTGCGCGGCGCCGCGAACGGCTGCACCTGCAGCGTGGAGCCGGCGTAGTCGAGCGCGACCGCGACGACCCGCGTTCCACCCTCCTCGACCTCGAGCCGCAGGGCGAGCTCGGGACGCGGAAGCACCTTGACTCCCCCGAGGTCGACGTACGGGCGCACATGGTTCGCCTCGGACTCGTCGAGCGGTCCGTTGGTCTCCCGATCGATCGGGGCCGACTTCGGGTGCTCCTCCGGGACGGCGGCGGCGCTGGGGGTGTCGCTCACGCGGAGACTCCTGACGTGGTGCTGGATTCGGGGGCGCGGTAGCCGGTCGAGCCGAAGCCGCCCTGACCCCGTTCGGTGCCGGGCAGACGCTCGACGGGGATGAAGCGGGCCCGGGCGACGGGCATGACGACGAGCTGCGCGATCCGATCGCCCACCCGCACGGTGTACGGCTCGGACGCGTCGGTGTTGAGCAGGGTCACGCGGATCTCGCCGCGGTAGCCGGCGTCGACGGTGCCGGGCGCGTTCACAATGGTGATGCCGTGCTTGGCGGCGAGTCCACTGCGCGGGACCACGAAGGCGACGAAGCCATCCGGCAGGGCGATCGAGACACCGGTGCCGACTACGGCGCGCTCGCCCGGAGCGATCACCACGTCATCCACCGACAGTAGATCCGCGCCGGCATCTCCCGCGTGGGCGTACTGCGGCGGCTCGGGTCCGCGCAGCAGCACCTCGACGGACTCGGTCACAAACCGAGGCTAGCCCATGGTCGAATAGGTCCATGCCGATCTATCGGGAGCGCCTTTGGCCTGCGCCGTGGGTATTCATCGCCACCGCGCTGGTGATCCCCGCGAGCCTGTTGGTCTTCCTGCCGATCTCCACGATCGCGGGCATCATCTGCGCGATCGTGCTCTACGGCGCGATCGTCGTCACTCTGCTGCTGACCACACCGACGATTGAGATTACGGCCGAACTTTTCTCCGCAGGACGTGCCCGCCTGCCCCGCACCGCCGTCGCCTCGGCCGAGGCCTTCGAGGGCGCCGCGGCCACCGCCGAGCGCGGCACCCATCTGGATGCCCGCGCCTGGCTGCTACTGCGCGGCTGGATCCCCGGGGTCGTGCGCGTCGAACTCGACGACCCAAGCGATCCAACGCCGTACTGGCTCGTGTCGAGCCGTCAGCCGCGCAAGCTGGCCGCCACCCTCGGTACCGCGACGGCGCCGGGTTCAGTGAAGAACTAGGCAGCGCACTCGGAGCAGAGCGGCCCGAGCTTCGTGTCGTGGTCGAACTGCGACTGCAGCTTCACGAGGAAGCAGTTCACGCAGGTGAACTCGTCCGCCTGAGGCGGCAGTACGACGACGTCGAGGTCGAGGTCGGAGAGGTCGGAGCCCCCGAGCTCGAAGCCCGGGTTGTCGGCGTCATCCACATCGACGACACCCGACATCTTGTCCGGAACACGCTCCTGAAGGGCCTGGATCGAGTCAGTGTCCTCGTCCGTCTTCCTCGGGGCGTCGTAGTCGGTTGCCATTCCCATCCATCTCTCAAGTGCCGTGAGTGTCGCTATCGGCGGCGACAGTCTGCAACATCGGACCTCGATAAGCAAACCGTTGAGAAGTACTCTTCGCCGTGTCCGCCTCAACTGACGGCGCGCCCGCGATATTCCCGGGATTCTGCGTCACCTCGTGCAATCATTTCGATGTTTCGTGACGGCTGGAGGTCGTTCAGCATGGAAGAGCTCAAGGTCATCGGAGTGGAAGACGGGGCACTCCTCGTCGCTTCCGACGAAGGGACGCGGTTCCGGCTGCCCATCGACGACGTGTTGAAGTCGCGATTGCGGCAAACAGCCCCGGAACCCGGGGGGGTGCGCAAGCTCGCGCCCCGCGACATCCAGTCCCACATCCGCTCGGGCATGTCGGCCGAGGACGTCGCCGCCGTCACCGGAGCGCCGCTGGATTACATCCAGCGCTTCGAAGGACCGGTGCTCGCGGAGCGCGAATACGTCATTGAATCAGCGCTCAATGTCGCCGTGCACACCGCAATCGAGACCGATCCGCTGCTCGGCGGCGCGACATTCGGATCCGTGATTCGCAGCCGGCTCGCAGAAATGGGCGCCATCGGCGAACGCTGGGCGAGCTGGAAGGAGCAGGGCGGCGGATGGATCGTCAAGCTCACCTTCGTCAACCAGACGATCGAGCGCGACGCCCGCTGGTCGTTCGAACCGAAGAAGAGTGCGCTCGCTCCGCTGAACACGGAAGCCGTCTCGCTGTCGCAGCAGGGCGACATGCCGGCGAGCCTGCTCCCGCGCCTGCGCGCTGTACCGCTCGACGAGCAGCTCGGCGACACGGGCCGATTCGACAGTGGTGCCTTCCATGTCACCGAGAGCGACTCGGGTGAGTCCGTCGTCGAATCCGTTTCGATGATCTCAGTTATCGAGATCGATGCCGGCGACCCGGATGACGCGCCCGCCGGGCATCACCAGACCGCCGACCTCCTCGAGGCTCTGCGTCGTCGTCGCGGAGAGCGGGACCCGATGGACCTCGAGCACGAGGAATCCATGGCCGCGCATCCCTCGACGGGCAGCGTTCGCCTCATCGATATCCCGCTGGACACCGCCTCCGGCGCCCCCGTCACCTCGAAGGGGACGCCCTCCGCCGGCGCCACCCGCGAGACCGGTCCGCTCGGCAAGCGACGCGGCCGCGCGTCGATGCCGAGCTGGGACGAGATCGTGTTCGGGGCGCGTCCCGACGACGACCTGTAGGCCCTCGGATCCGCTGCTTCTTTCCGCGGGCGTCCGTCTCGGAACGGCTCGCGAGTGGCGGATCGCCGCTGCCACCTGCATCGAAACGTCGCAAAGTGCTGCAACCGCAACGTTTTGGAGCAGATTGCGCCGGTTCGCCGCGGAGGTGGACGCGTCGGTGTCGGGAGACCTGCGCTCAGGGGGCGAAGACGCCGAACCTCAGCAGCGGGATCGTCAGTTCGTCCGGCGAGAGCGAACCGTGCTGGCCGATCATCTTGCGGCCGGTGTCGTCCGGATCGACGTAGTACGCGATCCGCTTGCGCGCCGCGATGAGCACGTCGCCGATGCGTGGGAGCACCTCGGGGGCGACTCGACCGAACCACCCGGCCTCGATTGCCTCGGCGCGGGTCGCGACCCAGGCGCGATTGCCCTCGGCCGCTCGCCAGCGCTCGGCGTGCACGTCGTGCGACTCCCCGGGCTCGAGGTGCAGCTGCAGGCAGCGCGGCTCCCCCGCGACATGACGCACCCCCTCGAGCAGTTCGAGCGGCACCAGGCGCTGCGCCTCGTGGGGCACGTCGACGACGCCGTGGTCGGCCGTGGCCAGCAGGCCGTGGGTGCGGCCGAGTCGTGGGAGGAAGCCGGCGACCGCGGCATCCAACTCCTCGAGGGCCGACACCCAGTTCGGTGAATCGAGGCCGTGTGCGTGGCTGGCGGAGTCGAGTTCGGGCACATAGACGTAGACGAGCGCTGGCGGCCCGGAGAGCGCCTCAGCAGCCCGCGCGAGGCGGTCTGCGACGGAGGCGCCGGAGCGGTACTCCGCTCCACGGAGGACGGCGTGCGTGAAACCCGACTCCCGGTAGCGGGCAGGCCCGATCGCGATCGACGCCAGGCCCGCGGCATCCGCCGTCTCGAAGAGGGTCGGCACCCGTTGCCAGTCCGCCGTCATCGCCGCGTCCCAGCCCGTGAGCTGGTTGACGACCCGATCGTGCGCGGCGTCGAAGACCGTGTACCCGACCAATCCGTGCTCGCCGGGCGGGGTACCCGTCGTGAGTGTCGCAAGGGCGGCGGCCGTCGTCGTGGGGAACACCGATGAGATCGAGCCGTCGATCGCGAGTCGCGAGGCCAAGGTGCGGGCGTGGCCGGCACGAGGAGTCAATGCGGGGGTGCCGAGGCCGTCGACCAGCAGCACGACGGCGTGGGTCACGGGTGCGAGGCCCAGCGCTCCGCGACGACCCTGCAGTGCGTCGAGGCAATTCGGGAGCACGTCGGCCAGGCTGAACCGGTGAGCCCTCGCTGAAGGCAATCGGGCCGCCGGTAACATGGCCTCGATCTTATGACTCCCCCCGAAACCACCCCGTCCTCCGCGCCCGCGGGCACGACCACGGGCCCCGGCGAACGCATCGAGGACATCGACGTCTCCGCCGAGATGCAGGGCTCGTTCCTCGAGTACGCGTACTCCGTCATCTACTCGCGGGCCCTCCCGGACGCTCGCGACGGCCTGAAGCCCGTTCAGCGACGCATCCTGTTCCAGATGAGCGAGATGGGCTTGCGTCCAGATCGCGGCCACATCAAGAGCGCCCGCGTCGTCGGCGACGTGATGGGACGGTTGCACCCGCACGGCGACACCGCGATCTACGACGCGCTGGTGCGTCTCGCGCAGGACTTCACGATGCGCGTGCCACTCGTCGACGGTCACGGCAACTTCGGCTCGCTCGACGACGGCCCCGCCGCGGCCCGCTACACGGAGGCGCGCATGCAGGCCGCTGCCGTCGCAATGACCGACGACCTCGATGAGGACGTCGTCGACTTCGTTCCCAACTACGACAACCAACTCACCCAGCCCGAGGTGCTGCCCGCGGCGTTCCCGAACCTGCTCGTCAACGGCTCGAGCGGCATCGCCGTCGGCATGGCCACCAACATGGCTCCCCACAACCTCATCGAGGTGGCGGCGGCCGCGCACCACCTGCTCGACAACCCGGATGCCACGCTCGAGGAGCTCATGGCTTACGTGCCCGGCCCCGATCTTCCCACCGGCGGCACGATCGTCGGCCTGGAGGGCATCAAGGACGCCTACGCGACCGGCCGCGGCTCGTTCAAGACCCGGGCGAAGGTCACGGTCGAGCAGTTGTCCGCGCGCCGTACCGGCCTCGTGGTGACGGAGCTGCCCTACCTGGTCGGCCCCGAGAAGGTCATCGAGAAGATCAAGGACGGCGTCAACGCCAAGAAGATCACCGGCATCGCCGACGTCACCGATCTCACCGATCGCAAGAACGGCATGCGGCTCGTCATCGGGATCAAGACCGGCTTCAGCCCGGAGGGCGTGCTCGAGCAGCTCTACCGGCTGACCCCGCTCGAGGACGGCTTCTCGATCAACAACGTCGCCCTGGTCAACGGAAAGCCGCAGACCCTCGGGCTCCGCGAGCTGCTGCGTGTCTACCTCGATCACCGCGTCTCGGTGGTCACGCGCCGGTCCCGTTACCGCCTGCTGCGTCGCCAAGAGCGTCTGCACCTGGTCGAGGGGTTGCTCGTCGCGATCCTCGACATCGACGAGGTCATCCAGGTCGTCCGCAGCAGTGACGACACCGCGCAGGCGCGCGCGCGCTTGATGGACGTGTTCGACCTGAGCACCCTCCAGGCCGACTACATCCTCGAGCTCCAGCTGCGCCGCCTCACCCGCTTCAGCCGCATCGAGCTCGAGACCGAGCGCGACACGCTGCGCTCCGAGATCGCCGAGCTCGAGACGCTGCTGGCATCGCCTGCCGCGCTGCGCGCTCTGGTCACGCAGGAGCTGGATGAGGTGGCCGAGCGGTTCGGCACGCCACGTCGCACGCTGCTCACCGAGGCGCGCGGGGGTGCGGCGGTCACGCCCGCTCAGCGTCGCGCCGCGGCATCCGGTGGACCGGCCCTCGAGATCGCCGACCTGCCCACGATGGTGGTGCTCTCGACGACCGGACGCGCCGTGCGGGTCGACCTGCCGGAGGGCACGGAACCGCCCGCCGCCGCGACGCGTCGGAATCGGCATGACGCGATCCTGTCGACCGTGGTGTCAACCACCCGCGGCGAGCTCGGCGCGATCACCTCGCGCGGGCGTCTGGTGCGCTTCACCCCGGTCGACCTGCCGTCGGTGCCGGCGAACTCGGTGCAGCTCGCGGCCGGCGCGCGTATCAACGACTACCTCGGGCTAACCGACAAGAAGGAGCGCGTGCTCGGGCTGGTCTCGCTCGCCTCCGAGCTGCCGATCACCCTCGGAACGGCGCAGGGCATCGTCAAGCGCGTTACCGCCGGCGGATACCCCAACCGGCCCGACTTTGACATCGTGTCGCTCAAGCCCGGCGACGAGGTGATCGGCGTCGCACAGGGGCCGGATGCCGAGGAACTCGTGTTCGTGACCTCCGACGCCCAGCTGCTCCACTTCGGTGCCGGGCAGGTGCGCCCGCAGGGCGTGGCAGCGGGTGGGATGGCGGGGATCAACCTCAGCGCCCGCGCGACCGCCCTCTTCTTCGGAGCGGTCGACTCGGCATCCGACGTCATCGTCGTCACGGTGTCGACGCCGCTGGACACGCTGCCGGGCGCCGATCCGGGGCGTGCGAAGGTCACGGCGTTCGGCGAGTTCCCGGCCAAGGGGCGCGCGACCGGCGGCGTGCGAGCGCACGCCTTCCTCAAGGGCGAGGCCGCGCTGGCGCTGGCCTGGGTGGGTCCGGCGCCCGCGCTGGCCGTGGCGGCGGACGGCGCGGCCCGCACCCTGCCCGACTCCGACGCCAAGCGCGATGCCTCGGGGACCCCGCTCGACGGAGTGGTCGGAAGCGTCGGCCGCTCGCTGTAGCTTCGGTCGCATGGATTTTTCCACGCTCCGGAGCGATGTCTCCGGCACTGTGTTCTCCCCCGACAACGACGGCTTCGCCGAGGCCCTGGCCATGTACAGCGCACCGGGCCCCGCGGTCATCGTGGCCGCCGCATCGGCGGACGACGTCGTCGCGGCGGTGCGCTTCGCGACCGCCGAGGGTCTGCGCGTGGCTGTCCGAAGTGGAGGCCACGCCGGACCGATCTTCTCCCCCGGCGCGGATCGCGTACTCATCGACCTGCATGCGCTGTCGTCGATCGTCGTGACCGGAGACGACGGCATCCTCGAGGTCGGTCCGGGCGCGGTCTGGGGCGACGTCGCGACCGAGCTGCAGCAGCACGGGCTCGCGGTCTCGTCGGGCGATACCGCGGCGATCGGCGTCGGCGGTCTCACTCTCGGCGGCGGCATCGGCTGGTTGGTGCGACGCGACGGCCTCGCCCTCGACAGCCTGATCGGCGCGGTGGTGGTGCTCGCCTCGGGTGAGCTCGTCGCGGCCTCCGCCGACGAGAACCCCGAGCTTTTCTGGGCGCTGCGCGGGGGCGGCGGCAACTTCGGCGTCGTCACCTCGCTCCGCTTCCAGGCGCATCCGCTCGGTGAGGTCCTCGCCATCGAGCTGCACCTCGATCCGTCCCGTCTCGGCGAAACCCTCCGCGCCCTGCGCGACGTCATGCTGACCGCGCCGGAGCAGCTCAATGCGACCTTCGCGGTCATCCCGAACGGGCCGCCCGGCCCCGACTTCGCGTTCGTCCATCACGTCGTCGCGGTCTACGCAGCCGAGGATTCTGCGGAATCCCGCGCCGCCATCGCGCCCCTGCTTGCGCTTCCCGGCGTCGTCGACTCCACGGTGACGCCAAGCGACTATCGCGGTCTGCTGGCTGAGCTCCCCGGCGGCCCGGGCGCGCCGATCCCGAACGTCACCGTGCGCGACGCGTTGCTCGGCACCTTCGACACCGCCGCGATCGATGTGGTTCTCGCCGCCCGCGATCAGCTCGGCCCGTCGGTCTTCACGGTGCGATTCCTCGGAGGCGCCTTCGGACGCGTCGCGCCGGATGCCACGGCCTTCGCCCATCGGAGCGCCCAGGTGATCGTCAACATCGTCGAGTTCCTCCCGCCGGGAGCTCCCGCGGCTTCCGGCCGCGTGTCGGAGGCGTGGGCTCCCGTCGCCGCCCTCTCGCTCGGCAGCTACGGCAACTTCACGAGCGAGGTCGGCCCCCACGTCGTCGCGGCCATGTACCCGCCGGCGACGCTCGCACGACTCCGCGCGGCCAAGACCGTCTACGACCCGCAAAACCGCTTCGCCGACAACGAGAACATCACGCCAGACTGAGTGGCGCCGGGATCGTTGGGTCAGATGTGCGGCACAAACTCGCGCCAGGCGATCCGGCGCTCGGAGCGCGGATCGTTCTCGACGTGATCCTCGGCGTCGATGATGAGCGTGACGCGATGCTCCTCGGTGTACGCGGGCCAGCCCGCATCCACCGTCCCCTCCCGCGCGAAGCGGAGCCAGTTGGCGCGCATGCGGCGGCCGGTGCGCTGGAAGTCCCGGTAGCCGCCGAGCGCGCCCATCGCCCGACCGAACGGCGTGCGGGCCTGGTCGAAGACCGCGAACAGCTCGATCCCGTGGGTGGCATCCAGACCCAGGAGCCTCACCAGCCGCGGCGCGATGTCGAAGCGGTAGAAGTACACGGGTGCATACCGTGAGTGCCCCTCGGCGACCTCGATCGAGGGGAACCAGAACGCGTAGTCGCCGGCGAAGTCGGCGCGGCCGCGACGGGTCGGCAGGTGCGGGTACTCCGCCGCGAGAGCGCGAGCCAGGTGGCGGCGCGTCTTCACGAAGATCCCCCGGATGCGTTCGGGCGTTGTCGCGAGGATGTCCAGCTTGCCGCGGAAGAGCGATCCCTCGCGATCGTTGGTCCCGATGATGAGTGGGATCGCATGCGCCGTCCCGTCCGCGAAGGCGTGGATCGGTCGTTGCGGCAGGAAGTCGCCGTCGATCGTCGGACACAGCGCGATCGTGCCGGGCACGCGATCCGGGGTCTCGCGCATCAGCCGGTTCGTCGCCCGCACCAGCTGCGGCACGCCCGCGCCGCTCAGCAGCGCGGCGGCCTCCTCCGTCGAGGCGGGAGCGACACTGTGCAGTTCGTCGGCGAGCAGGTTCACGAAGTCGGCGCCCCACTGCGCCGTGACCTGCCCGTCGTAGACGGCCTCGGCGGGTGAGCTCTCGGCGATGGCACGGGTGAAGAGTCCACGCGCGGCCGGCACGCACATCAGCGTGGTGACCGCGTTCGCTCCCGCCGATTCGCCGAAGAGCGTCACATTGTCGGGGTCGCCACCGAACGATCGGATGTTGTCGCGCACCCACTCCAGCGCCGCCACGATATCGCGGAGCCCCAGGTTGCTCTCGATCGGACGCTCGGGCGTCGAGTACTGCGCGAAATTGAGAAACCCGAACGCCCCCAGCCGATAGTTGAGGTTGACGAAGACGACCCCGCCGTCGCGGACGAGGCTCTCGCCCTGCTGTGCCATCTCCCGCGAGGAGCCGACCGCGTACGCGCCACCGTGTACCCAGACCATGACCGGACGGAGCTTCCGCGAGTCGAAACGCGGTGCGATGACGTTGACGCTCAGGCAATCCTCCGAGGTGCCAGAGAGCCCGCTCGGACCGAACGCGATCGACGCCCGGTCCTGGGGGGCGATCGGGCCGAACTCGGCGGCGTCGCTGACACCCTCCCACGGCTCCACCGGCTGCGGGCCTCGGAAGCGGTTCGCCCCCGCCGTCGTCGCCGCATACGGGATTCCGCGCCACATGCGCAGCCCGCGGCAGACCACACCTTCGACGCGACCCCCCGTCACGCCGACCGTGAGATCGTCTCGTTCCATACTGAAAAGACTACGTCCGCGGACTCGGCGTTCGCCTGACGTGCGCTGAGTGCGGCTACACGTCCACGCGGCTCTTGTCGAGACCTTGCCCGGCGATGATGAAGTCCTTGCGCGGCGCGACATCATTGCCCATCAGCAACTCGAACACCGTCGCCGCCGACGCAGCGTCGGCGACCCGCACGCGTCGGAGAGTGCGGTGCTGGCGGCTCATGGTCGTCTCGGCCAGTTGGTCGGCATCCATCTCGCCCAGACCCTTGTAGCGCTGGATCGGGTCCTGATAGCGACGGCCGGTCTTCTTCAGCCCGGCAAGTACGCGCTGCAACTCGGCCTCGGAGTAGGTGTAGATGGTCTCGTTCGGCTTCGAGCCCGGGTTCACAATGACGACGCGATGCAGCGGCGGCACGGCGGAGTACACCCTCCCGTCGGTGATCATGTCGGGCATGTAGCGGAAGAAAAGAGTGAGCAGCAGAGTCCGGATGTGGGCACCGTCGACATCCGCGTCGGCCATGATGATCACTTTGCCGTAGCGGGCCTGGTTGAGGTCGAAGCTGCGACCGGACCCGGCCCCGATGACTTGGATGATCGACGCGCACTCGGCGTTGCTGAGCATGTCGCTCACAGAGGCTTTTTGCACGTTGAGGATCTTGCCGCGGATCGGCAGCAGCGCCTGATACTCGCTGTCGCGGCCGAGCTTCGCGGTGCCGAGCGCGGAGTCGCCCTCGACGATGAACAGCTCGCTGTTCGCGACATCCGAGGTGCGGCAGTCGACCAGCTTGGCCGGCAGCGACGAGTTCTCGAGCGCGTTCTTGCGACGCTGCGTCTCCTTGTGGGCGCGCGCAGAGATCCGGCTCTTCATCTCGGCGACGATCTTGTCGAGCACGAGCGTGGCCTGCGTCTTGTCGTCGCGTTTGACGCTCGTGAACCGCTCGGTCATCGCCTCCGCGACCGCGTTCGCGACGATGGCGCGCACGGCCGGGGTGCCGAGCACCTCCTTGGTCTGACCCTCGAACTGCGGTTCAGGCAAGCGCACCGTCAGCACGGCGCTGAGGCCGGCGAGGATGTCCTCCTTCTCGAGCTTGTCGTTGCCGACCTTGAGACGGCGCGCATTCTTCTCGACCTCGGCGCGCAGGAACTTCATCAGCCCCTGCTCGAATCCTGCCTGATGCGTTCCGCCCTTCGGCGTCGCGATGATGTTGACGTAGCTGCGGAACACCGTGTCATAGCCGGTCCCCCAACGCAGCGCGATGTCGACCTCGCACTCGCGATTCAGCTCGGTGGCGACCATGTGGCCGTTCTCCTGCAGCACAGGCACCGTCTCGGTGTAGCCGCCGGTTCCCTGGATGCGCCAGGTGGCCGTGAGGGCGGCATCCGGCGACAGGAACTCGACGAACTCGCTGATCCCGCCCGCGAAGCGGAAGGTCTCGCGGTTCGGGGTCTCGCCCCGCTCATCCACAATGTCGATACCGAGCCCCGGGACGAGGAACGCGGTCTGGCGCGCGCGATCGACAAGCTCCTCGAGCTGGAAGCCCGCGCCCTTGGTGAAGATCTGCGGGTCGGCCCAGTACCGGATCCGGGTGCCGGTCACGCCCTTGGCGACCTTGCCGACCACGCGCAGTTCGCTGTTCGACACGTACGGGGTGAAGGCGGCATCCGGGCGCTTCTCGGCCGCCGGACTGGCCGCGTCGGCGAAGACGCCCGGCTCGCCTCGGTGGAACGACATCGCCCAGGTCTTGCCATCGCGATCGACTTCGACGTCGAGGCGCTCCGAGAGCGCGTTGACGACCGAGGCGCCGACGCCGTGCAATCCACCGGATGCCGCGTACGAGCCCGAGCCGAACTTGCCACCGGCGTGCAGCTTGGTGAAGACCACCTCGACGCCGCTCAGTCCGGTCTTCGGCTCGATATCGACAGGGATACCGCGGGCGGTGTCGCGCACCTCCACGCTGTTGTCCGGATGCAGCCGCACCTGGATATCGGAACCGTGCCCCCCGAGCGCCTCATCGACCGAGTTGTCGATGATCTCCCACAGGCAGTGCATCAATCCGCGGGAGTCGGTGGACCCGATGTACATGCCCGGACGCTTGCGCACGGCCTCGAGCCCCTCGAGCACACTGAGGTGTCGGGCGTTATAGTCGGCGTTCGTCACGGACGACGCTCCTTTTGGGGCTGCTGCGCGAGAGCCGCGCCGGGAATGATTGCGGGGAAGACCGTCTTTAACACTAAGGCGATCTGCTCACCCTGTTCGGTGCGACACCCCTCAGGGTTCGCCCGGTACGCGGTCAGCGAAATGCAACGTCAATGACACACCTCTGACACACGTCAATGGTTGGATTGACCTAACGGATCGCATCACGAGCCCGAGGGAGCACACCATGACTCAGATCACTGACACCATCGACGAACTCGACCTGCCCTCCCTCACCGGTCTGGACCGCTGCGACAGCTGCGGCGCCCAGGCTTATGTGCGCGTCACCCTCGCCTCGGGCGAACTCCTCTTCTGTGCTCACCATGGCGCGAAGTTCAAAGAGAAGCTCTTCCCGACGGCGATCGCGTGGCACGATGAGAGCGACCGTCTCATCGAGACCCGTTCCGTCGAATAGGTAGTAGTCGAATAGGCGGCACTCGAAGACTTGAGGCCCCGGCGGCCATCGGCCCCGGGGCTTTCTTCATACCCGAACGCGTTCAGCCGCGAAGTTCAAGCTTCGCGAGGATCGCGCTTCGGGCGGCGGCGGCGAAGCCGTCGACGCGCGCGGCCTCGGGCGAGTCGGCACGATAGGCCTCCCCGAACGCGGCGGTGAGCAGGGCATCCGCCAACACAGGGTTCTTCGCGAGCACCGGACCGTGCAAGTGGGTGCCTATAGCAGAGCCCACCCGCGATCCCTCCGAGCGGGTGTCGTTGCCGGTCCCCCGCACCACGCTTCCGAAGGCGGGCGCGTCGGCGGGCACCAGGAATCTTCGCGCGTGGTTCTCGAATCCGACGAGTCGACCCTCCCGCACGTCGACGACCAGGTCGTCGGTGGCGCGGACGGCTAGCGGCAGGGCCCGTCCCGGGAAGATGCCGACACCCTCGAGCAGTTCTCCAGGCTCGTCGAGTGTGCCGAACTGGATGCCGTCGCTGAGCAGCTCGAAGCCGGTCCCGACGGCGAGCAATGGCACGCCGGCTGCCACCCACTCGCTCAACGCGACCGCGAAGTTGGCGAGGTCTGCGCGAAGCGCCCCCAACTCGGCGTCCACCGAGGAGCCGATGACGACCGCCGCCGGACGCTCCCGCGGAACGCGATCCCCGGGCGCGATCGCGACGAGGCCGACCTCGATCCCCGCCCAGCGCGCCCGCTGCGCGAGCACGAGCGCGTTCTGGGCATCGCCGTTCACGTCGAGGCGCTCCGGGAAGAACTGCAGGATCGCGCTCACGAGTTCATCCCGAGATGCGCGCGGGTGCGGCGCATCGAGTCGGCCGTGAAGATGATCGTCTTGAGACCGCTGCTCGGCGCCGGCAGAGCGAGGAAGGCATCGATGGCGGTGGGGATGTCGGGCTCCACGACGTCGACGACGACGCCCTGATACGCGAGCTGCAGCGCGATCTCGGCGGCCTTGGACCCGCTGATGAAACGCGCTCGCCCGATCCGGCGGGTATCCACCGGCCAGAAGTAGGCGGGATCGCGCACGTCGGAGCCCATCGCCACCAGCACCTGGTCCAGCCGCTCGTCGAGCGCGTCGACGTTGAGCTGGAAGCTCGCAGGATTTTGCACGAGCACGAACTCGACCTCCACGCCGCGGACGGTGCTGATCTCGCCACGGGCGAAGACGGGAGCGAGGGTTCCGATCGTCGCGGCGGCCAGCTCGGGATCGAAGTCCGCACCGAGTAACGAACTCGCGGCCGCCAGGGCGGAGGCGGCATCCACGGCGTAGTGGACGCCCTTGGCGGGCAGGTTGAGGGTGAGTGCCGCATCGCCGATCTCGATCGTCGCGGTGCGGCCCTCCGCCGCGACCACCCGAGTGCCGTCCGCGAGGCGGGATGACGTGGTGCGCGAATAGCCGAGCCCGCGCGGCGAGCCGGCGAGCACCGTGCTGCTGACTCCGAACCGCTCGACGCGGATGGCCGCCGGCAGGGTCGCCGCGAGCTCCTCGAGCATCGCGTCGTCGCCGTTCGTCACCACGGTCTGGGTCACGCGTCCGGCGATTTTCGCCAGGAACGCCACGACCTTCTCAGAGTCGAAAAAGCGGTCGATCTGGTCGGTCATCACGTTCGTCAACAGCACGAGACGTGGTGACAGCTGCGGGGCGATCAGGGCGCCGTGCGCCTCATCCATCTCCAGGACAGCCATGTCGGCGTCGATGCGGCCGCCCAGCGTCACCCGCTCGAGGAGCGCCGACGAGAGTCCCTGCGAGATGTTCGCCGTGGAGGGATTCGTGAACACCCGGCGACCGTGCGCCTCGAGCAGCGCGACGAGCATCTTCGTGGTCGTCGACTTGCCGCTCGATCCGGTGACCACCACGAGTCCGTCCGGGAAGCTCGCGAGCACGCACGAGAGGAAACCCGGCGCGACCCGGTTCACTACCAGCCCGGGAACGGCGGAGCCGGCGCCCGGCTTGCGCAGCCGCGCGGCCACGCGGACCGCCCGCCCGAGCAGCACCGCGGGGATGTACCGCAGGGTCACCCCCGGTCCGCCGATTTACTCGAGGTAGTCGCGCAGCGACTGCGAGCGGGATGGGTGGCGCAGCTTGGCCATCGTCTTCGACTCGATCTGACGGATGCGCTCGCGCGTCACGCCGAACGTGTCACCGATCTGGTCGAGGGTCTTCGGCATACCGTCGCCCAGGCCAAAGCGCATCCGGATGACTCCGGCCTCGCGCTCGGACAGCGAGTCGAGCAGGCTCTCGAGCTGCTTCTGCAGCATCGTAAAGCCCACCGCATCCGCCGGAACGACGGCCTCGGTGTCTTCGATCAGGTCGCCGAACTCGCTGTCGCCGTCTTCGCCGAGCGGAGTGTGCAGCGAGATCGGCTCACGGCCGTACTTCTGCACCTCGATAACCTTCTCGGGCGTCATGTCGAGTTCGCGCGAGAGCTCCTCGGGCGTGGGCTCGCGGCCCAGGTCCTGCAGCATCTGGCGCTGCACGCGGGCGAGCTTGTTGATGACCTCGACCATGTGCACCGGGATGCGGATGGTGCGGGCCTGGTCGGCCATGGCGCGGGTGATCGCCTGACGGATCCACCAGGTGGCGTATGTCGAGAACTTGAAGCCCTTGGTGTAGTCGAACTTCTCGACCGCACGGATCAGGCCCAGATTGCCCTCCTGGATGAGGTCGAGGAACTGCATGCCGCGACCGGTGTAGCGCTTGGCGAGCGAGACCACGAGGCGGAGGTTCGCGCCCAGCAGGTGGCTCTTGGCACGCTGGCCGTCGCGCGCGACCCACGACAGCTCACGACCGAGCTGCGAACGCTTCTCGGCGTCGCTCATGTGCGAGAGCTTCTCCTCGGCGAACAGGCCTGCTTCGATGCGCATCGCGAGCTCGACCTCTTCGGCCGCGTTCAAGAGCGCGACCTTGCCGATCTGTTTCAGGTAGTCCTTGACCGGGTCAGCCGTGGCGCCGGTGATGGCCGCCGAGTAGACCGGTACCTCATCCTCGTCGTCGGTCATCGAAAGACGCAGCGCGCCCGTCGGGAGCGGCTCATCGGTCCCGGTGGACTTGGTGTCGTCCTCGTCGTCGTCGCTGTCGTCGTCGGTGGCCTCGGCCTCGACGACCTCGACGACGACCTCCTTGCCGGCGGCGGGTGCGTCCGCGTCCTCATCGTCGTCGTCGACCACGACCACATCGTCGAGCTCTTCGTCGTCGGCGTCGTCGTCGTCGGGGGCCTTCGCCTTGGATGCCTTGGCGAGCGCGGCCTTGGTCGCGGGAGCCTTCGCAGGAGCCTTCGTGGCGGCGGCCTTGGCGGCCGGACCCTTGGCTGCGGGCGCCTTCCTAGCAGCAGGAGCGGTCTTGGTGGTGCTGGTCGCGGCGGCTCTCGCGGGCGCGGCCTTCGCGGTGGGCTCGGACTGGTCGACGATGACCGGCTCGGTCGCCTGAGTGGTTCGGGTGGCCATGCTGACCCCTTCCTGACGGATTCGGGCAGAACTAAGACCCATGTCAAGTCCCTCGCGATTTCATGCCGAAGCAGGGAGTCGATACCGGGGACAAGACCGGGTCTTGAACTATGATTATCGCACACCTTCTTGGCGATCGACGCCAGACCCAGTCCCCGGAAGGCTCAGTCCTCGGGTGCGTAAGGTCGCGAATTCCTCCGCGACCTGAAAAGCGCAACCCACAGAGGGGCGATCTCTATTCCCTCTTCCTCGAACATCCGCCTGCGGGTGCGGCGTCGCGCGTGCAGCATCCCGACCACGCCAACCGCCACGACGAGGAGCGGGACGAGAAACGCGATCCGGAACGAATCGAGGGCATAGAGCTCGGATGCCCCTCCCGCGGCCACCCGCGCGGCATCGATGGCGTCGAGGACGATCCCGATCGCCAGCATGCAGACAAAGCCGCCGAGGAAGCCGCCGACGTTGACAATCCCGGAGGCTGATCCGAGGGCGTGGCTCGGATTGAAGGTGCGCGCCATGTCGAAGGCGATCAGCGATCCGGGCCCTCCCGTGCCGATCACCACGAACAGGGCGACCACCAGACCGAAGGGCGGTTGACCCGGCCAGAGCAGGACCACCGACCAGATGGTGAAGATCGCGATGATCACGGTCAGCAGAAGGTTGCTGCGTCGCAGCGGATAGCGCGCCACGAGCAGACCGATGATCGGGCCAGCGACCACGTTCCCGACCACAAGCATCGAAAACACCGTCGCGGCGGTCGGCACGTCGTAGCCGAGACCCGCGGTCAGGAAGGGATACCCCCACATGATGCTCATCAGCGTCGGTACGGTCCCACCAATCAGGTGCGACCAGAACCCCAGTTGCGTTCCCGGCCGGGCCAGGGTGCTGCGCAGCCGAGCCAAGGTCCCCGTCGTCGGGATCGGGCCGGTCGCCAGGGGCGGCTCCCCCTGCCGCACGAGCACCGCGGCGACCACGCCGGCCAGCACCGAGGTCGCGCTGGCCACGAGCAGCGCGGGCTGCCATCCCGCCGAATGCAGCAGCAGCGCGAACGGGACGGCCGAGATGATCTGGCCGAGCTGCCCGATTGTTCCGACCCATTGGCTGAGCTGCGGGAGCACCCGACCCCCGAACCAATTCGGCAACAGACGGATCACCGAGACGAAGGTCGCGGCATCCCCCATCCCGACGAGAACCCGGCCAACGATCGCGACGCCGAGGTTGGGCGAGAACGCCAGAACGGCCTGCCCCGACGCCATGATCAGCGCACCCAGGATGATGAGGTTTCGCGGACCCACGCGATCGACCAGGATGCCGACCGGGATCTGGAGGGCAGCGTAGACCACGATCTGCAGCACCGCGACGGTCGAAACGGCCGCCGCCGTGACGTGGAACCTCTCCGTCGCGTCGACCGTGGCTACCCCGAAAGAGGTGCGTTGGGTGACGCCGATCAGGTAGGCGAACACGGCTCCGGCGAAGACCAGCCAAGAGCGTGCGAGGTTCACCGCTCCAGGCTAGGGCCGGGCGAGCGCACCCCGCGCCGACTGACTCGCGGGCTACTCGTCGTCGTGACGACTGGCCAGGAACTTCTCGAGCTCGGCCGCGATGGTGTCGGCACTGGGGATTTCGCCGCGCTCGTCCATCAGCGGGGAGGGCAGCGGGTTGTCCTCCATGTAGCTGTCGTGGCGCGTCTCGAGCGTGCCCACCAGGCGCTGCAGCTCCTGGTTGCCCGCTACCTGGTCCTCGACCTTCGCCAGGAAGGCCCGATTGTCTTCGCGGAGCTGCTCGGTCGGGAAGATGAGACCCGTCGCCGCACTGATGCTCTCGAGGGCCGTGATCGCCGCCATGGGGTATTCAGTGTCGGCCAGGTAGTGGGGCACGAGGAGCACGAAGCCTGCTGTCGGATGGCCGAGCTCCGAGAGCCGGTACTCGAGCAGGTGCAGGGCATTGCCGGGCGCCTGGGTGCGGGGTTTCCACACCGAGAGCGAGTCGATCAGCTCCAGGCGGTTACCGCTGACGGTCACGCCGATCGGGCGGGTGTGCGGTACCGGCATCGGGATGGCGTGCACCCACGTCGTGTCCTTGACCCCGTAGCGCTCGACGAGCTGCAGCACCGCGGAGGTGAAGCGCTCCCACTGGAAATCGGGCTCGAATCCGGTCAGCAGCAGGAACGGCTGACCCAGCTCGTCCTTCGCCAGATAGAGCGAGAGCTTCAGCGGCGTGTAATCGGTCAGGTGGTCCTGATCGAAGAAGATCGTGGGGCGGCGCGCACGATAGTCGAGCAGCGCATCCGCGTCGAATGTGACGATCTCGCGCACCTCAAGCTTGTCAAGCAGGTAGTCGCCGAGCTGGGTGACCGCGGAACCCGCGTCGGCGAACCCGGTGAGCCCCGCGACGAGGTGCAGCCCGCGCGGAACCCGGGCGACCTCGAGTGAGAGGTCGTAGAGTCCATCGGGATCGCGCATGGGTCGAGTCTAAATCGCGGCGCGTCACCGGTGCCGGAGCACGCCGAACCCGTGGTCAAGCTGACAGCGAACAGGGTGGCCGCGCGCAGTCACTAGCGTGGAAGCCATGGTCGCTCCCACGCTGTCGCTCTCATCCGTCCCCCCGCTCGGCATCGAGGCCGATGTGCTCGTGCTCGGCGTGCAGAAGACGGAATCTGGGCCGCGACTGCTCTCGGACGACCCCGGATTCGCGGGGATCGCGGCGGCCCTCACGCAGATCGGGGCGAGCGGGAACGCCGACGAGCTCAAGCGGCTTCCGGCGCCCGAGCGGTCGAGCACCCCGATCGCCCTGGTCGGGCTCGGCAAGGACGTCACCCCCGAGACCCTCCGTGCCGCAGCAGGTGCGGCCGCCCGGCAACTGAGCGGCATCGCGCACCTCGCACTCGCGCTCCCAGTGACCTCGGATGCCGATGCGCAGGCCGTCCTCGAGGGAGCGGGCATCGGCGCATACGCCTACACCGAGTACCGGACGGCGACGAAGGCCTCGACGAAGACACCGGCCTCCACCATCACCGTCGTCACGCGAGACGGGATCGGCGACGACTTGACGGTCGCCCGCGCTACCGCCGCGACCATCGCCATCCACACCGTGCGCGACCTCGTCAACATGCCGCCGTCCGACCTCTACCCCGAGACCCTCGCCGCCGCCGCGGTCGCGCTGGCGGAGGGGCTGCCGTCGGTCGAGGTCGAGGTGCTCGACGAGGCGGCACTCGCGGAGGGCGGCTTCGGCGGAATCCTCGGGGTCGGGCAGGGCTCGAGCCGGGGGCCGCGACTGGCGGTGGTCCGCTACTCCCCCGTGCCGTCGACGGCGGGCGGCGCGGTGCCGCACCTCGCGCTCGTGGGCAAGGGAATCACTTTCGACTCGGGCGGGCTTTCGCTGAAGCCCGCGGCATCCATGGTCGGCATGAAGTACGACATGACCGGAGCGGCGACGGTGCTCGCGGCGACCCTCGCGGTCGCGCGCCTCGGCCTGCCGGTCGCCGTGACCGCGTGGCTGTGCATCGCCGAGAACCTGCCGTCCGGCACCGCGATCCGGCCGAACGACGTGCTCCGCATCCGCGGCGGCAAGACAGTCGAGGTGCTCAACACGGATGCCGAGGGCCGCCTCGTGCTCGCCGACGGACTCGTCGCCGCGAGCGAGGAGTACCCCGACGCCATCGTCGACGTCGCGACCCTCACCGGCGGCGCCCGCGTGAGCATGGGTGATCGATACATCCCGATCATGGGCGATAGCAGGCTCGTCGCCCGCACGATGGCGGCGGCCGGCACGGCGGGCGAGCCGATCTGGCACATGCCGCTCCCTCCGGAGCTGCGCTCGACGCTCGACAGCGACGTCGCCGACATCTCCAACGCCCGGATCGGGAGCCCGAACGGCGGCATGCTGGTCGCCGCGCACTTCCTCAAGTACTTCGTCGGCACCGTCAGCGAGGAGAAGGATGCCGCCCAGATCCCGTGGGCCCACCTCGACATCGCCGGCGCAGCCAACAACAGCGGGGCCGCGCACGGCGAGGTGGGCAAAGGCCCGACCGGCGCCACGGTGCGCACCCTGATCGCTCTCGCAGAAGAATTTTCGCGCTCATAGTAGGGTCTTTGTGGCAAGGAACTCCTTGCCTTTCATGTGCCGCACGCCACCCCAGAGCGGCACTGAGTGAAGTGCTGTCGCACAAGGGAGTTGCCGGTTGTCCGAGCAAAATTTTGACCTGGTCGTGCTGGGCGCCGGGAGCGGCGGCTATGCCGCAGCCCTCCGCGCCAGCGAACTGGGTATGTCCGTCGCCCTGATCGAGAAGGACAAGGTCGGCGGCACCTGCCTGCACATCGGCTGCATCCCCACTAAGACCCTCCTCCACGCTGCCGAAGTCGCCGACTTCTCGCGCGAGGCGAGCAAGTTCGGCGTCAACGCCGAGTTCCAGGGCATCGACATCGCCGGCGTCACGAAGTACCGCGAGGGCATCGTCGCCAGCAAGTTCAAAGGCCTCCAGGGCCTGTTGAAGGCGCGCGGCGTCGTCACGATCGCCGGCACCGGCCACCTTTCCTCGCCGACCACCGTCCAGGTCGGCGACGACGTCATCATCGGCAAGAACGTCGTGCTCGCCACTGGCTCGTACTCGCGAAGCCTTCCGGGCCTCGAGATCGGCGGCCGGGTCATCACGTCCGAGCAGGCCCTCAACCTCGACTTCGTGCCCAAGAAGGTCATCGTCCTCGGCGGCGGCGTGATCGGCGTCGAGTTCTCCAGCGTCTGGAAGAGCTTCGGGGCCGAGGTGCAGATCGTCGAGGCGCTGCCGCACCTGGTCCCGAACGAGGACGAGTCGGTCAGCAAGCAGTTCGAGCGGGCCTTCCGCAAGCGTGGCATCGGCTTCAGCCTCGGCGTGCGCTTCCAGAGCGTCACGCAGGACGAGAGCGGCGTCGTCGTCACCCTAGAAGACGGTCAGACCTTCGACGGCGAGCTGCTGCTCGTCGCGGTCGGCCGTGGTCCGTCGACGGCGGGTCTCGGCTTCGAAGAGGTCGGCGTCACGATGGATCGCGGCTTCGTCATCACGAACGAGCGGCTCGAGACGAGCATCCCGGGCCTGTACGCCGTCGGCGACATCGTTCCCGGCCTGCAGCTCGCCCAACGCGGCTTCAGCCAGGGCATCTTCGTCGCCGAAGAGATCGCCGGGCTCAACCCCGTGGTCGTCGACGACGTCATGATCCCGAAGGTCACCTACTCCGACCCTGAGGTCGCCTCCGTCGGCCTCAGCGAGGCGAAGGCCATCGAGAAGCACGGCACCGAGTCCATCACCACCTACGACTACAACCTCGCGGGCAACGGCAAGAGCCACATCCTCGAGACATCCGGCTCGATCAAAGTCGTCCGCCTGAACGACGGGCCCGTGCTCGGCGTCCACATGATCGGCGCGCGGGTCGGCGAGCTCATCGGCGAAGCCCAACTCGTCGTGAATTGGGAGGCGTACCCGGAAGACATCGCGCCCTTCATCCACGCCCACCCGACGCAAAACGAAGCGCTCGGCGAAGCCTTCCTTGCCCTCGCCGGCAAGCCGCTCCACGCCATCTGACCACCCGGCCGATTCATCGGCGCCGGGCCCAAACTAAGCTAGCCATAAGCCGCACTAAGGAGCATCACTGATGAGCGAATCCGTCAGCCTTCCCGCACTCGGAGAGAGTGTGACCGAGGGCACGGTGACCCGTTGGCTGAAGAAGGTCGGTGACCGCGTCGAGGTCGACGAGCCGCTGCTCGAGGTCTCGACCGACAAGGTCGACACCGAGATCCCGTCACCGGTCGCCGGCGTCATCGAGGCGATCCTCGTGCAGGAGGACGAGACCGTCGAGGTCGGCACCGCGCTCGTCACCATTGGTGATGGTTCCGCGTCGGATGCCGCTGCCGAGGAACCCGCCGCCCCGGCTGATGAATCCCCTGAGCCCGCCGCCGCTCCGGAGCCGGTCGCCGAGACCGCTCCGGAGCCCGCTCTCCTGGCCGACGCCGTGCCGTCGTCCGAGGCGCCGGTCGAGCAGCCCGCCGCCGAGCATCCTGCAGAGGCAACCGCGCCGGAGCCCGTCGCGGAGACCCCCGTACCCGAGCCTGTCGCAGCACCAGCCGTCGAGGCCCCGGTCGTCGAGGCCGTGCCCGCTCCGCAGCCCGCCCCGGTCGTCGAGGCTCCTGCCGCCCCGGCCGAAGCACCGGCTGCCGAGCTCGACTCGGTCGCCGGCGTCAACGCCGGCTACGTGACTCCGATCGTCCGCAAGCTCGCGCACGAGCAGGGCGTCGACCTGGCCGACATCGCAGGCACGGGAGTCGGTGGCCGCATCCGCAAACAGGACGTCCTCGACGCCGCCGCCGCCGCGCCCGCAGCAGCTTCTGTCGTCGCCGCGCCGGCTCCTGCCGCCACTGCCCCGCTGGCGACGTCACCGCTGCGTGGCACGACGGTCCCGATGTCACGTCTGCGCAAGGTGGTCGCCGAGCGCGCCGTCGTGTCGATGCAGACGATGGCCCAACTCACGACCGTGGTCGAGATCGACGTCACCAAGGTCGCGGCCTACCGCGACCAGGTGAAGGCCGCTTTCGTCGAGAAGACGGGCGTGAAGCTCAACTTCCTGCCCTTCTTCACCCTCGCGGCCGCCGAGGCGCTGCGCGCATTCCCGATCATCAATGCGACGGTCGACGCAGACACGATCGTCTACCCGGACCACGAGAACATCAGCATCGCGGTCGACACCGAGCGCGGGCTGCTCACGCCGGTGATCCGCAACGCCGGTGACCTGGATCTCGCGGGCATCGCCCTGCAGATCTCGGATCTCGCCGAGCGCACCCGCGACAACAAGCTGAAGCCCGACGAGCTGGCCGGCGGCACCTTCACGGTGACGAACACCGGATCGCGGGGCGCGCTGTTCGACACCCCTGTCGTATTCCTGCCACAGGCAGCGATCCTCGGAACGGGCATCGTCAGCAAGAAGCCAATCGTCGTCAGCGACTCCGGCTCCGATGCGATCGCGATCCGCTCCACGGTGTACTTCGCCCTGTCGTACGACCACCGCATCGTCGACGGTGCCGACGCCGCCCGCTTCCTCAGCGCGGTCAAGACCCGCCTCGAGGGCGGCGACTTCGCCGACAAGCTCGGCATCTAACCCACGCCACTTCTCTCATCCCGTCGGCCCGCCCGACGGCACGACGATCACGTCGCGGATCCGCCATCCGGCCTCGCCCTTCACCAGAAGGAGCGAGGCCGGTTCGGTGTGCGGGCCGGGCGTCGCGCTCGTCGCGATCGTCGGGGTCGCGGATGCCGCCTCCGCCAGCCGCACGAGCGCCGAGTCCCCCAGCCTCTCGACGAGTTCGGGCGCGAGCCGAGCCTCGGCATTCACGAGAGGACGCGGCAGCTCACCGCCCTGCTGCGCCGCGCGGATCGTCTCGCGGTCGTCGCGCAGCGCGCCCGAGTCCGGCTGATCCACGCCCTCGAGACACAGCTGCAAGAGGGAGCGGAGGCACCGATCGCGCGCTGCGACGAGAGCGGCGGCCGCCGCCAACGGATCGTCGCCCGCCACGGTTCGCACGCCCCGCACGTCGGCATCAGCCGAGGAGCGGGCGGACGGCGCCGACGCCGAGGGCGCGCCCGCCGGGCGTGCCGCTGCGTCGGCGGAGGCGGGCGGCGCGCTTGGAATCACCGTGAGCGCGCCTGCAACCACGAGAATCACCACGGCGACGCCGAGGACCAGACGGCGCCGCCCGGGCGTCCAGCGCCGCCAGGCGCGCGCTCCGGCCGCCAGCACGGGGGCAAGAGGACTACCTTCGACGGTGTCGAGGACGCATTGCACCCACGCCTCCGGGATGATGCGGGTGAATATCCGGGGCGAGGTGGCAGGCGGCTCGGCACCGCTCTCGACCGGCGTGCCGACCGGCACGGCACGGGCGGGTTCGCGGTCCACCGGCTCCTCCTCGTCGACCGCAAATCGCACGGGCACCGCGGCCGCCACCTCGAACAGCCGACGACCAAGCAGCTCGAGCACGAACGGCTCGGGACACGATTCGAGTTGCGCGACGAGACCCCGTGCCGCGCGGCCGCGGGAGCCGGAGACTCTGCTCAACAGCAGACAGGCGAGCTCGCGCAGCGCACGACGATCGGCGACGACTGTCGACTCCGCTTCGAGCACGACTTCCGGCGAGCCGGGCACGAACACGCCCGAGGAGCCGAAGCCGATCAGCACGGGGGCGCCGTCGCCGCGGAACAGCACCGTGCGCGCGCTGACCGCGCCGTGCCCCACCCCGGCGGCGTGCATCCGTTCCAGCGCCGCGGCCAGCGGAGCGACGATCGTCACCACCTCGCCGGCATCGAGTCGCTCCCGCAGCGCGAGGAGTTCGGCCAATGAGCCGTTCGGCAGCCGTTCGAAGACGACGCAGAGCAACTCGTCCGTGCACTCCACATCGAGCACCTCCACGACGTGCTCGCCGCGCGCGCGCTCGAGACCCTCGACGGCGCCGAGCATCTCGGCCCAGCACTCGGGACTCGCCACCCATGTCTTGAGGGCGACCGTGACGTGCCCCTCCGAGGTGGCCACATCGGACCCGGATATCGCCGACTCCCGCTCGCGGAACCCCAGCCGCACCTCCGCCTGCGCATCGCACGCGAGCGACCGCAGCACGCGGAACCCCGCCACACTCCGCGCCGCGAGCGGAGCATCCTGAATCGTCATCCCCTGAGGCTGTCGGGACGCGTCCCCGGCTGTCAGGCCGGCTGAGCGACCCGTGGATGACGCCGGCTCCGGACGTGCCGGAAGGATCGGACGCGCGTGCTTAGACTGAGCGGATGGTCGACTACGTTGACACGGGGCTAAGCGCCAACTCCGTGCCGTACTTGACGGCTCTCGAACAGCAGCGTGCCACGCACGCCGCTGTAGCGAGTGGCCGGGCGTCAGATACTGTCATCCTCCTCGAGCACCCCTCGGTGTACACCGCGGGCAAGAGGACCGAACCGCACGAACGCCCCAGCGACGGCACCCCCGTCGTCGACGTGGATCGCGGGGGCAAGATCACCTGGCACGGTCCCGGTCAGCTGGTCGGCTATCCGATCGTGAAGCTGGCGGACCCGATCGACGTGGTCGCCTATGTGCGCCGCCTCGAGGGCATGCTGATCGCGGTGCTGGCCGAGTTCGGCATCGAGGGCGTGCGCGTCGAGGGGCGCAGCGGCGTCTGGCTCGTCGACGAGCACCGGCCGACCGGCGACAAGATCGCGGCCATCGGTATCCGGGTCGCCGAGGGCGTCACCATGCACGGTTTCGCACTGAACTGCAGCAATGCCTTCGACGCCTACGAGCCGATCGTCGCCTGCGGCATCGCCGATGCCGGCATCACGAGCATCACGCGCGAGCTGGCCTCCCGCGCACTCGGTCTCGTGGTGACGCCCTGTGACGTCGTCCCGATCGTCGAGAGGCTCTTCGCGGAGCACCTCGCCCCCAGTCTCGCGACCTCACCCCTCCATCTGGAAAGCCCGGTCCCCGCATGAGTACCATCTCCAACGGTCGAATCGACTCCGCGAACGAGCCGTCCGGCCGCAAGCTACTGCGACTCGAGGTGCGCAACGCCGAGACCCCGATCGAGCGCAAGCCCGAGTGGATCAAGACGAAGGCGCGGATGGGTCCGGAGTACACCGCCCTGCAGCACCTGGTGAAGGAAGAGAACCTCCACACCGTCTGCCAGGAGGCCGGCTGCCCCAACATCTACGAGTGCTGGGAGGACAAGGAGGCCACCTTCCTCATCGGCGGCAGCCAGTGCACGCGTCGCTGCGACTTCTGCCAGATCGACACTGGGAAGCCCGCCGACTACGACACGGACGAGCCCCGCCGGGTCGCCGAATCCGTCACCGCCATGGGCCTCCGCTATGCCACCGTCACCGGAGTGGCCCGTGACGACCTTCCCGACGAGGGCGCCTGGCTGCACGCGGAGACGGTCCGCGCCATTCACGCTGCGAACCCGGGGACGGGCGTCGAGATCCTGGCCACCGACTTCTCGGGCAACCCCGACCTCCTGGCCGAGGTATTCTCGAGCCGACCCGAGGTCTTCGCGCACAACGTCGAGACGGTCCCGCGCATCTTCAAGCGCATCCGGCCCGCGTTCCGCTACGAGCGCTCGCTCGATGTGCTGACCCAGGGTCGCTCGGCGGGGCTGATCACCAAATCGAACCTGATCCTCGGCATGGGTGAGGAGCGTTCCGAGATCACGCAGGCGCTGCACGATCTGCACGACGCCGGCACAGACATCATCACCGTCACCCAGTACCTGCGCCCGACCCCGAGGCACCTGCCGGTCGCGCGCTGGGTGCGTCCCGAGGAGTTCACCGAGATCAAGGCCGAGGCCGAGGAGATCGGATTCCTGGGCGTGCTCGCCGGACCGCTGGTGCGCTCGAGCTATCGGGCCGGCCGCCTATGGGCCCGTTCGATGATGGCGAAGGGACGCGACATCCCCGAGGGTCTGCAGCACCTGGCGGACGCCGAACTCGGTTTCGCGCAGGCGGTGTCCTGAGGCGCTGTCCTGAGGAGCGCACCGCGCGTGTCGACGGGCAAGTATCCTGATCCCATGGCACGACCCACCGCGAAGCCCGAGAAGGAACCGAACCGTCTGAAGCAGATGTGGCAGGTCTTCCAGATGACCCGGCGGTACGACTCGTCGATCATCTGGCTTCTGATCCTCAGTCTGCTCGCGCCGATCGGGGTCGGCATCATCCTCGGCGTCGTGCTGTCGCGCGCCAACGTGCTCGGGCTGATCCTGTACATCATCGCCGGTGTGCTCGGCGGCATCCTGATCGGACTGATCGTGCTGGGTCGTCGCGCCGAGAAGGCCGCGTACGGGCAGATCGCCGGCGAACCCGGGGCCGTCGGCGCCGTTCTCAAGAGCGGCCTCCGTCGCAGCTGGATCGGCAGCGAGATGCCTGTCAACGTCAGCCCCCGCACGCAGGACGCGGTCTACCGTGCCATCGGCCGCGGCGGGGTCGTGCTGATCGGCGAGGGTCCGCGCTCACGCACCCAGACCATGCTCGACAAGGAGCGTGCCAGCGTGCACCGCATCCTGCCGAACGTGCCGATCAGCTTCCTCTACGTGGGTCCGGATGCCGACTCGGTGCCGCTGCACCGCATCGTCCCGCGGCTGAATCGCTTCAAGAACGTGCTCACCAAGGCGGAGGTGCTGGCCGTGTCCAACCGGCTCGCCTCGCTCGGCAAGAACGGGATGCCGATCCCCAAGGGCATCGACCCGATGAAGGTCCGCGCGCAGCGTCCACGCTGATCCAACGACAGTTCTCTAGACGCGCACCAGGATCGTTCCTGGAAGCCGATCGTGCAGGCCGCGCTGGTCACGATCCCAGATCAGCGCCGGGATTGCGAGACACAGCAGCAGGGTGCGCACCAGCGGGCGCCACGGTGCCATCGCTCCCCCGCGCGTCGGTACGAGCCGCAGGCGCAGCAGCAGGTGCCCGATGCTGCCGTTGAAAAAGAGCAGGAAGATCAGCTGGAGCATCGCGAAGATGCCGAGGTTGATCCACGGATTGGTCGTGCCGTCCTTCATGCGCAAGAACAGCCACGACAGGCCGTACGCGATCAGCCAGTCGATCAGGATCGCGAGCAGTCTGCGTCCGAGTCTGGCGACCGAGCGGGGGCCGTACTCCGGGAGCCCGAGGCTCTCCCCCGGCCAGCGGCGCGGGGTGTCGGCGGGGGTCGCAGCCATGATTCCAGCCTAGAGCGAACCGTCTGACCGCGAGCAGGGTACGGACAGTACGAAACGGGCCCGCTCAGGGCGGCCCCGAGCGACCCGTAACCTGCCGGAAACGATCGCGTCACTGCCGGGAAACCCCCGACCCCTAGCCTCAAAGAGGCTGCTCCGCAGTCGCTCCCGTTCCACGTCTCTTTGGAGTCACTCCCTTATGTCCACCCCTCTGTTCAAGGACTCGTCCGAGGTCCTGAAGTTCATCAAGGAGACCGACGTCGTCTTCGTCGACATCCGTTTCACCGATCTGCCGGGTATCCAGCAGCACCTCACGATCCCCGCGAGCACCGTCGACGAGGATTTCTTCTCGGTCGGTCAGATGTTCGACGGGTCGTCGATCCGCGGCTTCCAGTCGATCCACGAGTCGGACCTGCAGCTCATCCCGGACATCTCGACGGCGTACGTCGACCCGTTCCGCGTCGCGCGCACGCTGATCCTCGTCTTCGACATCTACAACCCGCGCAACGGCGAAATCTACCCGCGCGACCCGCGTCAGGTCGCCAAGAAGGCCGAGAAGTACCTGGCTTCGACCGGTATCGCTGACACCGCGTTCTTCGCGCCGGAGGCCGAGTTCTACATCTTCGACGATGTGCGCTACGAGGTCAGCCAGAACCGCAGCTTCTACGAGGTCGACTCCGACGAAGCAGCCTGGAACAGCGGCAGGCACGAGGAGGGCGGCAACCTCGCCAACAAGACCCCGTACAAGGGCGGCTACTTCCCCGTGGCGCCAGTCGACAAGCACGGCGACCTGCGTGACGACATCATGATCAAGCTGGCCGATGCCGGCCTCGAGCTCGAGCGCGGCCACCACGAGGTCGGCACCGCCGGCCAAG
The DNA here is from genome assembly GCA_025352325.1 of Microbacteriaceae bacterium. Classification (GTDB taxonomy): domain Bacteria; phylum Actinomycetota; class Actinomycetes; order Actinomycetales; family Microbacteriaceae; genus Lysinimonas. The sequence continues at coordinate 17,597 of JANXTR010000037.1, read as the reverse complement.
GCGAAATCAACTACAAGTTTGACACCATGGTCCACGCGGCCGACGACCTCCTGAAGTTCAAGTACATCGTCAAAAACACCGCGCTCGAGTGGGGCAAGGTCGCCACCTTCATGCCCAAACCGCTGATGGGCGACAACGGATCGGGCATGCACACGCACCAGTCGCTCTGGAACGAGGGCAAGCCGCTCTTCTACGACGAGAAGGGCTACGGCGGCCTGTCGGACCTAGCGCGCTGGTACATCGGCGGCCTGCTGAAGCACGCTCCGGCCGTGCTCGCGTTCACCAACCCGACCGTCAACTCGTACCACCGCCTGATCCCGGGCTTCGAGGCTCCGGTCAACCTGGTGTACTCGGCGGGCAACCGCTCGGCGTCGATCCGCATCCCGATCACGGGCACGAACCCGAAGGCTAAGCGCATCGAGTTCCGCGCGCCCGACGCCTCCGGCAACCCGTACCTTGCGTTCGCGGTGCAGCTGATGGCCGGTCTCGACGGGATCAAGAACAAGATCGAGCCGCACGAGCCCGTCGACAAGGACCTCTACGAACTCCCGCCCGAGGAGGCCAAGCTCATCCCGCAGGTTCCGGCGTCGCTGGGCGAGGCGCTCATCGCGCTGGAGAACGACCACGACTTCCTGCTCGAAGGCGGCGTCTTCACCGAGGACCTCATCGAGACCTGGATCGACTACAAGCGCGAGAAAGAGCTCCTGCCTTTCGCGCAGCGCCCGCACCCCTTCGAGTACGAGCTGTATTTCGGAGTTTGATTCCCGTATTTCGGGCTTAGCTGATCGAGTCCCCAGTGATTCCGGGGAAGTTGGCAGGTCGTAAGACTGCGCGGGTCCGCCCAAGTGCCTCGGGGTCCGCATTTATCCCACATGAATGCGACCCCGAGGCTTTCGCCGTTTTGCGGTGAACTACGTGCGCGGCTCCTCAGTAAAACTGAACAGGTCGTCGAGGCCGTGGGCGTCGACGAGCTTGACCACCGGCGCGATGTAGGAGCGGCGCGTGATCCTCGCGTCCGAGTGCCCGAGTGCCCGAGTGCCCGAGCATGGCCGAGGCCGCGTCGTCTCCGTTCGCACGGCTCACCACAGTGGCGACCGACCGCCGCAGCGTGTGGGGCGTCAGCTGTTCGGGCGCCAGCCCCGTTTTGCCCAGCACCTCCACGACTGCCTGACGCTTCACCACGCGAGCGAAGTGATCGCTCACGATCGACGGGTTGATCCACGGCGTCGCGATGCCGACGGTGCTCATGCGGCGCACGACCGGCATGTCGGGGGCCTTCTGGTCGGGATTCAAGGAGTCGAGCGCAGCGCGCAGGGCGCGCATGCCCATGCCGTCCAGCGCGAGCTGGACCACGCGCTCCTGTCCCTTGGCCTTGAGCTTCGGCTGCCGCTCCAGGGGCTGACCGGGGAGGTACACGAGCGTGCCGTTAACGTTCACGGTGTTCCGCTCGAAGTCGACGTCACAGACCCGGATCGCGAGCGCCTCCGAGATCCGCAGACCGCCGACGCCGACGCCGACGCCGAGGATGATGTCGACGATCAGCTGCGTCTGGCGGCGGTTGGACCGGCGCTCCCCCTCCTGCACGTAGTGGTTGAACTCCCGGCGGAAGACCTGCACCTGTTCGATCGTCAGGGCGATGTTGTTTCGCTCCTCGTGCCGGACGGCCTCCAGAGCGTCCATGGGGCTGTGTCCGATGAGCTCGGCCCGCACCGCGTACCGGAACGCCTGCCGCAGGATCGACAGGAGCACGTTGTACTCGGCCAAGCTCACCTTGCGGGACAGGTCGTTGACCAAAGCCTGCATCCGGTGCGGACGGAGCTCGTTGAGCGGCACAGCCCCGTACAGGTTCCGGAGCCGGCTGACCTTCGTCTGGTACATCCGGACCGTCTGGTCCCGGATGGGTCGGGTGAGCACGATCTCGTCGAACCAGATCGCGAGCAACTCGGTCAGGCTGGAAGCGCTCGTCAGCTCGCCCGGCTTGAGAGCCAGCTGCGCGGCCCGCTTCTGCAACTTCTGCTCGATCTCGTCCGTGGAGGCGCCGAAAGCCTCCAGCCGGCGCAGCTTGCCCGAAGCGTCGCGAGTGCTGGCGCGCCCCCGGAGCTTGTCGGACATCTGGGTGATCGCGATCTTGCCGATCACACCGACGTCCAGCCTCGGTCGCCCCAGGCCGGCAGGGCTCACGGACTGCTTGTCATGGTTCTGGTTCTGGTTCTGGTTCTGGTTCTGGTTCTGGTTCTGGTTCTGGTTCTGGTTCTGGTTCTGGTTCTGGTTGTGGTTGGTGTTCGTCATGCCGGGTCTATGCGCGGCACTTCGCTGAGGATGTACGGAATGCAAGAAAGTCCAGTTCAATGCGGCGTTTCGTCGCCCGAAGACACGACCAGGAACTGTCGGCTCTCACGCCTGGTGAGACTTGTCTCAAGCTAGTTGCAACTCGTCCCGGTAACTGTGTCGTGATCAGTCCGACGGGTTTCCTGCGCGTACGACCGGATTCATCGACCTCTTGCGGGGACGAAGAGCTCTTAGATGGGCTTTCCGAAGAACTGGGAGATGCGAAACGCCAAGGGGAGGGATGGGTCGCGCTTCCTTGTTTCGAGGGCGACGACGGTCTGGCGCGACACCTCCAGGTGTTCCGCTTCACCCCTGGGTCCGTCCTCGCTGTTCGCGTTCCGAACGGATCAGGTTCTTCATGAGGCTTTTGGGGCCCGGTCAGGGGGTTGGTGAACTGCCAGGCCAAGATCCCAGATTCAAGAGTGAGCATTCGGTCCGACGGGGTGCTCAGTAGTCGTACATCGAGCCCGGGTTCAGGAACTGGTGGCCCCACAGCCGATCCTTGTCATCGATCGTGAGCCGGGCGGTGTCGGCGGCCTCATCCCAGCCGTCCGTGATCGCCTCGATGATCCGGTCGATGATGCCGCGCGCTTGGGCGTTGGTCAGCCCGTAGATGCCGGCCGCGGTCAGCAGCGCCGCGAAGTTGCTGGTCTTCGTCTCCTCGCGGTCGTAGGCCATCGCCTGCTCGGAGGTTTCTCCTGAGCGGGATCCTGGGGCGAGGTCATATGCGGGTGTGAGCTTGAGCGTCGTGCCGTCCCAGAAAGCTGCGTGGTTTCGTGCATGGTCGTCGGAGTTCGAGATCGCGATGGAGAATGCGACTCGGCGGAAGAGTTCCGTGGCGTCGCCGACCGGGTCGGAGCCGTACTGGCGCAGCACGTCGAGAACGTCGGGGTATTTGACATACCGGGCGTACAGCTCGTCTTCCCCTGCCATGGTCAGGCCCGACACGGTGTGCCGGCGTTGCCCGGCGCCCTCGCGGTCGAAACGCTTCACCAGCAGGACGTCGCGTCCATTGGATCGAGTCACGTACGTCTCTGACACGTTGAGTCCTGCGGCGACCGCGAGGTGCATCGCCGCAGCCTCAGCCCCGACGACAGAGAACACGACGTCGGATGTCGAGGCCAGTTTCGCGATCCAATGGTTTCCACCATCTTCGATCAGCACCTTCGGCCTGGCACCGCCGATGGTCGTCCCGTGAAGCAGAGCCGCCTCCAGCGGCTCGCTCAGCGCACGCTTCTGCTGGAGCAGGGCCGCCGCTTCGGTCAGTTCGTCAAGAGTTGCCGTGTCCTGGCGGGCCTGATAGTCAGTGGGTGACACCTGGAAGTCGAGGGCGCCGAACCGGTTAGACCCGGAGGCAAGCATGTATCCGAGCTCGGAGATCGCAGTGTCGTCGACGCCGCGCTTCGCTTCGATGACTCGGCGTCCCCAGGAGTCGGGCGACCCGTCCCTGAGCGAGCCGGCAAGGGTCAGGCCATCGAGAGGTTCGATCCAGCCTTGACGTAGCGGAAGCTCTGGCGCGTAGACACTGATCGCGTCGGGTCGAGCTCGATATGTGTCGGCGTAGTAGAAGGCGAGCCGGCCGTTCCGCTCTTCGATCGCGCCGGCGACGACGGGCTCGTGCGTGTGGGGAAGCCACGTCCAGACGAAAACGACCTTGGGGCGCAGTTCAGAAGTCGGCATTGGGTTCTCCATCACCGCGGTGGTACACCTTCGCCGGCAGGAGTGCGATCTCTCGCTCTCCTTCACGGCGCAGGCGCGAGAGCTCAGCGGGGTCGTCGATTCCAAAAAGGGGCACGCCGGTAAGGCGAGCCAGGGTGAACACGGTGCCGATCGCTGTACCGGGCTTGCCCGCCTCGGAGGCGAGCACCGTGGTTTCGCTGACGCCAGCGCGGGCCGCAAGCTCAGAGGCCGTCCATCGAAGTCCCTGGCGGCCGAGCCGGATGCGTTGGCCGAGCACGACGAGCGCCTCCGCCACGACGGGCGGAGGAGAGATCGATCGTTTTGGCATCAGAAACCCCATCAAATAAGTCTAGCGTTGCGTTAGATGCACTTTATCATGTATTCCTGTGCGCGGCACGGATGTCTGCGGCCGATGGCGATCGTGGTTTGGTTGGCCACGGAACTCTCTACAAGGCGCTGGGTCGACTGTCGAAGATGGGCCTGTTGGAGCCGAACTGGGAGGTCCCGACAGAGGAGGACGAAGGGCGCCCCCGCCGTCGGCTCTACTGGGTAACCGGCGAGGGCGCGAAGGCTTTCGCACTTCGACCGGCCGAGGCGAAAGTCGCACCTGCGGCCCGATCGGCTCTGGCATGACCGCGCAGTCAAGAGTGGAGCGCTGGTGTGCCTTCTACACAAGAGGCATTTCCGGTGAGGTCGCGTCGGAGCGTCGCGAGGAGCTGGCCGCGGACGTCCTCGATCACACCGAGTGGGCCGCAGAACAGGGCATCAGCCATTCAGCGGTCGAGCGGGCGATCACCTGGCGAGCGGTCAAAGGCGTCCGTTCGGATCTTGCCTGGCGTCGCACGCAACTGATGGCAGCCGAGGGGTGGCGGGCGCCGCTGGCATCGGCGGTTGCGAACGACACCGAGATGCTTGCGCTCATTGAGCAGCTACCTTCGATCAAGCGGCAGCCGAATCTCGTGTTCGCTGCGGCGCGCTTCCTCGGCGCACCAGTAGGTCCCTTCACACTCTTCCGCGAATGGCTCATCGCGAACTGGGCCGACGCGACCACGATCTGTCAGCACACAGACTCCGCACGAGACACCCACGGGCGGCTCGTGCGGAGTCGTCTGTGCCGAGTCGTCTGTGCCGAGCGGAAGCGGGTGGGGCGGGAACCGCGAATCGCGGGCGACACACCGTCTCCGGCGCGACTCAGGACAATCCGCCGCGCGCCGTTGCGCCGCATCCTGAATCGCACACAGCCGACCTGGTGCGGCCGATGTTCACGACGATCGAGAACGGGCCGCTACCGGGTGTGGCCGACCGCACGGCGACTGGGTTGATCAGACGCTTCATGAATGCCGGCCGAGGCGGCGGACGCCTACTTCAGGCCGCCATAGAACCGCCGCTCGAAGACCTGCCGCGCCAGGCGTGTTGTGCGCAGGTAGTCCTCCTCGAGCCGCGCAGCACCGCCCGGCGGATACTCGAGCAGCCGTGCGACCCCCTCGAGCTGCTGCCGGTCGGTCGGCAGCACGTCGGCGGTCTTCGCGGTCCAGAGCGTCATCGCCGAGCGCGCACGGGAGGCGATGATCCACGCGACTCGGAGCTTCGCGGCATCCGCAGCAGGCATCAGCTCGGCCGCCACTGCGGCGTCGAGCGCCTGCAGGGTCGAAGTCGTGCGCAGGGCCGGAAAAGCGGCGGCGTGCTGCAGCTGCAGCAGTTGCACGAACCACTCCACGTCGCTCAGCGAGCCGCGCCCCAGCTTGAGATGTCGGGCGGGGTCCACTCCGCCAGGCAGCCGCTCCGCCTCGACGCGGGCCTTGATGCGCTTCACCTCCCGCACGTCCGCCTGCGAGATGGATGCTGGGTACCGCACCTCATCGGCGAGGCTCTCGAAGGCTCGCAGCACGCCGGGGTCGCCGACCGCCCCCCGCGCGCGGAGGAGCGCCTGCGCCTCCCAGGTGAGCGACCAACGATCGTAGTAGGCGCGATAGCTGTCCAGCGAACGCACGACAGCGCCGTTCTTGCCCTCCGGCCGCAGTCCCAGGTCGAGGTCGAGCGGCAGGCGCAGATCCTCGGTGAGCCGCTTGAGCTCGCGCACGATGACCTCGGCCCGGTGTGCCGCGTCCTCCGGGGAGGCACCGGCCGGCTCGTAGACGTAGACGATGTCCGCGTCGCTGCCGAAGCCGAGCTCGCGACCGCCGTAGCGGCCGAGGGCGATGATGCCGAACTCGATGCCGTCGCCCCAGCGATGGCAGAGCGCTAGCGCGCCGGTGAGCAGGGCGGAGGTGATGTCGCTGAGACCCTCGCCGAGCTCCTCGATGGTGATCATGCCGAGGATGCCCGCGAGGGCCAGCCGGAGCACCTCGCGACGCCGGGCGGTCCGCAGGGCGAGCGCCGCGGCATCCACCTCGTCGGAATGGCGCGCGACGGTCGCCGCCGTCTCGTCGAGGAGGTCGGCAAGCGAGCGAGGGCGCAGTTCGCCGTCGGTCTCAAGCCAGGCGGCCGCCTCCGGGATGCGCTCGAACAGCACCCCGACGAAGCGCGAGCTCGAGAGCACATGCGTCAGCCGGTGGGCGGCGCCCGAGGAGTCGCGCAGCATCCGGAGGAACCAGTAGGTCTCGCCCAGGTCGTCGCTCAGCCGGCGAAAGTTCAGCAGCCCGAGGTCGGGGTCCGCACCCTCGGCGAACCAGCCGAGCATCACTGGCAATAGATTGCGCTGGATCTGCGCGCGGCGCGACACCCCGCTCGTCAGGGCGGCGATGTGATGAAGCGCACCGCGAGGGTCGTGGAAGCCGATGGCCGCGAGCCGTGCCTCCGCCTGCGCGCTGGTGAGCGCGTAGCCGTCGTCCGGCAGAGCCGCCACCGCCGAGAGCAGCGGACGGTAGAACAGCCGCTCGTGCAGCGTGCGCACGGTCTGCTTGACGCGCTGCCAGGCCTCGAGGAGCCCGTCGGCGGTGGTCGCCACGCCCGAGCCGCGGGCGAGCGCGCGCAGGGCGTCCGGATCGCGCGGCATGAGGTGCGTGCGGCGCAGTCGGGAGAGCTGGATGCGGTGCTCAAGCAGGCGCAGGAAGCGATAGTCGCTGCCGAACTCAGTGGCCTCCACGCGCCCGATGTATCCCCGATCCGCGAGAGCGGCTAACGCATCCAGGGTGGACCGCTGCCGCACATCGGGGTCTGAGTGCCCGTGCACGAGCTGCAGCAGTTGGATCGTGAACTCGACGTCGCGCAACCCTCCGGGGCCGAGTTTGAGCTGCACCTCGACCTCCTCCGGCGGGATGTGCGCGGTGACGCGCTCGCGCATCGCCTGCACCGACTCCACGAAGTTCTCCCGGGACGCGCTCGACCAGACCATCGGCGCCACCCCGGCGACGTAGCGCTCCCCCAGCTCCCGGTCGCCCGCCATCGCGCGCGCCTTCAGAAGCGCCTGGAACTCCCAGCTCTTCGCCCAGCGCTCGTAGTAGGCCAGGTGCGATTCGAGCGAACGCACCAGCGCGCCGTCCTTGCCCTCGGGGCGCAGGTTGGCATCCACCTCCCAGAGCGGCGGCTCGACCGCCAGCTCCTGGATCGCGCGCATCGTGTCCATGGCCAGTCGCGTCGCGATCTCGACGGCTCGGCCCTCGCTGAGCGGTTCACCGTCGGTCTCGCCGTCGCCGATCCTGGATGCCGCATCCGCGCCGGCCACGAAGATCACGTCCACGTCGCTCAGATAGTTGAGCTCGCGCGCGCCAGCCTTGCCCATCCCGATGATGGCGAGCCGGGTCGCGGCCACCTCCTCCTTCGGGAACCGGCTCGCCTGCCGCGCCAGGGCGAGCGCGGCGTCTAGAGCGGCAGCCGCGAGGTCGGCGAGCGCCGCCGCGACCCGGTCGACAACCAGCTGTCCGTCCGGCTGCTCGAGGTCCCAGGCGGCCAGTCGCGTGAGCTCGCGGCGATATGCGATCCGCAGGGAGTTCCATCCCGCTTCCCCGCCGACCCCCTCGACGGCGTCGAGCAGCAGGGCGAGGTAGCTGTCTGCGCTCGGCAGGGCCCGGAGCGGCTCCCGGAGCACGTTCAGCTGCTCCGGGCGGTGCGACAGGAAGTCGGCGAGACCGGAGGAGGCACCCAGCACCCTTATGAGGCGCCGCGCGGCACTCTCGTCGGCGAGCACCGGCGCCACGACATCCGGAGCCGACTCGAGCAGGCCGCGCAGCAGCCGGAGCGCCTGATCCGGATCGGCTGCCGTCGCGAACAGCGGAATCAGCTCGGCCGGAACATCTCTCAGGCCTTCGCCCGCGCCCGACAGATCGGCGAACCCGAGCCGCGCCAACTCAGTGAGAGTGGTGGTCGTCCTCGTCATGCCGCTCCCCGGCGCACCCCGGTGCCGCTCGTTACAGGATCTCCAGGTTGGTCGACAGCTCGAACGGCGTCACCTGGGCGCGGTACCCGGCCCACTCGCGACGCTTGTTGAGCAGCACGTACTCGTAGACCTGCTCGCCGAGGGTCTCGGCGACGAGCTCGCTGTCTTCCATGAGGTGCAGCGCGGCGTCGAGGCTCGCCGGCAGGCTGTCGTAGCCCAGCGCGCGGCGCTCGGAGTCGCTGAGCGCCCACACGTCGCCGTCTGCCTCAGGCGGCAGCTCATAACCCTCCTCGATGCCCTTGAGGCCGGCGGCCAGGAGCAACGAGAACGCGAGATACGGGTTGGCGGCCGAGTCGATGGCGCGGTACTCGACGCGCGCACTGTTGCCCTTGCCGGGCTTGTACAGCGGCACGCGCACAAGCGCCGAGCGGTTGTTGTGACCCCAGGTCAGGTAGCTCGGAGCCTCGTCACCACCCCAGAGACGCTTGTAGGAGTTGACGAACTGGTTGGTCACGGCAGTGATCTCGGGCGCGTGACGCAGCAGGCCCGCGACGAACTGGCGGCCGATGCTCGAGAGCTGGTACTGACCTGCGGCGTCGAAGAACGCGTTGGTGTCGCCCTCGAAGAGCGACATGTGCGTGTGCATGCCCGATCCGGGCTGGCCGGAGATGGGCTTCGGCATGAACGTCGCGTAGACGCCCTGCTCGATGGCCACCTCCTTGATGACCGTGCGGAAGGTCATGATGTTGTCGGCCATCGTGAGCGCATCCGCGTAGCGGAGGTCGATCTCGTTCTGGCCGGGGCCGGCCTCGTGGTGGCTGAACTCCACCGAGATGCCGAGGTCTTCGAGCATCCGCACCGAGCGACGGCGGAAGTCGTGAGCGGTTCCCCCCGGCACGTTGTCGAAGTAGCCCGCCGAGTCGACGGGTTGCGCCTCGCCGTGCTTGAGCTTGCTCGACTTAAGCAGGTAGAACTCGATCTCGGGATGCGTGTAGAAGGTGAATCCTCGGTCGGCAGCCTTGGCGAGGGTGCGCTTGAGCACATTGCGCGGATCGGCAGCGGCGGGCTGACCGTCGGGCGTCATGATGTCGCAGAACATGCGCGCGGTCGGGTCGATCTCGCCGCGCCACGGCAGGATCTGGAACGTCGTGGGGTCCGGATGCGCGAGCACGTCCGCTTCGAAGGAGCGGGTGAGGCCCTCGATCGCCGAGCCATCGAATCCGACGCCCTCGCTGAACGCACCCTCGACCTCGGCCGGAGCGAGCGCCACCGACTTGAGCGTGCCGGTCACATCGGTGAACCACAGCCGCACGAACTTGACGCCACGCTCCTCGATCGTACGAAGAACGAAGTCACGTTGCTTGTCCATGCCAAGCCCCTTCTAGTTGCCCGCCACGGGTGCGCCGTGCGTCTCGGCTCTAGGCTACCGGTATGCCCCGACTGCGATTGGCACTGGCACAGACCAACCCCATCGTCGGCGATTTCACGGGCAACTCGGCCCAGATCGTGCACGCTGCCCGCCGTGCGTCCGAGGCGGGCGCCGACCTCCTGCTGGTGGGCGAGATGGCCCTTAGCGGGTACCCGATCGAGGATTTGGCGGCCCAGCCCAGCTTCCTGCGGGAGGCGCACGACGCCGTCCCCGCACTGGCGACGACACTGGCCGAGGAGGGTCTCGGCGGGCTCGCGGTGGTGGTCGGGCATCCGGACGGCCCGTTCACCCCGCGGCTCGACGGCACCTCGAACGCGCCGACGGCGATCGCCCAGAACTGCGCGAGCGTGCTGCAGGGCGGCGAGGTGCGCGCCCGCTACGCCAAGCACCACCTGCCCAACTACTCCGTGTTCGACGAGTACCGCGTCTTCATCCCGGGCGACGAGCTGCTCGTGCTCCGGCTGAAGGGGGTGGATGCCGCGCTCATCATCTGCGAAGACCTCTGGCGCGACGGCGGTCCGGTCGGTCGGGTGCTCGAGGCCGACGCCGGCCTGCTCCTCGTGATCAACGCCTCCCCCTTCGAGCGCGACAAGGACGAGACGCGCCTGCCCCTCGTCACCCGCCGCGCCCGCGAGACCGACACGATCGTCGCCTACGTGAACATCGTCGGCGGGCAGGACGACCTGGTCTTCGACGGGGACAGTGTGGTCGTGGATGGCACGGGGGCGATCCTCGCGCGGGCGCCGCAGTTCCGCGAGCACCTGTTGGTGGTCGACGTAGACGCCTCCGCGGCGACCGAGACGGAGCTGCGTGACCACGTCGTGCGGGTCGAGCTGTCGGCTCCCTCGTTGGTCGAACCCGTCGTGACCACGCCGCTCGAGCCCGACATCGCTGTGCTGCCGGACGACCGCGAGCAGCTCTGGAACGCCCTCGTGCTCGGCCTGCGCGACTACGTCGCGAAGAACGGCTTCCGCAGCGTTGTGCTTGGGCTCTCCGGTGGCATCGACTCGGCGGTCTGCGCGGCGATCGCCGCCGATGCCCTCGGAGCCGACCGTGTCCACGGAGTGAGCATGCCGAGCCGGTACAGCTCGGACGGCTCCCGCTCCGACGCCGACGAGCTGGCGGAGCGGATCGGGCTGCACTATTCCACGGAGGCGATCGCCGAACTTGTTCAGCCGATCGAAGACCAACTCCAGTTGACCGGGACCGCCGCCGAGAACGTGCAGGCGCGCATCCGGGGCCTCATCCTCATGGCGGAGTCGAACACGCACGGCCATCTGGTGCTCACGACGGGCAACAAGACCGAGCTGTCGGTCGGGTACTCGACGATCTACGGCGACTCGGCGGGCGGGTTCGCGCCGATCAAGGACGTGCCCAAGACGCTGGTCTGGGAGCTCGCGCGCTGGCGCAACGCCGCGGCGGTCGAACGCGGCGAGACGCCGCCCATCCCGGCGAACTCGATCGAGAAACCGCCGAGCGCCGAGCTGCGGCCGGACCAGATCGACCAGGACACCCTGCCACCCTACGAGCTGCTCGACGAGATCCTGGAGGGCTACATCACCCGGCGGCTCGGCCGGCACGACCTGATCGCGGCCGGGTTCGACGAGGCCACGGTGCAGTTCGTCGCCGACCTCGTCGACCGCTCCGAGTGGAAGCGCCGCCAGGGCGCCATCGGCCCCAAGATCTCGGGGATGGCGTTCGGCCGGGACCGCCGCCTGCCCATCACCTCCCGGCGCGCGGGCTGATACGCGCTCGGGAGGCCGCCTCGTTCCTGACGTTCGTCGCGGCGTCCTCGATCCACCTGCCGCCGCGTCGCCCTCCTCGTCACCGGGATGATGCTCTCCTGGATCGGCGATGTGACGATCGATCGTTCGTTTCGCACCGGCCTGGGAGCCTTCCTCGAGGCACACCTCTGCATGATCGCCCTGTTCTGGAACGGGTTCCGGGCCCGAATGTCGCCGTGGTCCCTGCTGCTTCTCCCCTGGCTGGTGGTGATGGGTCGTCCTGCGACCGCCGCTGGTGACCGCGCTCTATCCGGCGGTCGTCGCCTACGCCACCGTGCTCGCCGCGATGGCGGCCTCGGCGGGCCCGGCGGCGCGACCTTAGACTTGTTGCATGGCAGACGCAGTGGTCAAGCGCGTTCGAACGCGGCACTTCCAGAACGCGAAGGACCAGGGGATCAAGATCACCGGCCTCACGAGCTACGACATGCTGACGGCGGCGATCTTCGATCAAGCCGGCATCGACTTCCTGCTCGTGGGCGACTCCGCCGGCAACAACGTATTTGGCTACGACACCACGCTGCCCGTCACGATCGACCAGCTGATCCCGCTGACCCGGGCAGTCGCGGGAGCCGTCAAACGCGCCTTCGTCGTGGGCGACATGCCGTTCGGCTCCTACGAAACGGGGCCGGATGAGGCACTGCACAGTGCCTTCCGCTTCATGAAGGAGACGGGCGCTCACGCCGTCAAGCTCGAGGGCGGCGTGCGCAGCGCGGAGCAAATCCGCCGCATCGTCTCGGCCGGCATCCCGGTCATGGGTCACATCGGCTTCACCCCGCAGAGCGAGCACCAGCTCGGCGGCCACGTCATCCAGGGCCGCGGTGACGGCGTCGAGCAATTGCTCGCCGACGCGCACGCTGTCGAGGACGCCGGCGCGTTCGCCGTCGTGCTCGAGATGGTTCCCGCCGAGGCGGCCAAGCGCGTGACCGAGGAGCTGTCGATTCCGACGATCAGCGTCGGGGCCGGGCCGCACACGACCGGCCAACTGCTGGTCTGGACCGATTGGGCCGGTCTCACCCAGGGGCGAATTCCGAGCTTCGTCAAGCAGTACGCGAACCTGTCCCAGGTGCTCACCGACGCCGCGAAGGCGTGGACGGCCGACGTGAACGCCGGCACCTATCCCGGCCCGGAGAACAGCTTCTAGCGGTTCGGCACGTTCGCGAAGAACACCGCGAGCCAGCCGATGGCGAAGATCGCCGCGAAGCCGCCGAGCAGGATCCCGGCGATCGCAGTCCAGGTGTCGGCCGAAGAACCGCCCGGCTGCGCGACCGAGGCCAACGGCTGCACGTGATGCGTCCAGTCGAGTCCGCTCCACCAGCGCGCCTGGCCCGGGGCCATCGGGTCGGCGTACCAGCCAGGGGCCACCGTCGACGAAGTGCCGATGCTCACGGCGAGGCGTGGGTGACGAGCCGGAGCACGACGATCCATCCGACGGTCATCAGAATGCCGACGGCTCCGAACACGACACCCAGCACCGCCGGGCGGCGGCTGCCGAGCTCGTACCCGAGGCTCTCCAGCCGGTCGTGACGACGCAGCGCCATCACGCCGAAGACGAAGGCGAGCACCGTGGGCGCCATGAGCACGTTCACGACAACCGCGACGATGCCCCAGCCCAGCGAGATCTGGGCCCAGCGGCTGCCCGATGGGACGAGACGGCTCTCCTCGACCCAGGCCTCCTCGGGCGGCTCACCCATCGGAAGCGCCTGGACGTGCGCGGTCCACTCGTCGCCGTCCCACCAGCGCGCCTGACGGCCGCCCGTCGGATCGGAATACCAGCCCGCGGCGACCGGTGTCGGCACGCCACGGAACCCAGAAATCGAAGACATTGCGCAACCCCCGGGTTCAGCAACTCACCTCATCATCCCCGAACCGGGGCGATGCGCGCGCCCCCCGAAGGGGTGTGGGGGCTGGCTACGCTGATCGTATGGCCGGCTACTTCGTGGGCATGGCAGGTTGGACGTATGAGCCGTGGCGTGGCGAGTTCTACCCAAAAGGGCTTCGCCAGGCCGACGAACTCGAGTAGGCCTCCACGCACGTCAACTCGATCGAACTGAACGGCTCGTTCTACTCGCTGCAGAAGCCGGTGAGCTGGCAGAAGTGGCGGGACAACACGCCCCAGGGCTTCGTCTTCTCGGTCAAGGCTCCCCGATTCATCACGCACATCCGGCGTCTGGATGACGTGGCCGAGCCGGTCGCGAACTTCTTCGCCTCCGGCATCCTGGCCCTCGGCGCGAAGCTCGGACCCATCCTCTGGCAGCTGCCCCCGAACCTCGACTTCGACCCGGAGCAACTCGAGGCCTTCCTGAAGCTGCTGCCTCACACGACCACCGAGGCGGTGGAGGTTGCGAAAGGTCGTGGTGAGCGGATGACCGGCAAGGAGTACCTCGAGACCGACACCGAGCGTCCGGTGCGACACGCGATCGAGGTGCGCAACTTCAGCTTCGACGATCCCGAGTTCGCCGCTCTCCTCGAGAAGTATGGGGTGGCCACGGTGCTCGGCGACTCCGTGGAGCGCTGGCCCAAGCTCGACTGGGTCACCGCCGACTTCGCGTATGCGCGCCTGCACGGCGACCGGGAGCGATACACCTCTGGCTACGACCAGGCGGGGTTCGACATCTGGGAGGAGTGGATGCGCGACCACCTCGACCACGACCGCGACGCCTACGTCTACTTCGACAATGACCAAAAGGCGCGTGCCCCGTTCGACGCGATGGAACTGCTCGGCCGGATGCGGGCCTAGTCGTCTTCCTTGTTCCACTCGGCCGCGCGTTGCTTCGCGATCTCGGGGGCATGCTCGGCGTCCTCGCGCGTGGCATAGGGACCGTCGCGGTCCGAGCCGAGCGACTGAGGGCCTTCTTCGACCTCACTGGTCTTGTGGTTGTACCACCACTCCGTCATGCCGTCAGCCTAACCTCCATCGCGCTCCTAGAATCGAGCCATGTCCAGGGATGCGCAGGGTCACCTCCTCCCCGGGCGCGTCTCGCCGACTCGCCGGGTGCCTGTCGGCATTCCGCGACCGGAGTACGTCGGCAAGGCCGGCCCGAAGCCCTACGACGGCGACGACATCTACGACGCCAGCGAGGTCGAGCGGATCCGCACCAGCGGCAGGATCGCCGCCCAGGCTCTCGAGGCGGTCGGCGCCGCCATCCGACCCGGAGTCACCACCGACGAACTGGACGCCGTCGGGCACGAGTTCCTCATCCGCCGCGACGCCTATCCGTCGACGCTCGGATACCGCGGCTACCGCAAGTCGCTCTGCACCTCGATCAACGAAGTGATCTGCCACGGCATCCCCGACGACACGGTGCTCGTCGAGGGCGACCTGATCAACATCGACATCACCGCCTTCCACGACGGGATGCACGGCGACCTCAACGCCACCTTCGCGGTCGGCGAGCTGAGCCTCGAGGCCGCCGACCTCGTCACGCGCACGCAGGAGGCGCTGAACCGCGGGATCAAGGCGGTTGCCCCCGGTCGCGAGATCAACGTGATCGGCCGCGCCATCGAGAGCTATGCGAAGCGCTTCGGCTACGGCGTCGTGAGGGACTACACCGGCCACGGCGTCGGCAGGGCCTTCCACTCCGGTCTCGTCATCCCGCACTACGACGCCTCACCCGACTACGACACCGTGATGGAGCCGGGGATGGTCTTCACGATCGAGCCCATGCTCACCTTCGGCACCGTCGAGAACCCCGGTACGGCGGAGTGGGATGAGTGGCCCGACGACTGGACCGTCGTCACCCGCGACCTCAGCCTCACCGCGCAGTTCGAACACACCCTGGTCGTCACCGAACGCGGTGCCGACATCCTGACCCTGCCCTAGCACCACCGAGAGGACCCCCAGTGAGCACGCACGCGATCGGCATCGACATCGGCGGCACGGGCATTAAGGGGGCCATCGTCGACCTCGAGGCCGGCGAGCTGGTCACCGAGCGCTTCAAGGTGGCCACCCCGGAGGGCGGCAAGCCCGACGACATCGTCGCCGAGGTCGTGAAGATGATCGACGGCATGGGCTCCGCCGCCGACGGCCTCGCGGTGGGCATCTGCTTCCCCGCGGTCGTCATCCACGGGCGCACCATGTCGGCGGCGAACGTCTCGAAGAAGTGGATCGGGCTCGAGGCCGAGGCGCTGTTCGAGAAGCAGCTCAAGCGAGACATCACCTTCGTCAACGACGCGGATGCCGCGGGCGTCGCCGAGGTCCGCTACGGCGCCGCGAAGGGCAAGGACGGTCTGGTGATCCTCACCACCCTGGGCACCGGCATCGGAAGCGCAATCATCTACGACGGCGTCCTCGTGCCGAACTCGGAGCTCGGGCACCTCGAGATCGACGGGAATGACGCCGAGAAGAAGGCCGCGTACTCCGCGAAGGAGCGGGACGACCTCGACTGGGAGCACTGGGCCAAGCGCCTGCAGCGCTACTACGACGTGGTCGACGCGTTGTTCTCCCCCGACCTGATCGTGGTCGGCGGCGGCGTCTCGAAGAACGCGAACGACTTCCTCCCCCTGCTCAAGCTGCGGCCCGAGATCATCCCGGCGAAGCTCCGCAACAACGCGGGGATCATCGGATCAGCGGCGCTCGCCGAGCCCAAGGCAGCTGCCCTCACGTCATCGAAGTGAGACACCCGTAAGGGTTGCGCCCTGAGGCGTTAGGGAGTCGTTAGGCCATCCCGTCCCGCCCGCCGGCGGGCATTGACTCCATCCGTGGCAATCGCCACAGCGTCTGTGCGCAAGAAATACACGCACGCGGTTGATCGGATGGAGTACTACTCGATGCTCGACATCATCTTTGTCGTGGCGATCCTGGCCCTCGCGGCCGTCGTCGTCTTGGTGGCGCGGGGGGTCGAGAAGCTGTGATCGTGTTCTCGATCATCGCGGGCGCCCTCGCGGTCGCCGCGATCGGCTACGTGATCGTGGCCCTGGTCCGCCCGGAGAAGTTCTGATGACGCCGGTCGCAACCGAGTGGTTGCTTTTCGCCGGCCAGATGGCGACTCTCATCGTCCTTCTGGGTCTCGGCCACGTCTTCCTCGGCGACTACATGGCCCGCGTCTACACGGGGACCAAGCACCTCAAGGTCGAACGCGGCTTCTACCGCCTGATCGGTGCGAACGGTGACAGCTCGCAGAGCTGGGGTGCCTACCTGCGTTCAGTGCTGACCTTCTCCGTCGTCGGCGTGCTCGTCGTCTACCTGTTCCAGCGTCTCCAGACCGTGCTCCCGCTGTCTCTCGGGCTCCCGCAGCCGAGCGAGGCGCTGTCGTTCAACACGGCGATCTCCTTCGTGACCAACACGAACTGGCAGTCGTACTCACCGGACGTCACCCTCGGGTACACCGTCCAGCTGGTGGCCCTCACCGTGCAGAACTTCGTGTCGGCGGCCGTCGGCATCGCCGTCGCGATCGCCCTGGTGCGCGGGTTCATGTACCGCCGGACGGGCACGATCGGCAACTTCTGGGTCGACCTCACCCGCTGCACGCTGCGGCTGGTGCTCCCGATCTCGTTCTTGGTCGCAGTCTTGTTCGTCGCGTCTGGGGAGATCCAGAACCTGCACGCCTACCGCACCTACACGGGGCTGAACGGGACTCCACAGACCCTGCCCGGCGGCGCCGTCGCCAGCCAGGAGGTCATCAAGCATTTGGGCACCAACGGCGGCGGCTTCTTCAACGCCAACAGTGCCCACCCCTTCGAGAACCCCACTACCTACACGAACTGGCTCGCGACGTTCCTGGAGATTGCGATCCCGTTCTCGCTGTGCCGGACCTTCGGTGTGATGGTGAAAGACAAACGGCAGGGCCTGGCCATCGCCGGCGTGATGGGCCTGCTGCTCCTCACCACCACGGGTCTGCTGCTGGGGGCGCAACTGGCCCACCACGGCACCGTTCCAACCTCGGTCACATCAGCGACCGAGGGCACCGAGACGCGCTTCGGCGTGCCCGACTCCGCCATCTTCGCCAGCACAACCACCGCTACCTCAACCGGTGCTGTGAACAGCTTCCATGACTCCTATACGAGCCTCGGGGGCGCGGTCACGCTGTTCAACATGATGCTCGGCGAGGTCGCGCCCGGCGGA
>JANXTR010000049.1 GCA_025352325.1 Microbacteriaceae bacterium | reverse complement strand
CCGTCCAGCCCGAGCACGAAGACGCCGCGCGCCTTGAGGTCCTTGAGCGTCGTCGTCAGGTTGCTCGCCATCGCGACCGGCACACGGGCTGCGGCGCCCGCCGAGGTCTTCCAGGCGGAGGCCGTCATCCCGACGGTGCGGCGCTGGGGCACGATGATCCCCTGCGCGCCGAACGCGCCGGCGGAGCGCACGATCGCGCCCAGGTTGCGCGGGTCGGTGATCCCGTCGAGAGCGACGAAGAGCGGATTTCCGCCCTCCGCGAGCACCTTGTCGAGCAGCTCGAGCGGGTGCGCGTACTCGTACGCCGGCACCTTCAGCGCGATGCCCTGGTGCACGGCATCCGGGCCACTCAGGCGGTCGAGCTCGGGGCGCATCACCTCGAGCACGTTGAGGCCGCGCCGGGTGGCGAGCGACAGGGACTCCTTGACCCGGTCATCCATCTCGATGCGCGACGCGATGTAGAGCGTGGATGCGGGGATCTTGGCACGCAGGGCCTCGACAACCGAGTTGCGACCCGTGACGATCTCGCTGTCGTCGGTCTTCGGACGCTGCGGGCGACGCGGGGCGCCCGCCCCACCGGCACCGAGGCGCCCGCCCTTGGCGAGGCTGCCGCCGCCGTGACGCTCGCGGGCCTCCTCGAGGCGATCCTTCGCGGCCTTGCGCTTGCCGGCGACGTGCCAGCTGCGATCCTCGGCCTTCGGCGTCGGGCCCTTGCCCTCGAGGGCGCGACGGTTGTGACCGCCGGTGCCGACGCTCGGGCCCTTCTTCTTCGGCTTGCCCGCTGCTCCGGGACGTCCTGGCTTTGTCATGCGATGCTCCAATGTGTGGCGCCGCTCGCGTCTTCGAGCACGATTCCTGCGGCGGTGAGTTCTTCACGGATGCGGTCGGCCGCCGCGAAATCCTTGCCAGCACGTGCACGCGCGCGGTCGTCGATGAGCCGCTGGACGAGAGCGTCCAGCGCAGCGGTGGCGGCGCCATCCGTGTGGACGGTCCACGGCGCCGAGTGCGGGTTGACGCCCAGCACCTGGGTCATGGCGACGACCTCCTCGCGCAGGCGCGCCGCGGTCTCGAGGTCGCCGTCGTCGAGGGCGGTGTTGCCGGCGCGCACGCTGTCGTGCAGCACGCCGAGCGCCTGGGGCACGCCGAGGTCGTCGTCCAGCGCGAGGCCGAACGCCTCGGGGACGATCGGGGCACCGACGCTCGCGAAGTGCGTTCCGGCGAGCGTGCGGGCTGCCCGATCCAGGAAGCCCTCAATGCGACCGAACGCGGACTCCGCCTCGATCAAGGCGCCGCGCGAGTAGTCCATGGTCGAGCGGTAGTGCGCGCTCGCGAGGTAGTACCGCACGACCACCGGACGGGCGAGCGCGAGCAATTCGGCCGCGTAGACCGAGTTGCCGAGCGACTTCGACATCTTCTGGCCCTCGACGTTGACCAGTCCGTTGTGCACCCAGTAGCTCGCGAAGGCGGCACCCGCGGCACCCGACTGCGCGAGCTCGTTCTCGTGGTGCGGGAAGCGCAGGTCGAGTCCGCCGCCATGGATGTCGAACGCTGGCCCGAGGTACCGCTTCGACATCGCCGAGCATTCGATGTGCCAGCCGGGACGGCCGGCGCCCCACGGCGATGTCCAGCTTGCGGACTCCGGCTCGGCGGGCTTGGCGCCCTTCCAGAGTGCGAAGTCGCGAGGGTGGCGCTTGCCGCGGGTATCGGCATCCGCGGAATCCGCCATGTCGTCGAGCTTCTGGCGGGTCAGCTCGCCGTAGGAGGGCCAGGACCTCACGTCGAAGTAGACGTCGCCCGATTCGTCGTCGGCGACGTAGGCGTGGCCGCGCTCGATGAGGCGGGCGATGAGCTCCTGCATCTGCGGCACGCTTGCGGTGGCGCGCGGCTCGTAGGTCGGCGGCAGGATGCCGATGGTCGTGTACCCGGCTGTGAACTCGAGCTCGACGCGGTAGGCCAACGCCCACCACTCCTCGGCCCCCGTCGCGTTCGCGAGGATCTTGTCGTCGATGTCGGTGACGTTGCGCACGAAGGTCACGGCGTAGCCGCGCGCCGATAGCCAGCGTCGCCAGAGGTCGTACGCGAGAGCGCTGCGCAGGTGCCCGATGTGCGGCGACGACTGCACCGTGGGACCACAGACGTACATCCCGATCCTGCCCGGCTCAAGCGGTTCTAGCTCACGCAGGGACTGCGTGCGGGAATCGTAGAGGCGGACGGTCACTGCGAGAGTCTACCGACCCAGCTTGCGGCGGGGATTTATGACGACAACAGCGCCATCGCCAGCGCCGACACCCCTTCACCGCGCCCGGTGAACCCCAGCCCGTCGGAGGTGGTGGCCGCGACGCTCACCGGCGCCCCGATCAGCTCGCTCAGCTTCGCCTCGATCTCTCCGCGGCGGCCCGAGAGCTTGGGGCGGTTACCGACCAGCTGCACCGCCACGTTGACCACCGTGAAACCCGCCCCGGTCACGAGCAGCAGGGTCTCGTGCAGGAACATCTCGCTCGCGGCATCCTGGAATCGCGGATCGGCGGTGCCGAAGCGGGCGCCCATGTCGCCGAGACCCGCCGCCGAGAGCAGCGCGTCGCAGATCGCGTGAATGACGGCGTCGCCGTCGCTGTGCCCGGCGAGTCCCGGCTCGTCCGGCCAGTACAGCCCGCCAAGCCAGAGCGGGGTGGAGTCGTCGTATGCGTGCACGTCGAGGCCGATGCCGGTGCGGAATCCGCTCGACGCCCCCAGCAGGTGCTCGGCCCGGTTGAGGTCCCACGGGGTGGTGATCTTGAAGCCGCGCGCCTCCCCCTGCACCACCTTCACGGCGTGACCGGCGGCGCTGAAGAGGGCGGCATCATCCGTGTACTCGCGATCGGCGGCGGCATAGGCGGCGAGCAGTTCCGCGCGCGGGAATCCCTGCGGGGTCTGCACGTGCACAAGGTCGCTGCGGTCCACGGTGTCGACGACGTGCTCGTGCGCATCGATCCGCTTGATGGTGTCGCTCACCGGCAGCGCAGGGATCACGCCGGTTCCCGGCTCGACGGCCCGCACGACCCGATCGATCAGGGTGCCGGTGGTGAGGGCGCGCGCTGCGTCGTGCACCAGAACGACCTCGACCTCGGGGTCGAGCACCGCGAGCCCCGCGGCGACCGAGGCCTGCCGCGTCGCCCCGCCCTCGACAACGATCACGGAGTCGGATGCCGCCCCCGCCGCGTGCGCCGCGACGTGACGCGCGGCCGCCAGCTTGGCCGCGGGCGCCACAACGATCACTTGCGCGGGTTCGGACGACTCGAACACGCCGCGCAGCGTTCGCTCCAGGATCGTCACGCCACGGAGTTCGACGAAGGCCTTCGGTTCGGTGTGCCCGAGCCGCGTCCCGCTGCCCGCGGCGACGACGACGATCGCGACTCTCATGGCCATGAGGCTACCGAGTCTCGACCCGAGAATCCGAGGACCGTACGATACGAGGACCTCGTCGAGCACCATGCCGGCCCGCTCCTCGTCCGTCTCCTCGGCGAGGGCCAGCTCGCCGGTCTGGATCTGACGGGCCGTCAGCAGCATCGGGTCGCCGAGGACAAGATCGGCACGCTCATCCCGATGCGGGTGGATGCCGGACCGTGCCGGGACGCGCTCTTCCCGGTCGCAGTCCCAGCCGCGATGAAGAGCGCCCTGCTGGAGTGGGTGGGCGTCTACTGCGGTTGGCGAGTTCGGCGGCTGGTGACCGCCGGTAAGCTGGCAGTACGTGTGGTGACTTGGAGGGTGACAACGTGAAGGTTCGTGCCGGAGCAGCCGTGGCCATCGCCGCGATGATCGCCCTGGGCGTCGCCGCCTGTGCGCCGATCACCAGTCTGAAACCCTACGACCCAAGCGACGGGGTCAGCACGAAGGTGGGCGACGTCAAGGTGCTCAATGCGCTCGTGCTCACGAAAGCGGGCGCCAACGGCAACCTGCTGTTCTCGGCGTACAACCCCTCCAACGAGCTCGTCCAGCTCACGGTGCAGTACGAGGGCCTGACCGGCAAGGTCACGAAAACCGCCGCGCTGCTGCCGGATGCGACAACCGATTTCGGCTACGGCAAGAAGGGGCAGTTCTTCCTGCCCGGCATCGCCACGAAGGCGGGCTCGCTCGTCGACATCTACTTCCAATACGGCGACGTGGAGGGCAAGCAGATCCCGGTCCCCGTGCTCGACGGCTCGTTGCCGCAGTACGTCAACCTCCTGCCGACGGCCACCCCGACACCGAGGGCGACGATCACGCCCACGCCCGTGCTTCCGCCGGCCGTTACACCGTCGCCCACGCCGACCGGCAACTAGCACTAGCGCGCAGGGCTTACGCCTCGAAGCGGTAGCCGAGTCCGCGCACCGTCAGCAGTAACGTCGGCTGCGACGGGTCCTTCTCGATCTTCGACCGGATCCGCTTGATGTGCACGTCGAGGGTCTTGGTGTCGCCGAAGTAGTCTGCGCCCCACACCCTGTCGATCAGCTGTCCGCGGGTGAGCACCCGGCCAGCGTTGCGCAGCAGCAGTTCGAGCAGCTCGAACTCCTTCAGGGGCATCGCCACCTCGGCGCCACCGACCGAGACGGCGTGGCGGTCGACATCCATGCGTACCGGTCCGACCTCCAGCACCGCGTCGTCGAGGTCGTCGACCTCGACGCGACGACGCAGCACGGCGCGGATGCGCGCCAGCAGTTCCCGGGTCGAGTACGGCTTGGTCACGTAGTCGTCGGCGCCCAGCTCGAGCCCCACGACGATATCGACCTCGCTGTCCTTCGCGGTCAGCATGATGATCGGAACGGAGGAGCGTGTGCGCAACTCGCGGCACACCTCGGTGCCCGAGAGCCCCGGCAGCATCAGGTCGAGCAGCACCAGGTCGGCGGGGTCGCGATCGAAGGCGGCGATCGCTTCGCGACCGTCCGCCGCGATCTCGGTGTCGTATCCCTCCCGCCGCAGCAGGAACGAGAGCGGGTCGCTCAGCGAGAGCTCGTCTTCGACGATGAGGATGCGGGTCACGGTGTCTTGGCTCCGAGCGGGGTGGGCGACGCAGCCGATTTGGCCTTGGACTTGTTCGTGGATTTGGAGGACGGCGCAGAGGACCCCGTCGAAGATGCGGAGGGCTCGGGTTTCGGCGTCTGCGAGGCCTCGGGAAGACGGATGGTGAAGGTCGAGCCGCTGCCCTGCTGCGACCAGACGCGCACGTCGCCGCCGTGATTTTGCACGGCGTGCTTGACGATGGCGAGACCCAGCCCCGTGCCCCCGGTGTGCCGGCTCCGGGCGTTGTCGACCCGGAAGAACCGCTCGAAGACGCGGTCTCGCTCCCCCTCGGGGATACCGACACCCTGGTCGGTGACGGCGATCTCGACGGCGCCCTGGGCGGCGGAGACGCCCACGCCGACCCGGAAGCCGTCCGGCGAGTACTGGATCGCGTTCGCGATGAGGTTGTGCACCGCGGTCACCAGCAGCTGCTCGTCGCCGTACACCTCGGCGCCGGCGTCGCCGCCGCTCACCAACGAGATGCGGTGCGTCTCGGCGGCCACCCGATTGCGGTCGAGCGCCTGGGCGACGACCGAGTCGATGTCGACCTTCTCAGCGGAGGCGAGGGGTTCGGCGGCCTGGAGCCGACTCAGCTCGATGATCTCGATCGTCAAGCGGGCGAGCCGATCGGCTTCGATGGTGAGCCGCTTGGCGAAGCGCTTGACCTCTTTGGGTTCGTCGGATGCCGCGGCGATGGCCTCGGCGAGCAGGCCGATCGCGCCAATCGGCGTCTTGAGCTCGTGGCTGATATTGGCCACGAAGTCGCGCCGCACCTCGTCAAGGCGGAACGACTCGGTGCGATCCTCGGCGAGCAGCAGGACGAAGCGCGTGCCCAGCCGGGCCACGCGCACCTGCACGTGCAGCTGGGATTCGCCGAACAGGCTGCGGGTGAGGTGGAGCTCGCGGCTCACGGGGATTCCATCGCGACGCACCTGGTCGACGAGGGCGATGATCTCCGGATGCGCGAGCGCCTGGTTCCACACCAGGCCGTATGCCAGTGCCGCCGTCGACGCCATGAGCACGTTGTTCGAGGAGTCGATGACGACCCCGGCGGATTCGAGCGAGTCGATGACCTCCTCGACGCCGTCCGGCACCGCCGGGGTGATCACGGCGACGGCGCTCCGACCGCGACGGTTGGCTGCCATGATCGCGACCGACAAACCCACGCCGACGACGAGCCCGAAGGCGATCGCGGCGGGCACGAGCCAGTGCGCCGGGTCCATGGGACTAGATTAGGCGGCGTCTGCTCCCTCGGATCTCCCTGTTAGCCGCGATATCGGGTGACGATTCGAGAAGTTCAGGCGCAGGTCACCGCGCGTTCACTTGAGCGGTGCACCGTGGCGAAGGAGCGGGCCGATTCATCGTGCCCGCCGCGAGAAGAGGGAAAGCGCAATGCGCGAGGTATTCCAGCAGGAACTGCAAGAGGTGCAGGACCGACTCGTTGAGATCTCGACGCTCGTCGCGGGGTCCATAGATCGTGCGACACGATCGTTCAACGAGTCCAACGTCGCCCTCGCCGAGACCGTCATCGAAGAAGACCACAAGATCGACGCGCTGGCCGCCGAGCTCGACGAACTTGCCATCCAGATCCTCGCCCGCCAGAACCCGGTCGCGCGCGACCTGCGCATCGTGGTCAGCGCGCTGCGCATCAGCGCCTCGCTCGAGCGCATGGGCGACATCGCCGTGCACATCGCGCAGCTGTCGCGCTACCGCTTCCCCGAGAAGGTCGTGCCGAAGGGCCTGCGCGGCACCTTCCGCGAGATGGGATCACTCGACGTCGAGATCGCCAACAAGCTCACGGAGCTGCTGCGCACCGAGGACATGGACCTCGCCGAGGAGATCCGCAACGAGGACGACAAGGTCGACGCACTGCACCTCAGCGTCTTCGACAAGGTGCTCGGCGAGACCTGGAAGGGCCAGGCCGCCGACACGGTGGATGCCACGCTCGCCTCCCGCTACCACGAGCGTTTCGCCGACCACGCGGTCTCGATCGCGAAGAAGGTCCAGTACCTCGCCACGGGCGACTGGGTCCCACAGGACACGTAAGCGCGCTGGATCTGGGAGCGGAGCCCATTTCTGGCCTCCGCCGCGACGCTGGCGCCGATGCCCGTCTCGGGCATCGGGTCACGTGAGCATCAGACCTCGGCGGTGAGCTCGTAGACCTCCGTGACGGGATGCCCAGCCTTCTCGTGGACGCGCATGATCGCCTCCTTGGAGGGGCCGGTCGACAGGCAGAAGACCTTGCCGAGCTCCGGGTCGAGCCAGGCCGACTCGAAGTGCACGCCCTCAGCGCCCTCGATGTCGAGGTCGGCCTGATGGGCCTCGGCCAGCTGTTCGGCGGTGACGCCTTCGAAGCCGTGGTGAACATCCACGTAGCGAGCCATCGGGTCCGCTCCTTTCATCGTGATCGATGGCTCCAGTTTTCGATGTTTCCGGACGCCGAACATCGGTCGATCGACCGATCTGCCTGGCAAAGGCGCGGTCCTATACTTTCGGCATGCCACCCCCGCACGCCCCCGGATCCGAGCGTGTCTCGGTCGATCTGGTCGCGCGCGAGGAGGTGCTCGCCGTCGCCGCGAGGCGGTGGGAGCAGGCCCGCGCGGGCACCGGCGAACTGCTGCTGATCGCCGGCGAAGCGGGCATCGGCAAGAGCCGAGTGATGGCCGAGATCGCCTCCGCCCTGCCGGCCGCGCGGGTGTTGACGGCCGCGGCGTGGCCCGCCTTCTCGGAGGTCGCGGGCGCGACGGTCTTCGACCTGGTGCGCGAGCTGAAGCGTCACGGCCTGGTCGACGAGTCGGCCGCCCTGCAGCGCCGCCTGACGGCCGACGACATCACCGGCGACCCGACGCGGCGTCGACGTCTGCTCGTCAACGAGGCGGCCGAGCTGATCGCCGAGCTGCTTCCCGGCACCCTGCTGCGGTTCGCAGGATCTGCACTGGGCCGACGAGATCTCGCTCGAGATCGTCGAGCGGCTCGCGGTGCTGGTGCGCGACGAGTCGGGGATGATCGTCGCCAGCTACCGCTCCGACGAGATGTTCACCGGCACCCCGCTCGCCCGGTGGCGGGCGCGCCTGCTCGAGCAGCGTCTCGCCGAGGAGGTGCGACTCCCCCGCCTCGACCGCGACGGCACCGCGCGACTGGCCGAGGCGTTGCTGGGGCGCGTGCCGTCATCCGACTACGTCGCAGAGCTGCAGGAGCGCAGCGAGGGCATCCCGCTGTACATCGAGGAGCTGATCGCGGCCGGCGCATCCCACTCGGTGCCCGAGACCGTAGCCGAAGCGGTGCGGGCTCGGATGGCGCAGTTCGCGCCGGCGTCACGCGACCTCGCGATCGCGGCATCCGTCATCGGCTGCGCCTTCTCGCTCGACCTGCTGATGGCGGTCGTCCCCGACGCTCCCGACGCGGTGGACGACGAGCTCGTGGAGTTGCAGAGCCGCCACTTCATCGTGGGCACCAACCCGGACGGTGACGACTTCGACTTCCGGCACGCGCTCATCCGGGACGCCATCTACGCCGAGATCCCGCCGAACCGGCGCCGCGCGCTGCACTCCGCGATCGCGCGCGCCTCGCAGGAATCCGGCATCCGCGACGCGTACGTCTCGGAGCAGTACGAACGAGCGCACCTGCCCACGGACGCTCATCGGCACGCCGTGCTCGCTGCCGAGAGCGCCCGTCGTGCGTCGGCGCATCGCGAGGCGGCCGTGTTGTTCTCGCGTGCCCTGCGCACGGTCGGGTCGAGCTCGGATCCCGTCGCGGTCGCCTACCTGCACTGCCGGCTCGGCATCGAGTTGACGGCCGTCGACGACAACGAGGCCGCGGCCGAGCACTTCGAGGAAGCCATCCGCCGGTATCGCGAGCTCGGAGACCCCGCGACCGCGGCCAACATCGTCGCGAACCTGATGGATGCCCGGCACCTCGTGGGAGAGGGGCTGGCGTCCCGTGTCACGCGCGCCGAGGACGCGCTCGGCTGGCTCGAGGCGCTGCCGGAGGGTGGGCCGCGGGCGGTGCGGGCGGGACTGTACTCCGCGATCGCCGCGGCCTACATGCTGGACCGGCGCCTGGACGAGGCGCTCGGCTATGGCGAGCGCGCCGCCCTACTGGCCACCGATCCCGACAACCGGTGCGACCGCCTCGACATCGCCATGACACTCGGGCCAGTGCTGGTCTTCGCCGGCCGTCTCGACGCGGGCTGGACGATGCTCGAGGACGCCATCGCCGAGGCCTCCGCGCCGGGCACCGACTTCGAGGTGGCGGCTGCACGGGGTTTCCGGATGCTCGGCAGCAGCGCCTCGGCGCTCGTCGAATACGACCGGGCCGAGCAGTGGATCCGGCAGGGTCTCGACGTCACCGCGGCGACCGAGCGCTGGAACGACCACCACTACCTTCGCGCGCATCTCGCCCACGTCCTGTGGGCCACCGGCCGGTTCGATCTGGCCGAGCGCGAGGCCCGCAGCGCCCAGGCCGACGCGCACGGCATCACGACCGAGATCACCTGCCTGCACGTGCTCGGCTACCTCGCGACGGGGCGCGGCGAGTTCGCCGAGGCCGTCAGCCATCTGGAGCGCGCACGCACGCTCGGAGAACAGATGGGCGAGCTGCAGCGTCTCGCCCCCGCCCTCTGGGGACTCGCCGAGCTCGCGGTGCTGACCGCGCGACCCGCCGACGCCGTCCGCCTCAGCGAGCAGGCCTTCGCTCTCAGCGACGCGGTGGCGGATGCCGCCTACCTGTTCCCCTTCGTCGTGACCGGCACCCGGGCGCGCCTGGCCATGCGCGACCCCGCCGGAGCACGCGACTGGGTCGCGCGCACCGGACGGCTGCTCACCCTGCGCGGCATTCCCGGCACGCTTCCCGCACTCGCCCACGCCGAGGGGCTCATCGCGGCCGCCGAGGGTCGCGCCGCTTACGCCCGCGAGCTGTTCCACACGGCCCTCGCCGGGTGGACTGAGCGCCGCCGCTTTTGGGAACGCACGCAGCTTGTCGTAGATCTCGCCCGCAGTGCCCAGCGCGCCCGCCGCTCCGGTGAGGCGGCTGGGTTCACGTCCGAGGCCCGCCGGCTGGGCGAGGCATCAGGCGCACTCGTGCTCGTGCGACTCGCGGACGCCGTGGGCATCGACGAGTCGACCTCCACCGAATCCGGGCCGCTGACGGCGCGCGAGTTCGAGGTCGCGAAGCTCGTGGCCGCGGGGGCGACGAACCGCGAGATCGCCGAGCGGCTCGTCATCTCGCCGAAGACCGCCTCGGCGCACATCGAGCACATCCTGGCAAAACTGCGCGTGGCGCGCCGCGCCGAGATCGCGGCGTGGGTGAGTCGCGCCGGAGTTACTTCTTCCCCTGGCTAGCGACCGCGGCAGCTCCGGCAGCGGCAGCCTCCGGGTCGAGGTACCGACCCGGGCCCACCGGCATGAACGCGTCGTCGAGCTCGTACACGAGCGGGATGCCGGTTGGGATGTTGAGCTCGGCGATCGCGTCGTCCGAGATGCCGTCGAGGTGCTTGACGAGCGCGCGGAGCGAGTTGCCGTGGGCCGTGACGAGCACGGTCTTGCCGGCCGCGAGATCCGCCGTGATGTCCGAGAACCAGTACGGCAGCATCCGGTCGATGACCAGCTTGAGCGACTCGGTGCGCGGCAGTTCGCCGTCGATGCCGACGTAGCGGCGGTCGTGCGCCTGCGAGAACTCGGAATCGTCGTCGAGCGGCGGGGGCGGCACGTCGAAGCTGCGGCGCCAGGTCATGAACTGCTCCTCGCCGAACTCGGCGAGCGTCTGCGCCTTGTCTTTGCCCTGCAGCGCACCGTAGTGGCGCTCGTTGAGGCGCCAGCTGCGCTTCACCGGCAGCCAGTCGAGGTCGGCCTCGGCGAGCGCGATGTCGGCGGTGTGGATGGCCCGCTTGAGCAGCGAGGTGTACTGGATGTCGGGCACGATTCCCGAGGCCGCGATGAGCTCCCCGGCCTTCTTGGCCTCGGCCCTCCCCTGCTCGCTGAGGTTGACATCGACCCAGCCGGTGAAGAGGTTCTTGGTGTTCCATTCCGAGTTGCCGTGGCGCAACAGGATGAGCGTGGTGATCATGCCGCCAGCCTATCCAGCCCATCCGACGGGTCCGTCTGCCAGGTCCGTCTGCCAGCGGTCGACGTACGCAACTCAGGATGGATCGCGCGTCCGACTCGATTCCGCGGCGAATGGTCGATTCATCCTGAATTGCGTACGCGCGAGACAATGTGGCATGACCGATCGGGTGGTGCGCGCACCGCGCGGTCGCATCACCCGCGGCACGACCGGGGTGAACCGGCTGCGGCGCGTCGACCGCTGGATTGCGACGCTGCCCGTGCTGCGCGCCGCGAACGATCCGCTCGTCGTGGATCTCGGCTACGGTGCCTCCGCGACCACCACGCTCGAGCTGCGGGATCGGCTCGCGGCGGTGCGAGCCGACGTGGAGGTCGTGGGCGTCGAGATCGATCCCGAGCGGGTCCGGATCGCGTCGGCCGCGGCCCGAGACGGGGTCACCTTCCGGCTCGGCGGCTTCGAGACGCCGACCCCCGGAGGCCGAACCGCGGCCGTCATCCGCGCCCTCAACGTGCTGCGGCAGTACGACGAGGGCGAGGTGGGCGAGGCCTGGGCGACCATGACCGCCCGACTGCAACCCGGTGCCGGTCGGCAGGGCGGCGTGCTGGTGGAGGGCACCTGCAGCGAACTCGGCCGGGTCGCAAGCTGGGTCGCCCTCGGTTCGGAGGGTCCGCGCACCTTCACGATCTCGCTGCGGCTCGCCGAGCTCGAGCAGCCCTCGATCGTCGCGGAGCGCCTGCCGAAGGTGCTGATCCACCGCAATGTTCCCGGCGAGCGCATCCACGAACTACTGCTCGACCTGGACCGGCTCTGGGCGGTGCACGCGCCGCTCGCCGTCTACGGGCCGACGCAGCGCTGGATCACGATGGTCGAGTCCCTGCGCTCGGCCGGCTGGCCGATCCACGATGGCCGCACCCGCTGGCGTCTCGGCGAGCTCACGCTGGACTGGGCAGCCGTCGCCCCGTCGCCCTGAGACTCAGCCCGCGGCATCCCAGCTGAGAAGTCGGCCCTCGAAACGCTGGCGAGCATCCGCGCTGAGCGTGCCGCGCGCGGTGGGAGAGATGACCACGCACCGCTCGGGATGATCGTCGAGAAGAGACTCGACCAGATGACCGAGTCGCGGTTGCTGTGTCGTCGTCGTCCGCGCGGCCCTCAGCACGAGGTCGATCTCCTGAGTGTCCTGGGTCCACGTCCCCGAGAGAGCCATCGCCCGAGTGTTCTCCAGATCCAGGGGGAGGTCTGGGCGGAAATCGGCGATGAAGATGGGGCGGAAACACGGATGCGTCGCCATGACGGTAGCGGCGGCAGTCAAATCCTCGGCCGGAAGCACGTACGTCTGTCGAGATGTGTTCAATCCGTCCCGATAGAGCGCAGCGGGAATCGCGAAGCCAGAGGTGGGCCCGGAAGTGGCGACGGGCACACCGGCAAGAAGGATCACGATCAGCGAGATCCCACCGCCGAGCACGACCCGGAATGCAGGTCGAATCCTGTCGGTAAGACGGGTCGTCCGCGGAACCAGAAACGTAACGACGGCGACTCCGAGAACCACCGACACCAGGAGCACAGCATCCAAGAACTTGTACTGGTAGTAGCCGAGTTGAGGACGGTGTTGCAGCTGGAGATCGATCAGAACAACCGACATAACGAGACCGGCCACCGCGAACAGAGACGCGGCCAGGCCAAGAGTCCACGCCACGCCGCGAAACCCGCGCCCTCGCGATCGCCGTAACAGCCAGGTGCCCGTCGCCGCGACAGCGAGCACACACGCGAGGGTGAGCAGGAGTGGATTCGGGGGGGGATATCACCCGGCACTTCGAGGGCTCCCGATGAGGCGGCAACTCCGCCGGTCGCTCGGAACACGAGCACCACCGCATAGAGACAACTGGCGGCGGTGGCGGCCGCCACCACGGTCGGAACGATCGCCCAGCTCCATCGGCCCCGATACGACCTCCACGGCAGACGCGCCATCGCGATCAGGAGACCCAGCCCGACGAGCGGCGCGAGCAACGACCAGGTGTGAGCGACAGTGATCACGGCGGCCGACACGGCGACCAGCACGGTCACATTCATCGGGCGCGGTGAACCGATGAGCAGAAGCACAGTTGCGGTGACGCAGACACCGAGGAGGAAGTTCGGAAACCCGTAGCTGAGGAGGGTGGCACCCAAGCCCAACATGATCGAGGAGACGATCACGGTCGCCGCGATCATCGCGAGAATCGGACGCCGCCGTAAGGACGGCAGGGACACCAGCCCCGCGACGACGGCCACCATCCCCATGGAGAGCGCGAACACCAGTCCGACGCCGTACAGCCCCGCCTCGCGATCGACGGTTCCGACGCCCGATCCGCCCCACAGTTCGGCCCCGAATACCGCGAGCGTGTGGAAGTGCTGCGGATAGCTGGCCAGAGCGTAGTTCGAGTCCACGCCCGCCGGGGCCGACCAGCTGAGCGCGAGCCCCGTGCGCCGGATCATCTCGAAGATGTCGAAGTGTGAAAGATTGTCGCCTCCGGTGCCCCGTGTGAGCATCGCCACCGCACCCGCACCCTGCTGGGTTATGAAGAAGGGGGCATAGATCGCGGCGCTCACCGGAGCAAGAGCCGCGACGATGAGGTCGGTCAGGCACCACCGCGGGATGACCGCGGCACGCGAGACCGGACTCCACAGCAGGAGACACAGCACGGCCCCGACGACGACGCCGCAGATGGCGCCTGCCCGGCCCGAGCCGTCGATCTGCCACGGCAGCCACCACAGAATCGGCACGATCCCGATCAGGATCAGGAAGTTGACGGCGATTCGGCGAGACAGGGAACTGGAGGTCGGCACAGCGAGAACCGCGAGCAGCAAAAGGATCCACGCGCCCGGTCCTCGAAGGATTCCAGCGGCCGACGCCACCGTGACGATCACGGCGGCCCCGGCTCCGGCGGCCGCCGCCAGGATACGTCGCATGACCGGATTCACGGAGCTAACACAAGCACACCCGGCGGCCGACTCCGCTACACCGCCGGGAGCAGCTCGCGCGCGGCGTCCGGCGCCATGCCGGTGCCGACCAACAGGTCGACGACGAGTGGACGCACCATCAGGACGATCGCGGCGTCGGTGAGGCCGGCATCCGGAACCAGGACAGCGGGGTCCAGTCGCCGCGCCAGGTCGGAGAGCAGTGAGCGCGCCTGCCCGGTCACCTGCAGGTCGTCGAGTTCGCGCCCGAGGAGCGTGATCGCCGTGTGCACGTCGTGAACAACTCCGGCGAGCGCGGGCCGCTTCTCGCCGTCGCGCACGAGGAACTCGACCCGGCGTGCGACGGTGCGGAGGTGACGGGACGAGAGGTCCGCCGCCATCAGCAGGCCGGCATCCCGTCGCAACTCGGGCAGCCGCCGCCTCAGAAAGGGCGAGATGCGCGAGACGGAGAGCGCGGTGTCGAGGGATGCCGTCCAGTTGTTGATCAGCGGCTGCGTGCGTCGCAGCCGGGTCAGGGCGAGTTCGCCCGCGGCCGAATCCGCGTCGTTCAGGCTGTCGACGATCGAGCCGGTCGACTCGCTGATGACGGAGTACAGCAGCCGGCCATCCCGCCGGGATGTCCGGGTCGGGTCGCGCGGGATCAGCGCGGTGACCAGCAGCGCGACCACGCCGCCGACGGCCGCATCGAGGGTCCGCCCGAACGGACCACCGGGAGCCACCGGCAGCAGCACGACGAGCGCGGAGGGCACCGCCGCCGCGACCGCGAACGACACGTTCTTCGACACGATTCGACCGACGACCAACACGACCGCCAGCACGACGATGAGCTGCCAGAGCCCCTTGCCGAAGAGCAACGAGAGACCGTCACCGAGGGCGACGCCGAGCAGGATGCCGAGCACCGACTCGGCCACGCGGATCGGGCGCGCGTCGCGCGTGAGGCCGAGCGCGTTGATGGTCAGCGTCACGGCCAGAATCGGGACCGCGTGCCCGAATCCCCAGTGCACGATCGAATACGCCACCGCGACGGCGACCACGATCTGGATGATCGCGGGAAGCGAGAACCAGACGCGCTGCCCCGCCATCTTCACGTCGAGCTGGCGCCGGACTCGCCTCTCGAGGCGGCGAAGCTGATCGGTGGTCGAGCGGTCGGGCATGGCGTGCCGGCTAGCGGCGGACGGCCCCGAGCCGGGGAAGCCGCGGAAGGTCGGCCTCGGCCCCGGCGTCGGTCGGCACGATGACCTGCTGCGCGGCGGCCAGGAGCGGGCCCTCGCTGCTCTGCACGGTGAGCGCGGCCACCGGATCGGCCGAGCGCTTCACGACGGCGAGCGCGATCGGCCCGAGCTCGTGGTGCAGCGCCGCCGCGGTCACACGACCGACGACGCTGTCGCCGAGACGCACCTCATCGCCCGCGACCGGGAGCACGCCCTCCGAGCCGTCGAGGTGCAGCATCACCAGGCGACGCGGCGGATGCCCGAGGTTGTGCACCTTCGCGACCGTCTCCTGCCCGCGGTAGCAGCCCTTGCTGAGGTGCACGGCGGAGCGGATCCAGTCCAGCTCGTGCGGGATCGTCGTGGCGTCGAGCTCGGTGGCCGCGCGCGGGCGCCAAGCCTCGATCCGGAGCGCCTCGAGCGCGAGGGTGCCGGCGGCCGGCACGGCGTCGAGCTCCGAGAGCCGCGCCCGCTCGACCAGCACCTCGGCGGAGTTCCAGCGCTCGCCCGGGTGCACCGGGATCGCCGCGTACTGGAAGCCGCCGGCAACGATCGCGCGCCACGGGTCCACCCAGGCGAGCGGCACACCGTTCGGCTTCGCGACGACCGCGGAAAGGCGGGGGTGCTCCGACAGCTCCCCGAGCGTGCCGATGGTCGCGAACTCTTCGCCACGGTCGCGCACCTCGACCCGGAGCATGAAGCGCATCTTCGTCAGGAAGGCGAGGAAGCCGCCGCCGGTTCCGGCATCCATCAGCAGCCAGGTGGTGTCGCCATCGTCGAGAATCCGCGCGGCATACTCCACACGACCGCTCGGATCGAGCAGCAGCGTCTCGGCCGACACGCCCGGCGCGAGGTCAACGAGGCGCTGCGAGGTGAGCGAGTCGAGCCAACTCAGCCGATCAGGGCCGCCGACCGACAGGATGTCGCGATCCGACAGATCCACAATGGCGCGGCCGGCCGCCAGCTCGCGCTGCTCTCCGAGCGGATTGCCGTAGTGCCTGGGCGGGGAGCCGACGGCGCCGGGGCGCGAAGTGAACGGATCGGGGGCCTCGACAGGCTCGGCCGGCGGGCCCGACGGGTCGCTACTCGACACGGGCGAGCCTCCCCGAGGCGTGCGTGCGCAGGTCCTGTCCGAGGGCGGCGATGTCCCACGCCCACAGCAGATGGTCGTCGACGAGTCCGTAGAGGCGTGTCGCGGCGGCGTACTCCTTGGCAGAGGCGGTGCGCACCACCGCATCCGTCACCAGATCGATGCGCGGCCCCCTCACCCGCCCCAGGTAGAGCTCGTTCACGCCGTCGGGATGGATGATCGACACCTCGAGCTCGAAGTCGCCGTCGTCGGTGCGCAGGGTCTCGACCTCGTCGGCCGTCGTGAAGACGGGATCGCCGACGCCGGGCAGCATGCCCGGTCCGGCATCCGCCGGAGTCAGCGGACGCGCGAGACGCCAGTAGCCGATCTCCGAGAACAGGGGCGTCGGAGTCGGGGCGAGCGGGTCGTCCGGGGTGTCGTCGTCGGGTGTGCCGAACAGCCAGGTCGATGAGGAGTACTGCACGTGCGGCGTGCCGTCTTGAGTGAACGCGACGCGCTGGCCGAACTCGTGCTCGCGGATCTCATCGCCCACCAGGTAGGAGACGATCCCGCTCCCCTCCCAGATACCGAGGAGCCACGAAAGGGGCACGACCGCCGCGGGCAGCGTGGTGTCGAGCTCGAACATGGGTCGCGTGCCGCCGGGGCGGATCAGGACTGGCCGCGGAACAGGTTGTAAAGCACCACGACGGACGTGAAGGCGATCGCCAGACCCGCGAGCACGAGCAGGCCGATGAAGAACAGCTCAAGGGCGAGGATCATGCGCTCAGTCTATCCGGCGAGTGCCAGCACCGCCGTGGCGACGGCCAGGATCGCGAGCGCTCCGCCGAGACTCGCCATCATGCGGGTCACCAGACCCTCCTTGCGCTGCAACGCGAGCTGGATCGCAAAGGTCAGGAGCACGCAGCCGGCCAGCACGATCGGC
Source organism: Microbacteriaceae bacterium (assembly GCA_025352325.1). GTDB lineage: Bacteria > Actinomycetota > Actinomycetes > Actinomycetales > Microbacteriaceae > Lysinimonas. The sequence goes on along the minus strand of JANXTR010000049.1, from coordinate 40,635 downwards.
AGCCAGGTGAGGGCTGCCGATGCCGCGAGAACGCCGACGACGACGGCTCCGGCGAGCGCAATCACCCACACGGGAATCACACTGCGCAGCTGCGAGGCCATGGCCTGAGCGTACCGGCAGGCGCTCCCGATCCTCACTCGGGGGGAAAGCGGCACGGATTCCGTCGATATGCTGTCGGGTAGGCGTTTTGGAGGACTCGCGTGGCGCAGTTGTTGATCCTGACCTCAGCGGTCGACGGTGACTTTCTGCCCGCTCTCGGTCTGCTCAGCCACCGCGTGCGCTCGATCCCCGCCGAGCCGGCGTCGTTGATCAACGCCCCGGCCGCCGATCTGATCTTGGTGGACGCACGCCAGGACCTCGCCAGCGCGAAGTCCCTGTGCAAGATCCTCACCACCACGGGTGTCACGGTGCCCCTGGTCCTGGTGCTCACCGAGGGCGGACTCACCGCCGTCTCCGCGGACTGGGGCGTCGACGATGTGCTTCTCGAGACGGCCGGTCCCGCCGAAGTGGATGCCCGCATCCGGCTCGTCATCGGGCGCCTCGCCCAAGAGAAGTCGGCCTCCAAGATCCAGGCGTCCGGCGTCGTCATCGACGAGGCCAGCTATTCGGCGAAGGTGCACGGCCGGCCGCTCGACCTCACCTTCAAGGAGTTCGAGCTGCTGCGCTTCCTCGCGACGCACCCCTCCCGGGTGTTCACGCGCGAGCAGCTGCTCAGCGAGGTCTGGGGCTACGACTACTTCGGCGGCACCCGCACGGTCGACGTGCACGTGCGACGCCTGCGCGCCAAGCTGGGCGACCTCGAGTCGCTCATCGGCACCGTGCGCAACGTCGGCTACCGCTTCAACGTGTACGACGACGAGACCGAGCGGCTCCCCGCCCCCGTCTCCTGAGCGTCAGCCCGTTAACTCGCCATTCATCCGTCGATGACATGATTACTCGATGGAGAGCGACAGCCCCCTCGGCGATGCCACGATCGCGGCCGACCTGCTGGATGACGACGAGGCAGAGCCGTTTCTCGACGACGACGGCACTCTGCCCCCCGATCGCTTCCTCGATCGCGAGCTGAGTTGGCTCTCGTTCAACCAGCGCGTTCTCGAGTTAGCTCAGGATCCCAACCAACCTCTGCTGGAGCGCGCGAACTTCCTGGCGATCTTCGCCAGCAACCTCGACGAGTTCTTCATGGTGCGGGTCGCCGGCCTGAAGCGCCGCATCGCCACGGGCCTCGCCGTCCCCACCAACGTGGGCCGCGATCCGCTCGACGTGCTCGCCGACATCAGCGCGAAGGCGCACGAGCTGCAGGATCGGCACGCGCACACCTTCCGCGACGTCGTCAAGCCCGATCTCGATGCCGCGGGCATCCACATCGAGAGCTGGAACGACCTCGACGAGAAGGATCGCATCCGCAGCAACGAGATCTTCTCGGCCCAGATCTTCCCGGTTCTCATGCCGCTCGCGGTCGATCCAGCGCATCCGTTCCCCTACATCTCGGGACTGTCTCTCAATCTGTCGATCCGCGTGCGCAACCCGAAAACGGGTAAAGAGGAGTTCGCCCGCCTCAAGGTGCCGCCGAACCTGCCTCGCTTCGTGCAGCTCCCGGATGATGCGCGCGGCCTGCTGCGTTACATCCCCCTCGAGGACCTCATCGCCAACCATCTCGGCGAGCTCTTCCCCGGGATGGAGATCGTCGAGCATCACGAGTTCCGGGTCACACGCAACGAGGATCTCGAGGTCGAGGAGGACGAGACCGAGAACCTCATCCAGGCCCTCGAGAAGGAGCTGCTGCGGCGCCGTTTCGGCCCGCCGATCCGCCTTGAGATCAGCGACGACATGGATGCCGTCACGCTCGGTTTGCTCATGAGCGAGCTGCAGATCACCGAGCAGGAGGTCTACCGGCTCCCGGCCCCGCTCGATCTCGGCGGCCTGTTCGAGGTGACCAAGCTCGACCGTCCGCGGCTGAAGTACCCGCGCAATGTGCCCACCACCAGCGTGAACCTGCTGCCAGTCGAGCCGACCGAGAAGCCCGACATCTTCGCGTCCATCGATCGCGGCGACATCCTGCTGCACCACCCGTACGAGTCGTTCGCGACCAGCGTGCAGGCGTTCCTTGAGCAGGCGGCCGCCGACCCGAACGTGCTCGCCATCAAGCAGACGCTCTACCGAACGAGCGGTGACAGCCCGATCGTCGAGGCGCTGATCGACGCGGCCGAAGCTGGCAAGGCCGTGCTCGCGCTCGTCGAGATCAAGGCCCGCTTCGACGAACAGGCCAACATCGGCTGGGCGCGCAAGCTCGAGAAGTCGGGTGTGCACGTCGTCTACGGACTCGTCGGCCTGAAGACGCACAGCAAGCTCGCGCTCGTCGTCCGCCAGGACAAGAACGGCACGCTCAAGCACTACAGCCACATCGGCACGGGCAACTACAACCCGAAGACCAGCCGCATCTACGAGGATCTGGGCCTGCTCACCTCCAGCGACACGGTCGGCAAGGATCTGACCCGGCTCTTCAACGAGCTGTCCGGGTATGCGATCGAGAAGAAGTTCAAGCGGCTTCTGGTGGCGCCACTGCACCTCCGCAAGGGGCTGTTGAAGCGCATCCAGGACGAGGCGGACAACGCGGCGGCTGGCAAGCCCAGCGGCATCCGGATCAAGGTCAACTCGATGGTCGACGAGCGCATCATCGACGCGCTCTACCGGGCCAGCCAGGCCGGGGTCCCGGTGGATGTCGTGGTGCGCGGGATCTGCTCGCTGCGGCCCGGCGTCGAGGGGCTGAGCGAGAACATCCGGGTGCGCAGCATCCTGGGCCGCTACCTGGAGCATTCGCGGATCTTCTGGTTCGAGAACCAGGGCGATCCGCAGGTCTACATCGGCAGCGCCGACATGATGCACCGCAACCTCGACCGTCGCGTCGAGGCGCTCGTGCGCATCGTGCGTCCCGAGCATCTCGCGGAGTTGCAGGGACTTCTCGATGAGGCCATGAGCGACGGAACCTCGTCGTGGTGGCTCGGCGAGGACGGCATCTGGGTGCGGCACGACCGCGACGAGAACGGCACCCCGCTCGCCGACATGCAGGCTGTGGTCTACAAGCGGATCGCCGGTCGCAAGCGGGGACCGCGGTGAACCCGGGCACCCCCGCGAGCGCCCCCGTGCTCGCTGCCGGTGCGGTCTGCTGGCGGATCGTCGCCGGCGAGGTGCAGATCCTGCTGGTGTACCGGACGCAGCATCGCGACACCTCGCTGCCCAAGGGGAAGGTCGACCCCGGCGAGACGCTGCCCGAGACGGCCGTGCGCGAGATCGCCGAGGAGACCGGACTGGTCGTCGGGCTCGGCGCCCCGCTCGGCGTCGTCGAGTACCGCATGCCGAACGGACGAGACAAGGTCGTGTACTACTGGGCAGCCGAGGTGAGCGAGCTCGCGATCGCCAACTCCACCTTCGTCGCGAACGACGAGATCGAGAGCCTGCACTGGATGCCGCTCGCCGACGCCCGCGCCCAGCTCAGCTACTCGCACGACGTCGACATCGTCGAGCGCTTCGCCGAACTGCACCAGCAAGGACGGGCGCGCACCTTCGCCATCATCGCGCTGCGCCACGGCAAGGCCGTGCCGCCGCAGAGCTGGGACGGCCCGGACGCCACGCGTCCGCTGCTGCAGCGCGGGGTGGACCAGGCGCTCAGCGTGGCGCCCGGCATCGCCGCATACCGCCCCGCGAAGTTGATCTCGTCGACGGCGGAGCGGTGCCTGCGCACCATCGCGCCGACCGCGCGGGTGACCGGGCTCGAGGTCCGCGAGAAGCCGCAGATCAGCCAGGACGCCTACCAGGACGGCGCCGCTGCCCTGTCGAAGCTGGTCGCCAAGCGGCTGCGCAAAGAGACAACGACCGTCTTCTGCAGCCACGGACCGGTGCTGCCGCAGATCATCGAGGCGGTCGTCCGGGCGACCGGGACTCCGGATTCGGGACAGCTGCGCCGCGCCGCGATGCTCGGGACCGGCGAATACGCCGTGCTGCATATCCCGGTCGACCACCCGGAGACAGGCATTGTCGCGGTCGAGATCCACAGCCCGACCGCCTGAGGCCACACGCGGTGCCGACTGCCCCGCGCGTCGATTTCAGCATTCGTTCACCTTGCGTTCACCGTCCGAGTCGAGTCTGGTCACGCCCCGTTCGTAGTGTCTCCGATGGTTCGATTCTGGGCCGACCAAGACAACCTCCGCATTCCCGAAGGGAACACAGTGAAGATCACGCGCTCTGGCAGCCTTGCTGCCGTCGCACTCGTCGGAACGCTGGCACTTGCCGGCTGTGCCGCATCGTCCGACTCCGGCAGCTCAGCCTCGCCGTCCGCATCCGCCGATACCACGGTGCCGTACCCGAAGATCGACTCCAGCCTCGCCGGCACGATCACCGCAGGCGGTTCCAGCGCCCAGGCCAACGCCGAGACCGCATGGGCCACCGCCTTCAAGGGCCTGGGCGCATCGGGCGTCACCGTCAACTACGACAAGTCGCTGGGTTCCGGCGGCGGCGTCACCAACTGGCTCGCCGGCAGCGACGACTTCGTCGGCTCCGACGCGGCCCTCAAGCCCGACCAGTACACGAAGGCGGCGGCACTCTGCACCACCGGCAAGCCGGTCAACCTCCCGGCGTACCTCTCGGGCGTCGCGCTCGTCTACAACCTGGCAGGCGTGAAGGGCCTCAACCTCAGCACCGAGGTCATCTCCAAGATCTTCACGCTGCAGATCAAGACCTGGAACGACCCGGCCATCGCCGCGATCAACGCCGGTACGACCCTGCCGGCGACCGCGATCACCGTCGTGACACGGTCCGACGGATCGGGCACCACTGCCAACTTCACCAAGTACATGCACGACACAGAGCCGACCATCTTCACGGCCGCCCCGAGCAACGCATGGCCGGTTCCCGGAACGAGCGGCCAGCAGGGTGGATCCGGCGTCGTGGCGGCGGTAACCGCGGGTGCGGGCACCATCGGCTACGCCGACCAGAGCTCGGTCGGCACTTTATCCGCGGCGAAGATCCAGGTCGGAACCGGGAAGGACTTCGTGGCCTACTCGGCTGCGGGCGCGACCGCTGCCTTCACGGCTGCGGCCACCACGGCCGCGCAGGGTGCCGGTGACCTGACCCAGGTGCTCGACTACTCGAAGGTCACCGATAAGTCGGCATACGCCATCCCGCTGCTGTCCTACGTGATCACCTGCACCGTCCACAAAGACGCCACGCAGGGGAAGCTCGTGACGTCCTACCTCGGCTTCGTCGAGAGCACCACGGGCCAGGCGGTCGCTTCGAAGAACGCCGGTTCGGCTCCCCTGCCGGACTCGATCCTCAAAGAAGCCCAAACCACGATCGCGACCATCAAGTAAGTCTGTAGAACACAGGCCGACAGGACATATCCTGCTGGCAGCCGGTCACGCCGGTGAGACCCCCGCCCCCAGCGAGAAGGAAATCAGTGAGCACTCATACAGCTGGTTCCCCCTCTGAGGCCGCGTCGTCCACCGGCGTGACCACCTCCACGTCCGGCCCTCGCTCCCCCCGGGGAGCGGGGGCGGCTCGTGGGAAGGCAAAGGGCCGTCCAGAGGACCGGATCTTCTTTGGCCTGAGCTTCGGATCAGCCGTGCTGATCATGGTGATTCTCGCCGCGGTCGCAATCTTTTTGATCGTCCAATCGCTTCCGGCGATCGTCGCGAACTGGCAGACCGGTGACCTCGCAGGGGGAACGACCGCCGGCAACACCAGCTTCTGGGGCTATGTCCTCCCGCTCGTCTGGGGCACGATCTTCGTGTCGGCTATTGCCCTCGTGATCGGTGCTCCGATTGCGATCGGCATCGCACTCTTCATCTCGCACTACGCGCCGCGTCGACTCGCCGGAATCCTCGGCTACCTGGTCGACCTGCTGGCCGCCGTCCCCTCGGTCGTCTTCGGCCTCTGGGGCATCTTCGTCATCCGGCCGTTCCTGCTGCCGCTCGAGCACTGGCTCAACGCGAACCTCGGTTGGTTCCCGCCCTTCGGAGGCGCCGCCAGCAGTACCGGTTCCACGATCCTGGCCGGGGCCGTCGTGCTAGCGGTGATGATCCTGCCGATCATCACCGCGATCTCGCGCGAGATCTTCCTGCAGACGCCGCGCCTCCACGAGGAGGCTGCGCTCGCGCTGGGCGCCACCAAGTGGGAGCTGATCCGCCTCGCGGTGTTCCCGTACGCACGCTCCGGCGTCGTCAGCGCGATCCTGCTCGGCCTCGGCCGTGCCCTCGGCGAGACGATGGCGATCGCGCTGATCATTTCCCCGTCGCTGATCTTCTCGTTGCTCGTGCTCACCGACACCCAGAACTCACAGACCATCGCCGCGAACCTCGCCCTCAACTTCCCCGAGTCGAACACCCTGCAGCGTCAGGCGCTGATCGGCACCGGCCTGATGCTCTTTGTCATCTCGCTGGCCGTGAACTTCGCGGCGCGCAGCATCATCGCCCGCACCGGTCCGGGCGCGGGTGGGAAGAAGCGCAAGAAAGATTCGCAGGCGAAGGTGGGCATCGTGCTCGTGCCGGGCGAGACCCCGATCTTCGTGGCCGACACGGCCCTCTCGGCGACCGACCCCGGTTCACCGGGAGACCGAGCCGTCCGAGAGAGGAAGTCATGACCGCGAGCGTGCTAACCGGGCCGCGCAAGCCGCGCCCGCAGGCCAACGGCCTCACGACCGGCAAGCTGCCCCGATTCTTTGAGCTCTACGCGCTTGTCGCGTCGCTGCTCGTCGTGGCTGGCGTCTTCGCCCTGATGGGATTCAACGTTGTCGGCTGGCTAGTCGTCACCGCGATCGTCTATCTGCTGGCCATCGGGGTGTTCTCGGCGATCGTCGAGAACCGTCGCAAGGCGACCGACCGGGTCATCCGCGGTCTCGTGATCGTCGCGTTCCTGCTGGCGTTCATCCCGCTCATCTCCACCCTCGGCACCGTCGTGATCCGCGGGGCGAGCTCGATGAACCTCTCGTTCATCACCCAGTCGACGCACACCGCATTCGACCCGGCCACCCTCAAGGTGACCGTGACCCAGGGCGCGCTCCAATCGATCGTCGGCACCCTCGAGATCACCGGCATCGCGACGCTGATGTCGGTACCGATTGGACTCCTCACCTCCATCTACCTGGTCGAATACGCGCAGCCCACCCAGTGGATGGCGCGGACGGTGACCATCCTCGTCGACGTGATGACCGGCATTCCGTCGATCGTCGCCGGCCTGTTCGCGTTCTCACTGTTCACGCTCATCGTCGGGCCGAAGGCGTTCAGCGGCTTCTCGGCGTCCGTCGCCCTCTCGGTTCTGATGATCCCGATCGTGGTGCGTTCGAGCGAGGAGATGCTCAAGCTGGTCTCCTCCGAACTGCGCGAGGCATCGTACGCGCTCGGCGTGACCAAGTTCCGTACCATCACGCGCATCGTGCTTCCGACCGCGATCGCCGGGCTCATCACGGGCATCATGCTCGCCATCGCGCGGGTCATCGGCGAGACTGCGCCGATTTTCATCGCTGCGAGCTTCACCAACAACTTCAACGCGAACCCGTTCAACGGGCCGCAGTCAAGCCTCGCGGTGCAGGCGTACGCGAACTACAAGTTCCCCGGCACCGATATCCCGGCATCCGTCGACTCCGCGTGGGGCGCCGCCCTGCTGCTCGTGCTGCTCGTCGTGATCCTCAACCTGATCGCGCGGATCGTCGCCCGCGTCTTCGCTCCCAAAGGTCTGCGCTAGCCGCGCGACCGCATCCATTCGCCCGAATCAAGCCCGACGAAACGGAACCCAGTGTCCAAGCGCATCGAGGTCAACGATCTCAACGTCTACTACAGCGACTTCCTCGCGGTGGAGGGCGTCTCGATCACGATCGAGCCCCGCACGGTGACAGCCTTCATCGGCCCATCCGGCTGCGGTAAGTCGACGTTTCTCCGCACGCTGAACCGCATGCACGAGGTCATCCCGGGCGCCCACGTCGAGGGCGAGGTCATCATCGACGGCAACGACCTCTACGCACCCGGCGTCGACCCGGTAATGGTGCGCCGTCAAGTCGGCATGGTATTCCAGCGGGCGAATCCGTTCCCGACGATGTCGATCGCCGACAACGTGCTCGCCGGCGTGCGACTCAACAACCGTCGGCTGTCGAAGTCCGACGGCGACGACCTCATCGAGAAGTCGCTGCGCGGTGCCAACCTCTGGGAAGAGGTCAAGGATCGCCTGAGCCTGCCCGGCCAGGGCCTCTCGGGCGGCCAGCAGCAGCGACTTTGCATCGCCCGCGCCATCGCGGTCTCGCCCGACGTGCTCCTGATGGATGAGCCGTGCTCCGCCCTCGACCCGATCTCGACGCTCGCCATCGAGGACCTCATCGAGGACCTCAAGCAGGAGTACACGATCGTGATCGTGACCCACAACATGCAGCAGGCCTCCCGCGTCAGCGACAAGACCGCGTTCTTCAACATCGCCGGCGCCGGCAAGCCCGGCAAGCTCATCGAATACGACGAGACGAACACGATCTTCTCGCGTCCAAACGTGCAGGCCACCGAGGACTACGTCTCGGGCAAGTTCGGTTGAGCCAACGCGCGCGCTGGGGATTTGACGAAGGCCCGGACGCGAGTCCGGGCCTTCTGTTTGTTGCTGGGCTCAGGCCATTTCTGGCCTTCACGCGGCGCCAGCGCCGACGACCGTCTCGGCCGACGGTCCGCTTACGCCGTGGTGACGACCGCGATCGGGTCGGTGGAGGGCTTCGTGGACCCGCCCGCCGGCTCGATCGTGACGCCGATCGAGTCGCCTGCGCTCATCTTGCCCGTGAGCACGACGCTTTGCGTCGTCGTCCCGTCGACGTCGAAGGTGCCCGCCGGCTTCGCGCCGTCGGCTCCGATGTACCAGAGTTCGTAGGTCAGGCTGCTTGGCAGCTTCGTCATGCCGGTCCCGAGCAGCGCTGAACGACGCTGGGATACCGACCAGATCACCGTCGCGGAACCTCCGCTGGAGACATCCACGGTGCGTCGGTGGTAGTCCGAGGCCGCCTGGATTTGGTTGATCTGCGACGCGGACGCCGTGAGCTGCTGACCCTGGATCACAGAGTTGATGACGACCCCGCCCCCGAACATCAGGGCAACAGCGGCCGCCGCGGCGACCAGAGTCGTCACGGGCCGGGTGTACCAGCGGCGACGGGCGCGCTCCTCGGCGAGGTGCACAACCGGGGCCGTGCCGATGACCGGCGCGACCGAGGCGAGTTCGTGCTCGCTCTCGTCGACGTCATCCGACGCTGAGAGCGGCGCCAGCTGCGCAGTGGTGGCGATGGCATCCAGGATGCTGACGCGCAACGAGGCGGGCGGGTCGACAGGCGCGACCGAGAGGCCGAGCTCGACAGCAGTATCGGCGAGTTCAATGACTTCGGCGCGGGTCTCCTCGGACTCGGCGAGCAGCTTCTCGAACTGCGCGTTCTCGACGTCGCTCAGAGCGTGGAGCACGTAGGCCCCACTGTTCAGGGCCAGGTCCTTAGACGGCTTCGGGTTCATGAGGCCACACCTAGTTCATCGCGCAGGCGGATCATGCCGTCACGCAGTCGGGTCTTCACCGTGCCGATGGGCACGCTGAGCATTGTCGCGACCTCACTGTGGCTGAACCCACCGAAGTAGGCGAGCTGGACGGCCTGGCGTTGCAGTTCTGTCAATCGCATCATGGCCTCCTTCACTCGTTCCGTCTCGATGCGTACTTCCACGTTCTGCGACACCGTGTCGTACTCGGCGACGAAGTCCCGGATGCCGATGCGCTGGTCGCGGTCCCGGCTGGCCTGGGAGGCCCTGACCCGGTCAACCGCCCGACGGTGAGCCATCGTGAGCATCCAGGCGATCGCGCCGCCCTTGCTGGTGTCGTACCGCGTCGCCGACTGCCAGATCTCCAGGAAGATCTCCTGGGTCACCTCTTCGGACTGCGCGTGGTCCCGCAGGAGTCGCTTCACGAGTCCGAAGACTCGAGGAGCGGTGCGGTCGTACAACTCAGCGAATGCCCGCCGATCGCCCGAGGCGACATATTGCAGTAGATCCTCGTTCGACAGCGTGGGCGCGGTTGCGTCCACATCGCCGAGATCTCGAGTCACAGCAGCAAGCATGTCACGACCTTCTCGGGTGTTGGGTGGGTCGGAATGGGTTCGGTGCTGTTGCCCGAAGGGTTTGGGGGTGTGCGGGGGATTCCCGGGATTCACCCGGATGACGGGATGCCGCGCTCGCCGGCGTCGAGCAGCGATCCGTGCGTCGCAGCGGTGCTTCGCCGCCGCACATCGGCGTGTCCGAGCGGATCGCGGGTCGAGCGGCGCTTGGCTGGGGTGATGCCCCGTCAGTTCATCAGCTCCGGTTCGACGTTCGAGACCCAGATGGGATACTCGCGCGCCGTCGTCGCCGGCGACTGGGTGTTCGTCTCGGGCACGACCGGCTACGACTACTCGGCGATGACCATCTCCGACGATCTCGCCGAGCAGACCGCACAGTGCTTCGCCAACATCGCCGCCGCCCTCGCGGAAGCGGGCTCGAGTCTGGACGAGGTGGTGCGCGTGACGTACGTGCTGCCCGACGGCTCGGCCTTCGAGGAGTGCTGGCCGGCGATGCGCGCCGCGTTCTCGGTGGCGAAGCCGGCCGCGATGATGATCGAGGCCGGTCTGTCGAGCCCCGCCATGAAGGTCGAGATCGAGGTCACCGCGCTGAAGGGCTCCTCCGCGTAGCGCCACCTCCGCCTGCGCGCCTGCTCCGCGCCTGCGCTCCTGCTCCGCGCCTGCGCTCCCGAAAGTCGCACCCGCGCCGCAACTCCTCGGCGCGCACGAGAATCCGCGGCGCGCAGGTCGCGGCGCGGCGGGGGTGGGTGAGCGCCGGACCGCGGAACGCCTCTCGGCAGAAGGCCGCTCGAAGCGGCGGAAAATGGAGCCCGGGGTTACCGCGGCCCGGCGTGAACAGTTTACAGATCCACGCGCGCCAGTCGACGGAGTCCGCGCTCCGCGAACGCGGCGGGCCATCAATCCATAACTTCACGAATGATGCCAAATGGTGCTTCCCCGTGACGCGAACACCCATTCGGCAACGTTCGCGGCAACCTCGCCGCGGCGCGCTGCCCGCGGCGCCCCGGGCAGGGCACGGCGGGGTCAGTCGAGGGTGCCGGCGCGGAACATCCGCGCGCACCACCCCAGCTCGTCAGCGGTTGTGGTCAACCGGAGCGCGCGGGTCGTGAGTTCGCTCGCCCGCTCGGGGTTCGCGGCATCCTGATCATCGGCGATGCTGGACGCTCCCGCCGCCTCGACCCGGCAGAACGCGGCAGCGCGCTCGAGCGCGATCGCGAAGTCGCCCTCGAACAGCCCGCGCAGGATGCGGTCGGCCAGGTCGGTAACCTCCTGCGGCCCGGCCGGGGTGGGCGCACCGGCAACCACGGCGTCGATCGTGCTGAGGACCTCGGTGCCGCGCTGGAAGAGCAGGGCGACACCCCCCGGATCCTGGCGGATCATCACCCGCACCAGGTAGATGCGCCAGAGGGCGCCCGGCAGGCTGTGCGCTGCGGAGCGTGCCCAGAGTTCGGCCAGCGCGTCGATGCCGTGCTCATCGGTGTAGTGGACGAGGCGGTCGACGACGTCGGGGTCGTCGCTGTCCTGCGCTCGCGACAGCAGCATGTGCGCGCTGTCGTGTGCGGCGCGCATGACGGCGGCCGGATCCTCTCCGCCCGCGAACGCCTCGAACTCTCCCCCGCCGAAGAACGCGGGCCTGTGGAAGTCGTCGGCCATGCGTTCCAGGGTAGCCGCGCGAGCGTGGCGGACAGCCCGTGCGGCTGTCGCGGCCGCGCTACGCTGGAGGCCACGGGCCCGTAGCTCAGTTGGCAGAGCATCGGACTTTTAATCCGCGGGTCGTGGGTTCGAGCCCCACCGGGCCCACCCTTGCACGAGATGAGTCGATGGCCGCCCATGCCGGCCCTCGCGCGGCGCGCGGCCGGGCCTTCGGATCCGCCGATCTCGCCAAGCGCTTGACCGACCTCTCGGGGCCGCTGCCGCTGTACTTGCAGATCGCGACCCGCCTCGAGGATGCCATCCGCGCTGGCGACCTGCTTCCCGCCGAGTTCGGCCACCACTGCTACCGGCCCGACCTGTTCTCCTTCGAGATCACGCTCGTCGATCACTGACCGGCGTGAGACCGTGGCGCAGGGTCGGCATCGCCGCTACTGGCACGATTCTCGCCACGCTGTTCACCGGCAGCATCGCGACGCCGCGCTGGACTGCCGCCCAATCCGCCGAGTTCGAGACCGGGATCCGGATCGCGGGTGTCGCGCTGACCGTCGCGGCCGGCGCGCTGGTCGGCGTCGGGATCGCGCGGGGACGGCGGGGCGCACGCGGCGCGGCCCCGGCATCCCTCGATTCGCCGCGTCTCGCGGCAGACCTGACGCGCGCCCGCTCCGAACAGCGTTTGAGCGAAGGAGCAGTCGATGACCCCCACGAACGAGCCGAGCACGAACGAGCCGGATACCGAACGTCCGACCACCACACACGCTGCGTGGGGCGCGGGCAACCCGCGTCTCGTCTTCAACGTCGGCGAGGACTGGGACGGTTCACCCGCGCGGGAGTTCCCGCTCGTCGACGACGTAACAACCATCGGCTCGTCCGACGGCTCGACGCTGCAACTGGCGGGTCTCGACCCCGAGCAGGCGACGATCGTGCACGAGGAGGATGACGAGTACGTGCTTCACCTGGTCGGCGCACCCGAACCGACGCCCGCGTTAAGCGACGCAGGGATCCCGGAGCGCAACGTGCTGAGGACCGGCGCCAAGGTGGAGCTCGGCAGCTGGTCGATGTTCTTCAGCCGCGACGAGAACGCCGATCACGGCCGCCCGCACGGCGGACGGGCAGGCGGCGAGCTGGCCCGCCAGCCCAGTCAGCCGGGGCGTCCCGACTACGCCGCGGATCACGAAGACGGCAGGCCCCGGCCGGCCTGAACCGATCGGGGGCTTCGTCGGGGGCTTCGTCGGGGGCTTCGCCAGCGGCTTCATCGGAGGCCGTCAGCAGCAGATGCAGCCATCGGCACAGTTCTCTGTGCAACAGCTCGTGTCGCAGCACTCGGTCATGGTCGTCTCCTCTCGGTGGTCATCGTCACGGTCGTCATCGTCACGCGGAAACCGGCTCGCCGGTGATCTCGGCCAGCAGCTCGGTCACCCGCCGTTTGATGTCGTCACGGATCGGACGCACCTCGTCGATCCCGCGACCCGCCGGATCCGTCAGCTCCCAGTCCTCGTAGCGCTTGCCGGGGAAGATCGGGCAGACGTCGCCGCATCCCATGGTGATGACGACGTCCGAGTCACGCACCTGGTCGGTCGTCATCAACTGAGGCACCGCCTGGGAGATGTCGATCCCCACTTCGGCCATCGCGGCGATGGCGATCGGGTTGATCTGGTCTCCCGGCTCGGAGCCACCGGAGCGCACCTCGACAGAGTCGCCCGAGAGCTGGCGCATGAAGCCGGCTGCCATCTGCGAACGGCCCGCGTTGTGGACGCAGACGAAGAGCACGATCGGTGTGTCAGCCACGAGGATCCCCCAGTCGATCGATGAGCATCGATGCACCGAGTATCGCCCAAAACATCGACGCTCGTCAATGTTTGTGTCAGGATGCTCGCATGCCGGTCGCCGAACTCCTTCCGCTGCGAGACCTGGCCGCGTGCTGCGCGCCGATCACCCGGGAGGTCATCTCGGAGTTGGACGCCGGGCGCCTCGCCCGGACGCTGAAAGCTGTCGCAGATCCGGCCCGCCTGCGACTCATCTCCATGGTCGCCGCCCACGAAGACGGAGAGGCGTGCGTGTGCGACCTCACTGAGCCGCTCGAACTCTCGCAGCCGACTGTGTCTCACCACCTCAAGGTGCTCGTCGAGTCGGGCATCCTGTCGCGCAGCAAGCGCGGCACCTGGGCCTACTACACGATCGTTCCCGGCTCGCTGGATTCGCTGGCCGGCCTCCTGGCGACCGTCTGACCCGAATGGTCCCCCTGCGCCGGCGGTTCGCCGCCGAACTGTTCGGCACCCTGCTGCTCGTCGCCATCGTCGTCGGGTCGGGGATCGCCGCCTCACAGCTCTCGCCCGGCGACCGCGGACTCCAGCTGCTCGAGAACGCCCTCGCGACGTCGTTCGGGCTTTTCGCTCTCATCGCCGTGCTCGGGCCCATCAGCGGCGCTCACCTCAACCCCGCCGTGTCGGTCGTCGACGCGATGCTCGGGCGTCAACCGTGGGCCGATGCGTGGGTGTATCTCGCTGCTCAGATGCTCGGGGGTGTGCTCGGAGTCGTCCTCGCGAACCTGATGTTCGCCCTCCCAGCGGTCACTCTCAGCACGTCCGAGCGACTGAGCCCGGGGCGAGCCCTCGGAGAAGTGGTCGCCACCGCGGGACTGATCACCCTCATCTTCGTGCTCGCCCGCACTGGGCGCGGCAGCTGGACTCCTGTGGTCGTCGCCGCCTGGATCGGATCCGCCTATTTCTTCACAAGCTCGACGTCGTTCGCCAACCCCGCCGTCACCGTCGCGCGCATACTGAGCGATACCTTCGCGGGGATCGCACCGGCATCCGCGCTCGGTTTCCTGATCGCGCAGCTCGTCGGAGTAGCCGTGGGCTGTGGCGTGATCATCGGCCTCACCGGCCGACGGGAGAAGGCATGAGACACGCGTGGAGGCAGTTCGGCCTCGGTGTCGGCGCCATCCTGCTGGTCCTCACGGCCGGCCTGATGATCCGCTTTGCCGCCGCCGCTCTGCCGGTGGGCCCGGATGCCGCGTGGCAGGAGCTGATGGCGTCCCACCGGGTGGCGCCCGGTGTTGCGGTCGCGCAGGCGATGGCCTGGATCGGCAAGTCGCCCGGAACCTGGTTCGTCAGCGCGGGTGCGATGGCCGTCGCACTGATCCTGCGCCAGTGGCGCACCGCGATCGCGCTCCTCCTCGCCGTGGAGATCGGCGTCACCTGCTCGTCGGCGATCAAGCTGCTCTCCGCTCGACCGCGCCCGACGGGGGCGGTCGAGCTCGTCGGATCGTTCGCGTTCCCATCCGGTCACACCACCTGGGCCGCGGCCGTCGCCGCCTCCCTCGCCCTCGCCCTGCCACGTGTCTGGTCGTGGGCACTCGCCGGAGCCTGGATCGCCCTCATGGCCTGGAGCCGCACCTACCTCGGAGTCCACTGGCTGTCGGATGTCGCGGCCGGAGCCGTGCTCGGCATCGGGATCGCCCTGCTTGCGGCGGGTGTCGTCGAGCTGCTGGCTCCGAGTGGTCGCCATTGCCTCGTGCATCCCCTCTCTCCGGAGACGGTCGAGGAGCGGGCGTGACGTCCGCAACGGATCCGGGCGGCACCCTGCTTCGGCGCGGTATGGCCCTCGAGTGGATCACCCTCGGCTGGAACGTCGTGGGGGTGATCGTGCTGGCGGTGCTCGCGATCACCGCCTCCTCGGTCGCGCTCGCGGGGTTCGGCCTCGACAGCCTCATCGAGATCGGCGCCTCCGCCGTCGTGCTGTGGGAGCTCTCCGGCACCGGCGAGGCCCGACAGCGTCTCGCTCTGCGGATCATCGGGGTCGCCTTCCTCGCTCTCGCCGCGTACCTTCTGGTGCTGTCGCTCGTCACCCTGCTCGACGGCCACCGCGCCGTTCCCGCGGTCGGCGGCATCGTCTGGACCGGCATCACCGCCACCGTCATGTTCACCCTCGCCGCGCTGAAGACCCGCACCGGGCGCGCGCTCGGCAACCCCGTGCTCCAGACGGAGGGCCGGGTGACCTTCATCGACGCTCTGCTCGCCGTGGCCGTGCTGCTCGGGATCGCGCTCGACCTGCTGTTGGGCTGGTGGTGGGCCGATCCCCTCGCCGGTCTCGTGATCGTGTTCTACGCGGTACGCGAGGCCGTACAGATCTTCCGCGGGAACCCCTGAGCCGACTAAGTTGACCCGGCGGCTCTGGTCACCCGAACGCTCCACCCGCGCCCTCTAGACTCACGGCGTGACCGCGCCCGCCGCATCCCGCGCCGAGGTCTCGCTCGGCAGGATCGCGCTCGAGTGGTCGCGGATCGGAGTGACCGGATTCGGCGGCCCGCCTGCGCACATCCGCCTGTTGCGGCGGCTCTGCGTTGAACTGAACGACTGGATCGAGCCGCGCGAGTTCGAGGACGCGATCGCCGCCACCAACCTGCTGCCCGGCCCGGCGTCGACGCAACTCGCGATCTTCTGCGCCTGGCGGCTCCGCGGTCGACTCGGTGGGCTGCTCGGCGGCGTCTGCTTCATCGCCCCGGGGCTCGTCATGATCCTCGTGCTATCCGTGCTGTTCCTCGCCGCGCATCCGCCGCTCTGGATCATCGGGGCGGCCGCGGGAGCCGGCGCCACCGTGCCGGCGATCGCGCTGCAGGCGGGGGCGACCCTGCTCCCCGCCAGTTGGACGCGAGCCGGGGGCGCGCGCGCGGCCCGTATCCGCTGGGTCGTCTACTTGGCCATCGGCATTCTCGCGGGCGCGACAATCGGCGCGTACCTCGTGCTCGTCCTCACCGCACTCGGGCTCGTGGAGGTGGCGGCGCGGCGGGACTGGCGTGCGCGCCCGCCCCAGCTTGCGCCGAGCATCCTGCTGCCGTTCCTGGCGCCCGGGCCTGTCGCCGGCGTGCTGCGCGGTGCGGCAGCGGCCGTCAGCGTCGCCGGGTTCGGGGCGATCGCGTGGGTCGCGCTCAAGGTCGGTGCGCTGTCGTACGGCGGCGGTTTCGTCATCATCCCGTTGATGCAGCACGACGCGGTGTCCACATATCACTGGATGACGAACGCCCAGTTCCTCAACGCCGTCGCGCTCGGTCAGGTCACGCCCGGTCCCGTGGTGCTGACGGTCGCCGCGGTCGGCTACGCCGCGGCCGGACTCGCGGGAGCACTGCTGGCGACGGCGATCGCCTTCGCGCCGTCATTTCTGTTCGTGCTGCTCGGCGGTCGGCATTTCGGTCGGGTTCGCGCGCACGCCGGGATCCAGGCGTTCCTCACCGGGGCCGGCGCGGCGGTCATCGGCGCCATTCTCGGGTCGGCCGTACCGCTCGGGCTGGCGCTCTCGCAGTGGTGGCAGTTGGGCGTGCTCGCGCTTGCGCTGGTCTGGCTGCTCGCGCTGCGACGCGGAGTTGTTCCGGCGATCATCGCCGGCGCAGTGCTCGGGGTGGTCGCGGCGCTTCTCGGACTGCCGAGTTAGCACTGAGCGCCGGGTAGACCACGCGGGGGCTCAGGCGGCGACGGCCAGGGCCGCGCGGAAGCCGGGCGTCGCGGTCAGCTCGCCCGCAGCGTCCACGGTGAGCACATCGATCGGCCAGCGCTCGCATGCCTCGCGGAGCGTGGGTTCTCCTCCGGCGACGATCGCTGTCGCGAGCACATCGGCGGTGACGATGTCGTCGGCCACGACCGTGACCTGCACGTAGTCGGGAGCCATCCCGGCCCTCCAGATGTGGTCGCCGCGCTCGGCGACGCCCGAGGTGGCGATGGCGCGACGCGGCTCCCGGAGCTCGATCGCGCAGAGCAGGGCCGTCCGGTCGGCCGGGTCGATGATTCCGGTCAGCCAGGGTGCTCCGCCCGGCGCCCGACCCGCGGCGAGCATGTCGCCGCCGACGACGAGCGTCCAGTCGCGGCATCCGGCGGCATCGAGCACGGCACCCGCATCGCGCATGGCGACGGCTTTGACGACCCCGTTGAGGTCGAGGAGGCCGTCGGGTCGGGTCGGGGTGAACGCGCCGCCGGTGCGCACGCGCCAGTCCGCCGCGAGCTCGTAGGCCTCGCGGAGCTCGGCGCTCGCGTCGATCAGGCCGGTGCTCCCGGCGTTGATCCGGCTGAGCTCGGAGTCGTCGCGGTACAGGCTGAAGCGTGCGTCCGCATCGGCGAACACCCGCTCGACGACCTCGAGCGGGGCTGCCTCGGACACGTCGAGCGACATGACCGTGCCCATCGCGCCAAAGACGTGACGCATCAGGCCTTCGCCTGGTCCAATGCCGACTGGACCGAGGTGAGGTAGCCGTCGGTCGTGTAGGTGGCCCCGTTCACGTTGTTGACGTTAGTCGACTGCGAGGCGAGCACCTCCTGTCGCAAGATCGGCGCCGCGTAGTTGCTGATCTGCACCGAGCGGCCACCCTGGTCGGTGAGCTTGAGTGCCTTGACCGCGGTGATCTTGCCGCCGGAGATCGTGATCGCCACCTGGACACTCCCGAAGGGCGTGTCGGCGCTGGCGCCCGTGAACGTGCCGTCCTTCAGTCCTGAACCGGTCGCCGCTGCCGGCGCCGATGCGGTGGGAGCAGGTGCCGCCGCTGGCCCGGAGGCCGCCGAGCTCGCCGCCGTCTTGCCCACAGCGGTTCCCCCGCTCGTCGAGATCGCGGGTGCGGCCGTGGCCGCCCCGATCTGCCATCCGACCGTCAGGATGCCCAGGGAGGCGAGCACACTGGCGGCGACTGCGCGCTTCCTCACCGCAGACACCGCCTCACCAGTCGAATCTCTCTGCGTGGATCTGGTGCTCCGGGATGCCGAGAGCTCGGGCTTCGGCCTCCACCGCGGCGAGCCAGCTGCTCGGTCCGCAGAGGTAGAGGTCGGACTGCATGAGCTTCGGAAAGATGCTCTGCAGAGTGACGCCGCGGCGGGCGTCCTTCTCCGCGAGCCAGCCGCAGCGCCCGCGGGAGCGGTGTCCGATCGACTTGAACAGGGTGGCTCCCTTGGCGGCCGCGATCTCGCCCAACTCATCCCAGAGATAGGTCTCGTCGGTGTTGCCTGCGCGCAGCAGGATCGTGGCCTCGCCCGGCACGATCCTCGCGTTCTCGAGCAGCGCGCGCACCGGCGTCACACCAATGCCAGCGGCGACGATCGCCAGACGCGGGGCGGTGCGCGCGACATCCGAGAAGATTCCGTACGGACCCTCGATCGATACCGGCGTGCCGGCGGGGATCGCGCTGATCCGGCTGCTGCCCGCTCCGAGTTCCCGCACGGTGATGCGCGCACGACTGTCGCTCGGCATCGCCGAGAGGGAGATCGGGTGCGAGTGGTACCAGGTCTTGCCGGTCCAGAATCGCCAGATCAGGAACTGGCCGCCCTCGCTGCCCAGCTGGCGCAGGTTCTCGCCGCGCAGGTGGATCGAAACCACTCCGGGCGAGATCGTCTCGGTGCCGACCACCGTGATCCTGTGCCGGAAGGTCGAGATGATGGGCTTGAGAAAGCGATGGAACACGATGGCCACGAGCGCCAGCACGTAGAGCGCGATCCAGTAGACCCGCTGCCAGGTGCTCACCGCGAGCATCCCGCTGTCGCTGAACTGGTGCGGCAGGGCGAAGATCACGGCGAAATAGCTGAGCAGGTGCACGAGGTGCCAGCCCTCGTAGCTGAACTTCCGGCGCACCGCCACGAGAGAGGTGACAACGACGACGATGAAGAGGCCGGTGCCGACGAACGCGAGCGGCATGTCGGGCAGGGCCAGCATCGGGCCGATCTCGCTGATCGGGTTGATCCCGGTGCTCATGCCGTAGCCGATCAGGAGCAGCGCTCCGTGACCGAGCAGCAGGTAGAGGGCGGGCTTGCCGAGCCGACGGTGGGTTGCGACTGCGCGATCGTGACCGATGGTGCGGTCGATGACCGGGACACGCGCGGCGAGCACCAGCATGACGAGCACGAAGTCGCTGCCGATCAGTCCGGCGATGATGCCGAGGCCCGTGATGACACCCGCCGGGCTGTTCCACGCGTTCATCCCGCCGGAGGCGAGATACAGGGCGACCGCGGCCGCTCCTGAGGCCCAGAGCAGCGTGACCAGCAGATCGGACATCCGAGCGCGCCGCGCGTACTGGCGGCGTCGGTCGATGCGGGGCGTGCGGACGTCCCGGCTCGGAAGCGGGGTCCGATAGGCCTGTGCCGAGGTCATCAAAGCAGTCTCTGCACGCTACCTATGCGACGCCCATGAGCAAGGCGGCTCGGAGGTGTGAGATCTCACATCTCGGGGAGTCGCACCTCGACGGTGAAGCCGGGCTCGCCGTTGCGGAGCTTCACGGTGCCGCCCGCCGTGACGACGATCGCGTGCACGAGCGCGAGGCCGAGGCCGCTGCCCCCTGCGCTCGTCGCGCGGCCTGCGTCCGGGCGGCTGAAGCGCTCGAACGCCTTGCCGAGGAACTCTGGAGGCATCCCGGGGCCGTCGTCGGTCACCGTGAGGTCGAGACCGGCGGGCCCGTGCACCAGAGCCACCTCAATCACACCCTGCCTCGATACCGCGTTAACGGCGTTGACGAGCAGGTTGTCCAGGATTCGCCCGAACGAGTGCGGGTCAATCCGGTAGCGTCGCGCCATGGCGCCCTCCGCCGGCTCGGCGTCCCGGACCTCGAACCCCACGTCGATGGACCGCGGGAGCCCCAGCATCCGAGCGCGGTCTATCGCGCCCATCAGCTCGGTGGTGAGCTCGGCGCTGGTGGAGCTCGCGGGCTCCCGATTGTCGGTCTCGAGCCGGTTCAACTCCAGCAGGTTGGTGGCCAGGGCCGCGAGGCGGGCCGCGGATGTCTCGGCTCCGCGCAGGCGCGCGGCGAGGGCATCCGCGTCCCCGGCGTCGTCATGCGCGAGCTCAAGCTGGGTGGTGAGCGAGGCCAGCGGAGTCCGCAGCTCGTGCGCCGCGTCGGAGATCATCTGCTTCTCGCGCGCCGAGGAGGCCCGCAGCCGAGCGAGCAGCTCGTTGAGCGTCGTGGCGAGAGCGGCCAGCTCGTCACGCGCACGCCCGACCGGTAGCTCGCCGTCGAGCGTGGTGCCGAGCGCGTCCGCCTGCTTGCGCATGCGGGCCACCGGCCGCAGCGCGACGGTCGCCAAGAGCCAGGATGCCGCGCCGAATCCGAGCAGCAGGATGATGCCGCCGATCACCAGCACACGGTCGAGCCCTTCGAGCGCGAGCTCGCTCGACGAGATGCTGCGCGCGGACCACAGCGCCCAGGTCCCGGCGCTGGTCGAGACCTCGCGCCCGACCACGATGAAGTCGCGCCCCTCGTCGTCGGCGAACTCGAACTGCTCGGTCGTTGCGGCCCGGGTAGCGATGACGCCGTTGATGTCGTGGGCCAGGGTGTTCACCTGCACCACGCCGGCCGGGTTGCGCACGTAGACCTGCACGCCGGTTCCCGGGTTGTCGACCTCGGCCGTCGGATTCGCGGTGATGTCGCGCACGAACGAGGTCAGATCGCCCTGGGCGAGCGCCACATCCGCGTCGGACAGGATCGTCCCGACCTGGCTCCGCACGATCAGAAGGGCGATGGCCAGCAGCACCGCCGCGACGAGGAGGCTACCGATGGTGATGCGGGCGCGGACCGAGAGCCGCCTCATGGGGCATTCAACTCGAACAGGTAGCCGGTCCCGCGGACCGTCGTGATGCGCACCCCCGCCGTGGTCGGCTCGAGCTTGCGACGCACGTAGCCCACGTACTGATCCACGACGTTGCGGTCGATGTGATGGGTCGTGCCCCAGACCTCGCTCAGGATCTCCTCGCGCGTCACCACCTCGCCGATGTGGGTCGCGAAGAACCGCAGCAGCGTGAACTCCTTCATGCTCATCGAGAGCGGCGTGCCGTCGACGGATGCCCGCACCGTCGCCGAATCCAGTTCGAGTCGACCGATCCGCAAGGTCGCCTTCGGAGCCGCCGCCTCGCGCCGGACAAGGGCCCGGATGCGCGCGCTGAACTCCGCGAAGGCGAACGGCTTGATCAGGTAGTCGTCTGCCCCCGAGTCGAGACCCTGCACGCGATCGTCGACGGAGTCCCTGGCCGTGAGCAGCAGCACCGGCAGCGTGCTGCCGTGGGCGCGCAAATGCCGGCAGATCTCGAATCCCGACATCTCGGGGAGCATGACATCGATCGCGGCCGCGCCGAACTCCTCGGTGGCCGCCGCGATGAGCGCGTCGACTCCGTTCTCGACGACGGTGACCTCGTAACCCTCCTCGCGGAGTCCGCCCGCGACGAGGGCGCCCATCTGCGGGTCGTCCTCCACCACGAGAATGCGGGTCATCAGCCGAGGTGCGTTCCGAGCACTGTGCCGATCAGGAAGGTCGCCGCCAGAGCGACTGCGCCGCCGATCACGACGCGGATGGTGGCGCGCGTGATCGAGCTCCCGCCGATCCGGGCGCCCAGGGCCCCCGTGAGCGCGAGAGCGATGAGCACGGCGACGAACGTCACCGGCACGCGCCATCCGGCCGGGGGCAGAAGGATCGCGAGCAGCGGAAGAACCGCGCCGATGAAGAACGAGAGAGCGGATGCCCCAGCCGCCTGCCAGGGGCTCACGACGTCCTCCTCGGTGATGCCGAGCTCCGCCTCGAGGTGAGCCCTGAGCGGGTCGTGCTCGGTGAGCTCGGTCGCCACCCGCAGGGCGGTCGCCTCCGACATGCCCTTCGCCTGGTAGATGCCGGCGAGCTCGGCGAGCTCCTCCTCGGGGCTCTCCTGGAGCTCGCGGCGCTCCTTGATGATCAGCGCGCGCTGGCTGTCGCGCTGGCTGCTCACCGAGACGTACTCGCCGAGCGCCATCGAGATCGCGCCGCCCACCAGGCCGGCGACCCCGGCTGTCGCGATGGCTGGCAGCGAGGAGGTCGCACCGGCGACGCCGACGACGATCGCCGCGACCGAGACGATCCCGTCGTTGGCGCCCAGCACTCCGGCACGCAGCCAGTTGAGTCGACCCGCGATGTTGCCGGCGTGGGGCTCATCGGGGTGCTGGGTCGGGAAGGTCGGGATCGGCTGGCTCATGTGTTCAGTCAAGCGCCGCGACGAGCTCGGCGCCAGGCAGGGAAGGCTCAGCTTGCCCGGACGTACGGCGGCTCCTCACGAGGCAGGTCTCGGCCAGTCCGCTCTCGCCGTCGAGCGCCGCGTAGCAGGCGAGTGACGAGCAGGTCACCGTCGGAACGCGTCCGGCCCCGACCTGGGTCTGGTGGGCGGCGTCCGCCATGTCGGCGAGCGGCTTGGATTCACGACGCGTCGGCGGTGCGGAAGGATGGTGTCGAACCCGCCAAGGCGAAGGAGCACGACGTGACCGACCCGATCGTCCAGACCACCGCGGGAGCCGTGCGCGGTCGGTGGCGCACCGACGAGCACGGTGACGCCTCGGCCGCCTTTCTCGGTATCCCCTTCGCCGAGCCGCCCGTCGGACCGCTGCGCTTCGAGGCCCCCGTGGCACACGCGCCGTGGGAGGGCGTGCGCGACGCCGGCGAGATGGGCGCGACCCCGCAGCGCCGGCCGTACGCCGAGGTGACCTCCATCCCCGAGCCGTCGTTCCCGGGCGACTCGACCCTGAACGTGAACGTCTTCACCCCCTCCCCCGAGCCCTCGGCCGGGCCTCTGCCCGTGCTGGTCTGGATCCACGGCGGCGGGTTCATCGCCGGCTCCCCCGCCAGCCCCTGGTACGACGGCCGGGCGTTCAACCGGGACGGCGTGGTCACCGTCACCGTGTCGTACCGGCTCGGCTTCGACGGTTTCGGCTGCATCCCGGATGCCCCGAGCAATCGCGGCGTACGGGACTGGCTGCTCGCCCTCGAGTGGGTGCGCGCCAACGTGGCGTCGTTCGGCGGCGACCCGGAGCGCGTTACGATCGCCGGGCAGTCCGCGGGCGGCGGAGCCGTGCTCCACCTGCTCGCCATGGAGCAGGCGCAGCACCTGTTCCACCGGGTGCTCGCCATCTCCCCCTCGGCTCCCGCCGTGATGGCCGAGGTCGCCGAGCGCATCGGGCGCCGGATGGCAGAGCTGGTCGGCGTCGCGCCGACGAAGGCCGGATTCGCCACGGTCGCCGACGAGGACCTGCGCGACCTCTTCGACCGGGCGGCGGGCGCCCGCGGCGGCTCGGAGGCGCAGCTAAAGGCTCTGCTCGCGGGCAGCCCGTCCGGACCGATGATCGACGGCGACCTGGTTCCCCGGCCGGTCGCCGAGTCGCTCGCACTCGGCGTCGGCGCCGACAAGCCGCTCGTGCTGGGCGCGACCGACGACGAGTTCTCGGGCGCGTTCGCGCCGATGCGCGACCGACTCCGCTTCGTCCCCGTTCGGATGCTACTGCGCCGACTCGGCGTGTCCGCCCCGGTGCGCGGTGCGTACGTCCGCGCGAATCTCGATGTGCGCGCCCGCGGCGTCGCGGCGACCGCGGGCCGCTACGTGACCGACGTGGTCTTCCGCGCCCCGGCGTTGCACGCGGCCAGGAACCGGGTGGGCTCGCTCACCTGGCTGTACCGATTCTCGTGGCGCTCGTCGGTGTCGGGCTTCGCCGAGCACTGCCTCGACGTCCCGTTCTGGTTCGATTGCCTCGCCGACGACCGTGTTGCTGCGCTCGCCGGTCCGTCGGCGCCCCAATCGCTCGCGACCGAGCTGCACGGCCGCGCCGTGGCGTTCATCGCCGGCGGCGATCCGGGGTGGCCGAGCTGGAACGCCTTCGTGCAGACGGACCGCGTGTTCGACGCGAACTCCTTCGACGAGGCCGGGGGCTACGCGGGCGCGGCTGCGCTGCTCGACGCGTGACCGCATCCGCGGTTCCTAGCGGTTTACTAGTCGCATGACCTGGATGATGCCCGCCGAGTTCGCCCCGCAGGACCGGATCTGGATGGCGTTCCCGCGCGACGGCTACACGCTCGGCGACGACGCCGAGTCGGCCGAGTTGGGGCGCTCCACGTGGGCGGCGGTCGCCAACGCGGCATCCGGTTTTGAGCCGGTGACGATGGTCGTCGACCCGAGCGCGATCGCCCACGCGCGCCGCCTGCTGTCGAGCGAGATCGAGCTGATCGAGGCTCCCCTCGACGACTTCTGGATGCGCGACATCGGCCCGACCTTCGTGCTCGGCAGCGACGAGACCGACGCGGGCACGGGTGGGGTCGGCGCGGGCAGCGTCACGCTCGGTGCCGTCGACTGGGTCTTCAACGGCTGGGGCGCGAACTCCTGGTCCACCTGGGCGCGGGACGCGGAGATCGGCGCGACTGTCGCCGACGCGGCGGGCGCGGAGCTGGTGACCTCGCTGCTGGTGAACGAGGGCGGCGGCATCCAGGTCGACGGCGAGGGCACGGTGATCCTTACCGAGACGGTGCAGCTCGACCAACGGCGAAACCCGTACTTGAGCAGGGAGCGCGTCGAGGCCGAGCTCGCGCGCACGATCGGGGCGACCGCCTTCATCTGGCTGCCGCAGGGGCTGACCCGCGACTACGAGCCGGGGGGAACGCGCGGGCACGTCGACATGGTCGCCGCCTTCGCCGCGCCCGGTCGCGTGCTGCTGCACTGGCAGAACGATCCCGCGCACCCCGACTACGCGGTGGTGCGTCGCATCCGCGCGGTGCTCGAGTCGGCTCACGATGCCGCGGGGCGCGAGCTCGAGATCGTCGAGCTGCCCGCTCCGGTCACGCTGCGTGACGCGGAGGGCTTCGTCGACTGGAACTACGCGAACCACCTCGTTGTCAACGGCGGCGTGATTGCGTGCGCATACGTCGACGCCTCGGACGACCGGGCGGCCGGGCTCCTGGCCGAGGCGTACGACCGTGAGGTGGTGGCGATCGACGCGCGTCCGATCCTCGCTCGCGGGGGCGGCATCCACTGCATCTCCCAGCAGCAGCCGAGCGTGCCGGCGGCCACGAGCTGATGTTGGAGGTCGCCGAGGCGTCGATCGCCGAGCTGCGCGCCGCCCTCGAGAGCGGGGCGACGACGGCAGTCGGGCTGATCGAGGCGTACCTGGCGCGCATCGACGCCTACGACGGTCCGCACGGCCTGAACGCGATGGTCGTGATGAACCCGGCAGCGCTCGTGGAGGCCGAGGAGTCAGATGCCCGACGCGCACGCGGCGAGCTGTGGGGCCCGCTCGACGGCATCCCCTACACGGCGAAGGACAGCTACCTCGCGACCGGCCTCACCGCCGCCGCCGGATCCCCGGCCTTCGAGCACCTCGTGGCCCACCGCGACGCCTTCGCGATTGAGAGGCTGCGAGCGGGTGGCGCCATCCTGCTCGGGCTGACGAACATGCCCCCGATGGCCAACGGCGGCATGCAGCGCGGGGTCTACGGTCGGGCCGAGAGCCCGTACAACCGCGAGTACCTGACCGCCGCGTTCGGCTCCGGTTCGTCGAATGGATCGGGCAGCGCGACCGCCGCGAGCTTCGCCGCCTTCGGCCTCGCCGAGGAGACCTGGTCGTCGGGACGCGCGCCCGCCTCGAACAACGCCCTCTGCGCATACACGCCGAGCCGCGGCGTGATCTCGGTGCGCGGCAACTGGCCGCTCGTTCCCACGATGGATGTCGTGGTGCCGCACACCCGCTCGATGGCCGACCTGCTCGAGGTGCTCGACGTGATCGTGGCCGACGACGCCGATCACCGCGGCGACTTCTGGCGGCTGCAGCCGTGGGTCGAGATCCCGCGCGCCTCACAGGTGCGACCGCCCTCGTACCGGGCGCTCGACCCGCTGCCGCTCGCCGGGCTGCGGTTCGGCGTCCCGGGCATGTACGTCAACGCCGATCCCCTAGCCGGCACGACGGAAATCGGCGGCATCGGCGGTCCGACGGGTCAGCGCATCGAGACCCGCACCTCGGTCATCGCGCTCTGGGAGGCCCTGCGAGCCGAGCTCGAGGCCGCGGGAGCATCGGTCGAGCTTGTCGACCTCCCGGTGGTGAGCAACTACGAGGGCGACCGGCCGGGCGCGCCGACGATCTTCTCGCGCGGCATCGTCCCTGCCTCGTTCTTCGACGCCGAACTGTGGGATCTCGCCATGTGGAGCTGGGATGACTTCCTCGCCGCGAACGACGACGACGCCGTGCACCGACTTGCCGACGTCGACGGGCCGCGGATCTTCCCGACGCCGCCGGGCGCGCTGCCCGACCGCTACACGGGCTTCGACCTCGACCTGGCCGAGTACGTGACGCGCGCGCGGGCCAGCGGCGTCACCCCGCTTCACGAGATCGAGCACCTCGCCGAGGGGGTCCGCGGCCTCGAGCAGACCCGGCGGATCGACCTCGACGACTGGATGCAGCGACTCGCCCTCGACGCGATCCTCTTCCCCGCCGTCGCCGACGTGGGCCGGGCCGACATGGACGTGAACGTGGATTCCGCGGACGCCGGCTGGCGCAACGGCGTCTGGGTCGCCAACGGCAACCTGGCGATCCGGCACCTCGGGATCCCGACCGTGACGATCCCGCTCGGCACGATGGCCGACACCCGGATGCCGGTGGGCCTCACGATCCTCGCGCCGGCATACGCCGACACGTTGCTCCTGCGCATCGCGTGCGCGATCGCGGCCCTCGGCTCTCGTCGGACGCCGCCGCCGCTGGCTCCGCCGCTCGCCTAAAAACTGTGAGGATGCCCTGCGCCGGATGAATTCTCGAACTGGGGCCTACCGAACGTCCCCTGTGCCCTTTAGCGTTCCTCTCATGGAGAACTGCGAGCGCTGCGGAGCAGGTGTCGTGTACCGATACAACGCCAGGTCGACCCCGGATTCTGCCTACGTCTACGTCTGCCTGGGTGCTCAGCACCACGTGCACGCCGACATCGCCACCATGCGCTCCGACAGCCGCTCTCTCGTGGCGGCCGGCGAGCGTCGCTCGCGCATCCTGGAGCCTCGTCCACTGCGTGCGGGCGGCTTCGCCACCGCGTAGAGCGCGTGTCGCTTTGTAGTCTGACGCGATGAAGATCGCCGTCGCCGGAGGCACCGGCCGAGTCGGACACCACACCATCGGGGCCCTCCGCGAGCGCGGTCACGAGCCGATCGTGCTTGCCCGTTCGACCGGCGTCGACGTGCTGAGCGGCGCGGGGCTCTCCGCTGCGCTCGCCGGCGTCGACGCCGTCATCGACGTGTTGTCCCTCTTCACCCAGGACGGTGACGAGGCCCGCGCCTTCTTCGGCACTACGACCCGGAATCTTCTCGACGCTGAGCTCGCGGCCGGCATCGGTCATCACGTGCTCCTCGGGATCATCGGCAGCAACCTCTCGGACCACGGCTACTACGCCGGCAAGATCGCTCAGGAGGCGCAGGTGCACGAGGGCCGCGTGCCCTGGACGGAGGTGCGCGCGACCCAGTTTCACGAATTCGCGGAGCAGACGTATGGCATCGCGAGGATCGGGCCGTTCCTGCTGGCTCCGAGGATGCGCTCACAACCGATCGCGGCGCGGGAGGTGGCCGAGCGGCTCGCGGAACTCGCGGTCGGCGACCCCCAGGGGCTCGTGACCGAGCTCGCCGGCCCGCGTGAGGAGAACATGGCGAGGATGGTCCGGGCGTACGCCCGAGCAACGGGCAGGCCCGGCCCGATCATCGAGGTCCCCGCGCCGGGTCCGGGAGGCCGGGTCATGCGCGACGGGACGCTGCTGCCGGGCCCTGGGGCAACCCTGGGAAAGCAAACGTTCGATGAGTGGATCGCGGCCCTCCGCGAGTAACCTCGGCGCCATGCGCGCCATCCAGCTCACCGAGTTCGGCGGTCCCGAGAAGCTCGTCGCCGAGGATCTGCCCGATCCGGTCACCGCCGAGGGCGAGGAGGTGCTCGAGGTGCTTGCCGCGGGCATCAACTACGCCGATACGCACCAGACCGAGGACTCCTACCTGGCCAAGCAGAGCCTCCCCCTGATCCCGGGCAGCGAGGTGGTGGTGCGCGGCGCCGACGGCCGCCGACTGCTCGGCTTCGTCTCGGGCGGAGGCTATGCCGAGAGGATCGCGGTGAACCCGACGCGCCTTTTCCCGATCCCCGACGGGGTCTCGGATGCCGATGCCCTCACGACTCTCGTGCAGGGCGCAACCGCCTGGCACCTGCTGCGCACGAGTGCGCACCTCGCCGCGGGCGAGACGGTCGTCGTGCACGCCGGAGCCGGCGGGGTCGGGACCATCGCGATCCAGCTCGCGAAGAAGTGGGGTGCCGGACGCATCATCGCCACCGCCTCCACCCCCGAGAAGCGGGCGCTCGCCCGTGAGCTCGGAGCGGATGTCGCGATCGACTCACAGGTGGACGATCTGACCGCCGCGCTCCGCGAGGCCAACGGCGGCCGCGGCGTCGACGTGGTGCTCGAGATGACCGGCGGCCAGGTCTTCGACGCGAGCCTGCGCGCCCTCGCCCCGCTCGGCCGCCTCGCCGTGTTCGGCATGGCGGGCCGCGTCCCGCCGCACGACGTCCCGGTCGGCATGCTGATGGCCCGCAGCACGGCGGTCATCGGATTCTGGCTCGTGCACGTGGCGCAGCGTCCGGCGATGCTGGCCGAGGCCGTGACCGACCTGCTCGGGATGCTCGCCCGCGGGGAACTGCGCGCCGTGATCGGCGAGAAGTACACACTCGATACGGTCTCCGACGCGCACCGCTCGTTGCTGGACCGGAGCTCGGTGGGCAAGCTGATCCTGATCCCGTGACGGCGTCCGTCCCCCGGGCTGACAGCGAACGTAACCCGACCGACACATAGGGCTGGTAGTTTCGTGCCCTGACCGACCGACATTCCGAACGGCATGACGAAGGCCTAGTGTGACCAGGATCGACTCCAGAAATCCCGTCGATGATCTCCCCGATGACGCCGGATCTCGATACCGCCTGACCGACTGGCGGGTCGGCTACGCGCGCCGACTTCTCGTCACGGATGTCATCGTGCTGATCTGGGCGGTGCTCGGCTCGCTCGTCACGGTACCGAACCTGGCGGACGCCCTGCTCGCGGTGCCGAGCGACACCGGCGTGCGCATCACCTATCCGTGGGTCTGCGCCTTCCTGTTCGTGCTCTGGCTCGTCACCCTCGCCGTCAACGGATCGCGGGACTACCGCAAGCTCGGCACCGGCACCGCGGAGTACAAGGCCGTGCTCAGCTCCGGCGTGGCCGTCGTGATCGTCATCGCCCTCATCACCTTCCTCGCTCAGGTCTCGTTCTCCCGCGCCTACGTCCTCACCGCGGTGCCCGCGGGCATTCTCGGGCTCATCCTGTCGCGCATGCTCTGGAGGGTGTGGTTGCGGACCCACCGGCGAGCCGGCGAGCTGTCGTCCCGTGTCGTCATCGTCGGCAACCTCGAGAGCGCCTCCCAGTGGGCGTCCCCACCCGGCGCGACAACTGCGCGTGCGGATCGCCACAGTATCAACAGGTCCTCGAGGATTGACCAGTTCTCGACGTATGACAGGACGTAGAACAGGTCGAGGCGGATGGCTTTTCGTCGTTCTCGACCTTGAACAGCGGCTTCTCGCTGGTGCCCTGGACGGCGAGCAGAGTCGCGATCTCCTTATCGGCGTTTGGCCGCATCGTGCGGAACTTGTACGTGCCGAACGGCTCCCCGTGCCCCTCAGCGCAAGCAGATTTCACACGTTCGTAACACCTCGATTCGTCCCCCGTCCGGGGGAGGGGTAGGGTGATTTGTACCCCAAGCACACCGACGTCGGTAGGCGTCGTAATGTGCACGCTGCCGGTTTCGGACCCCGTTTCCCATCAACAAGATGAGGTCCCCCCGTGAACGCCTTCATTAACTCAGCGCTAGTGGCTTCGGATGCTCCTGACTTCGGAGTTCTCGTTGTCTGGCTCGGCATCGGAGTCGTCGGTTTCGTCCTCGGAGCCGTGCTCCTGAGCATCTCCCTCCGCCGCGCCCAGCAGCGCCCCGTCGTCGAGATGTCCCGCGACACCACGTCCACCCCCGCCGCCGAATTGATCGCCGCCTGACGTTCCTGCGCCGTCCTCCTCACGTGTGTGCGGATGTGGGAGGGTTGCTTCGTGCCGTTCGAACCTGACCCGGATCGCCGCGTGAACGACCGATTCGTGGGGATCCGTTGAAACTCTCTGTTATCGGCTGCGGCTATCTCGGCGCCGTGCACGCCGCCGCCATGGCCGAACTCGGCCACGAGGTCGTCGGCATTGACGTCGACGCCGCCAAGATCGCCCTCCTCAGCGAGGGGCGCGCGCCCTTCTACGAACCGGGGCTCCCCGAGATACTGACCTCGGCGATCGCCTCAGGTCGACTCCGCTTCTCGACCGAGCTGGCTGACGCGCGCGGCGCGGCCGTCCATTTCGTGGCCGTGGGCACGCCCCAGCGCAGGGGAGAGAATGCGGCAGACCTCACCTACGTGGATGCCGCCATCGCCGCGTTGATCCCCCACCTCAGCGACGGCGACCTCGTCGCGGGCAAGTCGACGGTCCCCGTCGGCACGGCCGCGCGACTGTCGGAGCTCGTCGCGGCGGGCTCCGGCGCGATCCTCGCGTGGAATCCCGAGTTCCTCCGCGAGGGCTTCGCGGTGAAAGACACCATCAGCCCCGATCGACTCGTCTACGGCGTGCCGGCGGGAGAGGCCGGCATCCGGGCCAAGGAACTCCTCGACGAGGTCTACGCCTCGGCCCTTCTCAACGACACCCCGGTCGTCGTCACCGACTACGCGACCGCCGAACTGGTCAAGGCCTCGGCCAACGCCTTCCTCGCCACCAAGATCTCGTTCATCAACGCCATGGCCGAGATCGCCGAGGTGACCGGTGCCGACGTGACGCAGCTCGCCGACGCGATCGGGTTCGACGCGCGCATCGGACGCCGCTTCCTCAACGCGGGGGTCGGGTTCGGCGGCGGCTGCCTCCCCAAGGACATCCGCGCCTTCATCGCCCGCGCCGAAGAGCTGGGACGGGGTGAGTCCGTCGCCTTCCTCAAGGAGGTCGACGGGATCAACCTGCGCCGCCGCGACCGTGTGGTCGACCTGGTGGTCGACTCGCTGGGCGGAGAGGTCTACCAGAAGCGCATCGCCGTGCTCGGGCTGGCCTTCAAGCCGGACTCCGACGACGTGCGCGATTCCCCCGCGCTCGATGTGGCGGTGCGGCTGCACGGTCTGGGCGCGCAGGTCGTCGCCTCGGACCCGCAAGCTATCGAGAACTCGCGCTCCCTGCATCCGCAGCTGACGTTCGCCGAGGATCACCTCGCCGCGATCGAGGGCGCGGATGTCGTCGTGATCGTCACCGAGTGGAAGCAGTTCCGCGAACTCACCCCCGAACTGGCCGCCGCCGCGAAGGGCCGCGTGCTCATCGACGGTCGCAACTGTGTGGATGCGGTCGCCTGGCGCGCCGCCGGCTGGACCTACCGCGGGCTCGGGCGACCGTAGCTCCCTGGGCGGCTGCCCGCTGCGGTCTCAGTCGTTCTTAGCGCTCGGCCTGCGCCGCGCAGCCGGTCAGAGCGATCGCGTACACCGCGACCGCCACCGCCCCGGCGAGCAGGGCGACGGCGGTGCGCGGCATCCGGATCAGTGACCCCACCCGCCTCGGACGTTGTTGAAGACGTCCTCACCGAACGGGGCGAGACCCTCCTGCGCGGCGAAGCCGAGGTGGCCCTGACCGTCGAGACCCCCGGAGACTGTGCCGGCCACGACCTTGTCGTGGTCCCGTCCCAAGCTCACCCCGAAGATGTCCTCCATGGTGCGGAGCCAGCTGTAGTGGTTGTAGAAGGTCGAGCTGGTCGTTCCCGGCTTGATCAGCGGGCTGAAGAGAACGCTGCCGGTGTCGCTGACCGTGCCGACGAAGCTGTCCGCCGAGATCGTACTGCCGGTCAGGCTGTGGAACCACGGGAACGGGAAGTGCTTCGCCACGTACTGATCGTTGGCCTGCGCGCCCGTGAAGCTCGTGACTCCTACCGGGAAGGTGGCGGGAGTCGACAGCTGCGTCGGGTTCGTGTCGGGGTTGTTGTCGGAGGTGCCGGGGCCGCCGCAGACGGCGTCGTCGCGTCCGGCCTGCGCGCCGAGGTCCTGGGCGTAGCCCTTCCAGGTCTTGCCCGCGGCGTCGAGCTGGTTGAACAGGGTCGCGGCCTGACTCGGGTATGGTCAACGCCGATCGGGATCGTCGACCGCGACGAATCCCAGACGCTCGTACAGCGGCCGGGCCGAGTTGCCCACCGTGACGAAGAGCGCGAGCTCCCTCTCCCCGGCGGCCGCCAGCGTCGCCGCCGCGTGCTGGATGAGCGCCCCGGCGTCGTGGTCGACGAACGTCCAGTGCATGAAGGTCTTCTCCATGCAGAGGACAATACGCAGCGTGATCAAGTACCTGGGCAGCAAGCGCACGCTCGTCCCGGTGCTCGGGTCCATCGCGTCCGCGGTCGGCGCGCGCACGGCCGTCGACCTGTTCACGGGCACCACGCGCGTTGCCCAGGAGTTCAAGCGCCGCGGCATCCACGTCACCGCGGTCGACATCGCCAGTTACAGCGAGGTGCTCGCCCGCTGCTTCATCGAGACGGATGCCGCCACCGTCGCCCCCGCCGAGCTCCAGCAGGCACTGGCCCGACTGGGGTCGCTCGCGGGTGCGCCCGGGTACGTCACCCGGACGTTCTGCGAAGAGGCCCGGTACTTCCAGCCCAAGAACGGCGCCCGGATCGACGCGATCCGCGACGTCATCGAGGCGGACTACGCCGGCACCGCCCTGCACCCGATCCTGCTGACCGCCCTGCTACTCGCCGCCGACCGCGTCGACTCGACCACCGGGGTGCAGATGGCCTACCTGAAGAGCTGGGCGCCGCGCTCGCATCGCGAGCTCGAGCTGCGCGTCCCCGACCTGCTGCCTGGGGCCGGGACGGTCGTGCGGGGAGACGCCCGCAACATCGTGCGCGAGCTGCCCCGGACCGAACTGATGTACCTCGACCCGCCGTACAACCAGCACCGCTACTTCACCAACTACCACGTCTGGGAGACCCTCATCCGCTGGGATCAACCCGAGGCCTACGGCGTCGCCCGCAAGCGCATCGACAGCCGCGACGACGCAACGAAGAGCGTGTTCAACCGCAAGCGCGAGATGCCCGTCGCCTTCGCCGAGCTGCTGGGGGAGGTGCGAGCCGACACCGTGGTCGTCTCCTACAACGACGAGGCCTGGATCTCGCCCGAGCGGATGATGGAAGCCCTCCGCGACGCCGGCCACGAGGAGGTGCGGATGCTCGCCTTCGATGCCAAACGCTACGTCGGGGCGCAGATCGGCATCCACTCGCCCTCCGGCGTCAAGGTCGGCACGGTCTCGCACCTGCGCAACACCGAATACCTCTTCGTCGCCGGCACGCGCGAGCGGGTGGATGCCGCGGCCGCCTCGGTCGTCGAGACCGGCCTCGCCGCGGCGCGGGCGACTGCCTAGACTCGGAACCCATGGGTGCTTCCGGGTTGTCGGGTCACGCCCCGATCACCCGCCGCGAGCTGCGGGAACGTGAGCGGGCTCTCCGCTCGACGCCGCGCCGGTCCGTGGGGCCCCAGGCGCTGAGCGCCGCCGCGATGTCGTTCATCGTGCTCCTCACGGTCGGCGTCTCGATCCCGGCGAGCGCCTTCGGGGCGCGTCCCGCGGATCCGATGATCGGCTCGGCCGAGAGGGCGGGGCGCACGCAGAGCGCCGCCGTCGTCGGCGCGGCAGTGGGCACCTCCGCGGCGCAGGACGACTTCTCGGTCACCCGGAAGATCGTGGCGCTGGTGACCGCCGCCGTGTCAAGCGCCGGCGAACCCACTACCTCGGGGGTTTCGTTCATCCCGGCCCCCGGCCCCGTCCTCTGGCCGACCGATGCGTCGCCGCAGATCGGTCACGGCGTCTCGGACGCCCATCACGGCCAGGACCTTCTCATCGCCCGCGGCACTCCGGTGCACGCCATCGCGAACGGCGTCGTGACGACGAGCACGACACAGGGCAGCCTCGGGACGTATGTGGTCGTCGACAGCTCGATCGCGGGCCACACCGTGACGAGCCTCTACGCCCATCTGGAGTCGCAGTCGGTCGCCGTAGGAGACTCCGTCACGCAGGGTCAGACGGTCGGCCTTGTGGGCTCCAGCGGCGCGGCAACCGCACCCCTGCTCTACCTGCGCATCCTCCAAGACGGCGCGCTCTGCGACACCATCACCTACATCGCGGGCAATTCTGCCGGCGGCGCAGCGCCGCACTGACGCGACCGGTGCCGCTAGATCCCCGCGGCTCCGAACAGCAGTCCCAGCACGTAGGTGACCGCAGCCGCCCCGAAGCCGATGAGCAGCTGCCGCAGTGCGCGCCGCCAGGGCGAGGCGCCCGACAGGATGCCGACGACCGCCCCCGTGCCGAGCAGGGCGATGCCGACGGCCGCCGAGGCGATCACGATCGCGAGCACGTGCGTCGCGCCGAACAGGTACGGCAGCACCGGGATCAGCGCGCCGGAGGCGAAGAACAGGAAACTCGAGATGGCCGCATTCCAGGCCGAGCCGATCTCCTCGTGCTCGTCGATGCCGGCGGCGCTCGGGTCGTCGGCATCCAGCCGGTGGGTCGAGAGCACCTCGTGGGCGTGCTCGGCGGCCTCCTCCTTCGACATCCCGCGGGCCTCGTAGACGAGCGAGAGCTCGTTGGCGTCGACGTCGAGGTGCACGAGCGCCGCCTGGGAGGCCGGATCGGGTCGGGATGCCTCGAGCAGCTCCCGCTGGGAGCGCACGGACACATACTCCCCCGCTCCCATCGACAGCGCCCCGGCCAGCAGGCCGGCGATGCCGGTGAACAGCACGGTCGCGGCCGGAACCCCGGTCGCCCCGATCCCGAGCACCAGGGCGAGGTTGCTGACGAGTCCGTCGTTCGCGCCGAAGACCGCGGCTCGGAAGGACCCGGCGAGACGCGTGCGTCCGCGCGCCGCGAGCCCGCGCAGCACCTCGCCATGGATGCGCTCGTCGGCGGCCATCGACTCGGAGGCGTCGGCATCCAGGTCGTACGGGGATCGAGCCTCGGCCCGCTGGGCGAGGATCAGCACGAACAGCGACCCGAAGTGCTTCGCCAGGAACGCCAGGGCGCGCGTGCGCAGGTCGCCGCGCAACGGCTTGCCCACGTCGTCGCCGAGCAGTTCGAGCCAGTGGTCCTGGTGGCGGGCCTCCGCCTCGGCGAGCGCGAGCAGGATCTCGCGCTCCTGACCCGACCGGCGCTGGGCCAGCTCGTGGTAAACGGCGGCTTCGGCGCGTTCATCCGCCAGATACTGACGCCAGCGCTGGTGACGGGCTTGGGGAGAGAGGGTGCGGGCCATAGGAGTTCCTTTCGGCCGGATGCGGTTTCTGGCCGAAGGTCTCGTTCGCCCGGGTGAGCCGCTGGCCCTGCCCGGGTGGAGCACCGGGCCGTCGTCGTGACGGCCATCATGTCGATGTCTCCGCGGGGAACTACTCCCCTTCGTTGCCCCCAGCGTAGCGGAGGCCCCAGGAGCCGGCCCAGCTCTCGCCTGGCTCGAGCCAGATAAGGCTCTGCCCGGAGTTGAGCGCGTCCGGTGGCGCGGTCATCGGCTCGACCGCGATCGCCTCGATCAGTCCGCCACCCGCCGGGAAGATGCTGGTCGTGAAGACCTGCACGTAGCCCCAGTCGAGGTCCTGCCAGAGGGTGGTACGGGAGCCGTCGGGCGCGGTCAGCCAGGCGACGTCGCCGCGGGCCCCGGTCGGTCCGTTGCTCGGGTCCGCATGCTCGACCTGTCCGAATGCCGTGTCGAACGCGAGGTCGCCGACGCGGTGCGGGAGACGGACGTCGTACCCGGTGCCCTCCACCGGCACCTCGTCGATCGGGTCGAGTCGCTCGTCGACGTCGAAGTAGGTCGAGGCTGGCACGGTGAGTTCGAGTTCGGCGATCGCGGCATCGCCGACGCGGAGGTACGGATGCGTGCCGATCGCGTAGGGGGCGCGGGCATCCGCGCGGTTTGTCACCCCGTGCGTGGCGGTCAGGCCGTCCGGCGTGAGCTCGTAGCGGACCCAGGTGTCGAGCAGGAACGGCCAGCCGTGCTGCGGGAACACCGTCGCCGACAGGGTGACCGCGGCATCCGACTGCTCGATGACGGCGTAGTCCGTGAACTGGAGCAGCCCGTGCAGCGAGCCGCCGCGTGCCGGCTCCGTGATGTCGAGCTGCTGGGTCGCGCCGTCGAACTGCCACGCTCCGGCGCGCACGCGGTTCGGCCACGGGGAGAGCACAGCGCCGTTGCACATCGCGGGCGGCTCGTCGGCGGGCGTCGGCTGCACGAGGTGGTGGCCGTTCACGGTGAGCACGCGCAGCACCGCGGCGACCGTGCCGAGCTCGGCGCGCACGCCGTCCGCCTCGAGCACGATCGAGGTCCCCGTGGGGGTGAGAGCGGTCATCGGGTGCCTCCTGCGGCCGTGTAGCGGACGCCCCAGCTGCCGGCCCAGGAGGCACCGGGCTCGAGGCGGATGAGATCGGTGCCCGAGTTCAGGGCATTCGGCGGCGCGGTCATCGGCTCCAGCGCGATCGCGAACCCGGGGCCGCCGTGCGCCGCGTCCCGCGGGAAGTCGTGCGGCGTGTACGCCTGGATCCAGCCGAACGCGGTATCGGCCCAGAGTGTGGTGCAGCTGCCGTCGGGGGCGGTCAGCCACGCGACATCCGCTCTTCCGCCGCGGTTGGCGAGCTCGCCGTAGCCGGTGTTGAGGGTGAGGCCCCGAGCCGGGCGACCGTCGCGCAGGTCTGAGGCGCCGTCTCCAGGCACGTCGACCGGATGCACCGCCACCGGGTTAAGCCGATCATCAAGTTCGAGCCGCGTCGCGCCTGTGAGCGTGACCGTCAGCTGCTCGCACGGGACGTCGCCGACGCGGAAGTACGGGTGCGCCCCGACCGCCCACGGTGCCGTGCATTCCGAGAGATTCGTGACCTCGTGCGTGACGGTCAACCCGTCGGCGTCGAGCTCGTACCGCACGCGCGTGTCGAGCAGGAAGGGCCAGCCGTGCTGCGGGGCGATCAGCGCTCCGAGGGTGAGGGAGGAGTCGTTCCGCTCCACCAGCGTGTAGCCCGTGTTGCGCAGCAGACCGTGGCTCGCGTTGTGCAGCTTGGGCTCGGTGACATCCAACTTCTGCGCTTCGCCCTCCCACTCCCACACCGCGTCGCGCACCCGGTTGGGCCAGGGCGAAAGCACCATGCCGCAGCCCATCGGGGCGACGACGTCGGGCGCGTACGGTTCGGTGAGTTGCACGCCGTCGACGCTGAGCGAGCGCAGGGCGGCGGCGAGCGCGGCGACCTCGAGGCGCACGCCGTCGTGGTCGAGCAGATACTGGGGGCCGGGCACGAACGTCAGCCTAGGGGTTTCGGTCGCGACTCAGCCGATGCCTCAGCCCGCGACGATGAGGCGCGTTCCGGCCGCGGCGGCGGGCTCGCGCAGCTCATCCGCCCCCGCACCGCCCGTGACCACGGTCGCGAAGTCGTCGAGCACGCCGATGAGCCCCAGGTGCTGCTGGCCGGCCTTCGATCCGTCGGCCACCAGCATCCGTTCGGTGGAGGCCGCGAGCATTCCCCGTTTCACCTCGGCCTCCGCGAGGTTGAGGTTGGTGACCCGGCCGATGCCGTCCCGGCCAGTCGCGATCCCGTTGCAGCCGAGGATCGCGAGATCGACGTGCAGTCCGGCGAGGGTCTGGCCGACCAGCGGATTGACGAGCGAGTGCTGCAGCGGACGCAGGGTGCCGCCCGTCACCACCACCGTGAAGCGCGGGATCGCCGCCTCGAGCGCCAGGGCGATCGACAGGCCGTTGGTCACGATCGTGACGTCGCCCAGCTCGGTGCGTGCGACGAGAGCCCGCGCGACCGCCAGGGTGGTCGAGCCGACATCGAGCAGGATGCTGCTTCCGCTCGTCACGAGCGCCGCCGCCCGCCGCCCGATGGCGCGTTTAACCCCGGCGTCGCGCTCGGCCGTGGCCTCCAACGGGGACTCGCGAGCCGCACCTTGCGCGGCCATCGCCCCGCCGTGCACGCGACGCAGGGCTCCCGCGCGTTCGAGCCCGCTCAGGTCGGACCGCAGCGTCACCTCACTCACCCTGAACAGCTCAGCAGCGTCGGCGACGCGCACGAACCCCTCCTCAGCGACGAGCGCCGCGAGGCGCGCCCGCCGGGCGTCGGCGGTGAGCTCCGGGCGTCCGAGCTCGGCGCCCGCGCCTGTCGCGCCCGCGCCCGTCGCGCCCACGCCCACCGCGCGACGGGTGCCGTTTTGTCGCTCCTGAGCCCCGTGACCAGCCATTCGGCACCCCTCGCGCGTCTTTGGTGGCCGGCGCCACATCCGACCTTTCGATAACTTATGATAACGCAAGCACTGCTTCCGATATCGTAATAGCTGTGACAGGTGCACCGGAGCAAAGCTCCCGACAACTCGGCGCGGGCGTCGTGCGACGCGACGCCCGCCTCGCCGACGGACGCGAGCTCTTCTACTACGACGACGCGGCCACGACGCTCGGGCCGGACCGCGGTGTCGACGCCCGCGTGCTCGACCCGCGCCCCCAGACCGCGACCATGCGCCAGGACGTGCTGACCGGCGAGTGGGTGTCGATCGCCTCCTCCCGGCAGAACCGGGTGTTCCTGCCCCCGGTCGACCAGGATCCGCTCGCCCCGCAGACCGCCGCGAACCCGAGCGAGGTTCCGGCGCTCTACGACGTCGCCGTCTTCGAGAACCGCTCCCCATCGTTCGGGCCGGGCCTGGCATCCGCCGTCGCCGCGGTCGGCGCACCCGAGGCCCACGACCCGCCCCGCGGGCTCGACGACCTCGAGGCGCTCAGCCTCGACCGCACGCGCAGCTCGGTCGGCCGCTGCGAGGTCGTCAGCTTCAGCCCAGACACCACGGGCTCCTTCGGCACGCAGACCGAGACCCGCGCCCGCACGGTGATCGAGGCCTGGGCGGATCGCACGGCCGCGCTGTCGGCGCTCCCCGGCATCGAGCAGGTGTTCCCGTTCGAGAACCGCGGTGAGGCGATCGGCGTGACACTGCACCACCCGCACGGGCAGATCTACGCATACCCGTACGTCACACCGCGCACGACCCGGCTGCTGGACTCGATCGATCGCACCGCGCCCGACCTCTTCCAACGCATCCTGGACTCCGAACGCGAGGGCCCGCGCGTCGTGCTCGCCGGCGAGCACTGGACCGCCTTCGTCCCCTTCGCCGCACGCTGGCCGATCGAGGTGCACCTGATGCCGCACCGCCAGCTCCCCGATTTCGCCGCCACCAGCGCCGAGGAGCGCGACGAGCTCGCCCCCCTCTACCTGCGGCTGCTGCGCGGCATCGACGCGCTCTACGACAGCCCGACCCCCTACATCGCGGCCTGGCACCAGGCTCCCGTGAACCGTGGGCGCGACACCGTGCGGCTGCACCTCGAGCTCACCTCGCCGCGTCGCGGGGCCGACCGGCTCAAGTTCCTGGCAGGGTCGGAGGCGGCGATGGGCGCGTGGATCGGCGATGTGCCGCCCGAGGACGCCGCCGACAGGATCCGAGAGGCGATCAGCAGCCGATGAACGACATGCGGGACGAACTGCGCGAGCTCTTCGTCGACTTCACCGGCCACGAGGCCGACGGCCTCTGGTCGGCACCGGGCCGGGTCAACCTGATCGGCGAGCACACGGACTACAACGACGGCTTCGTGCTCCCCCTGGCGCTCGGCTTCGGGGTGCGCGCCACGGTCCGGCCGCGCAGCGACGGCGCTCTGCTGATCACCTCGGCGCAGCACCCCGACGACGCCGTGGTGCGGGTCAGCCTGACCGGCCTCGCGCCCGGCTCGGTGCGAGGCTGGCCGGCGTACGTCGCGGGGGTGTTCTGGGCGCTGGGCCAGCAGGGCCACCGGCTCGGGGGCGCGGAGGTGGCCGTGGACGGCGACGTGCCGACCGGTGCGGGCCTGTCCTCGTCCGCCGCGCTGGAGTGCTCGGTCGCCGCGGCGGTCTCGGACGCCTTCGGGCTGGGCCTGACCCGGACCGCCCTCGTCCAGCTGACCAGGCTCTCCGAGAACGCCTTCGTCGGCGTGCCGAACGGGATCATGGACCAGAGCGCCTCCC
>JANXTR010000006.1 GCA_025352325.1 Microbacteriaceae bacterium | reverse complement strand
AAACAGTATGGGTGAGGGCGATGATCAAATGCGCAGAAACCCCGTGGCATCCTGTCCCCGAAAATGGAACACGGATCCTCAGCGGGTCAGCCGAGATGGTCGGAATCAGTCCAGCGAACGTGTTCAAGGCTTGCGGCAATCTGAGCGGCCTGGCGCCTCGTTGGAGTGCCTCCGATCTGCCGCATTGGTCAAGATGACAGCTTGCCGAGGCAGATTTTGTTCGACATTGTTCAATGTGCCGGGGTTCAGGCATCGGACGATGGCGGCGTCTTTGAGACGATGAGACCGGTACGCGGGCGCGATATCAGTTTGGCATGGACTAGGGCTTCCTGGGCTCGAATGCTTTTCGAGTGATGCGAAGTGCGCTCTATTTTGGACGCGTCTTTCGGCGAGAAGCTATCGATCTCGGTGGGACGGTACGCAGGTGAGTGCGTACACGCGTGAGCACATCCGCCATCGTGGCGATGTCCGACTCGGAGAGCTGACCGAAAAGCTCGTGGGCGACTAGCGCGACATGGCCGGGAATTATGGCAGCCAATCGCTCGCGCCCGAGATTGGTCAGCTCGACTATGGTGGCCCGCTCGTCCTCGGCTGAGGGGCGGCGGGTGATGAGTTCTTCCTTTTCGAGGATGGATGCCTGGTACGTCAGACCCGCACGACTGTAGACGACGCCATCGGCGAGATCGGTCATGCGCAGCCGGCCGTCATGATCCAAGAGGTGCGCGAGGACGCGGAACTGCACGTAGCTTAGGCCTCCATCGCGCCGGAACTGCTGCTCCACATGGTGCTTGAGTAGCTCACCGACCTCCATGAGGGCGAAGTAGGCGGCGGCACCCTCTTCGGTGTATCCGTCCGGCATGATCTCCTCTAGATTGCTTCACGTTCTAAGTATGTTAGCATCGGGTAACTGCTTAGAACCCTAAGCAGTTTGGCGATCGTCGGGATCGCCGGCTTACGAAGGGCAATGAGAAAATGAAGCTTGCAGTATTCGGCGCAACCGGAAACGTTGGATCCGAGATCGTCTCGCAGGCGCTCTCACGGGGCGACGAGGTGGTCGCGTATGTGCGGACACCCGCTTCCCTCGCGCCCCAACCGGGAC
This sequence comes from Microbacteriaceae bacterium, assembly GCA_025352325.1. GTDB lineage: Bacteria > Actinomycetota > Actinomycetes > Actinomycetales > Microbacteriaceae > Lysinimonas. The sequence continues at coordinate 18,051 of JANXTR010000006.1, read as the reverse complement.
TCACGATTATCGGTGGCTCGGTGACAGACGCGGCGGCGATGACTGCCGCGTTCCTGGGTGTGGATGCGGTCGTGTCAGCGATCGGGGGCAAGCCCCCTCTCATGCAGAACGCGCTGCCCCAGATCGCCACCGCCATCACGCAGGCGGGTGTTGGCCGGTTCGTGCTCGTTTCCGCGTTTGGCGTCGGCGCGACAAAAAACAAGGCGAGCAGCTTCGCCCGACTGATCTACTCGACCGCCGTCAAGTCGCTCTTCGAAGACAAAGCGAAGTCGGAGGCTGCGGTGCTGCCCAGCCTCGCGATGAACTGGACGGTCGTCTACCCCGTGAACTTGAAGAAGGGCATACCGGTCGCGTCGGCCGTGAAGGATCTTGCCGCGGTGTCGAAGGTGCCGGGGCTGCCGACACTGCCATTCGCCAATGTGGCTGCCGCGGTACTCGACCTCGCCGCAGACGATGCCGCGAGCGGGAAGCAGATGCTCATCACCACGGCTGCCGGCTGGCGCGCCTAAAACGCAATGATCTTGCTCGCGGCGGCGCTTGCCGCGTATTTAGGCGGTGGCCGCCCCGCCGACCGTGCCGTCATCATCACCTGCGGTGATCTGGATGCTTGGAGAGCAGTGGGCCGATAATGAGGCGGAGCCGCCTGGCGACAAACAACCTTCTTCCCGTTCGCGATCACGTCAAAGCTTGCCCGGGTCAGGTGCTGCCCACACTGGTCGACTCGCCCCTCTCGACAACTGCGAAGTTCGGCCAGTGGACGCCGTGACGACCCATGATGCCGACGCCGGCACCTACAACGTCTTCTTGGTCAACCGTTCGATCACAACCACGATTGACTTGGCGCGAACGCCCGCCCCAATGACGGCCAGGGCGGTCACCCCCTCAGATGCAGATCCTTATGCAACGAACACGGCCGACGCGCCGGATCGAGTCGGTGCCATCGACAACACGACTATCAATCGCCTTGCGGACAGCATCACTATCGAGCTTCGGGCCGTGTCTTGGACAGCCGCCACTCTGCAGCTTGAGCGACCAACTGAGCCGGAGGCATCTTGTCGGCGCCGACAAGCCGTGCGTTCGTCAAAGGACGAAGAACTGCGCTTTACGAGGGATCTTCGGCCGAGGCCGGGTTGTGCGGTGCTCAGTGTTCGTCGGCGACGGCCATGCGGATGTAGATCGCGGCGAGGATGGTGAATACGTAGGCCTGCAGGCCGCCGACGAAGATGTCCATGACGGTGAAGGCGATGCCGAACGCAAATGTTCCGATGCCCAGCAGACCTAGCGGGTTGCCGTGGGCTAGGACGGCGAAGAAGAAGAATTGTGTCGCGGTGAAGCACAATGCGAGCAGCATATGGCCAGCAATCATGTTCATCAGCAGCCGAAGCACGAGCGTCACGGGTCGGAGGACGACCGTTGAGAACAACTCCACGGGTGTGAGAAGAAAGTAAAGAGGCCACGGCACGCCTGGCAGGAAGAGGGCGTCCCTGAAGAAGCGCCATGACCTGCTTCTGATGCCTGCGTAGATGAAGAGCACATAGGCGATCGCAGCCATGATTAGCGGCAGCCCAATAAGCGAGGTGCCCGCGATCTGAAGCCCGGGGAGGACCCCAGTCGCGTTCATCCCGAACGTGACGAAGAAGATGGTCATCAGCACCGACATGAACCGCTTGCCATCTCTCTCACCGAGGGTTCCGATGACGATGTTGTCGCGGAGGAACACGAAGACCACCTCAAGCGCGCTTTGAAAGCGCCCTGGCCGCACCTTCAACCGCCTCGTCCCAAGAACGAGTACGAGCGCGAGAACGGCAACCACAAACAACCGGATCAACATGATCCGATTCAGTTCGAACGGGGTCCCCGCAAAGAAGATTGCTGGCGGGAAGAAATCGTCCAGCGAGGGTCCCTGGAAACCGCCACTGTCGCCCGATGGATTGCTCGCCAAGCGAGAGAATAGATACATCAATGGCGGGGTCTTCGGAATCTCGTGGTTGTGCAGAGCTCGCGATCCGACGATTAGTTGCGGTAGCGGTCTCACCGGCGTCATCCTGGCGTCGCCGCCCCTCGACTTCCACGTCTCCGACAGCTACTTCGTCGTCGCGCACTTCCACTACGTCGTGTTCGGAACGGTCGTGTTCGCGATGTTCTCGGGCTTCTACTTCTGGTGGCCCAAGTGGACCGGCAAGATGCTCAACGAGCGGCTCGGGAAGATCCACTTCTGGCTGCTGTTCATCGGCTTCCACACGACGTTCCTCATCCAGCACTGGCTGGGCGTCATCGGCATGCCGCGTCGCTACGCGAGCTACCTGCCGAGCGATGGATTCACCTGGATGAACCAGCTCTCGACCTTCGGAGCGGCCATCCTGGGCATCTCGATGCTGCCGTTCCTCATCAACGTCTACATCACGGCGCGCCACGGCGCGAAGGTGACCGTCGACGACCCGTGGGGAACCGCTCGTTCGCTCGAGTGGGCGACCTCGTGCCCGCCGCCGCACCACAACTTCACCTCGATCCCGCGCATCCGCTCGGAGTCTCCGGCGTTCGACCTGCACCACCCCGAGGCGGGCATCCCCGTCGGAGTCGGACCGTTCAAAGACGCACCCGACCTCGGCAGCTGAGTCGCTCGAGCGAACATGCGCGTTCGACTCCGGTAAGGGGTATGTCTGTTTTCTTGTGTAACTGGCTTTGGCTAGTTGAGTCCTAGGCGGTCGCCGTAGGTCATTGCGAGTGTGTTCAGGACAGCTTTCCAGCCGGCGATCTGTCCGGTCGGGATTGCAGGCTGTGGCGTTTTTCGATGACGGCGAGGTAGAGGGACAGGATCTCGACCAACGCCACCGCCCAGGCGACGGCGATCACGATCGCCGCTACTGTGAGCGCGCGACGTGGAGAAAAAAAATAGCGAACAAGGGACAAGAAATCGCTCAGGTTGCGAAACCCTGACCATGATCCCATCGAAACCGAGGTCTGCGGCGTAGGGCAGTGACGCTGTGGCGCTTAGAGCCCGACGCTGCTCTGCATGATCCCACCGTCGATGAAGACCGTCGTGGCTGTCATGTATGCCGCCTTGTCCGAGGCGAGAAACACGACCGTGTCGGCGATCTCCGACGACTGAGCCATCCGGCCGAGCGGGATGGCCGCGTCCAGCTTCTTCAACTCGGTCGGGTCATTCATCGTGGCGGTGTTGATCGGCGTCGCGACGGCTCCCGGGGCGACGTTCACGACACGGACCCCGTGCGGGCCGAGTTCGACGCCGGCGGTTCGGGTGAGCATCCGGGTGCCGCCCTTGGAGACGCAGTACGCGGCGTTGCCCGGCATCGGCCAGTCCTCGTGAACGGACGAGATGTTGATCACCAGTCCCCCACCGCCCTGTTTGATGAACTGCTTCGCGGCGAACTGGGTGCCGAAGAACGCGCTTTTCAGGTTGACGTCCATGACGTGCTCGTACTGTTCCTCTGTCGTGTCGAGCACCGAGGTGCGGGTCTCGACACCCGCGTTGTTGACGATCACGTCGAGTGAGCCGAAGCTGCTGACCGCGAAGTCGACCATCTTCTGGAGGTCTTCGATCTTGCTGACGTCGGCGTCGATGCCGACCGCTTTGCCTCCGGCGTCGGTGATCTCGAGGAGTTCGGACGCCGTCGCCTCGGGATGCACGACGTAGTCGACGACGACGTTCGCGCCCTCGGCCGCCGCGGCCATCACGATGGCCTGACCGATTCCGCTGTTGCCGCCGGTCACGATGATGGTCTTTCCTTCGAGCAGCACGGTTCCACCTCGTCCGCGCCTCGATCGGGCGCACAGCGGCAGAGTACACAATGGGCATGTGACCACGTCTGAGTCAGGTGCCGAGCAGCGCCGTCTTGCCGCGGCGAACTCGAGTTCCGCCGATTCCGGCGCAGCAGCCTGGCGCGATTGGGGCCCGTACCTTGCGGAGCGCGCATGGGGCACGGTCCGCGAGGACTACAGCGAGACCGGCGACGCCTGGAACGCCTTCTCGCATGATCAGGCCCGCAGTCGCGCCTACCGCTGGAACGAGGACGGCATGGCCGGCTTCTGTGACCTCGACCAGAACTGGTGCCTGTCGTTGGCGCTCTGGAACGGAGTCGACCCGATCCTCAAGGAGCGGATGTTCGGCCTCACCAGCCTCCAGGGCAACCACGGCGAGGACGCCAAGGAGTACTGGTGGTACACGGATGCGACCCCGACACACTCGTGGAACTCCTGGCGGTACCACTACCCGCAGGAGCCGTATCCGTACGACGACCTGCTCGCCACGAACACGTCACGCACCCGTACGGAGCCGGAGTACGAGCTCGTGGACACCGGGATCTTCGATGACGGCAAGTATTGGGTGGTCACCGTCGACTACGCCAAAGAGGGCCCGCACGATCTGCTGATGCACGTGACGGTGCTGAACGCGGGGGGTGAAACGGCGACGCTTCGGGTGCTGCCGACCTTCTGGTTCCGGAACACCTGGAGCTGGGGCACCGAGAGCGTGGTGGCGCCGAAACTGTCAGCCGTGGGCTCGGCGGTCGTGGCGGAATCCGCACGGACGGGGATGCTGCGGCTGCAAGGTGACGGAAACCCGATCCTGCTGTTCTGCGACAACGAGACGAACACGCAGCGGCTGTGGGGCACGCCCGGCCCGGCGTACCCGAAGGACGGCATCAACGACCACATCGTCTCCGGCTCGGACACGGTCAACCCGGCCCGCGAGGGGACCAAGGCGGCTCTCGATTACGAGCTGACGCTCGGCCCCGGGGAGTCGCGTGTCATCCGGGTGCGATTGACGGATGCCGCGGCATCCGGACCCGGCGCGCCTGTCGACGCGGCCGCGTTCGACCAGACCGTCGCCACCCGTTCTGCGGACGCTGACGACTTCTGGGCCTCCGTCACGCCCGCCAGTGCAACCGCCGACGAAACGCGAATCCTGCGTCAGGCGCAGGCCGGTCTGCTCTGGTCGAAGCAGTTCTACCATTACGACGTCAAACGATGGCTGAGCGGAGATCCGAACGAGCCGCCTCCGCCGACCGGTCGCGCGCTGGTGCGCAACGGTGACTGGCCGCACCTGAACGCGCACGACGTGCTCCTCATGCCCGACACCTGGGAGTACCCGTGGTTCGCATCGTGGGATCTCGCGTTCCATTGCGTCACCCTGGCGCACGTCGATCCGCGGTTCGCGAAGGACCAATTGATCCTGCTGCTGCGCGAGTGGTACCTGCATCCGAGCGGTCAACTACCCGCCTACGAGTGGAACTTCGGCGACGTGAACCCGCCGACCCACGCCTGGGCGGCGCTCCAGGTCTTTGAGATCGACGGCAGCACCGACTTCGACTTCCTCGGTCGCGTCTTCCAGAAGCTCTCGATGAACTTCACCTGGTGGACGAACACGAAAGGGCATGGCGAGGACAGCGTTTTCGGCGGCGGCTTCATGGGTCTCGACAACATCGCGCCCCTGAACCGGTCGACGCTCCCGACCTCGGTCGGCACTCTCGAGCAGGCCGACTCGACGGCGTGGATGGCCATGTACGCGCTCGACCTGCTGAACATGGCCCTCAAGCTGGCCGCTCATGACCCGGTCTACGAGGATGTCGCGATCACCTTCGCCGAGCACTTCCTGCGCATCTCGGCCGCCCAGAACGCGTCGGGCATGTGGGACGACGAGGACGCTTACTTCTACGACGTGCTGCACCTGAACGACGGACGTGAGGTCCCGCTGCGCGTGCGATCGTTGGTCGGGCTGGTACCGGTTCTCGCCTCCCTGATGCTGCAGGACAGCTCGGTCGCACAGCTGCCCGACTTCCGCAGACGGATCGGCTGGTTCATCGCGAACAACCCCGCGCAGGCCGCACCCTTCCAGCCGCGCGGCGGTGTCGGCGGATCGAATCCGAGTGGCCTGGACGCCCCAGCCCACCTGCTGGCGCTTGTCCCGCCGGATCGGCTGGTGCGCATCCTCGCGAACGTCTTCGACGAGACCGGGCTGCTGTCGCCGCACGGCATCCGCGGCATCTCGGCGACGCATCGCGAGCATCCCTTCGTCGTCGAGGTCGCCGGTGTGCCGGCGCGGGTCGACTACGAGCCCGCCGAATCGACGACCGGCATGTTCGGCGGTAACTCGAACTGGCGCGGACCCGTGTGGTTCCCGCTGAACGTGCTGCTCATCGAGGCGCTCCGCACCTATGAGACCCACAGTCCCGGTGAAGTCGAGGTCGAGTTCCCGGTCGGATCGGGCATCAGGATGACGCTGGGCCAGGCCGCGGATGCGCTGAGCGACCGGCTCGTGTCGCTGTTCGTGCCCGGAACCGAGGGCGCCCGCCCGTCGGATGCGCGCTATCCGCTGCTCAGCCGCGATCCGCTCTGGCGCGACAACCTGCTGTTCTACGAGTACTTCGACGGCGACACCGGCGAGGGTCTCGGCGCCTCGCACCAGACCGGCTGGACGGCGGCTGTGGCCCACTTGCTATTGACCAGGCACCGAGAGAGAGTGAGCCCGTGACCCTGACTCCGTCGACATCCGGCAGTCCCGCAGCATCCGAGCACTACGACGTCATCGTGATCGGCAGCGGGCCGGGCGGGGGCACGACCGCGGCCGCGCTCGCGAAGACGGGCAAGCGCATTCTGCTGATCGAACGCGGTGACTTCCTGAAACGCGAGCGGGAGAACTGGGACTCGAAGGAGGTCTTCGCCGAGAACCGCTACGTCGCCGAGGAGACCTTCTACGACCTCGACGACAAACCCTTCCGTCCCGAGCTGCACTACTTCGTGGGCGGCAACTCGAAGGTCTACGGGGCGGCGCTGTTCCGGCTGACACCGCAGGATTTCGGGGGCGTCAAGCACCCCGACGGCATCTCGCCGGAGTGGCCGATCTCGTACGACGACCTGGAGCCGTACTACGTGAAGGCCGAGCACCTGTACTGGGTGCATGGCAAGCACGGCGAGGATCCGTTCGCGGGGGCCTCGAGTGCCGACTACAAGTTCCCGCCGGTGAAGCACGAGCCGCGCATCCAGGAGCTGTCCGACGGGCTGACCGCGAAGGGGCTGCACCCGTTCCACCTGCCGATCGGGGTGAACCTCATCCAGAACGAGGACGGCACCGCCGCGACCGGGTCGGCGTGCATCCGCTGCGACCGGGTCGACGGGTTCCCGTGCCTGGTCGAGGCCAAAGCCGACTCCGACTCGGTGGCGGTGCGGCCCGCGCTCCGCTCGCACCCGAACCTGCGGCTGCTGACGAACACGACCGTCACCAAGCTGCTGACGGATGCCGCGGGCCGGACCGTCACCGGCGTCGTGACCACCTCTCCCCACCCGAGCGGCACGACCGAGCGGACCACCTTCAGCGCCGACATCGTCGTGCTCTCCGCCGGATCCATCCTCTCGTCGGCCCTGCTACTGGCCTCGGCGAACGACGCGCACCCGAACGGTCTCGGCAACGGCTCGGACGTCGTCGGCCGCCACTACATGCGCCACAACAACCTCGCGCTGATCGCGTTCGCGAAGAACCGCAACGACACGGTCTTCCAGAAGACGCTCTCGCTGAACGACTTCTACGGGCCCAGCGACAAGTGGGAGTACCCGATGGGCAACATCCAGATGCTCGGCAAGTCGGACGACTGGCAGGTGAAGGGGCAGGCTCCGAAGGGGCTCGGCTGGGCACCGCCCGCTGCGTACGGGATCGTCGGCAAGCACTCCCTCGACTTCTGGCTCGCGAGCGAGGATCTGCCGCTGCCCGACAGCCGTGTCACACTCACCGCCGACGGCTCGGTGAAGTTGGCCGTGCAGCCCGACAACAACTCGGAAGGACTGCAGCGGCTGCGGCACACCTTCGAGGAGATGCTCGGCGACCTCAGCATGCATCCCAAGACGTTCGAGCGCAACCTCTACCTGAGCAAGGCGATGGATGTCTCGGCCACCGCCCACCAGGCGGGCACCGTGCGCTTCGGCACCGACCCCACCTCCTCGGCGCTGGACATCGTGTGCAAGTCGCACGAGCTCGACAACCTCTATGTCGTGGACGGCTCATTCATGCCATCGATCGGCGCGGTGAATCCGACCCTCACGATCATCGCCAACGCGCTCCGGGTCAGCGAGCACATTGCCAGTCGCATCGGCTGATCGGGTTCAGAACTCGATCGTCTCTGCGACGGGGCTGGTTCAGGGGATCGCACTGGTCAGCTTCCCGGCGGCCAGCTCGGTACTGACCAGCAAGGCGGGTTTCGGGCTCAGCGCCAGCGAGTACGGGCGAATGTTCGTCCCACAGGTCGTCGCGGTGATCGCGGCGTCGCTGCTCGGTGGTCGGCTGGCGTCGCGTTTCGGCCTGAAGAGGGTCTTCATTGCGGGGCTGGCAGCTGACCTCCTGTCGATGCTCGTCCTGGCGGCGAGCAGCCTCGTGTGGCATGACCGTGCGACGGCTTACCTCGCGTTGCTGCTCGCGACGGCGTTGCTGGGCGTCGGATTCGGGTTGACGGTGCCCGCGTTGAACACCTTCGTCTCGGCGTTCCACGCGAACTCGGTTGATCGATCGACGCTGGTGCTCAACGCGCTGCTCGGTCTCGGAACCGCACTCGCACCGGTGTTCTCGGCACTCTTCGTGGGACTCGGGTTCTGGTGGGGGCTGCCCCTTCTGACCGCGGTGCTGCTCCTGGTGCTCGTCGTGGTCGCCGCACGACTCCCCCTGAGAGTCGACACGTCCGTCACGTCGGACCCGGGGGGCCGCCGCGCAATCCTCCGAAGACTCTGGCCATACGCGATCGCAGCGCTGCTCTACGGCGTTGTGGAGACGATGAGCGGCAACTGGAGCCAGTTGGAGATCTCCAGCGGACTCCACGGCACCGCGGTGCAGGCTTCGCTCGCACTGACCGCATTCTGGGCGATGGTGACATTCGGGCGCGTGGCGTTCGCGGTCATCCAGTCCAAGGTCCCAGGGCGGTGGATCTACCGCGTCATCCCGCTTCTGATCGCGGTCGCCTACCTGGTGGTGGTGTTGGGCGCCGTCGGGTCTCCTGTAGTAGGCATCGTCGCATTCGGGCTAGCCGGACTCGGCTGCTCAGCAATGCTGCCTTTCACGCTCAGTTTCGCCGAGCAGGACCTCGGCTCGACGAGCGCTCTGACAGGCCGATTGATCGCGGTCTACCAAGTGGGCTACGGGATCGCGGCATTCGGAGTCGGGCCACTGATGTCGGGTGCCGTCACGATCGCGATCATCTTCGGTGCGGCAGGGGTCGTCGCGATCGCGCTCAGTGCGGTCGCCGTCGTGGCCACCTCGGTGCGATCCGTCACGTCGGGCGGTCGACGCCCGGGGTCGGTTCCAACCGCACGATGACGGCCTTGGATACCGGGGTGTTACTCCGGTCGGAGGCACTCTGCAGCGGAACCAGGACGTTCGCCTCCGGGTAGTACGCCGCCGCGCACCCTTTTGCCGTGGGGTAGGCGACGACCCGGTAGTTCCACTGATCGACTGAACCCCGCCGAGGTGGCCCGAGCGAGAGGCGTCACGCCCCGATCGTTGGGCGCGTTCGGATCCGCGCCTAGGGCCAGCAGCGCGGCAACGGTCTCAGAATGCTCGCCCTTGTCGGCACGGCACGCCCGGGTGAGCAGGGTTTCCTGATCGCGAATTGGCGTGTCGAGCGGGAACCCATGCTCGACCAGCAGCCTGCCGATGGTTGCGTCCTTGCCGACCGCGCCGAGACTTTCCGCCTCGGCCGCGCGCGCGCCGTTATCGAGCAGTAAGCGCACGAGGTCGAGCGAGCCCTGCCGCGCTGCGGAAGTGAGCAGCCGCCCGCCTGCGACTGTCGCGTCTACGCCACTCGCGAGCAGCATCCGGGCCGCCGGGACAGACTCGCCATCGACGGCATAGTGCAGGGGGGTGACCGGGTGTAGGTCTTCCTCTGGGGATTGCAGGTCTCCGCGCCCGGCGGCGATGTGGTCGGCCGGTGCGTCGAGGTCGCCCAGGTAAGCGGCGGTGAACACGTCGACCTGCGCACCGCGCTGACTGAGGTACTCGGCCACATCATCTCGACCCGATCGCACCGCGACGCAGTACGGCGAGGTCATGACCTCGGTAGCGTGAACAACCGAGCCAGGAATGTTGATGTCGGCGCCCGCCTCCGCGAGCCAACTCACCAAAGGCAACGAGCCGCGCCGCCGTCCACAACAAGGTCACCTCGTCCCGCCCGCGCAGGTTGAGCAAGCCTGGGTTCTGCTCCACGAGTTCGGCGACGGCGCTGACGTCGCCCTTGGCGGCCGACGCTAGTGCGCGGTCGAACACTAGCCGCGGCGCGCCCGAGTTAACCAACCGGGCGGCCGGACCGCGCAGCATACGCACCACGACACTGCGAGCTTCCGCGTCGATCCCTAGCCCAATCATCGCCGCCGCAAAGTGCTCAAGCCAGCGCTCTGACTCAACTTCACTGATGCACTTGTGGATGTGGCGCCGCTGCATGCCGACATCGCGCTGGCCGCGGACCTCGCCACCGAAAGTCGTCTCGAAGAACTCATTGAGCCGCCGCCGTTCCTCGGGGCGACGACGATTGAACAGGCGCGTCAGTTCAGGGTCACGCTCGAGGCGGTCGTAGAGCGCGTCCACGATCGCAGCTACGCCGGTGCGGCCGCCCAGCGACTCGAAGAGCCCGTGTGGCACGGTCGACTGCATGCACCCATTTTGGCACTTCGCGGCTGATGACGACACGAGCTGTCTCGAGCCTGTGCGTCGACACTCCTTAGTGTGAAAACGGATAACGCGGTTCACCAGTAGAAGTCACGCTGTGGCGCGCGGGGCAGACGCTTTGGAGCATTCGAGCACTTAACCGAATGCCCACCCGACATCCGCGGGAACTCGCCTCGCCACAACTCGGAACCATGGTCGGCGTCGCGCTCCTGGATCACGACTTCACCGCCGGCATCTCGCAGTGAGCGAGCCCATCGGTTCGCGTCATGGAGGAAGAAGGGCTCCTCGGTGCCGGCGACGAGATAGCTGCGCGGCAGCCGACTAGGCATCAACTCTGGGGGGCGGTAGCCGGCTCCAGGGGATCCCGTGCTCCCGGCCATCGAATAGTGGGGCGCTCCCTCGCCGCCCTGACTCACGGCAACTCCACGCCTTGTCCTTGGACGTCCCGGGCACGTCCATGCGTCGAACCGAATCGGAACCGCCCCTTTACCGAGTGCTGACACATCAGTGGGACGGTATGCCATTGGCGGTTATAGAGGGACGGAGCATCGATGTCAGCATCGCGTGGAGTTTCGGGTCTGATCGGCCGGACATCTCGGTGGTTCTCCGCGCATCGCCGACTCTCACTCGTCTCGGCGATCGCGATCGTCGCGCTGATCGGCGGCGGAGTCGCCTGGGGGGTGACAGGCGAGGCGAGCGCGTCAGCCTCGGGGATCCAGAAGATCAAACACATCGTGGTGATCATGCAGGAGAACCGTTCGTTTGACAGCTATTTCGGCACCTTCCCGGGCGCCGACGGCATCCCGATGGCAAACGGTGTACCGACGGTCTGTTCACCGAATTCGACCACCGGCGACTGCGACAAACCGTTCCACGACGCGGCGGACAAGAACGCCGGGGGCCCCCACGGACAGACCAACGCGACCGCGGACATCAACGGCGGTGGGATGAACGGATTTGTGGCCCAAGCGGAGAGTGCGAAGAGGTCCTGCGCGCCCAACGATCCCGCCTGCGCGGCCGGGTCGACAACCGACGTGATGGGCTACAAGACCGGCGCGGACATTCCGAACTACTGGACATACGCCAAAGACTTCGCGCTGCAAGATCATCTCTTCGAGTCGAACGCATCGTGGAGCCTGCCCTCGCATCTGTACATGGTCTCCGAGTGGTCGGCAAAATGCTCCACCGCCGGCGATCCCAACAGCTGCGTCAACGCGCTCCAGAGCCCGGGTAACCCACCCGATTTCAACTCGAAAATCAAGAATACGATTATCGGCAAGTGCCGAACCGGACTGAAGACCGGGGCCTGCGCAGCCGCTCTTCAGGCCGCCGGGATCACCCCGGACATGGCCGCCCAGTTGCATCAGCTCATCGCCACGAACTGCACGGCGACCGACACGATGACGACCTGCCAGTCGGCGATCGACAAGGCGTCGATTCCGGACGCCCTGCGGCAAAGGCTCATCGCGGCATCCAGCGCGCTCGCGCCGCCGGACTATGCGTGGACCGATCTCACCTACCTGCTCCACAAGCAGAACGTGCCCTGGGGATATTACGTGTTCAACGGCACCGAACCCGACTGCGAGGACGACTCGGCGGTGACCTGCGCGCCGGTCGCGCAGAATGCTAAGACACCCGGCATCTGGAACCCGCTGCCCTACTTCGACACTGTTCGCCAAGACGGACAGCTCGGCAACATCCAATCCCTCACCAACTTCTACACAGCAGCGGCGAAAGGAACCCTTCCCGCGGTGAGCTGGATCAACCCCACCGGCGCCGTCAGCGAGCATCCGCCCGCCCTGGTCAGCACCGGCCAGTCGTACGTCACGGGCCTCATCAACACGATCATGAAAGGACCCGACTGGAACAGCACCGCGATCTTCCTATCTTGGGACGACTGGGGCGGCTTCTACGACCACGTCACCCCGCCGGTCGTTGACCAGAATGGCTACGGACTGCGGGTACCCGGAATCGTGATCAGCCCCTACGCGAAGACTGGCTACATCGATCACCAGACCCTCAGCCACGACGCGTACGTGAAGTTTATCGAAGACGACTTCCTCGGCGGACAACGCCTTGACCCAGCAACCGACGGACGACCCGACCCACGCCCCGACGTCCGCGAAAACAACCCGCAACTCGGCAACCTGGTCAGCGACTTCGACTTCAACCAGAATCCACGGCCTCCGATAGTGCTACCGGGCGGAACGACTTACTAGGAAATCGCGGCCCTCAGTGATCATCGTGGCCGTCGTCGTCCCGCCCGCGCGATGACACGAACATCAAACCTTTGGGCTGAACGCCGCCGAGTCCGGCGACCGGGGTGAGAGTTCCGGAGGTGAGGTTCAAGGTTGCCAGGTAGGAGGGGCCGGTATCGGGCGTCACCGTTGAGACGGCCTGGCCGGAAGCGAAGGTGCCCGACACCGAGACCAGCTCGTTAGCGGCCGGGTCGGTCAGCCAAAGCGTCTGGTGCGACGAGGTGGCGAATGCCGTGTCGTCCAGCGGAGTGGAGACGGTGAGCACGCTGAGCTTCCCTGCGGATCTTCCGTGGTCGCTCAGGAAAACGAGCTGCAAGTCCGCCTGGCCGTCCAACATGAACGATCCGGCGAACCGCGGCGACGACCGCGGAACAACGCGGCTCGAATCCGGGTCAGTGAGTGCCAGAGTCACGGTCGTGCCCGCGCCCGGGCCATTGACGGCGACCGCCGTGGCGTTGTCGGCGAAGAGCGGTGTCAGTTGCGCGACGGAACCCGACAGCTTCACGGTGTAAGCGGCCGGACCGGACGGGTTGCTCGGGGCCGATGCGCTGAGAACGATCTGTCGGTCGAAGATCGAGATCGCGTCGGTCCCGCCGCCGTGTGTGAGCCCGGCGTAGCTGTAGATCTTCGCCGCACTCTCGGAGGGGTTCAGCGTCACAAAGCTCGAGTTGCCGTCCTCGTTCACGCTGGCCAAGATGCGACCAGATGCCGGGTCGGCGGTCATCCCGTCCACCTTGCCAGTGACCGACCATGACTTCCCCGGTGCTCCCGAGAGGCTGTACTGCTGAATCGTGCTGGCCGTCGCGCCGCTCGACGCGGGCTCTCCCATCGATTCGACGCCGTTCTGGAACGCAACGTAGATCGAATCGCCGAGACGGGTCAGATCGTCTGGCTTGGTCTCGGTGCCAACTGCGGAGTATTTGTGGATCACGAGTTGAGGACCCGACGAGCCGGGCTCAGCGAACGCAGGAGTCGCACACCCCAGAAGAGCGACACCGAGAACGGCGGCCCCCCACATCGCGGCAGAACGGAGAGGGGGACTCGAAACGGGCATCATTGCATTCCTTTCACGGGATGACACCCACGCTAAACAACGCCGCCACCGGCATCATCGTCACCCGGGCGAACGTGAGATGAACAAGCTTGCGCTCTACCGATCAACCTTTCGGTTGCCGCCCGCACACTGCCAGACATATCGCCGTCGGAATCGACGGAGGCATCACGTGCGCTACCGAGTGGAGGCATTCCCGTCGCGGGGCTATTCGACGCAAGTCCTATTCAGATCCAGTCGTTTCGTCGGAAGACGAGGAAGAGGATGAGCACCCCGCCCACGATCAGCCCGCTGGAAGCGAGGAGTCCGGACAATTGGCTGAACCCGGGGTACGGGACGTTTTGGCCGTAGAAGCCGGTGATCAGGGTCGGGACTGCAATGATCGCTGCCCAGCCCGTGACCTTCTTCGTGATGATGTTGAGCCGGTTGCCCTGGATGGCGAGGTTCGCGTCCAAGATGCTGCTGACAAGGTCGCGGAGACTCTCTGTCCATTCCGTCGCCCGCAGCACATGGTCGTACACGTCCTGAAAATACGGACCCATCTCCTCGTGCAGCAGGTGAAGGTCGCGCCGCAGCAGAGAGTTGACTACCTCGCGCATGGGCAGGATGACGCGCCGAAGCCTGACCAGACTTTTTCGCAGTTCGAAAGTGCGACGCTGGATCGCTTCCTGATCGGATCGAGTCTCGAACAGGTCCCCCTCGAGATCTTCGATCTGCTCGTCGAGAGATTGAACGGCATCGAAATAGCCGTCCACTAGGTAGTCCAGCAACCCGTGCAGAAGGAAGGAGGCCCCGTATTTCGCCAGGTCCGGCTCCGCGTCCCATCGCTCGACGATCGGGGTGAAATCGATCTCCTCGTCCGGGTGCACCGTGACGAGAGCGTTCTCAGTGATGAACGCCGCAATCGCATGGACCGCGACTTCGCCGGAAGCGTCGGTGAACGACGCTTGATAGGCCGACAGAAACAAATGGTCCGCGTATTGATCGAGCTTCGGCCGCTGTTTCACCTCGAGTGCGTCTTCCACTGCCAGTACATGGAGCTTCATTTCGTCCGCGAGCAAAGCTAGTTCATCCCGGTTGGGATTGGTCAGGTCGATCCACACGACCGCGCCCGATCTGGCCAGGTGCTCTGATACCTGATCCAAGGGGAAGTCCTCGCTGACCAACTTCCCGCTCTCATAACACCGCGTGCGCGCCATTCGCACAGCCTATGAGGTGATAGCGGCTAGGTGCCTGTGGTCAGTTTGTCCCGGTATAGCCGTCGAAGCTATAGCGCCCCTTGGCGCCACGCTCGAGCGCAGGCTGCTGTGAGTCGCGACAACTGCGGGGAGACAGCCGCGCGTCGTCGCCAACACAACGACATTGATGAACTTGCCTTCGTCTTTAATCTCGCCAATATCTATGCCCGAATAGTGTGAAAACGGGTGAGAACTCATCACTGCCCGCGCGTGCGCCGAGCCTTCGGCCGGATCGCTCGATCGACTATCGTCGTCTACATGCTGCGTGTTCACGTAGTGCCCAGTGGTCGCCATTGGCTCGTCAAGATCCTCGGCGACACGGTCGAAACGCACAACTCCGCCACGGTGGCGATCACCGCGGCCAGGGTCTACATCGATACCCCGCTGGGCGGCGAGCTCTTCATCCACGAGCCCGGCACCAACTCCCCCACCATCGAGAGAGTCAGGCGGCGCCCCGTCAGATAGCCAGTGCCCCCGTATGTTCCTGCGCGGCTAGGATCGCCTGGTGATTGCCGGACCGGCTGACAGCCACACACGGATTGGCGACCCGGTAGAGACCTGATCCGCTTAGGCGGACGCTTTCGGCGCACCTATTCGGCCGGGTGACCTACGAAATGATGGAGTCGGCGTGGCGGAAGCCGGCCACGGGCACGTGGCCTGACTGGATGGATGAGTCGCAGATCTTGTTCGCCGAGATCATCGACAAGGCGAAGAAGTACGTCGTTTCGAGCACGCTCAGCGGGGTCGATTGGAATGCCGAATCGGTGCGAGGCGACCTTGGGCCAGCGGTTCAGCGGCTCAAGGAGGAGTCGGGCGAGGGCCTGTGGGTGGGTGGTGTGATGCTCCCCCTGGCGTTGGCAGATCTGGGACTGATCGACGAGTATGAACTCCTTGTGCACCCGGTGCTTGCCGGACACGGGCCGACGTTGCTCGCCGGTCTGCGCGAGAGTATCCAGCTCGAGCTCTTGGACCGCCATGAGTTCCAGTCGGGGGCGGTCGCCATGCGATACCGGCCCACCTGACTACATGCTCTCAGCTAAGCCGCTCGCTCAGGTGCAGGGTGACGGTGTCACCGATGTCCTTGCCGAGCTTCTTTCGCAGCTTTGCGCTGATCGAAAGCATGTGCCCGCCGACACCCGTTGGCATCAGTCCAGCGGTCACCGGCTCGTCATCAACGGTCGCGACAACCTTCACCGACTTGCCCGTACCAAAGAGCACCACTGAGCCGGGCACCTCCACACAGAACCAAACATCACCTTTCACTGTGACGCCGATCGGCGCCGAGAAAGTGATGTCGAGTGGACCGAGGCTCGTGCTCACGAATTGCTCCTCGGTTGGCAGTGAGTGTGGTTAACCCCCTCAGGTTAGCGAGGAAGGTCCGTTCGACCCAACCCTGCGCGTCTTTGCAAAAAGACGCAACCGCTCCGTCCGCATTTGAGTGGGCCGCCGCGCCGGGTGGTGGCGTTTCTTCGCCCAGGGGCGCACGATGGGATTGTTCACGAGGGAGCGCGCATGTCCAAGGTTGTTGTCACAATGTCGGTAACTCTCGACGGAGTCGGCGCCGGCTACGGGTCTGATGCAGGAACTGGTGACAGTTTCGGTTTAGGCCGCGAGGTTCGCGGTGGGGGTCAGTTTTGCTTCGAACTCGATCGGGGTCAACCCGCCGAGGCCGTCTTGTGGTCGTTGCCGGTGGTACTTGCGTTCGATCCAGACCACGATCGCCAGTCGCAGGTCCTGCCGGGTGGGCCAGCTGCGTTGGTTGAGAACGTTCTTCTGCAACAGCGACCAGAAGCTCTCCATCGCGGCATTGTCGCCCGCTGAAGCGACCCTGCCCATCGAGCCGACTATGCCGTGACGGTTCAGCGCAGCGGCCATGCGTCGGCTTCGAAACTGCGATCCGCGGTCCGCATGCACGATGCAGCCGGCGACATCGCCGCGTCGGGCGACCGCGTTCTCGAGGGCGTCGACGGCGAGTTTCGCGGTCATCCGATCCGAGATCGAGTAGCCGACGATCCGGTTCGAGTAGACGTCTTTCATCGCGCAGCAGTAGAGCTTGCCCTCAGCCGTCCAGTGCTCCGTGATGTCGGTCAACCAGACCTGGTTTGGGGCGGCGGCGGTGAAGTTGCGGCGCACGAAGTCGTCGAATACCGGCGGCCCCTGCTTCTTGTTCTTCGAGCGCCGACGTCGTTGCGCCGCAGAAGTGATCCCGGCATCCGAGCACAGCTTCCACGCGGTCCGGCGGGACATCCGCCACCCGGCTTTTCGGGCCTCATTCGCGAGGAACCGATACCCGAACTCGGGATCCTCTCGGTGCGCCGTCTTCAGCGCGTTCACCCGATGCGCACGCACCCACGTGGCCTCGCCGACGGGCTGCTGTTTCCATCGATAGAACGGCGCCCGAGCGATATTGAGCACCCGGCACGTCACCGTGACGGGGATCCCCGTCACGGCCAGCTCATGGACGAGCGGGTACATCATTTTGGGGAGCCGCCGAGTTTGAGGTTCGCCTGCGACAGATATGCCGCCGCTCGTCGAAGCACCTCGTTCTCCTGCTCGAGCAGCCGGTTCCGTCGCCGCAGCTCCCGCACCTGGGCAGCCTCGTCTTTGGTTTGACCGGGCTTACGGCCTTCCTCGACGTCGGCTTGTTTGAGCCAGTTCGACAATGACTGCTCCGAGATCCCGAAATCCTTCGCGATCTGCGCCAACGTCACCCCGCTCTCACGACTACGAGCAACCGCGACGACGTCCTCGCGGAACTCCTGGGGATATGGACCGGGCATGATGACATCCTCTCTCCAAGGACGAATCCCTAGAAGTCAGTTGTCACCGATCCCTGCATCAGACCCA
>JANXTR010000052.1 GCA_025352325.1 Microbacteriaceae bacterium | reverse complement strand
CGTTCTGGACCGAGCCGTCGACAAGTGGCGAAAGGGTAAGCGCACACTCGAGGCCGCTGCCGTGTTTTACGGCGTGCAGCTCGTGGATGCCCACGACGCGAGCGCGGATGCCGTTGCGGCGGGGCGGGTGGCTCAGGCGATGGTGCGGCGGCATCCGGAGCAGCTCGGGCTCGAGGCAGCCATTTTGCACACGAGTCAGATCACGTGGTGTGCGGAGCAGTCCGCCGACTTCCAGAGCTACATGCGCAGAACGCATAACCCCGATTTCACGACGTCGGGGCTCTGGCCGGTTCGCTGAGCCCGGTCACGCGCCTTAAACCAGAATGGCGACCGGGTTATCCCGATCGCCCTCCCGTGAAAACCTGAGTTACTTGCCGAACGCCTTGTAGCGCGAGTTGAACTTCTCGACGCGACCAGCGGAGTCGAGGATGCGCTGCTTGCCCGTGTAGAACGGGTGCGAGGCGGAGGAGATCTCGACGTCGATGACGGGGTACGTCTCGCCGTCCACCTCGATCGTCTTTTCGCTCGATACCGTTGAACGCGTGAGGAAGGTCTCACCGCTGGCGAGGTCGCGGAACACGACCGCTTCGTACTTCGGGTGGGTCTCGGTCTTCATGGTGAACCTCGGTGAGATGAGTGGGTGAGAAGGAAGTCGGCAGGCTGAATGGCCAAGGGCCGAGTTTAGCAGAGAAGCGGGGCGTTACCCAGCGGCGCGGGCGCTGTATCGCCCGTTCTCGCTCGACGAGACGATCAGCTCCAACCCGAAGACGTCGGTCAGTAGTTCGCCGGTAATGATCTCGGTGATCGGGCCCGCAGCCCGCACCGCGCCATCCGCCAGCAGCAAGGCGTGGGTGAAGCCCGGTGGGATCTCTTCGACGTGATGGGTGACCATGACCATCGCGGGCGATTCCGGCGAGGCGGCGTAGGCACCGAGCAGCTGCAGCAGCTCCTCGCGGGCGCCGAGGTCGAGGCTGGCGGCTGGCTCGTCGAGCAGCAGCAGCTCGGGGTCGGTCATCACGGCCCGGGCGATCTGCACGCGCTTTTGTTCGCCGTCGCTCAGGGTGCCGAACAGTCGACCCTCGAGATGACCGAGCCTCCACTCCCTCAGCACGCGACGTGCGCGGCGCACGTCGATGTCGTCGTACTCCTCGTTCCAGCGACCGGTGACCGAGTACGCGGCGGTCATCACGGCATCCAGAACCGTCTCGGCGGCCGGGATGCGGCGGCCCAGTGCGGTCGAGGCGAACCCGATGCGCGGCCGCAGCTCGAAGACGTCGACCTTGCCGAGCTTCTCGCCCAGGATCTTGGCCTTCCCCGAACTCGGGAACATGGTCGCCGAGGCGATCTGCAGCAGTGTTGTCTTCCCGGCACCGTTGGGGCCGAGGATGACCCAACGCTCCTCGGAGCGGACCTTCCAGGAGACCGAGTCGAGGATGTTGTTGCCGTCCCGGACCACAGTCAGGTCGGTGAGTTCGAGGGCGGCGGACATGGTGGGACCAGCCTAGGCCAGCAGCTCCTCGTAGATTGCCCGGGTGCGTGCCGCGACGCTGTCCCAGCTGAACTCGGACTGGGCGCGCAGTCGGCCCGCCTCGCCCATCAGTCGAGCAGCCACCGGATCCGAAACAACCTCGCTGAGGACGGCGGCCAGGTCGGCGATGAACTTCTCGGGATCGACGGGAGTACCCGTACCGTCTTGCATCTGCTCGATGGGCACGAGCCGACCGGTGAGACCATCGGCCACGACCTCGGGGATGCCGCCGGTCGCCGTTCCGACCACCGGAGCTCCGCAGGCCATGGCCTCCAGGTTGACGATGCCGAGGGGCTCGTACACCGATGGGCACACAAAGGTGGTCGCGTTCGAGAGCAGGGCGGCCAGCTCCCGCTGGCTGAGCAGTCGGTCGAGCCACACGACGCCGGAGCGCTCCGTCTGCAACGCCTCGACGCCGGCCTGCACCTCGGCGAGGATCTCGGGGGTGTCGGGCGCGCCGGCGCAGAGCACGAGCTGCACCTCTGCGGGGAGCCGTTTGGCGGCCTCCAACAGGTACGGGAGGCCCTTCTGACGGGTGATGCGGCCGACGAACACGATGCTCGGACGGTCGGGATCGACGCCGAGGTCGCGGACCAGGTCGAGGTCGTCGATGCGCTGCCAGCGGTCCAAGTCGATGCCGTTGTGCACGACCTTCACGCGTTCCGGGTCGATCGAGGGGTAGGAGCGCAGGATGTCGCGAGCCATGCCGGCGCTGACGGCGATCACGGCATCCGCCGCCTCGAATGCGGTCTTCTCGATCCAGCTTGACACGCGGTAGCCGCCGCCGAGCTGCTCGGCCTTCCAGGGGCGCAAGGGCTCGAGGCTGTGCGCGGTGACGACGTGAGGGATGCCGTGCAGCAGCTTCGCCAGATGCCCCGCGCCGTTCGCGTACCAGGTGTGCGAGTGCACGATGTCGGCACCGGCGACATCCTCGGCCATCTGCAGGTCGACGCCGAGCGTCGCCAGGGCCGGATTCGCGCTCGTGAGCTGCGCCGGAACGAGGTATGAGTACACGTGCGGCTCGTCCCGCGGCTTGCCGAATGCCCTGACCACCACATCGGTGGAGGGGCGCAATGCGCTCACCAACTCGGTCACGTGGACGCCCGCGCCGCCGTAGACCTCCGGCGGATATTCGCGGCTCAAGATGTCGACTCGCATTCTGTGACGTTAGCCCAGCGCGGCCTCTGGCACAGCCCGCTGGCCCGGGCCTAGTGTGGCCGTATGGCTTCAAAGAAGATCTTCGGCATCGTCCTGGCCGGCGGAGAAGGCAAGCGCCTCATGCCCCTCACCGCGGATCGAGCGAAGCCGGCGGTGCCGTTCGGAGGCGTGTACCGGCTCGTCGACTTCGCCTTGTCGAACCTCGTCAACTCCGGTCTTCGGCAGATCGTCGTGCTGACCCAGTACAAGTCGCACTCGCTCGACCGGCACATGTCGACCACTTGGCGTCTCTCCGGGATGCTCGGCGCCTACGTCGCCTCGGTGCCGGCGCAGCAGCGCCTCGGCAAGCGATGGTTCAGCGGCTCGGCCGACGCCATCCTGCAGAGCCTCAACCTGCTGCGCGACGAGAAGCCGGACATCGTGGTCGTCGTCGGAGCCGATCACGTCTACCGCATGGACTTCACGGCCATGATTGACGCGCATATCGCCTCGGGCATGGGCGTCACGGTGGCCGCCATCCGTCAGCCCATCTTGCTCGCCGACCAGTTCGGCGTGATCGAGCTCGACGCCAAGAACCCGGAGAAGATCGCGGCCTTCCGCGAGAAGCCGAAGGACGCGATCGGACTCGCCGACTCCCCCAGCGAGGTGCTCGCCTCGATGGGCAACTACGTCTTCGACGCCGAGGTGCTGATCGACGCGGTGCAGCGCGATGGCGCCCGCGCCGACTCCAACCACGACATGGGCGGCGACATCGTGCCCGACTTCGTGGCGCGCGGCGAGGCTGGCGTCTACGACCTCAACCGCAACGACGTCCCGGGTGCCACCGAACGCGACCGGTTCTACTGGCGCGACGTGGGCACGATCGAGTCGTTCTTCGACGCCCACCAGGACCTGATCTCGGCACTCCCGGTCTTCAACCTCTACAACCGCGACTGGCCGATCTACAGCCAGCAGCTGAACTCGCCGCCTGCCAAGTTCGTGCGGGACAGCAAGGGCGGCGTGGGGGTCGCGATCGACTCGATCGTCTCGCTGGGGTGCGTCATCTCCGGCGGGCACATCGAGCGCAGTGTTCTCGGCCCGTGGGTCACCATCGACTCGGGCGCGAACGTGGTCGACGCGGTCGTATTCGAGCGCGTTCACATCGGCGAGAACGCCGTGATTCAGCGCGCTATCCTCGACAAGGACGTCATCATCGCCCCCGGGGCGACGGTCGGTGTCGACCACGACGCAGATCGCGCGCGCGGCCTTACGGTGACCGAATCCGGCATCACCGTGGTGGGCAAGGGCGAGACCGTTAGCTAGCTGTTCAGCTCCGCAGATGCCCGACGGAAGGCTCCCCCGCACCCATGGCCGCCTTCCTGGTCGTTCTCGATGTCGACTCCACGCTCATCGAGAACGAGGTCATCGAGTTGCTCGCCGATGAGGCGGGCTCGGGCGAGAAGGTCGCCGAGATCACCTTCCGGGCGATGAACGGCGAGCTGGACTTCGAGTCGAGCCTCCGCGAGCGGGTTGCGACCCTGGCCGGGCTGTCGGCCTCCGCGATCGAGACCGTGCGATCGCGGGTGACCGTCACGGCGGGCGTGCCCGAGCTGATCGCCGGCGTGCACGCCGCGGGGGGCCGTGTGGCGGTCGTGTCGGGTGGGTTCCACGAGGTCATCGACCCCCTGGCCGCCGAGCTCGGACTCGATGACTGGCGGGCCAACCGCCTCGCGATCGTTGATGGTGTGCTGACCGGGGGTCTGATCCCGCCGATCATCGACGCGCAGGCCAAGGCCTCGGCGTTGCGCGAGTGGGCTGCGGATGCCGGCCTGCCCCTGTCGCAGACCCTCGCCGTCGGCGACGGGGCGAACGATCTGCCCATGATGGCCGTCTGCGGGCTGGCGGTCGGATTCGACGCCAAGGCGCCCGTCCGCAACCTGGCGCACGCTTTGCTCGACGTGCGTGACCTGTCGCTGCTGCTGCCGTTGATGGGGCTCCCGCGGCCGTGAGCGGGCTGGTGGTGCGGCAGGCGACCGTCGAGGATTCGGGGGCCATCGCCCGCGTGCACATCCAGGCCTGGCGCGAGACGTACACCCGACTCGTCGAACCCGGCGAGCTCGATGCGCTCGACGTGGATGCGCGCGCCGAGCGGTGGCGCTGCATCCTCGACTCCGGGGTCGCCGTGTCAGTCGCGGAAGCCGGCGGCGTGGTGGTGGGATTCGCGTCGGTAAGCCTCCACCAAGGTCCGGAATCTCCACGGCCGCTCGAGCTCGAGGCGATCTACGTCCTCGCCGAGCACCACGGCTCCGGCGCGGGCCAGCAGCTACTGGATTTCGCGATCGGCGACTGCCCCGCCTCCCTGTTCGTCGGCGAGGACAACCCGCGTGCCACGCGTTTCTACGAGCGCAACGGATTCACCTTCGACGGGACCACCGAGAGCTATCCGCTCGTGCGCACGGCGATCACGTCGCGTCGAATGGTGCGCTGAGCGCTCGGCTCAGTGCCCCATCCCGAGGCCGCCGTCGACCGGAATGACCGCGCCCGAGATGTACGCGGCGTCGTCACCTGCCAGCCAGACGATCACCTTCGCGACCTCCGACGGAGATGCGAAACGGCCGGCCGGGATCGACTTCCTGTACTCCGCCTGGGTCGCCTCGGGCAGCTCCGCGGTCATGTCGGTCTCGACGAAGCCCGGCGCCACGACGTTGGCGGTGATGCCGCGACTGCCCAGCTCGCGGGTGATCGAGCGGGCCATGCCGACGAGTCCGGCCTTCGAGGAGGAGTAGTTCACCTGTCCGGCGCCACCGAACAAACCCACGACGCTGGAAACCAGGATGATCCGGCCGAACCGGGCCTTCATCATCCCCTTCGATGCCCGCTTGACCACGCGGAAGGCGCCGCCCAGGTTGGTGTCGACGACGGTGTCGAAGTCGTCCTCGCTCATGCGCAGCAACAGCATGTCGCGGGTGATCCCCGCGTTGGCGACGACCACCTCCACCGGCCCGAGCTTCTGCTCGACCTCGGTGAATGCTGCGTCGAGGGCGGCGACATCCGTGACGTCGGCTCGAACGGTCAGGCAACCCTCAGGTCCCTCGCCGGAGCGCGCTGTGACGGCGACACGATACCCGGATGCCACGAATTCCTGGGCGATCGCATAGCCGATGCCGCGGTTGCCGCCGGTGATCAGAACGGTGCGGGAAGTGCTCATGGTGCACCACACTACCCAGACCCTGCGATCCGCAGATTGCGAGCGTAGGCTGCGTCATACCCCATGCGTACCAAGTCCATGTCGATCACCGAACTGCCCCCGTCGCCTGACGCCGAGCGGCGTTCCCGGATGATCAAATACGCCGTCACACAGGCCGTTCGAGTCGTCTGCATCATCGCCTGCCTGCTCGTTCATGGATGGTGGATCCTCATCCCCGCCGCCGGTGCGATCTTCCTGCCGTACTTCGCCGTCGTCGTCGCGAACAGCGTGCAGCAGAACCCGCGCCCGACGGTCCAGCGGCCCGGATCGATCGTGCCGGTGCGGTCGACGGATCCGAACGGCCCGGCGTGATCGGCGCGGCATGATCGGTTTCGGCGAGACCAGCATCCGGTGCTCGTCGGCGGGCTGTTCGGAGGCGGCCCGGTGGCGCATCAACTGGCGCAACCCGCGCATCCACACGGTGGAACGCGTGAAGGTCTGGCTCGCGTGCGGCGTGCACCGCGATCACCTGACCAGCTACCTGGGTTCGCGGGGCTTCCCAGTGCTGGTCACTCCGGTGGATGTCGTGCCCGAGAGCGTGCCGGATTCGGCGTGAGCCGGCAGGAGGGCGCCCCGACCGGCGTGCGGCGCTGGGGTGCGTACCTGGCGCTCGTCCTCGTCTTTGCGGTCGCCTGCGGGTTGCTGTCGTGGTGGCAATGGGCACGTCGGGCCGAGACCATCTCGCAGGAGAATCTCGTCACCGCGAACTACAAGGCCGCCCCCGTCGCGGTGGGCAGCCTGCTTCCCTCGCTGAACTCCTGGAAGGCCGGCGAGGAGTGGCTGTCGGTCGAACTTCACGGCCACTACCTGCATGACGAGCAGCTGCTCGCCCGCAACCGGCCGTACAACGCGAACCCCGGATTCGAGGTGCTCGTCCCGTTTCAGCTCGACGACGGCACCGTCTTCGTCGTCGATCGGGGGTGGCTCTCGATCGGCGACACACAGGACGCCCCGAATGTGATTCCCGCGGCCCCCTCGGGCGATGTCACCGTGGTCGCTCGACTGCAGCAGAGCGAACCGGTGCTGCCCGGGCGGACCGCGCCGCGCGGTCAGGTGCCCTCGATCAACCTGCCGACCATCGCGAAGCTGGCCGGAACCGCGAAGACCTACACCGGTGCCTATGGCTTGCTGGCCACGGAGACTCCGGCGGCGGCGACCCGCCCGCGCGCCGTGGAGGAGCCGGTGCCTGACGAGGGTCCGCATCTCTCCTACGCGATCCAGTGGATCGCCTTCGGCCTGCTCGCCTTCTTCGGGCTGTTCTGGGCGTTCCGACGCGAGCGTCGCATCGCGGCACTCCCGAGCGAGGAGCAGGCGGCAGCGCGCACCCCGCGACTGCGGAACTCGGACACGGATGCCGAGGACGAAATCCTCGACAAGGCCGGCGTTCAGTAGCCGATCTAACTGATCGAGATCAGGTCGCTGTAGTCGGGGTTCCAGTGATCCTCTGTGCCCTCGGGCAGAATCAGCACGCGCTCCGGGTTGAGCGCCTCGACGGCACCCTCGTCGTGCGAGACCAGCACCACGGCGCCCTGGTAGCCCGCCAGAGCCCCCAGGATCTCCTCGCGGCTCGCTGGATCGAGGTTGTTGGTCGGCTCGTCCAGGAGCAGCACGTTGGCTCCCGAGACCACGATCATGGCCAGGGCCAGTCGGGTCTTCTCGCCACCGGACAGCACGCCCGCGAGCTTGAGGCCGTCATCCCCCGTGAACAGGAACGAGCCGAGCACCTTCCGCGCCTCGGTGTCGTTGAGGTTCGGGGACGAGCTCTTCATGTTCTCGAGCACGGTGCGCGTGACGTCGATCGTCTCGTGCTCCTGGGCGTAGTAGCCCACCCGCAGACCATGACCGGGCTCGATCTGCCCGGTGTCCGGCTTGTCCACGCCGGCCAGGATGCGCAGCAGCGTTGTCTTGCCCGCGCCGTTGAGCCCCAGCACGACTACCTTCGAGCCGCGGTCGATCGCCAAGTCGACGGAGGTGAAGATCTCGAGCGAGCCGTAGCTCTTGCTGAGTCCGGATGCCGCGAGCGGCGTGCGTCCGCAGGCCACCGGGTCCGGGAAGCGCAGCTTGGCCACGCGATCGGCGACCCGCACCTCGTCGAGACCCGCCAGCATCTTCTCGGCGCGCGCGACCATCTGGTGCGCGGCGGCGGCCTTGGAGGCCTTGGCGCCGAACCGGGCGGCTTGCAGTTGCAGCGTGCTCGCCTTCTTCTCGACGTTGACGCGCTCCTTCTTGCGGCGCTCCTCGTCGGCCTCGCGCTGGCGGAGGTAGTGCTTCCAGCCCATGTTGTAGATGTCGATGACCTGGCGGTTGGCGTCGAGATAGAACACCTTGTTCACCGTGTCCTGCACGAGCTCGACGTCGTGGCTGATCACGATCACACCGCCGACGTAGCTCTTCAGGAACTCTCGCAACCAGACGACGGAGTCGGCATCCAGGTGGTTGGTGGGCTCGTCGAGGATCATCGTGTCGGCGCCCGAGAACAGGATGCGCGCCAGCTCGATGCGACGGCGCTGGCCGCCCGAGAGTGTCTTGAGCTGCTGGTCGAGGATCCGGTCGGGCAGCGACAGGTTGGATGCGATGGACGCGGCCTCCGCCTCCGCGGCATAGCCGCCCAGCGCGAGGAACTCGTCTTCGAGCCTCGAGTACCGGGTCATCGCGGCCTCGCTGGTCGCGGCATCCGGGCTCGCCATGTCCATCGTCGACTCGCGGATGCCGTTCACCAGCGTGCCGAGGCCGCGTGCGTCGAGGATGCGGGTGCGCGCCGTGTCCTCCGGGTTGCCGGAGCGCGGGTCCTGCGGCAGGTAGCCGATCTCGCCGGTGCGGTCGATGCGGCCGCCGTTGGCGACGAGCTCGCCCGCCAGGGTCTTAGTCAGAGTGGTCTTGCCGGCGCCGTTACGGCCGACCAGCCCAATCTTGTCTCCGCGGTCGACGCGGAAGTTCACGTCCTCCATGAGAAGGCGTGCTCCGACCCGGATTTCGAGGTCATGGACGGCGAGCACGGCGAAGGCACCCTTTCAGAGTGTGGTCTGCGTCTTTGGAGAGTGGCGACAAAAGCCCGAGTGGGCCAGCCCGATAGTCTAACCGGAGCGGAGAGCCCCGCATTCCTCGGCTCCCACCCTCGAGAGCTTCGATCGACGACGAACAAGGAAACTCATGACGACCCTCGCCCCGTCCCCCCGTGGTCTGGTCCTCGCGGACCGCGTCTTCGCCCGCAGCCGTCTGATGGACGTGGCGCTCGTCGCCGGCGGCGCCGCGCTCGTCGCGCTCCTGGCGCAGGTGACCATCCCACTGCCGCTCGTGCCGATCACCGGCCAGACCCTCGCCGTGCTCCTCGTGGGTTCGACGCTCGGCTGGGCGCGCGGCGCGCTCTCAATGGTCCTGTACGCCGCGCTCGGACTCGTCGGCCTGCCGGTGTTCGCGCCGAACGCCGACGGCAGCCACAGCCAGGGCATCACGGTCGTCTTCGGCGCCACAGGCGGCTACATCATCGGCTTCATCCTGTCGGCGATCCTGGTCGGCTGGCTGGCCGAGCTGACCTGGGATCGCAAGTTCTTCAGGGCGCTCGCCAGTTTCGCCGCTGGCACCCTCTCGGTGTTCGTGATCGGTCTCCCCTGGCTCGGCTTCGTGGCGCACCTCGATGTGCCGACGACGCTCGCCTTCGGCCTGTACCCGTTCCTGATCCCCGGCGCGATCAAGGCCGTCATCGCGGCCGGACTGCTGCCGCTCGCCTGGTTCGGGGCGAACAAGCTGGCGAAGCACCGCGACACGAACGTCTAGGGCGCGAAGACGACGAAAGCCCCGCACCGTGTTGTGTGGTGTCGGGGCCCTTTCGTTCTGAGAACTAGATCGAGAAGCCGATTGCTCGCATCATGTCGCGGCCATCGTCGGAGATCCGCTCGGGACCCCACGGCGGCATCCAAACCCAGTTCATGCGGTACCGCTCGACAATCCCGTCGAGCGCCTGACCGGTCTGCTCCTCGATCACGTCGGTGAGCGGGCAGCCGGCAGATGTCAGGGTCATCGAGATGATCAGTGCATCCGTCTCGTCATCCCACGCCAGATCGTAGATGAGGCCGAGGTCGACGATGTTGACGCCGAGCTCGGGGTCGATCACATCTTTGAGGCCCTCCTCGATCTTGTCGAAGAGCTGCGGTTCGAGAGCGACAGGCATGGTCTCAGGCTACGCGTTCGGTCCGTGAACTTCAGGCTCCGGCGGGCTGGTCGACCAGGAAGCGGTCGTAGCCCTCGTTTTCGAGACGCTCGGCGAGCTCGGGGCCACCCTCCTCGGCGACGCGACCATCGACGAAGACGTGCACGAAGTCCGGCGTGATGTATCGCAGGATCCGCGTGTAGTGGGTGATCAGCAGAATGCCGAGGCCGGTGGTGTCGTGAGCGCGGTTCACGCCCTCCGACACGATCTTGAGCGCGTCGACATCCAGTCCGGAGTCGGTCTCGTCGAGCACCGCGAACTTCGGCTGCAGCAGCTCGAGCTGGAGGATCTCGTGGCGCTTCTTCTCGCCGCCCGAGAAGCCCTCGTTGACGTTGCGCGCCGAGAACTCGTTGTCCATACGGAGATTCTTCATGGCCTCGCGCACCGTGGTGGTCCACGGACGGATGGCGGGGGCCTCGCCGACGATCGCCGTCTTGGCGGTGCGGAGGAAGTTCGAGACCGTCACTCCGGGGATCTCGACGGGGTACTGCATCGCGAGGAAGAGCCCGGCACGCGCACGCGCATCGACGCTCATGGCCAGCACGTTCTCGCCATCCAGCTCGATGGACCCGCCCTCGACCTTGTAGCGCGGGTGGCCGGCGATCGTGTATGCGAGCGTCGACTTGCCCGAGCCGTTCGGCCCCATGACCGCGTGGATCTCGCCCTCGTTGAGAGTCAGGTCGACGCCCTTGAGGATGTGCTTGGTGCCCTGGTCGGTCTCGATGCTGACCTTGAGGTCGGTGATCTTCAGTGTGCTCATGATGCGATTTCCTTCGATACGTCGATGTAGATGTCGCCGGCGATGATCTCGACCGCGAAGACGGGGACCGGCTCGTATGCCGGGAGGTTGCGGGGCTTGCCGTCGTTCAGTCCGAAGGCCGAGCCGTGGGCCCAGCACTCGAGTGTCTCGTCTTCGACGAAGCCCTCGCTCAGCGAGATGTTGCCGTGTGTGCAGGTGTCGCCGAGGGCGTGCACGGAGCCGGCGGAGTCGCGGACGACCGCGATCGCGATCCCGTCGAGCACGACCTTCTTGGCCGTGCCGGGCTCCAGTTCGTCGAGGGCGAACACCTTCTCCGCGCTCACGCGACGGCCCTCAGCTCGGCCTCGAGAGCAGCCAGCAGGCGCTGCTCGAGCACCGGCTCCCCGATCTTCTGGATGATCTCGCTGAGGAAGCCGAGCACGACGAGGCGCCGCGCCTCCTCCTCGGTGATCCCGCGGGACTGCAGGTAAAACAGGTGCTCGTCGTCAAAACGGCCGGTCGCGCTCGCGTGGCCAGCTCCGACGATGTCACCCGTCTCGATCTCGAGGTTCGGGATGCTGTCGGCACGGGTGCCCTCGCTGAGCACCAGGTTGCGATTCTGCTCGTAGCTGTCCGTGCCAGGCGCGGAGTGCGCGATCAGTACGTCGCCAACCCAGACGGTCCGGGCGCCGTGGCCATTGAGCGCGCCCTTGTACGTCACGCGGCTCCGCGAGTGCGGGGCATCGTGGTGCACGTAGACGCGCTGCTCAAGGTGCTGGTCGGCATCGGCGAAGTACACGCCGAAAAGCTCGGTGTCCGAGCCCTCTTCGGCGAGATGGGCGGAGGGGTTGACGCGCACGACGCTGCCGCCGAGCGACACCACGAAGTGCTTGAGCTGGGCGTTGCGGCCAATCCGGGCGAAGTGACTGGCGAGGTGCAGTGCGGGCGCGTCCCACTCCTGCAGGCTGACCACGGTCAGGTGCGCACCCTCGGCGAGCAGAATCTCGACGTTCTCGGTGAGCGTCGCTCCCCCGCGGCTGTCGAGCACCACGAGCGCGCTGCTGTTCGGCTGCGCCGTGATGATGGTGTGGCCGGCACGCGGTGCATCGCCGAGGGTGGAGCGGGTGACGGTCAACGCGGTCTCGACCTCGCCGGATACGTCGATCAGCAGGGCGTTGTCGAAGTTCGTCCAGGCGTTCGCGGATGCCCGCTCCTCGGGGGTCCCGGCGGTGCCGATGCGCGGATCGTCACGCGGGATCCACTCGACGGTGGTGCCCTCGACCTCCGGGTACATGATCGCGTAGGCCGAACCGTCGAGCTCGCCGTCGATCAGCGAGCGGATACGGTCGACCGGCGTGAGCTTCCACTCGGCCTCGAACCCGGTGACCTCGGCGAAGTCCGCGTGGTGCACGGAGGCGAAGCGCTCTGAGCGGGTCTGCACAGGAACAAAGGATGCGGGTGCTGCGGATGCGCGCACGACTGGGCCGTCGCTGTGTGCGCGGATCCCTAGACGCTCCGCGGCCGTCGAATCGGTCGTGGAGGTGGACATCTAGCCGACACTGCCTTCCATGCTCATCTCGATGAGCTTGTTGAGTTCGAGGGCGTACTCCATCGGGAGTTCGCGGGCGATCGGCTCGATGAAACCGCGGACGATCATGGCCATCGCCTCGTCCTCCGCCATGCCGCGCGACATCAGGTAGAACAGCTGCTCCTCGCTGACGCGGGAGACAGTGGCCTCGTGACCGAGCTGCACGTCATCCACCCGGATGTCGATGGCCGGGTAGGTGTCCGAGCGCGAGATCGTGTCGACCAGCAGGGCGTCGCACCGCACCGTGTTGGCCGAGTGATGGGCGTTCTCGGTCACGCGGACCTCGCCGCGGTATCCGGCACGCCCGCCGCCGCGCGCGATCGACTTCGAGACGATCGACGACGTCGTGTACGGCGCCATGTGGATCATCTTGGCGCCGGCATCCTGATGCTGACCGGGACCGGCGAAAGCCACCGAGAGGGTCTCGCCCTTGGCGTGCTCGCCGACGAGATAGATCGACGGGTACTTCATGGTGACCTTGGAGCCGATGTTGCCGTCGATCCACTCCATGGTCGCGCCCTCGTGCGCGATCGCGCGCTTGGTGACCAGGTTGTAGACGTTGTTCGACCAGTTCTGGATCGTCGTGTACCGAACGCGCGCGTTCTTCTTCACGATGATCTCGACGACCGCCGAATGCAGCGAGTCCGACTTATAGATCGGCGCCGTGCAGCCCTCGATGTAGTGCACGTACGAGCCCTCGTCGGCGATGATCAGCGTGCGTTCGAACTGGCCCATGTTCTCGGTGTTGATGCGGAAGTACGCCTGCAGCGGGATCTCGACGCGCACGCCGGGCGGCACGTAGACGAAGGAGCCGCCCGACCAGACCGAGGTGTTCAGGGCGGCGAACTTGTTGTCGCCGGACGGGATGACCGTGCCGAAGTACTCCTTGAACATTTCCGGGTGCTCACGGAGCGCCGTGTCGGTGTCCATGAAGATGACGCCCTGCGCCTCGAGGTCTTCGCGGATGGTGTGGTAAACCACCTCGGACTCGTACTGAGCCGCGACGCCGGCGACGAGGCGCTGACGCTCCGCCTCGGGGATGCCGAGCTTCTCGTAGGTCTGCTTGATGTCGTCCGGCAACTCTTCCCAGCTCGTGGCCTGCTTCTCGGTCGAGCGGACGAAGTACTTGATGTTGTCGAAGTCGATGCCGCTGAGGTCGGCACCCCAGGTGGGCATGGGCTTCATGCCGAAGATCTTGAGCGCCTTCAGGCGGTTCTTGAGCATCCATTCCGGCTCGTTCTTGAGCGCCGAAATGTCGGTGACGACCTCCTCCGAGATGCCGCGTCGGGCCGAGGCCCCCGCGGCGTCGGAGTCGGACCAACCGAACTCGTACTGCCCGAGCCCCGAGAGCTCGGGTCGGTCGATGAGCACGTCTGACATGTGGACCTCTTTCCCACCGGGGCGAGCCATTCCGCTCGGACCGGCATTCCGTGTCCGGGAGCGATGCTGTCGGGAAACGGGGAACCCTGCGTCATCGATGACGTCCCGGCGAGACGGTGCTCCTGAACCCTCCGAGTCTACAGGGAAGGGTTCGCGACCGCGTGGGAGTCGAGGCCCGGTTCCTGTGCGTTCACTGCACGATTCTCGAGCGCGAAGATGCCCGGCTCGACGTCGAGGAGCACCCGGATCGCGCCCACCCAGACCAGGGCGGCGCCCAGCAGGTGCAGAGCGACCAGCACCGCGGGGATCCCGATCAGGGACTGCGTGCCACCGATCGCACCCTGCGCCAGCAGCACCACGAGGAAGACGAGCGTCGTGCGGCGCGCAGGGGCGGTGTCCGGCGTCCGGCGCAGCACGACCAGAAGCGCGACCGTGAGCAGGATGACCGCGACGGCGAGGCCGGCGTGCGCGAGCACGACCCGCGACCACACGGCGGTGCTCTCGGCCCCGCCGATCCGCGGCACGTCCCGACTGTCGCCCGAGTGCGGCCCGGCTCCGGAGACGATGGTCCCGATGACGACGAGCGCACCGGTGACCGCCACGGTCACGCGGACGAGGAGGCGCGGGGTGCGCGAGGCTCGCGATCCCGGCGATCCGCGCCAGCGGGCCCGGTGCCAGGTCAGGGTCGCCGCGGCCAGCAGACTCATGGCGAGCACGAAATGCAGGGCAACGACCCAGGGGTTGAGACCCACCAGCACGGTGATCCCACCGGCGACGGCGTTGGCGACCACGAGCCAAAACATGGACCACGCGAGGCGGGTGAGCATCCGGTCGCGGTGCGATTGCAGCCGAGCCGCGACGATCGCCCAGCCGACGGCGAAAATCAGCAGGACGGTGACGAGTCGATTTGCGAACTCGATGACACCGTGGATGCCCAGTTCGGGGATGGGAGCGACCGACGTGCCCTCGCAGGTCGGCCAGGTCGGGCATCCGAGACCCGAGCCGGTGACGCGCACGACTCCCCCGCCGAGCACGACGAGGATGCTGACGACCAGCGCGGCCATCGTGCTCCAGCGCAGGGCCCGGGGCGACAGGGTGACGCGCCGGGCCAGCCAGTCGAAGGGGGTTGTCATAGAGCGCTCAGAACGGGATCGGCAGGTGCAGAAGCGGGTCGAGCCCGACAGCCAGGAAGACGAGGGTCAGGTAGGTGATGCTCGCGTGGAAGACGCGCATCGGCTTCGCCTCGCCCGCTCGGATCGCGGTCGAATACAGACGGTGCGATTCGAGCAGGAACCACGCCCCCGCGAGCACCGCGACGACGGCGAACAACACGCCCATCCCGGCGACTGGGATCAGCAGGAGTGAGCAGGCGACGGTGGCCCAGGCATAGAGCACGACCTGGAGGCCGACGGTCGTACGCCCCTTCACGACCGCGAGCATCGGCACGTTCACCGAGGCGTAGTCGTCTTTGTATCGCATCGAAAGTGGCCAGTAGTGCGGCGGAGTCCAGAGGAAGACGATGCCGAACAAGATGACCGGCGCCCAACTCAGCGAGCCGGTGACGGCCGCCCAGCCGATGAGCACCGGCATGCAACCGGCCGCCCCGCCCCAGACAATGTTCTGCGGGGTGCGGCGCTTGAGGATCAGCGTGTAAACGACCACGTAGAACGCGATCGCGGCCGCGGACAGGATCGAGGCGAGCGGTGTCGTGAAGAACCAGAGCCAGGCGATTGAGATCGCGCCGGTGATCCAGGCGAAGGCCAGCGCCTCGCCGTCCTTCAGCGCTCCGGTGACGAGCGGACGCTTCTGCGTGCGCTTCATCACGCGGTCGATGTCGCGGTCGATGTAACAGTTGAAGGCGTTGGCCGACGACGCGCTGAGCGTGCCGCCGACGAGTGTCGTGAGCACCAGCCAGAGGTTGGGGATGCCGTGGGCCGCGAGAACCATGACAGGCGCGGTGGTCACCAGCAGCAGCTCGATCACGCGGGGCTTCGTCAACGCCACGTACGCGGCGGACTTGCGAGCCACTCGGGTGCGGAAGCTCGTCACCTGCGTCGGAGCGACTGCTCCGTCGGGGGTGTCAACGGCTCCCTGCATGGCTCCTCGGATCGTTCGGGGTACACCAGTAAGTTTACGTGACCTTGAGCGGCTCGACTTTCATCCCTGCGGAGTAACGCGGATCGTGCTCGAGCGGTTCAGGCGTCGGTATGCTAGTTGCGCTCGCCGACCGCACCCGCATGCCACCCGATCGCTTCCCCAGGATCGACGCCTGCCCGCGGGAAGCCGATGGTGTCGAATCGGCGAGTGGCTTCCTGCCGGGGCTTCTCCGCTCCGCCAAGCTTCGAAAGGGCGACACGCACGTGGCAACACTCTCCTGGGATGACCTGGACGACAAGGCCGTTGATACGGCACGGATCCTCGCGGCGGACGCTGTCGAAAAAGTCGGGAACGGGCATCCGGGAACGGCCATGAGCCTCGCTCCCCTGGCCTACCTGCTGTTCCAAAAGGTCATGCGGCGCGATCCGCACGACAACGAGTGGATCGGGCGCGACCGCTTCATCCTCTCGGTCGGCCACAGCTCGCTGACCCAGTACATCCAGCTCTACTACGGCGGCTATGGCCTGGAGCTGAAGGACCTCGAGGAGCTGCGCACCTGGGGCTCCAAGACCCCGGGCCACCCGGAGTACGGCCACACCGACGGTGTCGAGATCACCACCGGCCCGCTGGGTCAGGGCCTCTCGTCCGCGGTCGGGTTCGCCTACGCGTCCCGCTTCGAGCGCGGCCTCTTCGACCCCGACGCCGAACCCGGCACGAGCCCGTTCGACCACTTCATCTACGCGATCGCGGGTGATGGCGACATCCAGGAAGGGGTCACCTCTGAGGCAAGTTCGCTCGCCGGTCACCAGCAGCTCGGCAACCTAGTCGCGTTCTACGACAGCAACCAGATCTCGATCGAGGACGACACGAACATCGCGCTCAGCGAGAACGTGAAAGCCCGCTACGAGGCATACGGCTGGCACGTGCAGACGGTCGACTTCAAGAAGACCGGTGTGTACGTCGAAGACAAGCAGGGCCTATTCGATGCGATCGAGGCGGCGAAGGCCGTCAGCGACAAGCCCTCGCTGATCATCGTCAAGACGATCATCGGCTGGCCGTCGCCGAAGAAGCAGAACACCGGCAAGATCCACGGATCGGCGCTCGGCGCCGACGAGCTCGCCGCCGTTAAGGAGGTGCTGGGCTTCGACCCCGCGCAGAGCTTCGTCGTGGCGCCCGAGGTCATCGAGCACACCCGCAAGGCGGTCGAACGCGGCGCCGAGGCGCACGCTGAGTGGCAGAAGGAGTTCGACGCCTGGGCGGCAGCGAACCCCGAGAAGAAGAAGTTCTTCGACCGGCTGCAGACCGGCGCGCTCCCGGACGGCGTCGAGGCCGCCCTTCCCGTGTTCGAAGCGGGTAAGGATGTCTCCACCCGCGCCGCCAGCGGCAAAGTGCTCAACGCGCTCGGCCCGGTCATCCCGGAGCTGTGGGGCGGATCGGCCGACCTGGCCGAGTCCAACAACACCACGATCGAGGGCGTGCCGTCGTTCATCCCGACGGAGCACTCGACGCACGAGTGGTCGGGCAACCCCTACGGCCGCACACTGCACTTCGGCATCCGCGAGCACGCGATGGGCGCGATCCTGAACGGCATCGTGCTGCACGGGCAGACCCGCCCGTACGGCGGGACATTCCTGATCTTCAGCGACTACATGCGCCCGGCCGTCCGGCTCGCAGCGCTCATGAAGGCGCCGGCGATCTACGTGTGGACGCACGACTCCGTGGCCCTCGGCGAAGACGGTCCGACCCACCAGCCGGTCGAGCAGCTGACCGCGCTGCGCGCAATTCCGCAGCTCGACATCGTGCGACCGGCAGACGCCAACGAGGTGTCGTACGCCTGGTTGAACGTGTTGGCGCGCCGCCAGGGACCGGCCGGATTCGCTCTGAGCCGTCAGAACCTGCCGGTCTTCGAGCGCGGGGACGGCGACGCCTCCGGCGAGACCTTCGCTTCGGCGAAGAACGTCTCGAAGGGCGCGTACGTGCTGGCCGAAGCGCCGAACGGCACGCCCGACGTGATCCTGCTCTCCTCGGGTTCCGAGGTGCAGATCGCCGTCGACGCGCGCGAGCAGCTCAAGGCGGAGGGCATCAACG
>JANXTR010000051.1 GCA_025352325.1 Microbacteriaceae bacterium | reverse complement strand
CCTCGAACCTCGCGCACCTGTGTCGCCACCACCACCGGTTGAAACACGAAAGCAACTGGACCGTCCACCGCGACCCCGACGGTTCGACCACCTGGACCAGCCCCACCGGCGCCACCCACACCACCGACCCACCACCCTTCTAGAGGCAGGACGAAAGAGGAAAACTCAGCGCCGCACGTTGCCCGTCAGCCCGGCCGCCTGCGCGAGGATCACCGGGCGGAACGCGAACCACCCGCCAACCATGAGCACGAGCGAGCCCGCGAACAGGCTGAAGCCGACCCAGTTCACCTCGTCGCTGCCGCCGTACATGTGGTTCAGGTTGCGCAGCGCCCCGGTGGCGAGCACGAGGGTGACGTGTACGACGATGAATGCGATGAAGAAGATGAAGATCGGGTAGTGCAGCTTGCGCGCTGCGGTGACCGGGTAGAGCTTGTCGAACGGCTTCCAGCGCCCGGCGAGGCCCGGCACCATCCGGAGCCCGGTGAGGATCGCCAGCGGCGACGCGACGAACACGACGACGAAGTAGCTGAGCAGTTGCAGGGCGTTGTAGTTGACCCAGCCATCCTCGGTGGGCCAGTTCAGCGAGGCGTACTGCAGGCCGGCCGAGATGGCGTTTGGGATGACGTCCCAGCGCGTGGGGACGATGCGCACCCACTGCCCGGACACGAAGATCAGCACGATGAAGACGAGCCCGTTGAGGATCCACAGTGCGTCCAGCGAGAGGTGGAACCACAGGTGCAGCGGGATGCGCACCGGCTGCCCCTTTGTCTTCAGGATGCCGGTGTTCTTCCGCGTCCAGTAGGCGGCTGCGCGCTTGGTCGTGTGGATCTGCCAACCGGTGCGGATGATGAAGAGCAGCAGGAACGACGAGAGGAAGTGCTGCCATTCCAGCCAGGCCGGGAAGCCCTTCGGCGCGCCGGCCGGCAGGTCGGAGTGCCCCGGGTAGGTCATCAGGAAGTCCTGCCCGGCGGGGAGCCCGCGGATGACGTTGGCGAGGATGACCACCAGCGCCAGCCCCACGACCACCAGCGGAGCGATCCACACCAACTTGAACCAACGACTGCGGGGCGACTTCGCGGTGTGGGGGGCGGGAGTACTCATCGGTTTCGACCCTATCGATTCAGGAACGACACGATGCGCGAAATCACCGACGGGTCGTCGAGCCAGGGTGCGTGCCCGGCGCTGGTGACCTCGATCATCGAACCGTGAGGCATTGCCGAGATGGCTTCCAGCCCGGTGGCCGTGGTCAGGATGACGTCCGAGTCACCTAACACCAGCAGCGCCCGTGCCGCCAGGGTCTCGAGTTCGCTCCGCGTCAGCGTGACCCCGGGCCGAACGGCGAACGGCGTCA
The DNA here is from genome assembly GCA_025352325.1 of Microbacteriaceae bacterium. GTDB lineage: Bacteria > Actinomycetota > Actinomycetes > Actinomycetales > Microbacteriaceae > Lysinimonas. Next base: position 39,269 of record JANXTR010000051.1, on the reverse strand, counting down.
TCAGGGCGCGGAACAGGCTCGCCACCGTGGGCGCGAATGACGGGCGCTGCGAGGTGAGGTGAGCGATCTCGATCGTCTCGGCCGGCAGCGCATCCACGGCGTGAGCACCGAGGGTGCGGACGAATCCGCGTCGCGTCGCGGGCTCCGAGATGGAGAGGCCGAGCAGTCCGACGCCCAGCACGGGAACCGCGGCGAGCCGCATCCCGAGCGGTGCGCTCTCCCCATCGAAGGCCGCACCAGGGGCTCCGAGCAGCACCAGTCGGCGGATCCGTTCGGGGTGGGCGAGCGCGTACAGAAGGCCGAAGTGGCCGCCGAGCGAGTGGCCCACCAGATCGACGCGACCGAGCCCGAGGGCGGACCAGACGGCATCCAGCACCGACGCCACGTGGGCGCGCAACTTGGCGCCTTTCGGCAGCACCGCGACCCCCGAGAGGCCGTGGCCGGGCCAGTCGACGGCCAGGACGCGGCGTCCGTCGAGCGCCGCGATGATGGGCAGCGCGAGGGCGGTCACCGAGGCGATCCCGTGCAGGAATACGACGGGCGGGCGCTCGTCAGATTCGAGGCCATCGCCCACGAACTCGACCACCCGCACCTCCGCACCGGCGGAGGTCGTGACGGAGTGCTCCACGGTCGTGCGACGGATCCCGCGGGCGAGCGTCGCTTCGGCCCCCCGCACCCGGGCATCGAGCAGCGCCGGGTCGGCGGTCGCCATCAGCCCTTCCGCGCCTTCACGGCCTCGATCAGTTGGGGCACCACGGTGAACAGGTCGCCGACGATGCCGAAGTCGGCAACGTCGAAGATCGGGGCGTCTGCGTCTTTGTTGATCGCGACGATGGTCTTCGCGGTCTGCATGCCAGCCCTGTGCTGGATGGCCCCCGAGATGCCGACGGCGATGTAGAGGTTGGGCGAGACGGTCACTCCGGTCTGCCCGACCTGGAAGCTCTGCGGCACGTAACCGGCATCGACCGCGGCGCGCGAGGCGCCGACCGCGGCGCCGAAGGCATCAGCGAGCTGCTCGACCAGCACGAACTTCTCCTGCGAGCCGAGTCCACGACCACCGGAGACGACCACTTTGGCCGCCTGCAGATCGGGTCGGCTGGAGGCCTCGGCGTTCCCGTGCCGCGCGGTGACGCGGCTGGTCGGCGCGCTGTCGGCGCTCACGTCGAGCGCGCTGACTGTGGCGGCGGCGGCCGGGGCCGATCCTTCGACCGAGTGCGGGCGCAACGAGATGATCGGGATGCCGCGTCCCGCCGCCGACACGACGGTGTACGCGCCGCCGAACGCCTGCTGGGTGACGGCGATCCCGTCCGCGTCCGAACCCACGCCGACGGCGTCGCTCAGGTAGGCGCCGTCGACACGGATCGCGAGCCGCGCGGCCGCTTCCCGGCTCTCCAGGGAGGTGCCGACAAGCACAGCGGCGACGTCGCCCGCGTTGACTGCGGCGGCGAGAGCGGCGACCGTCGGGGTGACGAGGAGCTCGTCGGCTTCGGCGACTGTCGCGACCTGCACGGTGGCCGCACCGAGGGTGCCGAGGGCGGTGGCGAGCGCCGCGGCATCCGCGGGGGAGTCTGCAGCGGTCACCAAGACCGCACTCGGCTCGCCCAGCTGGGCGGCAGCGGCGAGCAACTCGGCGACGTTCGACGCCGGAGTTGAATCGGTGTGCTCGACGAGCACGAGAACCTTCGACATGACTTCCTTCCTCGGTTTCAGATGAGTTTCGCCGTGGCGAGGTAGTCGGCGAGCTGGGCGGCGGCGGTGCCGTCGTCGGTGATGATCGTGCCGCCGGTGCGGGGCGGGCGGGGGGTGACCTCGCGCACGATCGACCAGGAGTTCGCGGCGCCGGTGTCAGACGCGGCCAGTCCCAGATCGGCAATGGTCAGCACCTCGACCGGCTTCTTCTTGGCGCCCATGATCCCCTTGAAGCTGGGGTACCGAGCCTCGGCGATCTGCTCGTTGACCGAGACGACGGCCGGCAACGAGGTCTCGGCGTCGACGTAGCCGTCGTCGGTGACGCGCTCGCCGCTGACGGTCGAGCCGCTGACGGTCAGGGTGCGCAGCGCCGTGAGCTGTGCGACGCCGAGGCGCTCGGCGAGCATCGCGGGGACGGCACCCGTGCGTCCGTCGGTGGACTCGTTGCCGGCGATCACGAGATCGAAGCCGCGGGGTGCGAGGGCGGCGGCCAGCGCCGCGGAGGTCTGCACAGCGTCCGATCCGGCTAGGCCGTCGTCGACGAGATGGATGGCGCCGTCCGCGCCCATGGCGAGGCCCTTGCGCAGGCTGTCGAGCGCGCCCTTCGGGCCCATGGTGACAAGGGTGACGGTGCTGCCGGAGTTCGCATCCCGCAACTGCAGGGCGATCTCAACTGCCTTCTCATCGACCTCGTCGACCACGACATCCGAGCTGCGGTCGACCCGGTTGGTGCCCGGATCGATGCGACGGTCGCCCCAGGTGTCCGGCACTTCCTTCACCAAGACTGCGATCTTCATCAGTTCCTCACGCTCTCGTCGTCGAGTGGATATCGGCGCACGGCGCCATCGATTACAGCCTAAATGCTCACCCTGTGCATTTAGTTGGAAGTCCTAGTAAATACTAGGAAGTCCTACTATTCTTGAGTCGACGGCCCGATGACGGGTCGCCGAGGAGGCATCCATGTTCACCCTGACGCGCGACCAGACAGCGCTCGTCGAGGCGGTGCGCGAGTTCGCCACGAACGAGCTCGCCCCGCATGCCGCGGAGTGGGACGAGACCCACCACTTCCCGGTCGACGTACTGCGCGAGGCTGGGGAGCTCGGTCTGGGCGGCATCTACGCGGACGAACGATTCGGCGGATCAGGCCTCAGCCGGTCCGACGCGGTGAGGATCTTCGAGGAGTTGGCGAAGGGTGACACCACCATCGCCGCGTACATCTCGATCCACAACATGGTGGTCTGGATGATCGATCGCTTCGGTGACGATCGTCAACGCGCCGAGTGGCTCCCCTCGCTCACCACGATGGAGGCACTCGGCAGCTACTGCCTCACCGAACCGGGAGCGGGGTCGGATGCCGCGGCGCTCCGCACCCGCGCGGAGCGGGTCGGCGAGCACTACGTGATCGACGGGGTGAAGCAGTTCATCTCGGGGGCCGGCGCATCCGCGTACTACGTCGTGATGGCACGCACCGCCGAGTCGGGCAGCCACGGGATCAGCGCGATCGTTGTCCCGGCGGATGCCGAGGGGCTGAGCTTCGGCCCCCTGGAGAAGAAGATGGGCTGGCACGCCCAGCCCACCCGCCAGGTGATCTTCGACGGGGTCCACGTTCCGGTCGGCAACCGGCTCGGAGCTGAGGGCGACGGCTTCGGGATTGCGATGGGCGCGCTCGACGGCGGCCGACTCAACATCGGCGCGTGCTCGCTGGGCGGCGGTCAGGCCGCCCTCGAGGCGGCGACCTCGTACCTGAAGACGCGCGAGGCCTTCGGCGGTCCGCTCATCGAGAAAGAGGTGCTGCTCTTCCAGCTCGCCGACATGCGCATGCAGCTCGAGGGCGCCCGCACGTTGCTCTGGCGCGCGGCGGACGCCCTCGACCGGGGAGCCGACGACCGCGTGGTCCTCTGCGCCATGGCGAAGCGCGTGGCGACCGATGCCGGCTTCGACGTCGCCAATGCGGCGCTGCAGCTGCACGGCGGGTACGGCTACCTGAGCGAGTACGGCATCGAACGGATCGTGCGCGACCTGCGCGTTCACCAGATACTGGAGGGGACGAACGAGATCATGCGCCTCATCGTGGGGCGCGATCTCGCGGGAGCGTGATGTCGGGTACCGAAGTCGAAGCCGAGGTCCTTCGCCGCCACCGCGGCTCTCTCGGGCACCTGATCCTTAACCGCCCGCGCGCGATCAACGCACTCAACCAGAACATGGTCGACACGCTCTCCACGACTCTCGACGCGTGGGCTCACAACGACGACATCCGCACGGTGCTGCTCTCGGGCTCGGGCGACCGTGGTCTCTGCGCGGGCGGCGACATCGTCGCCATCTACCGCTCCGTGGTCGACGGCCGTGATGACGCCCAGCGCTTCTGGGCTTCGGAGTACGCCCTGGATGCCGCGATCGCCCGCTACCCGAAGCCCTACGTCGCCCTCATGGACGGCCTGGTTCTCGGCGGCGGAATCGGACTCTCGGCCCACGGCGGAGTCCGCATCGTGACCGAACGCACGCGGGTCGGGATGCCCGAGGTATCGATCGGCTTCTTCCCGGATGTCGCGAGCACCTACCTGCTCGCGCGGGCTCCGGGTGAGCTCGGAACCCACCTCGCGCTGACAGGAGGAACCGCATCCGGTGCCGACGCGATCGCGCTCGAGTTGGCCGACCACTTCGTGCCCAGCGAACGACTTCCCGCACTGATCGACGCGCTCGAGACCCGCGCGGTCGATGACGTGCTGGGGGAGTTCGCCGAGCAGCCGCCCGCCTCCGAGATCGTCACGCAGCGCGACTGGATCGATGTGGCCTATGCGGGAGACGACGCAGTGGCGATCGTCGAACGTCTCGCCGCCTCGTCGGAGCCGGACGCGCGCGAGGCCGCCGCGACCATCCTGAGGAAGTCGCCGACCTCGGTGGCGGTGACCCTGGCGGCGCTCCGGCGCTCTCGCGAGCTGCCGAGCCTGGAGGCCGCACTCGACCGCGACTACCGGATCGCGAGTCGTTTCACCCGCGGCACCGAGGTGGTCGAGGGCATCCGGGCGCAGGTCATCGACAAGGATCGCGACCCGCACTGGTCGCCGGCAACCCTCTCCGAGGTCACGCCCGAGGCGGTTGCGCAGTACTTCATCTGAGAACAACAAGGGAGTTGAGATGGCCACCATCGCCTTCATCGGGCTGGGCAACATGGGCGGCCCGATGGCCGCCAACCTGGTCGCCGCGGGACACACCGTGCGGGGGTTCGACGTGGTTCCGGCTGCGCTTGATCACGCGCGCGCGAACGGGGTGATCGTCGTCGAGAATGCCGCGGCTGCCGTCGCGGGCAGCGAGCTCGTCATCACGATGCTGCAGTCGGGGGCGCAGGTGTTCGAGGTCACTCGCACCCTCCTCGCCGCCGCGGCCCCCGGCACGCTCTTCATCGACAGTTCCACGATCGATGTTGCCGACGCGATCGCGGTGCGCGAACTGCTCGTGGCGGCGGGATTCCGCGGGATCGACGCCCCGGTCTCCGGCGGCGTCGGCGGAGCCGCGGCGGGCACCCTCACATTCATGGTCGGCGCGGAGCAGGCGGACTTCGCGACGGCCATGCCGATCCTCGAGGTGATGGGCGGTCGCGTTGTCCACTGCGGCGGCTCGGGGGCAGGGCAGGCGGCGAAGATCTGCAACAACATGATCCTCGGTATCTCGATGATCGCCGTGAGCGAGGCCTTCGTGCTCGGCGAGAAGCTGGGGCTGACCAACCAGGCCCTGTTCGATGTCGCGTCGGCGGCATCCGGACAGTGCTGGGCACTGACGACCAACTGTCCGGTGCCCGGACCTGTCCCGGCGAGCCCGGCGAACCGCGACTACCAGCCGGGCTTCGCGGGCGCGCTGATGGCCAAGGATCTCGGTTTGGCGCTCAACGCGCTCGAGCAGACCGGAACGGCGGCGGAGCTCGGCCCGCTCGCCGCGAAGATCTACCGCCGGTTCGCAGACGAGGGCGGAGCAGGCCGCGACTTCTCGGGCATCATCACCGTCATCCGCGAGAACTCTGCGAAGGTGTCGGCATGAGCTACGACACCCTCCTGGTCGAGACCCGAGGCCGCGTCGGCCTGATCACTCTCAACCGGCCGGAGGCGCTGAACGCGCTGAATGTGCAGCTGATCGACGAGCTGGTGGCGGCCACCGTGGCGTTCGACCTCGACCCGGGGATCGGGGCGATCGTCATCACGGGCTCGGAGCGCGCCTTCGCGGCCGGTGCCGACATCAAGCAGATGGCCGACAAGAGCTACATGGACGCCTACCTGGGCGACTTCTTCTCGGCCGCCGACCGGCTGACCGCGGTCCGCACGCCGATGATCGCGGCGGTCTCGGGCTATGCGCTCGGTGGCGGCTGCGAGCTCGCGATGCTCTGCGACATCCTGATTGCCTCGGAGACAGCCAAGTTCGGTCAGCCCGAGATCAACCTTGGCGTCATCCCTGCACTGGGCGGCTCGCAGCGCCTGACCCGCGCCGTCGGCAAGGCGCTCGCGATGGATCTCGTCCTCACCGGCCGGACCATCGGGGCCGAGGAGGCGCTTCGGGCCGGGATCGCCGCCCGTGTCGTGCCGGCCGCGCAGCTGATGGACGAGGCGATGAGCGCCGCCGAGACCATCGCCTCGAAGTCTCTGCCGATTGCCATGCTGGCGAAGGAGGCCGTCAACGCGGCCTACGAGTCCACGCTCGCCACTGGCCTACGCTTCGAGCGCCGGATCTTCCACTCGCTCTTCGCCACGAACGATCAGAAGGAGGGGATGGCCGCCTTCATCGAGAAGCGCGATCCCCGCTTCGCGAACGACTGACTTCCCCCACAATTGAACTCCGCACCGCACGACACCTGGAGCACACGATGACCGACACCACGACTGTTGCAGCCGCCGACCCGAACAGCGCCGATGTTTTGGGGGGTCGTACCGACCGCCTCATGTGGATCGGTGGACAGGAGGTCGCGTCGCTCACCGGCGAGTGGCGCGAGGTCAAGAACCCCGCGAAGCGCGAGACCGTGATCGCCCGCGTTCCGTCCGCGGGTGTCGCCGACCTGGATCGCGCCGTCATAGCGGCGCACGAGGCATTTCCGGCCTGGCGCTCCCGCCACTTCACTGAGCGCTCGCGCGCGCTCAACAAGATCGCCGACGAGATCGAGCAGCGCACCGAGGAGTTCGCGCGCCTGACCGCGATCGACACCGGCAACGCGATCCGCACCCAGGCACGGCCCGAGGTCGGCACGCTGGTCGCGCTGTTCCGCTACTTCGCGGGCGTCGCGGGCGAAGTCAAGGGCACGGTGCTCCCCGCCGGCGACAACCAGCTGCAGTACACACGCCTCGAGCCGCTCGGAGTCGTGGGCTGCATCCTGCCCTGGAACTCGCCGTTGATGATCGCCGGCTTCAAGGTGCCCGCCGCGCTCGCCGCAGGGAACACCATCATCATGAAGGCGGCGGATGACGCGCCCCTCACGATCCTGTTACTCGCCGAGGTCTGCAACAACCACCTTCCCGCCGGCGTGGTCAACGCCCTGACCGGGCGTGGGAGCGTCGTCGGCCAGGCGATGGCGGAGCATCCCGGAATCGACAAGGTCTCGTTCACCGGCTCGACCGAGGTCGGCCGGGGCGTCGCCCGCACGGCGGGGGAGCGTCTTGCCCACGTCTCGCTCGAGCTCGGCGGCAAGAACCCGTCGATCGTGTTCCCGGATGCGGCGGGCGCGGATACGGATGAGCTGATCGACGGTCTGCTGCTGTCGTCGCGCTTCGCCCGCCAGGGGCAGAGCTGCACGGCCGGATCGCGGCTCTTCCTGCACCGCGACATCTACGACGAGGTGCTCGGCAAGCTGAGCGAGAAGCTCGGCGCGATGGTCGTCGGCGACCCGCTCGAGGAGACGAGCGACATGGGCGCGATCATCAACGCGGCCCAGTACGACTCGATCGCCGGGTACCTCGCGGAGGGCCGCGAGAGCTCGACTATGACCACCGTGCTCGGCGGCAATCTGCCCGAGAGCGGCCCGTTGACCGAGGGCTACTTCCACCTGCCGACCGTGTTCGGCGACGTGAGCAACGACTTCCGCCTGGCGCGCGAGGAGATCTTCGGGCCGGTGCTCGTCGCCATCCCGTGGACCGATGTCGACGACGTTGTGCGCATGGCGAACGACTCGAGCTACGGTCTCGCCGCCTACGTCTGGACGCACGACCTCGACGCCGCGGTGCACACGGCCAACCGAATCGAGGCCGGCTGGGTGCAGGTCAACCAGGGTAACGGTCAGGTGGTCGGTCAGTCCTACGGCGGCTACAAGCAGAGCGGCATCGGCCGTGAGATCTCGCTCGAGGGCATGATCGCTGGCTTCACGCAGACCAAGCAGATCAATATCCGGCTGAGGGGCTGAACGTGGCTCTCCCCCTCGAGGGCATCGTCGTCCTCGACTTGACGCGCGCGCTCGCGGGACCGTATGCGACGGCGCTGCTCGGCGACCTCGGCGCCACGATCATCAAGGTGGAGAGCAAGAAGGGCGGAGACACCACCCGCGCCTGGCCGCCGTTCGAGGGCGTCCACAGCCTGTACTTCGAGTCGGTCAACCGCAACAAGTCATCGATCGCCGTCGACTTCTATTCGGTCGAGGGCGCTGCGCTTCTGAAGCGGATGGCGCTCGACGCGGATGTCGTGATCGAGAACTTCAAGCCGGGAACCATGAGCGAGATGGGACTCGATCCCGCCGAGCTCCGGGCGCAGAAGCCGTCGCTCATCATCGCCTCGGTCAGCGGATTCGGCAGCACCGGTCCGCTCTCGCAGGCGGCCGGACTCGACCAGGTCGCGCAGGGGATGTCCGGCCTGATGTCGGTCACCGGGGAGGACGCCGCGCACCCGATGCGCATGGGCGTCCCGATCATCGACATCTACGCCGGCATTTTCACGGCGGTCGGGATCGCCGCAGCGCTCGTCGGACGCGAGCGCACCGGCGGCCGTGACCACGGCGCCGGGCGGCTTCTCGAGACCTCCCTTCTGGAGGCAGCGATCTCGGTCTCCGCGTTCCAGGGCCAGCGGTACCTGTCGACCGGCGAGATCCCCGAGCCGCAGGGCAACAACCACCCGGTGCTCGCGCCGTACGGGGTCTTCGCGACCGGCGACATCCCGATCATCATCGCCGCGGGCAACGACCGGCACTTCCGTCAGCTGGCCGAGTTGCTGGGCGAGCCCGGGCTGGCCGATGAGCCGGAGTTCCTGACCGACAGAGCACGCTCCGGCCACCGACCGCAGCTCACCGCGCGACTCGAGGCGCTGCTCGCCGCGCGCCCCGGCCTCGAGTGGGTCACCGAACTGCGCCGCATCGGCATCCCGGCCGGCCCGATCCTCAACTACGAGCAGGTGTTTCAGGACCCGCAGGTGCGGCACCTCGACATGGTCCGGCAGACCGTGCGCCCGGACGGCAGCGCCCTGCCTCTGCTGCGCGGTCCGATCTCGGTCGATGGCGTCGCACCCGAGATCACGAAGGCGCCGCCCGCGCTCGGGGAGGACACCCGCGCGGTGCTCGACCGGCTCGGGCTCACCCCCGAGCAAATCGAGGGGCTGCTCGCGGCCGGGATCGTGACCGAGCCGGCTCGCGCGTGAGCGCCCGCTTCGAAGAACTCGACTGGCAGTTCACGCCGATGGGGGAGCTCACGCTACGGCGGCGTTTCGACCCGTCGCTCGACCTCGAGATCTTCGAGGTCAAGCTCGGCGAGGAATACCTTATGTCGAGCGCCTTCACCGTGGCGGAGCAGGCCCTGGCCGATCTCGGCCTGGGCGCGACAGCGGGCGAGAGGCTGCGTGTTCTCGTCGGCGGGCTGGGCCTCGGCTACACCGCGATCGCCGCCCTGCGTGATCCCCGGGTCGGCGCGCTGACGGTGATCGACACGCTGCCGGCCGTCATCGACTGGCACGAGCGTGGGCTGCTGCCGGTGTCGACGCAGCTCACCGGCGACGCGCGCACCCGCCTCGTGCTCGACGACTTCTTCGCGGTGATGCGCGCTGCGCCTGCCCCGGCGTCCGAGCCGTGGGACGCCATCCTGCTCGATGTTGATCACTCGCCGCGTCACCAACTGGATCCGAGCCACGCCGACCTCTACACGGTCGAGGGACTTCGACGTCTCGCCCGCCATCTCGTCGAGGGCGGCGTGTTCGCCCTCTGGTCGGACGATCCGCCCGACGAGGAGTTCCTCGTGACGATGCGCGCGGTGTTCGCCGGCGTCGAGGCGCACGTCGTCGACTTCGCTAACGCGCTCACCGGGGGTGTCTCATCGAACACGGTGTACGTCGGTCGCCATGACCGGGTCGAGGCCTGAGGTGGGCGAGGGACGCGGCGAGCTGCGCGTCGAGATCGTCGGGGTGATCGCGACGCTGACCATCGACAACGTCGGCAAGCGCAACGCGCTCACCGGCGCGATGTGGGACTCCTTCGCGCCGCTTCTCGCCGAGCTGGCCGCCGATGACGAGATCGCCGCGCTGGTCGTCCGCGGCGCGGGCACCGACTTCTCGGCGGGCGCCGACATCAGTGACCTGCCGCAGATCCTGCGCGACCCGGCTGTCGGTGACGGAGGGCACGTCACGGCAGGCGAGACCGCGCTGGCGGAGTTCCCGAAGCCGACGATCGCCGCGATCGACGGCTTCTGCGTGGGCGGCGGCTGGGAGCTGGCAGGGGCATGCGACATCCGGATCGGCTCCGACCGTTCGACCTTCGGCGTCACGCCGGCGCGCCTGGGCATCCTGTACCCGCTGTCCGGCGTGACGCGGCTGGTGCAGCTCGCCGGCCCCGCGGCCGCGAAGCACCTGATCCTCAGCGGCGAACTCGTGGATGCCGCGACCGCCGCCCGCTGGGGAATGGTCTCGCGGCTCCTCCCCGCCGAGGGCTTCTGGGAGGCCATCGCCGCCTTCGTGGACACGCTGGTGAGCCGTTCCCGGCTGACCCAGCAGGCGAGCAAGGAGCTGATCGACCTGATCGCGGCGGGTGATCCCGCTGCCTCCCGCCTCGCCGAACGCGCCGCGTTCTGGAACGCCGAGGTCGCCGCTGGCGATGAGGCGCGGATCGGCGCGGCCGCCTTCCTGGCTCACGAGACACCGCTCTTCCCGTGGCGGTCCCCCGCCACTTGACAGTCCCGGTGCGTGTCCACCGGCACTGTCAGTGTGGATGCCTACCTGAATGCCTCATCGGCATCACCCTCGCGAGTTGCCTCGGCGACGTCCCCCTGCGCATGGAGTGCGCTCCGGCGTGGCGCGTCATCCACGACCGCGTCATCGCGCCGGGGAATCTGTTGCCCGAGGATACGCAGATTGACCCTGCACCTCGAGAACGCGCAGCGCTTCCCGCACTGATGTTCTGCTCATGCCGGTTTGAATGACCAGGTCGCGCTCGGTGGGAAGTCCGGTCCTACCGGGAACTCGCCGGTGAGGATACGCGCGTGCAGTTCAGAAGAGATGTCTAACCTGAGAGCGTGACGACACAGGTTTCGGAGATCTTCGACCCCACCCGCTGGAAGGACGTCGAGGGCTTCACCGAGCTCAGCGACATCACCTACCACCACGACACGACGGGTCGCGTCGCGCGCGTCGCCTTCAACCGGCCCGAGGTGCGCAACGCGTTCCGCCCGCAGTCGGTCGACGAGCTGTACCGCGTGCTCGACGACGCGCGACAGAACGTGCACATCGGTGTCGTGCTGCTCACCGGTAACGGGCCGAGCCCGAAAGACGGCGGCTGGGCGTTCTGCTCGGGAGGCGACCAGCGCATCCGGGGTCGCGACGGCTACCAGTACGCCGATGGGACCGCTGTCACCGGCCGCCTGCACATCCTTGAGGTGCAGCGGCTCATCCGGATCATGCCAAAGGTCGTCATCGCGGTCGTCCCCGGCTGGGTTGCCGGCGGCGGTCACTCGCTGCACGTCACATGCGACCTCACCATCGCGAGCGCCGAGCACGGCCGTTTCAAGCAGACGGATGCCGATGTCGGCTCCTTCGACGGCGGCTACGGCAGTGCCCTGCTTGCCCGCCAGGTCGGGCAGAAGTTCGCGCGCGAGATCTTCTTCCTCGGCCAGGAGTACAGCGCCCAGCGCGCCTACGAGATGGGGGCGATCAACGCGGTCGTCCCGCACGCCGAGCTCGAGAACACCGCGCTGGACTGGGCCGAGACGATCCTCGGGAAGTCGCCCACCTCGATCCGGATGCTCAAGTTCTCGATGAACGCGGTCGACGACGGGCTCGCTGGCCAGCAGGTGCTCGTCGGCGAGGCCACGCGTCTCGCGTACGGCACCGACGAGGCCGTCGAGGGCCGCGACGCCTTCCTCGAGAAGCGGGCGCCCGACTGGAGCCCGTACCCCTGGCAGTTCTGATCCGCCCTCTCTCCTCAGGAAGTTCATGTCGACACAGACAGCAGTGCTCGTGGATGCCATCCGCACCGGATCCGGAAAGGGCAAGCCCGGTGGGTCGCTCTCGGGGGTGCATCCCGCTGACCTTCTGGCGCAGGTGTTGACTGCGCTGTTGGAGCGCAACGGACTCGAGTCGACGCAGATCGACGACGTCATCGCGGGGTGCGTGAGCCAGGCGGGGGAGCAGACCGGCAACATCGGTCGCACCGCGCTGCTGGCCGCCGGCTTCGACGAGAGCGTGCCGGGTATGACGATCGATCGCCAGTGCGGGTCCAGCCAGCAGGCGGCGACCTTCGCCGCATCCGGAGTGGCGTCGGGGCTGTACGACGTGGTGATCGCCGCGGGGGTGGAGTCGATGAGTCGGGTGCCGCTGGGATCCGCGGCCGGCGGGCAGCATCCGCTCGGCAGTACCGGCATCCGGGCCCGCTACCCCGAGGGGCTCGTCAACCAGGGCGTTTCGGCCGAGCTGATCGCCACCAAGTGGGGCTTCGACCGCGAGCAGCTCGACGCCTTCTCGGCCGAGTCGCACCGTCGTGCGGCTGCGGCCTGGGCGGCGGGCGACTTCGCGAACGAGGTCGTGCAGATCGCCGTCACCGGCGCCGACGGCGCCCACGGCCACTTCGCGACCGACGAGACCGTGCGTCCGATGACGACCGCCGAGGGGCTCGCCGGGCTCGGCCCTGCCTTCCGCACCGACGCGCTCGCCGCGCGATTCCCGGAACTGGGCTGGTCGATCACGGCCGGCAACTCCTCTCCGCTGACGGATGCCGCCTCCGCTGCCCTGATCATGAGCGAGTCGCGCGCGCTCGAGTTGGGTCTCACGCCGCGGGCACGGTTCCACAGCTTCGCGGTCGTCGGGGATGACCCCCTCTACATGCTCACCGGCCCCATCCCGGCGACGCACAAAGTCCTCGAGCGGTCCGGCCTGTCGTTCGGCGACCTGGATGCCTACGAGGTCAACGAGGCCTTCGCCTCGGTCCCGCTCGCCTGGGCCCACGAGTTCGACGCGGACCCGGCGAAGCTCAACTCGCGCGGGGGAGCCATCGCCCTCGGTCACGCCGTCGGCGCCTCGGGAACCCGGCTGCTCACGACGATGCTCAACCACCTCGAGGCCACCGGCGGCCGCTACGGGCTGCAGGTCATGTGCGAGGGCGGCGGAACCGCCAACGCGACGATCATCGAACGGCTGTGAGCCGACGAGCGCGGCTCTGAACCTCGAGCGCAGGTCAGATCTCGAGCGCGCTCGAGGTTGCGGTGCGCGCTGATCTCGCGAAATCGATCAGCTAGTCGAGGAAGTCGCCGGCGTCACGCCGGAAGCCGTGCAGCAGGGTGTTGAGTTGCGCGACCTCGGTCGACGAGAATCCAGGGCGCGTGAATACGACGCTGTTCAGCTCGTCGGTGGCGGCGGCGACGCGCTCGCGGCCGGCATCCGTGATCTCGACCAGGGTGGCGCGGCCGTCGGTCGGATGAGCGACGCGTCGCACGAGTGCCGCTGCCTCCAGCCGATCGACCGCGTTGGTCACACTGGTCGGGTGCACCTGCAGGCGGGCGCTGGCCTTCGCCATCGGCAGCGAGCCGTGACGGGTGAAGCTCAGCAGCCGCAGCAGCTCGAAGCGCGCAAACGTCAGGTCGAACTGCTTCAGCACGCCCTCGATCCGCGCGAGCAGGATTTGCTGGGTGCGCATGATCGCGGTGACGGCGGCCATGCCGTCCGCGGCATCCGCCCAGCCGTGCTCCTGCCACTGGCGGTGCGCCTCGGCGATCGGGTCGGACGGCAGGGGTGCGGGTTCTGCCATGCCGTCATCCTGCCATGCGGGGCACGGCGCTCCGTTTCACCTGCCGGGTCACGAGGAACGAGCCCGAGAGCACGAGCACGAAGCCGATCACCGTCCACACCGTGATGCGCTCGTGCAGCACGATCGCGCCCGCCGCGATCGCCACCGCAGGGTTGAGGTAGGTGATAGTGGTGGACCGCATCGGTCCGACCTCGCCGATGAGATCGAACATCAGCAGAAACGCGGCCGCGCTGCAGACGACGGCGAGGAGCACGATCGAGACGACGACCTTGGTCGAGGGCATCTCATCCGGCCAGGTGCCCGTCAGCAGAAGCGCCGGCAGGTAGACGATCGCGGCGATCACGAGCGAAAGCGCGACGACGCCAAGCCCCGACAAGTCGCTCATCCAGCGCGACAGGATGGCGGGCCCGACCGCATAGCCGACGACCACCACCGCGATCTCGGCGACGCCGATCAGGTCGGACCCCGCGACATCCAGGCCGACGAGCGCGGCCACGCCGAGCATGCCCAGCAGGATGCCAATCCAGTTGCCGCGCGAGAGGTGGGCCGGGCGCCCGAACAGCACCGCGACGCCGACGCTCACGAGCGGGATCGCGGCGAGCAGCAGTCCGGCCGTCGAGCTCGGCAGATGCAGCTCGGCCGTGCTCAGCGCGAACCACGGGACGACGATCTCGACGACGGTGTACGCGAGGAGCGGCTTCCAGCGGCGCAGTACCGGCAGCACCTGTCGGCGCGCGAACGCGAGCGGGAGCAGGATCAGGCCGCCGAGCGCACTCCGCGCGAACACGACGACCAGGGGATCGACCTCGCCGACCGCGATCTTGATGAGCAGGTAGGGAATGCCCCACGCGATCCCGAGCGCCGCGAACAGGATGATCGCGCGTCGAGTCACAGCCACATCCTGGCACGAGCGGCCGTCAGCGCTCGGCGGTCACCGATCGGCCGCTGCTTCCGAGGCGAGACGGGCCAGACGCGCCCGGGCGGCGAGCTCCGAGCTGCTCTGCTCGCCGAGCGCTCGGCGCACGATGAGCAGCACGATCCGGGTCGCGGTGATCACCGGCAGTGGCGAACGACGCAGCCCGAGCAGGCGCCGGTACTCGACCGGGATGGAGGCGACGGCCCCCGCGAACAGGACGCGATATGCGGGCCCGAATCCCTTGCCGAGCGGCGGGTTCCGGATGAAGCGCACCGCCTCGTCCACACGGGCGTCGCGTCGCAGGGTACCGTTCGTCCGCAGGGTCTCGACTCGGGCGCGGAGCTCCGCGGCTGAGTGCGGCGGATTCGGCGCCCCCACCAGCGTGCCGGCGATCGCCCACTCGTCGACGTAGCGATCGGCTCCACCGGGGATCGGCGGTCCCCACGTCTCGTGGCAGCCGAGGAACGCCTCGGTGAACGCGAGATGCACCCAGTCCAGCAGCTCGGGATCTCCCGCCGCGTAGCCAACAGGCGACCCGTCGTTCCCGACGTAGCTGCCGACGACTCGATCGTGGAAGCGCGCCACCCGGGCCGACTCGACGCGCGCGTACTCGGTGGAGCCGAACGTGACGCCGACCAGCCACCGGATCGTGCCCGAGAGCCGTCCAAGGGGATCCTCCTGGTAGCGCGACCAGTCGTGTACGCCCGCCATGGCGCCCGGATGCAGCGTCTGCATCAGCAGCGCTCGGATGCCCGCCACGAGCGTCGCGAGTCCGCCGTGCACCGCCCAGGCGGCGGAGCCCTCGCCGAAGTAGCCTGCGTCGTCGCCGAGCTCGATCTCCGCGACCCAGTACGGGCGGCCGGTCTCGGTGCCGGAGAAGGCGGTCAGCAGGTGCGATCGCAGGGCTTCCAGGCGAGAGACGCGCTCGGACTTGGCCATGGTTCGAGGCTACGTCGGGATCCTGAGCGTCGCTGGCCGGCATGACGGATGATGGACCCATGATCTCGACCGCCCTCGCGCGCGAACTCCGCGACGCCAGCCTCGTCTGGACCCCGGCATCCGGCGACGCGTTCCAGATCGCCCCAGGCAACGAGAACAGCGCCGACTTCGAGGGCGACGTCTTCACCGTCAGCGACATGACAATCGAGGCCCAGGTGTACTCGACCGGCACGGTGCTCGGGTTCAACGGCACCACCGAGTGGGCTCTCGACTCGGTCGCGCTCGACGATGCGCTCTGGCTACCGCGCGAGGACCAGCTGCGCGATCTGCTGCGCGGGGCGTTCCAGTCGATGCACCGTGACACGGCTCCGCCGCGGGTGAGCTATTCGGTGCTGGCCAGGATCGACCAGGAGGATGCCGCGTTCCTCGCCGATGACCCGGCCGAGGCCTACGGCCTCGCGCTGCTCGCGCTCATCCGATCGGCGCGGGCGGCGTAGCGGCTCCGCTCGGGGCCACTGCGTTCGAGGCCCGCCGCCTCCCCACGTCCCGCCGAACGAGCAGCACGGCTCCCGCCGTGACCCCCGCGAAGACGAGCCACGGGATGAGCACCCCGAACGTCACCAGCGCGGCGGCCCAGAATCCGGCGAAGGCCTGCCACCCGGTGCCCAGCCCCGACCAGAAGTCGGCCGGCTTGATCGGCGGGGCCGCGGCATCCGAGCGCAGCTGCAACGTCACGGTCGACATGGTCACCTGATCGGCGAGCCCGCGCTGCTGGGCCTCCATGCTCTCGAGCTCGGCTTGACGATTCCCGATCGCGGTCTCGATGGCGATCAGGTTGGTGGTGTCGCTTGCCGTGGATTCGAGCTGCAGCAGGCGGGCGATCGTCGCACGCGAGGCGGTGATCCGGGCATCCAGATCCTGGTTCTGGGTGGTCACGTCGGTGGAGTCGAGCTGCACCTGGTCGGCGCGCCCGAGCTTCTTGAGAGCGTCGAGCGTGGTGCTGAGCTTGGCCGCGGGAATGCGCAGAACCAGGGTTGCGCTGCCGCGATCCCCGTTGGCGGCGGCGTTCTCGGCGCGTCCGTCAACGCGTCCGCCCGCTGCCTCGACGATCGTGATCGCCTTCGCCGCGGAGGAGATCGGATCGCCCGCGGTGATCGTGACGGTGCCGGTGATGATCACCGAGCGGTCGACGGCTTTCCCCGCCTGGGGCGCGGTGCCGACCTTGACCGTCCCGGCGGAGCCGTCGGCGGCGATCCCCGGGGCCAGCGCGTCGGAACGCGACGAGGTGCCGCCCGAGAGGGACGCTCCGCTCGACCCGGCGGACGAGCATCCAGCCAGTCCGAGGGCGGTGACGAGCAGGACGGCTCCGAGGGCGGCGCGAGGGTTATCCATGCTCTCGACGGTAGGCAGAAGTCGGCCGCGGCACAGCCCAACGTTCTCGACTTTTCGCACGTCACGGATGCGCCTCCGAGCCGCCGGGGTGACTTCGAGAATGTGATCCCGCTGATCGTCGCGCACCATCGCACCATCGCGATCGACCTGCTTGGCTTCGGCGGCTCACCCGCGCCCGAGACGGCCGAGTACACGATCGAGGAGCACGTCGCCTCCCTCGCCCGCACGATTGATTCGCTCAAGCTGCACGGCCCGTTCCTGCTCGTCGGGCACTCGATGGGATCGCTGATCGCCTCCCGCTACGCGGCGACGCACGGCGCGCGGTTGCGCAGACTCGTGCTGGTCAGTCCGCCGATCTACCTGGCGCCGGGTGCGATCGGCAGTCGCCGCGACCGCACGGCGATGGGGCTCTACCTGCGGGTCTACGAGTACCTGCGTCTCAACAAGGAGTTCACGATCCGGGCCGCCGCGGGCCTGGCGCGTCTGTCACCGATCAAGAACCTGCTCGATGTCACCGAGACGAACTGGCGCGCGTTCGTGCTCTCGCTGCAGAACTCGATCGAGTCGCAGACCTCGGTGAGTGACCTGGCGTCCGTGCGTGTGCCGGTGGAGGTGGTCTACGGATCGCTCGATATGTTCCTGGCTCCCTCGGGCATCCGGGTGCTCGAGCAGCTGCGCGGTGTCACGGTGCACCGGGTGGACGGAGGCGACCACGTCATCCGGCACCGGATGGCGCGGGTCGTGGCCACCGCGATCGGCTGAGTTCCGCATCCGAACATCGGTCCGCGTGAGGCGCGACCGTTAAGCTCATCGCCATGGAGCAGCGCACGCTCGGCCGAACAGGCCGCACCGTTTCGGTCATCGGTCTCGGCACCTGGCAGCTCGGGGCGGACTGGGGTGACGTCTCGGAGGCCGAGGCCACCGCGGTCCTCGACGCCTCGCACTCGGCCGGGGTGACCTTCTTCGACACCGCCGACGTCTACGGCGACGGCCGCAGCGAGACGATCATCGGCGCGTGGCGCGCGGCGCTCCCGGATGCCGACCGCGCCGGCGTGACGGTCGCCACCAAGATGGGCCGACGGCAGGACCAGACGCTCGAGAACTACTCGGCCGCGAACTTCCGCGCCTGGAACGACCGCTCGCGCGCGAACCTGCGCATGGACACGCTGGACCTCGTCCAGCTGCACTGCCCACCCACCGACGTCTATCAGAGCGACACCATCTTCGACGCGCTCGACGCCCTGGTCGACGACGGCTCGATCGACGCATACGGCGTCAGCGTCGAGACCGTCGAGCAGGCTCTGATCGCGATCGCGCGGCCGCACGTGGCGAGCGTGCAGATCATCCTCAACGCCTTCCGGCTGAAGCCCCTCGACGAGGTGCTGCCGGTCGCGATGGATGCCGGGGTCGGCATCATCGCGCGGGTTCCCCTCGCGAGCGGCCTGCTTTCGGGCCGCTACCGCCACGACACTGCCTTCGCCGCGGACGACCATCGCACCTACAACCGCACGGGCGGTGCCTTCGACGTCGGCGAGACCTTCTCGGGCGTCGACTTCGACGACGGGGTGGAGGCCGCGCGCGAGTTCTCGGTGCTCGCCGAGGCGGCCGGGCTGGCACCCGCGACGGCTGCGCTCGCCTGGCTCGCTCAACTGCCCGGTGTGAGCAGCGTCATTCCGGGGGCGCGCAACGTCGCGCAGGCCGAGGGCAATGCGGCGGCGGGCTCGGTGCCGGCGCTCGGGGATGCCTTCACGGCATCCGTGCGCGAGCTCTACGATCGTCGGTTCCGCGCGGCCATCCACGCCCGCTGGTAGCCGTGGCGCCGATCCTTTCGGCTCGGAATGAATCACGGACCTGACGGGTTTCGGTGACTGACACGTCGCCAGCTTGCGAGGCGCGGAGCGACCTCGAGGTCGACCTCGAGGATCTTGCCGAGCTGGCCCTGCCGTTCATGGACGAGCCGAGCCACCCGATCCTGCAGCAGTACACGAGGCTGATCACTTCGAAGGTTGACAGTTAGAACTCTCATAGTTGGGGGTCTGATTACGAACGAACAGGGCAGTTTCCCGAGCGGTCCCGCGAGCATTTTTGACCTGAACTGCTGCAGGCCGGGTTCCTGATCGTGACATCGCTCGTGCTCAACAACCTCGCCGCGAATTGCGGCTACGGCCCGCTCGCGGCTATGGGCGTCGCGGTCCGCATCGCGCAGATCTCCGAGTTCCTGCTGATGGCCATCACCGTCGGAGCAGTCGCGGCATTCTTCGCGGTCACGGTGTTCCTGTTTCGCGATCAGGTCTTCTCGGCCTTCGTCGCGGATCCGGCCGTCCTCGCGGTCGGGGTCACGATCGTCACCGCGCAGTTCGTAGCGATGATCGCCCACGCCTTCGCCGGTCTGATCACCTCGTTCTTCCAGGCGACCGGGCGAGCGCTCGCGGCCACGATCATGTCGGTCACGCAGGGCGTGCTGTTCCTGCCGAGGGCAGCCCGGAGCGCGCCGAGTACGGTGCTCGAGCAGGCCGCCTGATCCAGGCCCCGAGCCGGATGCCTCAGCTCGGCTGCACCTGGACGGGCTCGGTGTCCGGGAGCGGGCTGGCATCGCGTCCGCGCAGGTCGGGGAGGCTGCGGTGGAAGAGCACCGGCACCAGCGTCCCGACCGCGGCGAACACGACGGCCACGATGAATCCGCCGAGGCCCGCTCCACCGCCGTGCCTGGCCGAGACGTAGTCGATGAGGAAGCCGGCGACCGCAGACCCGGCTGCCGCGCCGATCAGCTGACCGGTGCCGACCCAGCCGTATGCCTCCGCCGTGTCGCTGAATCGCACGCTCGACGAGACCACCGCGAACATGACGGCGAGCGCGGGGGCGATGCAGAGGCCGGCGACCAGCAGAGCGCCGCTGAGCGTCCAGAACTCGGCGGCCGTGCCCGTCCAGATCAGGATCGCCGTGGTGGCCAGGATCGACCCGACCAGGATCACGACCATCCGCCGGGCCAGCGCCCACGGGCCGACCGGGATGTGGCCGAGGAACAGACCCCCGAGCAGCGAGGCCACCGCCCAGATCGAGAGCACCAGGCCCGATGTCGAGTTGCCCTGCCCGAAGGTGGCGACGACTCCGGCCTCGGTGGCGGCGCAGGTGCCGACGAGCAGGAAGCCGACGATCGTCGACAGCAGCACCTGCGGCCGCTTCAGTACGGCCCCGAGCTTGCGTTTGCTGCGCGGGATGCGCACCCGGCCAAGTTCGGGCGAGAGGAGAAACCACAGCCCTCCGCCGAGGAGGAAGACGACCGAGACGAGGATGCCGACCGTCGTCGAGATCTGGGTGGCGATCAGGGTCACGACGACCGGCCCCGCGATCCAGATGATCTCCTGGGCGGACGCGTCGAGCGAGAACAGCGGGGTCAGCTGCCGTGAGTTGACCATCTTCGGGTAGATGGTGCGCACCGCGGGCTGCACCGGCGGGTAGCTGAGCCCGGCGACGAGCCCGGCGACCATGTAGCCGACCAGCGGCAGGGGTACTAGGGCGACGGTCAGCAGCGACACGGCGCAGATGGATGTCGTGAGCGCGAGCACGGGACGCATCCCCCAGACGCCCATCCAGCGACTGGTCAACGGACCCGACACGGCCTGCCCAACGCTCGTCGCGGCGAGCACCAGCCCGGCAGCGCCGTACGAGCCGAAGAGGTGCTGCATGTGCAGCAGGAAGCCGAGCGAGAGCATGCCGCTGGGGAACCGTGCGGTGAGTTGCGCGGCGATGATCCGGGCGACTCCCGGGGTTCGCAGCAGGCTCACGTAGGCGTTCACAACCTGTCAACTCTAAACCCCGGTCAGCGGATTTTCGAAGGTCGGGGGCGGGGCCTAGGCTGTGGAATCTGTGGAGAACTCACGCGGACTTATCCACAATTGTGGACGACACGCCCACTACATGTAGTGGTTGTCACTCTGTCGTTGCCCCGATATATAGTGATGGAACTTCCAGGCCGGGGGAATGGGACAACGGCTCTCGGACGTTGTATCGAGTGGGTGGAATAGCCGTGCCGTGGGGCACAGAAGGAGTGGGTCAGGTGACCATCACGGTCGTGAAGCGCAACGGTGAGCGCGAGGCGTACGACGCCAACAAGATCAACATCGCGATCGAACACGCGAGCCAGGGTCTCGACGAGAACATCACCTGGGTCACGCAGATCGCGAGTGAACTCGAGCTCACCCTCTTCGACGGCATCACGACCCAGCAGCTCGACGAGGCGGTCATCCAGGTCGCCCTGCAAAACGTCAAGGACGACCCGCAGTTCGACACGGTCGCTGCCCGTCTGCTTCTCAAGACCATCTACAAGGGCGTGCTCGGCGACTACACGACCGCCGGCGAACTGAAGGCGCTCCACGTCGAGCACTTCCGCCCGTCGATCGAGCGCGGCGTGGCCGAGACGCTGTTCGACCCGCGCTTCGCCTCGCTGTACGACCTGGATCGCCTGGCGTCCGCCCTCGTGCCGACCCGCGACGAACTGCTCAAGTACATCTCGGTCGTTACGCTCAACAACCGCTACGGCATCAAGGCCCGCAACGGCGAGCCGCTCGAGGTGCCGCAGTACTTCTGGATGCGCATCGCCATGGGCCTCGCGCTCAACGAGGCTGACCCGACCGGGGTAGCCATCGGCTTCTACGAGAAGATGTCGAAGCTCGAGTACATCGCCGCCGGCTCCACGCTGGTGAACGCGGGCACGGCGTACCCGCAGCTCAGCAACTGCTTCGTCATGGAGATGCAGGATGACATCGAGCACATCGCCAAGAGCGTGCGCGACGTGATGTGGCTCACCAAGGGCACCGGCGGCATCGGCCTCTCCGTCACCAAGCTGCGCGCCCAGGGCTCGCCGATCCGCTCGAACAACACCATGTCGACCGGTCCGATCCCGTTCATGCACACCATCGACTCGGTGCTCCGCGCGGTCAGCCGCGGGGGCAAGAAGTTTGGCGCCCTCTGCTTCTACATGGAGAACTGGCACATGGACTTCCCGGAGTTCCTCGACCTCCGTCAGAACTCCGGTGACCCGTACCGTCGCACCCGCACCGCCAACACCGCGGTCTGGATCTCGGACGAGTTCATGAAGCGCGTTCAGAACGACGACGACTGGTACCTCTTCGACCCGCTGGAGGTCACCGACCTCAACGAGCTCTATGGCAAGGCCTTCTCGGAGCGCTACGCCTTCTACGTCGCCGAGGCCGAGGCTGGCCGCATCAACATGTTCAAGAGGATCGGCGCGCGTGAGCAGTTCAAGTCGATCCTGATCTCGCTCCAGACCACCAGCCACCCGTGGCTGACCTGGAAAGACACGATCAACAACCGCGCCCTCAACAACAACACGGGAACGATCCACCTCTCCAATCTGTGCACCGAGATCTGCCTCCCGCAAGACGAAGAGAACATCTCCGTCTGCAACCTGGCCTCCATCAACCTGTCGACGCACCTGGCGGTCGACTCCAACGGCACGCTCGGCTTCGACTGGACGCGCATCGACGAGAGCGCCCGCAGCGCGGTCCGCCAGCTCGACAACCTGATCGATATCACGGTGTCGTCGGTTGCCGAGGCGGATCACGCCAACCTCAACAACCGCGCGATCGGTCTCGGCGTGATGGGCTTCACCGACGTGGTGGAGCGCCTCGGCCTCAGCTACGAGAGCGAAGCGGCCGCCGCCCTGATCGACGAGGTCATGGAGCACGTCTCCTACGCCGCGATCGACGAGTCGGCCGACCTGGCGCGCGAACGCGGCACATACGCGAACTTCGAGGGCAGCCGCTGGGCGCAGGGCCTCGTGCCATTCGACTCCATCGCGTTGACCGAGGCGGACCGCGGCCAGGCCATCAAGGTCGACCGCACGACCCGCCTCGACTGGGACGCGCTGCGCGTGAAGGTCAAGGGCGGCATGCGCAACGCGACCCTCATGGCGATCGCGCCCACGGCATCCATCGGTCTGGTCGCCGGCACCACGCCGGGCCTTGACCCGCAGTTCTCGCAGATCTTCAGCCGCTCCACCAGCAACGGCAAGTTTCTCGAGGTCAACCGCAACCTGGTCGGCGACCTGCAGCGGCTCGGCGTCTGGGGCGACGTGAAGGAGCAGATCCTGCGGTCGCAGGGCGACATCCAGAACATCGACGCCATCCCGGACTCGATCAAGGCGATCTACAAGACCAGTTTCCAGCTGTCGCCGTACTCGTTCCTCGAAGTGGCCGCGCGTGCGCAGAAGTGGATCGACCAATCGATCAGCCGCAACATGTACCTCGAGACGCGCGACCTCGGCGACATGATGGACATCTACTACGCGGCCTGGGAGCGTGGCGTCAAAACCACCTACTACTTGCACATGAAGCCGCGTCACACCGCCGAGCAGTCCACGGTCAAGGTCAACAAGGCCGAGGACATCGTGGCGAAGGCCGCGGCATCCGAGGCAGCAGCTTCCGAAGCCTCGACGGGCTCGACCACCGCGGCGCCGGGTGCGGCGCCCGCACGGCGTGGATTCGGAGGACTCGGCAAGTGAGCACCCTCAACATCGACCAGACACACATCATCCAAATCAGCGGTTATGAGGTCCCGACGGACCCCATGGACGACCTTCAATGCGAAAGCTGCCAATAATCATGGGAATCCTCGGAACCGGCCTGCAGGACGGCCTGCTGCTCAAGCCCATCAAGTACCAGTGGGCGATGGACCTCTACGACCAGGCGGTCGCCAACACCTGGTTCCCGAACGAGATTCAGCTCGGTGAAGACATCGCCGACTTCAAGAAGATGACCGACGAGGAACGTCACGCGGTCACCTTCCTGATGAGCTACTTCAACCCGAACGAGCTGCTCGTCAACAAGGCACTGGCCTTCGGCGTGTACCCGTACGTGTCCGCCGCAGAGTGCTCGCTGTACCTGGCGAAGCAGATGTGGGAGGAGGCGAACCACTGCATGAGCTTCGAGTACGTGCTCGAGACCTTCCCGATCGATCGGGAGGCCGCGTACAACTCGCACGTCAACGTCCCCTCGATGGCGCGCAAGGAGGAGTTCGAGCTCAAGTACATCCGCCGCATGACGGAGCAGACGCTCGACATCTCGACGGTCGAGGGCAAGAAGGACTTCGTGCGCAACCTCGTGGCGTACAACGTCATCCTCGAGGGCGTCTGGTTCTACTCGGGCTTCATGGTGGCACTGTCGTTCCGCCAGCGGAACCTGCTGCGCAACTTCGGCTCGCTGATGGACTGGGTGGTGCGCGACGAGAGTCTGCACCTCAAGTTCGGGATCAACCTCATCCTCACGGTGTTGGAGGAGAATCCCGAGCTGCAGACCGAAGAGTTCGCCGCCGAGATCAAGAAGATGATCACGGATGCGGTCGAGATGGAGGAGCAGTACAACCACGATCTGCTCCCGGGCGGCATCCTGGGCCTGAACGCGAACTACATCAATCAATACGTCAAGTATCTGGCCGACCGCCGGCTCGAGGAGCTCGGCTTCGACCCGGAGTACAACGTGACGAACCCGGCGAAGTGGATGGCGACCGCCAACGACACCCTGCAGCTCGTCAACTTCTTCGAGTCGACGAACACCTCGTACGAGTCGAACGCTTCGGCGACCTCGGGAGCGAAGAAGTAGCTGGGGAGTAGTCACTCCTGAACTCGTGCATCGTCGCTAGCGTGCGACGATGCACGAGTTCGAACTGGTTGCCGGCCCGACGAGGCGGCACATCGTTGAGTTGGTCGTTCATCAGGAACTCCCCGTCGTGGTTCTGTGCTCCCGGCTGGGCGACGCCGTGCCACCACCAGCTGTGGGTGCCACGTGTTGTTGACTTCGTGGGGGTGCACGAGTGGGGCGTCGAGCGTCGGTATCGACTCGATTGGGACGCGATCGACCGCCTGGATGCCGTGGTCGAGGAACTGTGGAAGATCTGGGAGGACCGCGTCGGGAGCGGGTGAGCTCCGCCTCACAGTGCGGCGCGGCTCACCCTCTGCCGGGGAGTGCCGCTAGAACGGCGGATATCGCCGGATGCCGAGCTCGGTGCTTGGATCGGAGGACGCGCACGTCCAACGGTCCGAGGCGCACCTCACCGCCTGCCGCGATCTCGGGGTGGCTGCGGGCGAGCCACATCGACACCGCGTATATGGGTGTCGAGGATGACGCCGATGCGCGCGTCGTGCGCGGCATCCAGTGTCGGCTGCAGCCAGTCGAGGTCGAACTGACCGTCTTCGGGCTCCCAGGTGGACGCGCGATCCCAAAGTCCGGCGTGGCGTCGGAGGTGATCATCCGGGAGGCCATGCGAGACGACCCACGACCGCTGTTCGTCGCCCTCCGCCAGGTCGTGTTCGACTCGGGGATCCCGATCTGGCAGGTGCCGCGCAGCAGCTACCGCCAGGCGCTGATGTCGTTCGCCGAGCCCGACACCCGCGTTCGGCCGCACGGCCCGCTCATATTGCCTCGGCGATCAGCCGCTCGTGCCGCTGACCGCGCTCCAGTCGGCCTTCGAGCCGGAGCCGCCGTCGAGCGTGTGGGTCACCGTGCCAGCGCCGCGACTGAGCGACAGCGGCTGGCACGAGGCCCGTCCGGACGGGCATCCGATGCGTGAGTACACGCAGCTCGACACCCGGCTGATGTTCGACGACCTCTGCGCGAAGCTGGAGCAGTTCGCCCGGGCCTAGCGGGCGGGCTCAGTGCTCGTGCGGTCCCGCGAACTTGAACGCGAGGCGTCCGTGGGCGAAGCCGCCACCGGCGCGGATCGCGGTCGCGACCCAGGCGGCCTCGGCGAGTTCGGCGTCCGTCGCCCCAGCCCGCTTGGCCTGTCGACTGTGCCAGTCGATGCAGTAGACGCACTGCGTCGTGATGCCGACGGCGACGGCCATCAGCTCGCGGAACTTGAGCGGGATCTCACGGCCCTCGCTCGCGAACACCGCCGCATCGAAGGTGTCGAATGCCGCCAGGATGTCGGGCGTGTGCTTCTTGTAGTCGGCGGTGTGGGTGCCGTCCTCGGCGCGATCGAGGTAGTGGTCGTGGCTCATTCCTCCGACAATATCGGGGGAGCCTTGGACACGCCGGATGCTCGGATCCGGTGACCGTTGCTCGTCCACGTTGTATATTGCAGGCCTCCTGCGTCTCTCATCCTTGAGGTAGACAGACCGCGCGAATTGCGACACGCCGCCCTGCGGCCCCCAATCGGGGGTAATTCTGCGAGCACCGGTCCGCAATCAACGGCGTGTCGTGCGCGATCCGCGAGGAGGACACTGCGCTGTATTGATTACCGGGTCTGTCCCCCGGTAATCTGACAGAGCTTCGGAATTCCGACCGAGGTGTCAGCAGCTACCCAAGCCCTCTCAGCTGGCTCATGCTTCACCTGTCCCCCACAGGCACCCACCCATGCACACGTCTTTCGACGTGCTTTTCGGGCAATCCCGACCCGAAAAGCTCAGAGTTTTCGCCGTACCCCGAGTCACTATCGGGCGCGTCGCGCCTGAAGCGAGCCAGCGATGAGCGGCACGATCCGGAGCGGTCTTCCGCTCATTCCGGTGCACACCCTCGATTTGCGCTCGGCCGCCGCCCCGCACGCCTCCGAGCGCATCGACGTCGGCCACGGGCCTCGCAAGGTGGCACCCGCATCCTGGGCCCGCCGACAGGTGCGTGCTCGCCGCCTCACCGACTTCGTCGTCGTGATCCTCGCGACGACGGCGTCCGTCGGCGTCGGCGTCTGGACGCATCTCGTCACGGCACCCCCCGGCGCCACCGAAGTCGCCGTCGCCGGCCTCTTCGTGGCCACCTGGTTCGTCGCGCTGCGTGCGCGGCGCACTCCTGAACTCCGCACGATCGGCCAGGGTGCCGAGCGGCGCCGACTCGTCGTGTCAACACTCGTGGCCTTCGGCCTGCTCGCGGGAGTGAACGGCTTCGTGCACATCGACGGCGTCCGTGCCTACCTGCTCGTCGGTCTTCCTGCCGGTTTGCTGCTCCTCATCGCGGGTCGCACGTTCTGGCAGCGCCGCCTGAACGCCGATCGGTCGGTCGGACTGAGCCTGCCCCGCGCGCTGATCGTGGGGTCGGGTCCGGATATCGACTTCGTCGCCGAGCAGTTCGCTCGCGCTGCTGCCCCGAAGTACGTCGTGGCGGGCGTCATCTTCTCGGACGGGCTCCCCGAATCGGACGCGACGACGTCGACCGGATTTCCCGCCTTTGACGGGATCAACGCGGTGACGGACGCCATCGCCATCGCCAACGCGGACGTCGTCATCCTGGCCGGTCACCCCGGCGACGGAGGTGAGTTCGTGCGCACTCTCTCTTGGCGCCTCGAATCGAGCCACGCCGAGCTGGTGCTCGCCTGGTGCCTTGATTCGGTCGACGGATCCCGGATGCGTTTCGACACGGCAAACGGTCTCCCGATGACGCACGTCGCGAGCCCGACGTTTTCCGGTGGCAAGCACAGCGTGAAGCGGGCGATGGACGTCGTTCTGTCCGGGGCCGCGCTGCTCGTCCTCGCGCCCCTGTTCGCGGTTATCGCCGCTCTCATTCGTCGAGACAGTCGCGGTCCGATCTTCTTCCGTCAAGACCGGGTGGGCCTGGACGGCAGTCACTTCACGATGATCAAGTTCCGCACGATGGTTCCGACCGCCGAAGCGGATCTGGTGGCGCTGATGGCGCACGACGAGGGCAACGGAGTCATGTTCAAACTTCGTGCCGACCCGCGCGTCACGCGTATCGGTGCGAAACTCCGCCGCTTCTCGCTCGACGAGCTCCCGCAACTGTGGAACATCTTTGTCGGAGACATGAGTGTGGTCGGTCCTCGGCCTCCTCTGGCCCGCGAGGTCGCACAGTACGATGACCGCGCCCACCGACGCCTCAATATCAAGCCGGGTCTCACGGGAGCGTGGCAGGTCGGCGGCCGGTCGGACCTCAGCTGGGAGGAGAGCATCCGTCTCGACCTCCACTACGTCGAGAACTGGTCAGTTCTCGGCGACGTCCGCATCATCCTGCGGACCGTCGGCGTCGTCGTTCGGCCCGTGGGAGCGTACTAGCCGACACGGTGGA
The DNA here is from genome assembly GCA_025352325.1 of Microbacteriaceae bacterium. Taxonomy (GTDB): domain Bacteria; phylum Actinomycetota; class Actinomycetes; order Actinomycetales; family Microbacteriaceae; genus Lysinimonas. The sequence goes on along the minus strand of JANXTR010000051.1, from coordinate 11,131 downwards.
AGCGCCGGTCCGGCCACCCGGAATCTCCCGGCACCGGCAAGAGCGCTGCCGTGCTGCTACCGCAGCCCCGAACGCGGGACTGCGCAGAGGAGTTGTGCTGGGAGAGGATGGGGGGATGGTGACCCGCGAGTTCCGTGTCGCCATCCTCGGCGCGAGACGAGGCGGACGTCATGACTGACGCCGACGCATCGCTGATCTCCCGGGCCACCCGGGGGGCGGCGTGGAGCGGCGTGAGCACGATCGTGCTGAGAATGGGCAGTATCGTCGTCGGCATCATCCTGGCGCGAGTTCTCGCCCCCGAGCAGTTCGGTGTCTACGCCGTTGCTCTGACCGTTCAGGGCATCCTTATCACCCTCTCCGATCTCGGGCTCTCGGCTGATATCGTGCGGTCCGACCACCCGGAGAAGATCGCGCCGACCGTGGCCACGCTGAGTCTCGTCAGCGGTGTCATCGTCGCCTCCCTCACGTTGGCGACCAGCTCGTCCCTCGCCACGCTGCTAGGCAGCCCGTCCGCGGGTCCGGCCATCGCCGTGCTGTCCGGAACCCTGCTCCTCGCCGGCGTCTCCGCGGTCCCCTATGGCTTCCTGCAGCGGCGCTTCCAGCAGCGCGAACTGTTCTTCGTCGGCGTGGCGGACTTCGTCGTCTCCACGGTCGTGACCCTGGTGCTCATCGCGCTCGGATTCGGCGTTCTCGGGTTGGCCATCGGGCGGGTGTCCGCCCAGCTCGTGTCGTCGACCATGCAGTTCGTCCTCGCTCGGGTGAAGCCCCGTTTCGGCATCGACCGGGAGGTGCTCAAGCCAGTCCTCGCCTTCGGCCTCCCCATCGCTGCAGCCAACATGCTGTCCTGGGGGCTCGTGAACGTCGACAACATCATCCTGGCTCGCGTCGCGGGAGCCACGGCGCTCGGCTTCTACGTGCTGGCTTTCAACATCTCGAGCTGGCCGATGAGCGCTCTGTCTCAGGTGGTCAGGTCGATCTCGATGCCGTACTTCTCCCGAGCGAAGTCCGGAAGTGGCGGACTGGCGACGCTGACGGCGATCGCCTGGGCGGGGGCGCTCCCCGCCGGCGCCGTTCTCGCCGCGCTGAGCGTGCCGGTCATCGACGTCGTCTACGGGGTGAAGTGGCTGCCTGCCGCGCCGGTGCTCGCCGCGCTGGGGCTGTATGGCAGCCTTCGGGTCGCCTTCGAGATCTTCAGCGGATACCTCTACACGCAGGGGAGATCGCGTCTCGTCCTGTGGATCCAGATCATCTGGCTGGTCGCCCTGGTCGGCGCCATGATCGCGGCGACGCGGGCGTACGGCATTGTCGGCGCGGGCTGGGTGCACGTCGTCGTCGCCTCGCTCGTCATCCTCCCGGCCTACCTCATCGCCTTGAAGCTCTCGGGGGTGCGAATCCGAGAGTTCGCGCGTCAGGCGTGGTGGCCCACTGCCGCGACGGTTCCGGCGCTCATCGTGGCGATCGGAGCGCACCTGCTCATCCCGAATGCGCTCATCGCCTTGCTCGTCGGCGGTTTTGGCGCGGTAGCGGTTTATTGCGCGCTCGCCTGGCCGTGGTTGAGGCGCCACCTCCGAGACCTGCGCCGTCGGACATCCGGGGACGCGGTCGAGGATCCGACGACGACACGCACGAAGGTCACAGCTGTTCGGTTCGCGCCCGTGCCCGACCGACCGGGGGCGACCGTCAGCGTGGTGATCCCGTGTTTCAACTACGCCCGCTACCTGCCGGATGCGGTCAACAGCGTCCTGTCGCAGGACGGAGTCGTGGTTGACGTCATCATCGTCGACGACGCCTCGACGGATGACAGCGCGGCGGTCGCGCACGCTCTGTCGCGGGCGGATCCTCGGGTGCGGGTGGTGGTGAACCCCACCAACGCGGGGGCCGTCACGACCTTCAACCGGGGCCTCGCCGAGGTGACCGGCGAGTACATCGTCCGCCTCGATGCCGACGACCTTCTCACCCCGGGCTCGCTGCGCCGTTCGGTCGCCGTCCTGCAGCAGCTCCCGGATGTCGGCCTGGTCTACGGCTACCCGATCCACTTCGAGGGGGAGGGCCTCCCCGTCGCCCGGCAGGCGACCCGATCCTGGACGGTGTGGCCGGGACGCGAATGGCTGGCGGTCCGGTGCTTCGACGGCACGAACACCATTACGTCTCCGGAGGCCGTGATGCGGGCGAGCGTCGTCGATCGGGTCGGCGGACAGCGGCAGCTGGCCCATGCCCACGACATGGAGATGTGGCTGCGGATGGCCGCGGTCAGCGACGTCGCCTATGTCACCGGCGCCGATCAGGCGTGGCACCGGGAACACGCGGGCAGCCTGTCCACGGCCGACGACTCCCCGATCCGCCAGCTGAGAACGCTGCGGCGCGTCTTCGAGGAGCTGTTCTCCGGCCGGGCGATCACCATCGAGGGCGGAGAAGCGCTCCACGAGAACGCCCGCCGCGCGCTTGCCTCCGAGGCGCTCGATCAGGTGAGGCGTCAGCTCGATCGCGGCGTGGATCCGGCCGCGGCGCGCGAGACTCTCGACTTCGCCGCATCCTGCTCTCCCGAGCTCGTCGCGACCGACGGCTGGAAGCGCGTCGCTCGCAGAATGGATCGCGCGTCCGGTCGCCCTCCGGTGATTGCGCGACTCGGGGGCGTACTGCCTAGGCTGGCCAGGTGGCTGCGCAGTCGCGCGCGGCATCGCCGTTGGACGAGGTCGGGGGAGTACCTTCGCATGACCCTCACCGACGGAGTGCTCTCTCCCTCGACGGAACCGGGTGGCACCGCGTGAGCGCATTCTCGTCGCGGCTTCGGCGCGCCCGCCAGGTCGGCATCCGCGGTATCGCTCAGCGGCTCGCCCAGCGCGCGTATCGCGTGACCGATGCGTCCTACCTGCTGTTCAACCTCGATCCGGCCGACCTCCTCACCGATGTCCCCCGCGAGTTCCCGCTGCCGGAGACCCGGCCGACCCGGGGGCAGCCCCTGGCCGTCGGGTGGGTCATGACGCCCCCGTCACCGGGATCGGGGGGCCACACGACGCTCTTCCGGATCGTTCAGGCCGTCGAGGCAGCCGGCCACCGGTGCGTCATCTACCTGTACGACAAGCATGGGGTCGATGTCGACCGGTTGACCGGGGTCATCCGCGAGCACTGGCCGCACGTGCAGGCCGAGGTGCGCGATGTGAGGGCCGGGATCGAGGGCATGGATGCGGCGCTCGCAACCTCGTGGGAATCCGCCCATCTGATCGCCAAGTACGGGTCGTCCCCGATGCGTCGGCTCTACTTCATCCAGGACTACGAGCCCTACTTCTACGCGCACGGTGCCGAGTACGAGTTCGCGGCGATGACGTATCGGCTCCCGTTCCGACGGATCGCCCTCGGCGAGATGCTCGACGCGATGATCCGACAGGAGACCGGTCTCGCGAGCGACGTCGTGCCCTTCGGCTGCGACTCCGCGGTCTACCACCCGCCAACCGCGGGGCCGACGCGCAGCGGCATCGTCTTCTTCAGCCGTCCGGACTTCCCCCGACGCGGGTATCAGCTCGCGAGCGTCGCCCTGCGACTCTTCCACGAGCGGCATCCCGAGCAGGAGATCCATGTCTACGGCGCGGCACCGCGCGGGCTCCGCATCCCGGTGACCTTCCACGGGCAGCTGACCACCGCGGAGCTGAACGACCTGTACGGACGCACGATTGCCGGCCTTGCCATGTCGTTCACCAACATCACCCTCGTGGCGGAGGAGATGCTGGCTGCGGGGAACGTTCCCGTGGTCAACGACATCGAGCTGGCGCACCTCGTGCTGTCGAGCCCGGAAGTCCGCTGGTCGCCGCCGACGGCCGCGGCGCTGGCCGAGCAGCTGTCCGCCGCGGTCACCGCGCGCGATATCGCCGGGACCGCCCAGCGGGCCGCGGCCTCCGCCCGGGGACGCTCCTGGGATCCGACGCGGGCCGCGGTCGTGCGCATCATCGAAGAAGAGGCGTACGGCGCATGAGTGGCCCCCACGTCCTGATCATCGTGCAGAATCTCCCGGTCCCCCTGGACCGCCGGGTGTGGCTGGAGTGCCAGGCGCTGCTCGCCCGTGGCTACACCGTGAGCGTGATCTGCCCGAAGGGCCCGGGAGACCCCGCCCGCCAGCGCATCGAGGGCGTGTACATCTACAAGTACAAGCCGGCGCCCGAGGCCGAGGGGCTGCTCGGCTTCGTCTGGGAGTTCGCGTACAGCTGGGTGCGGACGGCATGGCTGTCGCTCGCCGTCTGGCGGCGTCAGCACTTCGACATCATCCAGGGGTGCAACCCGCCCGACACCTTCTGGTTCCTGGCGCGCCTCTGGCGCGGTCGCGGGGTGCGCTACATCTTCGACCACCACGATCTCAATCCCGAGCTGTTCCTCTCGCGGTTCGGTGCTCCGAAGACGTTCGGCCAGCGGTTGCAGTACGCGGGACTGAAGTGGCTGGAGCGGCGATCCTTCCGCACGGCGGAACGTGTCACCTCGACGAACGAGTCGTACAAGGCGGTCGCCGTGCGTCGGGGCGGGCGACGGGCGAACCACGTCACCGTCGTGCGCAGCGGGCCGGACACGAAGCAGATGCGGCCGATCTACCCCGCGAGCCCGCGCCCGGCCGACGGGATCGATCTCGCCTACCTGGGCATCATGGGGCCGCAGGACGGCGTCGACCAGGTGTTGCTGGTGATGGATGAACTGGTCCACCGTCGCGGTCGGACGAACGTCACCGTGACCCTCCTCGGCTTCGGGGACTGCCTCGACGACCTCCGACAGCAGTCCACCGAGTTGGGGCTCGACGACCACGTCACCTTCACGGGACGGGTCGACCGGCCCGCGATCGCGGAGTACCTCAGCCGCGCCGACATCGGACTCTGCCCCGATCTGAAGACACCGCTCAACGATCTCTCCACGATGAACAAGACGATGGAGTACATGTCGTACGGCCTTCCCGCCGTCTCGTTCGATCTCGTGGAGACCCGCGTCTCCGGCGGGGACACGCTGCTGTATGTGCCATCCGGCGACATCGGCGCCTTCGCGGATGCCGTGGAGAGTCTGATCGACGACCCGGGCCTGCGCGTGCGGCTGGGCGAGAAGGCGCGCGAGCGGGTCTCGACGCAGCTCGACTGGCGACCGCAGGCCGAGGCCTACGTCGCCGTGTTCGATGAGGTCTCCGGGTTCAGTCGCCCCGGTCCCGCCGTGCCGGATGACGGGACGAAGCCCGAGTTTGATGCGCAGGGACGGCGGTACGTCGACCTCGACGATCCCGTGGAGTTCGCGCGCTTCCTCCGCGAGCGGAGGGGCCCGTGACCACGATCCGCACCAACGTCCACCACCTGCTGTCCGAGGCGGCGGCCGCCGCTCCGAGCTCACCGGCACTCAGCTATAAGACGGAAACGATCAGCTACGGCGGGCTCGGGGACGCCGTGCGCGCGGTGGCCGTCCAACTGCAGGAGCTCGGCCTCGAGCGCGGCGACCGGGTGGCGATCTACCTCGAGAAGCGCATCGAACTGGTGGTCGCCATGTTCGCGACGTCCGCGGCCGGGGGAGTGTTCGTCCCGATCAATCACGTGCTCAAGCCGGCCCAGCTCGGGCACATCGTGCAGGACAGCGGGGCGCGCTTTCTCGTGACCTCAGCGGACCGGCTTGCGCAGCTGCCGGCCGCGCTCGCCGACGGGTCGGTGGAGCAGGTCCTGGTCGTCGGCGGCGCGGGGGCCGACACCGCGGGAGCCGACACCGCCGGGTACCGTGTCGCGACCCTGCGCGATGTCGAGTCGGCGGATCCCTCCACCGAGCCGAGCCAGCCCGCCGCGATCGACATCGATCCGGCCGCTATCCTGTACACCTCGGGCAGCACCGGCAAGCCCAAGGGCGTCGTGCTGAGCCACCGCAACCTCCTCGTCGGAGCGGAGAGTGTCAGCAGCTACCTCCGCAACACGAGCGACGACGTGATCCTGAGCGTCCTCCCGCTGAGCTTCGACGCCGGCCTCAGCCAGGTGACGACCGCCTTCGCCGTCGGCGCCCACTGCGTGCTGATGAATTACCTGCTGCCGCGGGACGTGCCGAAGCTCTGCGCGCAGCACGGGGTGACGGGCATCACGGGCGTCCCGCCGCTGTGGCTCCAGATCGCCGACGTGGCCTGGCCCGAGGACGTCGCCGCGCGCGTGCGCTACTGGGCGAACACCGGCGGACGGATGCCGCGCACCGTGCTCGATCGCCTCCGCAGCATCTTCACCGGGGCCGACCCGTACCTCATGTACGGATTGACAGAGGCGTTCCGCTCGACCTACCTCGACCCGAGCGAGGTCGACCGCCACCCCGACTCGATCGGCAAGGCCATCCCGAACGCCGAGATCCTCGTGCTCCGTCCGGACGGTACGCGCTGCGCTCCCGGCGAGGAGGGCGAGCTCGTCCATCGCGGTGCGCTCGTCGCGCTGGGGTACTGGAACGACCCCGAGCGGACCGCGGAGCGGTACCGCCCCGTGCACCATCCGGGTCAGGCCTGGCGCGCCCCGGAACTGGCCGTATGGTCAGGGGACACCGTGGTCGCAGACGAGGAGGGCTTCCTCTACTTCGTTGGCCGAACCGACGACATGATCAAGACGTCGGGCTACCGCGTGAGCCCGAGTGAGATCGAGGAGGCCGCCTACGCGACCGGCGTGGTGCGGGACGCCGTCGCGCTCGGCGTCGAAGAGGTCGGCATCGGTCACCGGATCGTCCTGATCGCGACGTCGATCGAGGGAATCCTCGACACCGCGGTGGTGCTCGCCGCGCTCCGCCAGGCGCTCCCGCTGTACATGGTCCCGTCGCGGATCGAGGCGCGCGACGAGCTGCCGCGCTCGCCCAATGGAAAGTTCGACCGGAATCTCTTGAAAGCACAGGTCTCCGCATGAAGCCCACCGAGCACGCCGCGGCATTCGGCACGCTGGACGGGGAGTTGCGGATCGGCGGGATGCCGCTCTCCCGGCTCGCCGCCCGAGTGGGGTCGACCCCCTTCTTCGCGTACGACCGCGGCATCTTGGATGCCCGGGTCGACCGCCTGCGCGCCGCGCTCCCCGCGCGGATCGAGCTCAGCTACGCGATGAAGGCCAACCCGATGCCGGCGGTCGTGCAGCACCTCGCCACCCGCGTCGACCGAATCGACGTGGCGTCCGCGCTCGAGATGCAGGCGGCCCTGGACAGCACCATCCGCCCCGAGCGCGTCAGCTTCGCAGGCCCCGGCAAGGCGCCCGCCGAGATCCGCCAGGCCGTTGCGGCCGGGATTATCGTCGAAGTCGAGTCCACCACAGAGATCACGCGCGTGATCGCCGCTGGCGACGACCTCGGGGTGACGCCGCGGATCGCGATCCGGGTCAATCCGGACTTCGCAGTGAAGGGGTCCGGCATGCGCATGGGCGGCGGCCCGCAGCAGTTCGGCATCGATGCGGAGCTGGTGCCCGAGGTGCTGGCTGAGTACGCCACGGCGGGCCTCGACATCCTGGGGTTCCACATCTTCGCCGGATCGCAGAACCTCAACGCCGAGATCATCGCCGAGGCGCAGCGTCGCACCGTCGATCTCGTGAGCGAGCTCGCGGAGAATCTGCCGACACCGGTGCGCTACCTCAACCTCGGCGGCGGCTTCGGCATCCCCTACACCGAGAAGGATCAGCCGCTGGATCTCGAGGCGGTTGCCGCCGACCTCCACGCCCTCGTCGACGGGCCGATCGCGGAGCGGCTGCCGGAGGCGACGCCCGTCATCGAGCTCGGCCGCTACCTCGTGGGGGAGTGCGGCGTCTACGTCACCAAGGTCCTGGACCGCAAGGTGTCGCGCGGGAAGACCTACCTCGTGGTCGACGGTGGGATGCACCATCAGCTCGCCGCGTCCGGCAACTTCGGGCAGGCCATCCGCCGCAACTACCCTCTGATCGTGGGGAACCGCGCCGACACTCCCGTGGACGAGAACGCCACGGTGGTCGGCTGCCTGTGCACGCCGCTCGACCTGCTCGGCGACGACATCGAGCTGCCGCAGGCCGACATCGACGATCTGATCGTGATCTTCCAGCAGGGAGCGTATGGTCTGACGGCAAGCCCGACCGCCTTCTTGGGGCACCCTGCACCCGCAGAGGTGCTCGTGTGACATCGAATGGAGCATCCATGACCGACACTCTCGACGCAGTGCGGCGCGTGCTGATCGACACGCTGGAGCTGACCCAGCAGCCGGAGGAGTTGCACCGCGACACCCCGCTGTTCGGGGCCCTCCCCGAGCTCGACTCGTTCGGGGTCGTGCAGCTGGTCGGCGAGCTCGAGGAGCGCTTCGACATCACCATCGACGACGACGAGTTCGGGGCCGAGCTGTTCGAGACGGTGGGCACCCTGACGGATTTCGTCGACTCCAAGCTCCCCTCGGCCTGATTCCATGGATGCGCCGATCCCGCTTCCCGGATTCCTCGCGGCGACCGAGCTGTGCCTGGATCGCGTGGGGGGTCTGACGGCCGACGAGCGCCGCATCCCGTCCGGGCCGGCATCGATCGCCTTCTGGGGTCTCGAGCCGGTCGCCGCGGACCCGGCGACGCTGATCCTGTCTCGCGTCGTGCGCACCGCAGGGGGAGCGGTATCTGACACCGCGGTGGCGGCGGGTGTGCGGTCTCGTCCCGAGAGCCTCGGCCGACTGCTCCCGCCGTTCGCGGCTGTTCGCGGAGATGCCTCAGGGGTCAGCATGGTCGCCGATTCGATGGGTCTCCGGCAGCTCTATCACAGCGCTCCCGGGGCCGAGGAGGACGCGGTGATGTCGACATCGGCTCTCGCGGTCGGTCGGGCGATGGGGGCGGGACTCGACGACAGCGCAGTGGCCGTCCAGTCGCAGTTGGGGTGGCAGCTTGGCCAGCGCACCCTGATCTCGGGCGTGCAGAAGCTGGAGCCGGGGGCGGTCGCTCACCTCGACGCCACGGGCGTCCATCTCACGCGGTCCGCGCCGCCGCCGCTCGAGCCGATCTCGATCGAGGAGTCCGTCGCCGAGGCGGCGGCCCTGCTGCGCGAGTCGGTGGGGGCGCTCCTCGACGAGCATCCGGATGCCGTGCTGCAATTGACGGGTGGGCAGGACTCGCGGTTGCTGCTCAGCGCGATCCCGCCGTCGCGCCGTCGCGGCCTGCGTGCCATGACGCTCGGTGTCGCCGGTGACGGCGACGTCGAGGTGGCCGCGCGTCTCGCGGCGCGCGACGGCCTGGTCCACGAGGTGCACGGAATGGGGAGCCTGGAGAACATCACCCCAGCGGAGGCCTGGGAGCTGACGGTCGAGGCGGCACGGCGGCTGGACGGCATGGCGGATCCTCTCGCGCTCGCGGCGCTCACCGTCGCCGAGGGTGCGTTCGAGCAGGGCGTCCGGATCTCGGGGCTGGGCGGAGAGGTCGCTCGCGGTTTCTACTACGTCGGGTCGGTCCGTGACCGGAGCTACACGCGCCAGGACGCTCAGCAACTCGCATCGTGGCGGATGTTCGCCAACGAGTCGGTCGAATCCGCGGCCCTCTCGACCGACTTCGCGTCGTGGGCGCGGGACGCGGCCAATACTGCAGTCTTCGACGCGGTGACCGCCGGTGGGCCCGAATGGTTCCGGGCGACGGACTCTCTCTACTTCCGGCATCGGATGCAGCGCTGGGCCGGGGTGACGGACACCGCAGTCGCCTATGAACGCATCGTCGTCAACCCGATGCTCGATGAGAACTTTCTCATGCTGGCGAACCGCTTGGCACCCGCGGACAAGGCGCATTCACGCTTCCTCGCCTCGCTTCAGATGGAGTTGGATCCTGAGCTCGGGAGGATCCCCCTGGAGGGACGACCTGCGCCCGTGGCCTACGCGCAGCCGGGTCCCCTGCGGGCGGTTTCCCGATCTGTCACCTCGGCCCGCAAGGCGGCGCGCAAGGTCGCGCAGCGGATTCGGCGGGGGAATCGCGCGCCTGCGGGCGGCATCGTGCTCGCCGCGAAGGTCGCCGAGCACTGGCAGGAGCATCCCGACGCCGTCGAAGGGGCCGCGTTGTCGGGCTTCCTCAGCGACGCCTGGCTGGGTGAGGTGCTGGCGGGGCGCGCCCAGCCCCGACCCAGTTCGGTCGCCTTCATCACGAGCCTGGTGGTGGCGGCGGGCGGCGTTGCGAGAAGCGGGACGGCATCCTGACCATGTGAGAGACGTCTCATCGGACTTGCGTTCGAGCGACTCGTCCCGTGGAATTGCCGTGGCCGAACGCTGCACCACACATGGGACCGATTTTTGTGAATTTCTTGAAACGCGCTTACCACTCCACATTCGCCTCCCGACCACGGATGACCGCCGCACTCGCTGGCGCCGCCGTGATCGCGGTCATCGCGGCGATCGTCATCTGGGTCCCCAGCGGAATCGGCGCTCGTTCGAGCGTGACGATCTGGGGCAATTCGGCACCGGCCGAACTCGTGTCGCAGTCCGATATCACCTCGGTCGAGTTGGGCACCCAGTTCACCGCCGAGGCGGACGGCACGGTCAGCAGCGCGAGGTTCTGGAAGCTGACATCCCAGTCGGGATTGCACGTCGGCACCTTGTGGACCTCGACGGGCACGAAACTCGCCTCGGCGGCTTTCACCGACGAGACCGCAGAGGGGTGGCAGGTCGCGAAGTTCGCCAACCCCATCGCACTCGTCGCCGGGCGGAGCTACGTGGTGTCGTACTCCGCTCCCGACGGCGGGTACGCCGAGACGACTTCGTTCACTGGCCACTCGACGACCCCGACGCTCGCCGTGAAGCGGGGTGCGGGCGTGTTCTGGCTCGGCACCGGATCCCACTTCCCCACGCACCGCTGGCACAACAGCCAGTACTGGGTGGATGTCGTGTTCGCGCCGGGTGGTCGGCCGCAGGCGTCGTCGCCGACCGAGTCCCCGTCCGACCGTGCGTCCTCACGCGACTCCGCAAACCCGTCGGATTCTCCGGCCCCGACCGACTCCCCGACTCCGACTTCTGCGGCGACTCCGTCTGGTTCGCCGACGGCTGCGGCCCCGAAGCCGAGTGCGAGTTTCCCGGTGACGTCCACTGCGGGTTTCCCGTCGGGGTCGAGTACGGGTGTTCCTGCGGGGACGGGTCTGTCGGCGTACGCGGGTCCGTGCACGGTGACGGTGGCGAGCACGGTGATCGATGCGAAGACGATCAACTGCTCCCGGT
>JANXTR010000031.1 GCA_025352325.1 Microbacteriaceae bacterium | reverse complement strand
GCGCGAACTCGCGCGGCAGGCCGACGTCTCACCCTCGTTCGTGTCGCAGATCGAGAACGGAAAGTCACAACCGTCGGTCGCGACGCTCTACGCCTTCGCGCAGTTGCTCAACGTGTCGATCGACGAGTTGTTCGATCAGCGAGGTGCCGACGTCGATCGGCCTCCGCTCGTCGAGGGCTGGGGCCCGGACGGCGACAAGAACCCGACGAACGCCTGGCACCCCTCGGAGTACTCGAACCGCGTCTCCGTCGTGCACCCCTCGCACCGTTCGCACCTCGTCATGGCAGACGGGGTCGAGTGGGAGCGCCTCGCCGCCACCCCTGAGCACGCCGTCAACTTCATGAAGATCACCTACTCCCCGGGGGCGACGTCGACGGCCGGCGGCGACCTGGTCGGCCACGAGGGCTTCGAGTACGGCTACGTGCTCCGGGGCACCCTGGAGGTGACCGTCGGAACCGAAGTCTTCACCCTCAACGTGGGCGAGTCGCTCGGATTCGACTCGAGCATTCCGCACGTGCTCCGCAACGTCGGCGCGGGCGAGTTCGAGGGCATCTGGTTCGTGCACGGTAAGAAGCACTGACCGCACCCCTTTCGTCGAACGCGAGAGGGCGCCCCCGGTCTGCGGGAACGCCCTCTCGGCCGAGCAGCGTCGGTTACAGGATGAAGAGCATCTCCTGGTAGGTCGGCAGCGGCCACAGGTCGTCGGCCACGAGGGTCTCGAGCTGATCGGCCGCCGCGCGGACGGCGAGCATCGCGGGAAGCAGCGCGTCGCGCGCCTGCTCCGCCTCGGCCTGCGCCTCGTGCGCGGAATCGTCGGCCAGGGCGTCCGAGAGCGTCGAGAGCGCGGTGCGCAGGGCGGCGATCGGAGCGCTCACGGCGTCCAGCGGGGCAAGGTCGACCTCGGTGACGCCCGCCGACTTGAGGGCGCTGAGGTTCAGGGCGACCTCGGTCTGGTGGCGGACCGCGGCCGGCAACACGACGGTCGCGCCGACCTCGAGGGTGAGACGAGCCTCGACGCCAATCACGTTGACGTACTGCTCGAGCCCGATCTCGTAGCGGCTGTGCATCTCGCGGGCGCTGAAAACCTTGTACTTCTCGAAGAGCGCGATCGCCGGGTCGGTGATGAGCTCGGGGAGTGCATCCAAGGTGGTCTTCAAGTTCGCGAGGCCGCGCTTCTCGGCCTCGATCGGCCAGGCGTCCCCGTAGCCGTCGCCGTTGAACACGACCGCGCCGTGCTCGTTGATGATGTCGGTGAGGAGCGCCTGGACGGCGCCGTCGAAGTCGTCGCCCGCGGCCACTGCGGCCTCGAGCTTCGTGGCGATGTAGTCGAGCGAGTCGGCCATGATCGTGTTGATCGTGACCATCGGCGCTGCGACCGTCTGCAGCGAGCCCGGCGCGCGGAACTCGAAGCGGTTGCCGGTGAAGGCGAACGGGCTCGTGCGGTTCCGGTCTCCGGGGTCGGTCGGCAGGATCGGGAGGGTGTCGACCCCGATGGTCATGGTGCCGCGACCCTTCGACGAGGTGACGGGACCCTTGGCGATCTGCTCGAAGATGTCGGCGAGCTGGTCGCCGAGGAAGATCGAGATGATCGCCGGCGGCGCCTCGTTCGCTCCGAGACGGTGGTCGTTGCTCGCCGACGCGACCGAGGCGCGGAGCAGACCGCCGTACAGGTGGACGGCCCGGATGACGGCGGCGCAGAACACGAGGAACTGCGCGTTGTCGTGCGGGTTGTCTCCTGGCACGAAGAGGCTGCCAAGCTCGTCGTTGCCGAGCGAGAAGTTGACGTGCTTACCCGATCCGTTGACGCCGGCGAACGGCTTCTCGTGGAACAGGCACTCCATGCCGTGCTTCTTGGCGATCGACTTGAACGTGGTCATGAGCAGCTGCTGGTGGTCGGCGGCAATGTTGCCGCGCTCGAACATCGGGGCGATCTCGAACTGGCCGGGGGCGACCTCGTTGTGTCGCGTCTTCGCCGGAATGCCCAGCTTGAACAGCTCGCGCTCGGTGTCCATCATGAATCCGAGCACGCGCTCCGGGATCGCACCGAAGTAGTGGTCGTCGAACTCCTGGCCCTTGGGCGGCTTCGCACCAAACAGGGTGCGGCCGGAGTTGAGCAGATCGGGGCGGGCGAGGAAGAGGTGGCGGTCGATCAGGAAGTACTCCTGCTCAGGGCCGCAGAACGACACGATGTGGTTGAGGTCGGTGTGGCCGAACAGGGTGAGGACGCGCTTGGCGTGCTCGCCCATCGCCTGCTGGGAGCGCAGCAGCGGGGTCTTGTGGTCGAGTGCTTCACCGGTCATCGAGACGAAGACGGTCGGGATGCAAAGCGTGTTGCCGTTCGGATTCTCGAGCACGTAGGCCGGGCTCGTGACGTCCCAGCCGGTGTAGCCGCGTGCCTCGAAGGTGTTGCGGAGCCCGCCGTTGGGGAAGCTGGAGGCGTCGGGCTCGCCCTGCACGAGGGTCTTGCCGGCGAACTCGGCGAGGGCCGTGCCGTCGCCGACGGGCTCGAGGAAGCTGTCGTGCTTCTCGGCGGTCAGTCCGGTCAGCGGGTAGAAGACGTGCGCGTAGTGGGTGGCCCCCTTCTCGAGGGCCCAATCCTTCATGGCAGAGGCCACGGCATCCGCGACCTCGGGGTCGAGCTTGGCACCGTGCTCGATGGTGGCGACGACCGACTTGTAGACCGACTTCGGCAGTCGCTGGCGCATCACGACCTTGCTGAAGACGTTCTCACCGAAGATGGCGCCGGGGGTCTCGGTGGGAGAGAAGCTGACGGTCGGCGGCACATAGGCCTCGACGTCCTTGATCGCTTGCAGACGTGCGGCGTTTCCACTCATGGTTGCTCCTGTGATTCGGGCGTGACGATATTGACGCGCTCAATCTAGGGAAGGCCGGATTCCGGGGTGTTTCGTGCTTGTGACGATCTCTCGCCCGCCATATCCCCGGGGATTCAGACCTTGGAGCGCCAGTCCTCGGCGTCGTCGGCGGCCGCCTCTGGGCCGTCCGCCTCGATGACCTCGATCGGCAGCGTGATGGTGCCGGTCGGCGGGGCCACGACGGTCATCTCGTCGCGGCGGTGCCGCAGCACCGTGTCGATGTACGAGCTCAACGCCTCGGCGAGCGGGATGCTGCGGGCCTCGTTCTGCGAGCGGTACCAGCGGTGCTCGAGCAGCTGGTGGAAGGCTTCCGCCGGTTCGAGCTTGCCCCGCAGGTCTTTCGGGATCGCCCGGATGACCGGCTCGAACACCCGCACCACCCAGTCGTGGGCGACCATCTCCTCGTCGAGATCCTTGCGGTCGCCGGTCGCGCGGTAGGCGTCCAGGTCATTG
>JANXTR010000024.1 GCA_025352325.1 Microbacteriaceae bacterium | reverse complement strand
TGGCGGTACCGGTGGGATTTGAACCCACGGACGGGATGAACCGTCACATGTTTTCGAGACATGCTCCTTCGGCCGCTCGGACACGGTACCGAGGGGGAGTCTAACGGAGACCGCCGCATGCACGGAGCCGTGGCATCCGGCTGGCTGAGGCCGCTGTGGGGTCGGTGGTGCGATCTCTCACAGAAGCCTCGAAGCTATCAGCGCATTCATAGCCTCTACCGAAGTCACGCATATTCGGCGTGGTCAGCATTCGATCATGAAGATCTCCAGGCGTGTGCTCATCAACGGAGGGCTCGCCGTTGTGATCGTCGCAGCCCTCGCCCTTGCCGGCATCGTCATTTTCAAGCCCTTCTCCGCGACGTCCGCCCCAGCCACCGGGATGCAGCTGACCGGAACGGTCCAGCAGGGCATCGTGAGCAGCACGATCACCGCGAGCGGCGCGATCGCCGCGGCGCGCGACGTGTCGGCCGACTTCGCCGTTTCTGGCACGATCGCCAGCGTGGATGTCGCGGTCGGCCAGACGGTGACGGCAGGTCAGATGCTGGGAACCCTCGACACCACCGACCTGCAGTCGACCGTGAACACCGACTACGCCGCGTACGTCTACGCCTCGCAGGATCTGACCGCCGCCGCCGCGCAGCCGAACGCGCAGGTCTCCTTCATCAATCAGGCCAAGCAATCGCTGGCGCAGGCCAAGGGCACCTGGATGACCGCGAAGGAGAACCTCGCGAAGGCGACGCTCACCGCTCCGATCGCGGGTCTGTTGATCGCCGTCAGCGGCGAGGTCGGCGCGAGTTCGGGCAGCTCCAGCGGCTCCGGTTCGGGGTCGAGCAGCTCGGGGGCCTCGACGGGATCGACCAGCGGGTCGACCAGCTCCAGCTCCTCCGGCTTCGTCACCATCGCCGACGTCTCAAGTTACAAGGTGACTGCGAACATCGCGGAGGCCGACATCTCGAACGTCACCGTCGGTCAGGCTGCGACCGTCAGCTTCCCGGCGCTCACCGGCGTGACGGCGACCGCGAAGGTCACCGCGGTCTCCCCCACTGCCACGTCCTCGAACTCGGTCGTCACGTACGCGACCACGATCACCTTGGATGCCATCCCCGACAAGGTGCGCCTCGGCCAGACTGCCTCGGTCGCCATCACGATCAACTCGAGCGCCGCGGACGCGCTCTACGTGCCTGCCGCTGCGATCACCACCGCGAACGGGCGGTCGACGGTCAAGGTCGTCGATTCCAAGACCGGCAAGACCACGGTCACCACGGTCACGCTCGGCATCGTCGGCGACGACGGCACCGAGGTCAAGACCGGACTCACGGCCAGCGAGACGATCGTGATCGGCACCGTAACGGCGTCCACCACCACGACGACGGGCACGACCGGCACCGGCACGCGCGGCGGGTTCGGCGGGTTCGGCGGGGCCGGTACCTTCCCGGGCGGCGGGACGGGCGGGTTCGGCAACCGCAACGGGGCGAACGGATGAGTGCGACAACGGTGGTCTCGACAGGCTCGACCGGCGGGAGTAGCTCGACCAGCGCAGGTGGTGCGACGGCGGCCCCGCTCGAGCATGTCGCCGACGCGGTGCTGGAGCTGCGCGGCATCCGTCAGACCTATGGAACCGGAGAAGCCGCCGTCGAAGCCCTGCGTGGCATCGACCTCGTCGTGACCCGCGGTGACTACCTGGCGATCATGGGCCCGTCGGGCTCCGGCAAGTCGACGCTGATGAACCTGCTCGGCTGCCTCGACATCGC
This sequence comes from Microbacteriaceae bacterium, assembly GCA_025352325.1. Classification (GTDB taxonomy): domain Bacteria; phylum Actinomycetota; class Actinomycetes; order Actinomycetales; family Microbacteriaceae; genus Lysinimonas. Next base: position 42,755 of record JANXTR010000024.1, on the reverse strand, counting down.
GTCAGAGGGTCAGTATCTGCTGGGAGGCGTCGACGTCAGCTCGCTGGATGACCGGCAGCTCGCGAAGGTGCGCAACCAGCAGATCGGCTTCGTGTTCCAGTCGTTCAACCTCATCCCGCGCATGACGGCGCTGGCCAACGTGGAGCTTCCGCTCGTCTACGGCGGCGTGAAGTCGGCCGAACGCAAACGACTCGCGCTCGAAGCGCTCGACCTGGTCGGCCTCGCGGATCGCGTCGATCACCGCCCGCAGGCGCTTTCCGGCGGTCAGCAGCAGCGCGTCGCCATCGCCCGTGCGCTCGTCACCAGCCCGACCATCGTGCTCGCCGACGAACCCACCGGAAACCTCGACAGCCAGTCCACAGATGACGTGCTCGGCATCCTCGATTCCCTCACGAAGGTGGGTCGCACCATCGTTGTCATCACCCACGAGAACACCGTCGGCGCCCACGCCGCCCGCGTCATCTCGATCCGCGACGGGCACCTGGTGAGCGACCGACGCAACCGGCCCCTCGGTGCCACCCGCGGGAACGGGGCCGCCGTATGACCGTCATCGAGACGCTGCGCTCCGCATTCCGCGGCATCACGGCCAACAAGCTGCGCTCGTCGCTCACGCTGCTGGGCGTGATGATCGGGGTGGCCGCCGTCATCCTGCTGCTCGCGGTCGGCAACGGCAGTTCGCAGCAGATCAACAACCTCATCACGCAACTAGGCACGAACACCTTGACGGTGCGCGCGGGCAGCGGATTCGGCTTCGGCGGCGGAACGACCGCGACCGACACCTCGACCAAGAAGCTCACCCTCGACGTCGCAAACCGCCTCGCCGATGCCGGCCTCGGCCACGTCGACGCGGTGGTGCCGCAGGTCACCACGAGCCTCACCGTCTCTTCGACGAATGCGAACGAGACCTCCGTCTCGCTTGTCGGGACCACGCCCAACTACTTCACCGTCACGACCGCGAAGATCGGCACCGGCGAGTCCTTCACCCAGGCCGACGTGGCAGACGCCGCGAAGGTCGTGATCATCGGATCGACGCTCGCCACCGAGCTCTTCCCGACCGGCTCGGCGCTCGGGAAGTCGATCTCGGTGGACGGCACGCCGTTCACCGTCGTCGGCATCCTGGCCACCCAGTCGAGCACCGGCGTCTCGGATGCCAACTCGGTCGTCGTGGCGCCGATCAGCCGGGTGCAGCGCAGCTACACCGGCTTCGGTGCGATCAGCACAATGACCGTCGAGGCCACCAGCTCGGCGGATGTCGCGGCCGCCCAGGGCGAGGTGGAGGTCGTGCTCAACCAACTGCTGAAGTACAACCCGAGCGACACCACGGCGACCGCGCCGTACACGGTCACCGACCAGACCGCCCTCCTGCAGACGGCGGCGTCCAGCGCGCAGAGCTTCACCGTGCTGCTCGGAGCGGTCGCCGCGATCTCCCTGCTCGTCGGCGGGATCGGCGTGACCAACGTCATGCTCGTGACCGTCACCGAACGCACCCGCGAGATCGGCATCCGCAAGGCGCTCGGCGCGACCCGGCCCGCGATCCTGGGCCAGTTCCTCGTGGAGGCGGCGACCCTGACCCTGCTGGGCGGGGTGCTGGGGGTGGTCGTCGCACTCTTCGGGGCGCAGTTCGAAATCAACGGGACGCAACCCGTCGTGCTCGGCTACTCCGTGCCGCTCGCGCTCGGCGTCTCGGTCGCGATCGGCGTGTTCTTCGGGGTCTACCCTGCGGCCCGTGCCGCGGCGATGCGGCCGATCCAGGCACTCCGCTCCATCTGAGCTTTCTCTCACCCAGACGTCCCATCCCACGCAGCAGCCTCACGAAAGGAACCACCATGGCTGACAACGCCACTACCTCCTCCGAACCGCCGGCCGCCTCGACGCTGGCGGTCGCGCCCGCGCCATCTGCTCCGGTCACCGCCTTCGCCCCGAAGGCGAAGTGGAAAAGCTACCTCACCCCGGCTCTCGCGCTCGTCGCGGCACTGATCGTCGGCGGCGTCGGCGGCGTGCTGATCGGCCAGAGCACCGCAACGAGCGCCAACGCCTCCAGCACGCGCGGCGGATTCGGCGCGCAGGGCGGCGCGGGCGGCTACGGCGGATCCCCTGGCCAGGTAGGCGGGACGGGGACCGGGACCGGGACCGGCACGGCTCGCGGCGGCTTCACCTCCGGCACCATCAACTCCATCTCGGGCAACACCATCAGCGTCAAGCTGGCCGACGGGTCGACCGTGAAGGTCACGACGAGCGGCACCACCACCGTCACGAGGTCGAGCACCGCCAAGGTCAGCGACCTCGCCGAGGGAGAGAACATCACCGTCATCGGACAGGCGGACTCGAGCGGTGACGTCGCCGCAGCGCGCATTTCCGAGGGTGCAACCGGACTCGGCGGCTTCGGCGGCGCGCGTCTCGGCGGTGGAGCGACAGCGGCTCCCGAGAACTGATCCCGCTGATGCGACGGAGGGTGAGCCGCACCAACTGGCGCGGTTCACTACCTCCAAATCGCCAACATCGACCGTTCAGCGCTGACGCTCCGGTCGAGGGCGTACCAAAAAGTCAATCCGCGTTGGGGTAACGAAATCCCCTAGTAGAGGCGAACGCACACCAGGGGATTTCGTCAACTGACGGGTTCGGCGCGGGCGCGGTCAGCGGGCTCGCGGCCAGCGGGGCGGATCAGTCGTCGCTGCCGTGACCTCCGCCTTGGCCGCTGCCGGAGTCGTCGCTGCCGGAGCTGCCGGAGCTGCTCCTGCCGGAGCCGCTGTTGTCGCCGCCGCCCGAGTGATCAGCGTTGTCATCGCCGGGCTCGGGGGTGGCGTACTCGCCCGGCTCGGGGGTGGCGTGCTCGCCGGGCTCCGGGGTGGCGTGCTCGGAGGGCTCGGCCTCGGGGGTTGCGTGCTCGGTGGCGTCATCCGACGGGCTCGGTGTGGCGGCAGGCGTGGTCAGCGAGGTCGGCGCGTTGCCGAGGTTGCTCTGGGAGAAGCTGGCCAGTGTTCCGGCGTTGACGGCCATGGCGCCGCCGGCAGTTCCGAGAACTCCGACGATGGACAGGGCGATGATGATCGGTGTCTTCATGTCTTCGACGTTAGAACGCTTTCACCGAAGGTCGATCCGGCGGATATCCAAGAAACGGCCAAGATCCGCCCGCTGAACGGAGCGGAACCCTTTGTGCTCCCGCGTTCCGCGACACTAAGACGGTGCGCGTGCTACTGATCGAGGACGACCCCGCCGTCGCGGCCGGGATCGTGGATGCCCTGACCGGCGCCGGACACGAGGTGCGGCACGAGGGCACCGGCTCCGCGGGGCTCGAGGCGGCGCGGGCGGCGGCTCCGGACCTGGTGGTGCTCGACCTGGGCCTGCCAGACATGGACGGCACGGACGTGTGCCGTGGCATCCGGACCTTCTCGACCGTGCCGATCATCGTCGTGAGCGCCCGCAGCGAGGAGATCGACCGCGTGCTCGCGCTGGAGATGGGGGCCGACGACTTCCTGGTGAAGCCGTTCGGCATCCGCGAACTGATCGCGCGCATCCGGGCGGTGACACGACGCACGAGCACGGATGCCGCTCCCGCCGCCGCCATTGAGCGCCGGCTCGGCCCGCTGGTGATCGACCTGCGCGGCCAGCGCATCACCCTCGACGGCGAGCCCGTGCACCTGACGACGACCGAGTACCAGATCCTGATGTACCTCTCGGAGGAGCCCGGGGCGGTGCGACCGCGGTCCGACATCCTGCGCTCGGTGTGGAAGACCGAGTGGTTCGGCGCGACGAAGACGCTCGACGCGCACGTCGCGGCGCTGCGCAAGAAGCTGGGCTCGCCGGACTGGATCGAGTCGGTGCGCGCGGTCGGCTTCCGCTTCGAGATCCCCGCATGACCTGGCGCTTCATGCTCGCGGTCATGGGCGTGACAGCCGTGGTGCTCGCGGTGCTGCTGATCCCCCTGGCCGGATTCCTCGGGCAGACGGAGCACGACCGGATCACGACGGCGCTCGAGCGCGATGCCTTCGTGCTCGCCGGCCACAGCGAGGCATCCCTCGTCGCCCCGGACGCGACCGGCGCGGCCGCCATCACCGAACTCGCACGCCGGTACCGGTCGACGAGCGGCGGGGCGCGGATCGTCATCACCGACGCGACCGGGGTCGCGATCGTGACGAGCGACGACGACTCGGCGGCCGTGGGCTCCTCCTACGCCTCTCGACCCGAGATCGCGGCGGCGCTCACCGGCCAGATTGCCAGCGGCACCCGCTACTCGCAGACCCTGTCGGAGCAGCTGCTCTACGTCGCCGTCCCGGTGCTGAGCGGGCAGCGGGTGCTCGGAACCGTCCGCCTCACCTACCCGGCCACCGTCGTGGATGCCGCGGTGAACGACAAAGTCGCCGCGCTCGGCGTGGTCGCGATCACTACCGTGATCCTCGCGGGCGTGATCGGCCTGATCTTCTCCCGGACCGTCACCCGGCGCCTGCGCCGGCTCACCGAACTCACCGAACGCTTCGCGGAGGGCGAGCTCGACGTGCGCGCCGACGACCGCACGGGGGCGCCGGAGCTGCGCTCGCTCTCCCGGAGCTTCAACGCGATGGCGGAGCGGCTGGCCTCCGCGCTCGACCAGCAGCGCCGCTTCGCCGCGGATGCCTCCCATCAGCTCCGCACCCCCCTCACCGCCCTGCGCCTGCGCCTCGAGCGCGCCCGCGAACTGGTCGACGTCGACCCGGCCGAGTCTGCCGAGCGGATCGTGGCTGCAAACGCCGAGGTCGACCGTCTCGAGACGCTGGTCGAGGGCCTGCTGCAGCTGAGCCGCGGCGAGGGCACGATCGCGTCCGTCACGCGCACGGATGTCGCGGCCATCGCCCGGGAGCGCGTCGAGCACTGGCGCGCGCTCGGCGAGGAGTCGGGCGTGGAACTGCTCTACGCCGGGCCGGACGGGTGCACGGTGCTTGCCTCGGCCTCCGCGGTCGAGCAGATCGTCGACAACTATGTCGACAACGCGCTGAGCGTCAGCCCGCGCGGCTCGCAGCTGCTCGTGCGACTCGACCCCTCCTCACGCGGAGCCACCCTGCATGTGCTCGATCAGGGGCCCGGGCTGCCGCCCGTCGACCTCGAGCGCGCCTTCGACCGCTTCTGGCGCGGGCGTCCGGATGGCGCGGGCAGCGGTCTCGGACTATCCATCGTGTCGCAGCTCGCCGACGCCAGCGGCGCCACGGTCCGACTGCGCAATCGCCCCGACGGCGGCCTGGACGCGCAACTCGCGTTCGACGCGGAGTGGACGCCGCGGCGCTAGCTTGCGCGCCGCCGCTGCTGCGGCGCGCAATGGGTATTCGCATGGCGAGAGCGACGTACACGCCGCCGCTCTCGCAGTTCCACGTCGGTTGTCACGCTTAGGCTGACCGCATGGCCCGCCCGACATCCTCTTACGCGTGCTCCGAGTGCGGGTGGACGAGCGTCAAGTGGGTCGGTCGCTGCGCCGAATGCCAAGCGTGGGGCACGGTCGTCGAGCGCGGGGTGCCCGCCTCTGTTCCATCGGCACGGGTGCCGGCCGGCCGCGAGGCTCGACCGATCACCGATCTCGGCTCCGAATCGGTAGCGCACTGGCCGAGCGGCATCGCCGAGTTCGACCGGGTGCTCGGCGGCGGCATCGTCCCCGGAGCGGCGATCCTGCTGAGCGGTGAGCCAGGCGTCGGCAAGTCGACCCTGCTGCTGGAGGTCGCCTCGCGGGCGGCCCGCACCGGCATCCGCGTCCTGTACGTCAGCGCCGAGGAGTCCGCCAGCCAGGTGCGGCTGCGCGCCGAGCGTACCGGCGCATTGGACGACGAGCTCTACCTCGCCGCCGAGACTGACCTGGCCACGATCCTCGGCCATGTGGACGCGGTGCGGCCGGGCCTGCTGATCGTCGACTCGGTGCAGACCGTGTCGTCCTCCATGTCAGACGGTGCGGCCGGCCAGCCCGCGCAGGTGCGCGAGGTTGCGGGCACCCTCATCCGCATCGCCAAGGAGCGCAACCTCCCCGTGCTGCTGATCGGCCACGTCACGAAAGACGGGTCGATCGCCGGCCCCCGCATGCTCGAACACCTGGTGGATGTCGTCTGCAGCTTCGAGGGCGACCGCCAGACGGCGCTGCGCTTCGTCCGCACTCTCAAGAATCGCTTCGGCCCGACCGATGAGGTCGGCTGCTTCGAGATGACCGGCGACGGCATCTCAGAGGTGGCCGACCCGAGCGGGCTCTTCCTTTCTCGGAGCGGATCCCCGGTGAGCGGCACCTGTGTGACGGTCGCCGTCGAGGGCCGCCGGGCGCTGCCGGTCGAGGTGCAGGCGCTAATCGTGCAGACCCAGGCGCCGAATCCACGCCGCGTGGTCAACGGGGTGGACGCGTCCCGGGTGGCGATGCTGCTCGCGGTGCTCGAGCGGCGGTGCGGATTCCGGCTGTCGACGTCGGATGTCTACGTCTCGACGGTGGGCGGCATCCGGTTGTCTGAGCCCGGAGCCGACCTCGCAATCGCCCTCGCCATCGCGAGCGCCGTCAAGGATCAGGCGCTCCCCGCCACGATGGCGGCGGTCGGCGAGATCAGCCTGGCCGGCGAAATCCGGCCCGTCGCGGCGGCGAAAGTCCGAGCGGCGGAGGCGCGGCGGCTCGGGTACACGACGATCGTCGACAGCGAGGCCGGTCCGCTGGCCACCGCGATCCGGATGGCTTTCGCGAGCACCTCGCCGGGCGACCGGGTAGACGTTCCCGCGTTCTGAAGGCCCACCCCGGCCGCGCGTCGCGACCACGCGCGAAGCGCTCAGTCAGTTCTGCGTGAGGCGTTCCTCGACCTGAGCCGCCGTCGCGAGAGAGCCACGAGCACCGAAGCCCTCCGTGGCGATCGCGCCGGCCGCACTCGCCCAGCGCACGGCATCCACGAGTTCGCGTCCGTTCGCCAGCCCGACGGCCAGCGCCGCCGTGAACGCGTCGCCCGCGCCCGTGGTGTCGACCACCGAGGCTCGCGACGCGTCGAGCCGCGCGACCTCGGTGCCGCGCAGGTGCAGGTCGGTGCCGTCGCCGCCGCGGGTCACGACCACCGCGCCCGCTCCGGCGACCAGCAGCACCGAGACGCCGCCGAGCACCTCGACCTCGGTCTCGTTCGGGGTGATGACGGATGCCGCCGCCACGAGCTCGGCCGGCAGCCCGCCGCTCGGGGCCGGGGCCGGGTTGAGCACGAAGCGCCACCCGCGGCGCTCCGCCGCCCGTGCCGCCGCCTGCACCGACTCCAGCGGGATCTCGAGGCACGCGACCACGACGGCGTCCTCCGCCTCGATCGCGGCGAGCGCGGCCTCCACGGCTGCCGGTGACACTGCGGCGTTCGCCCCGGGCACGATCGCGATCGAGTTCTCGCCGCTGTCATCCACCAGGATGATCGCCACGCCCGTTGCACCCTCGACCGTCGCGAGTCCGCTCACGTCGATACCGCGGGCGCTGAGGTCGTCGCGGGCGGCGGTGCCCCAGTGGTCGGACCCGACTGCACCCACGAAGTGCACGTGCGCGCCGAGCGCGGCGGCGGCGGATGCCTGATTGCCGCCTTTGCCGCCCTGCACCTCGGCGAAGCGCTCCATCGAGACCGTCTCGCCGGGGCGGGGCATGCGTCCACCGACGGCCACCAGGTCGACGTTGACGGAACCGATGACGATGACGGGGACGGCGGCGGGGGCGATGACGGGGACGGTGGGGGTGGTCACGCGATCGATCCTTCCACGGTGCCCGAATCTGCGGTCTCCCCCACCCGGGTGGGCGACACCTGCACCCGCGAGGTGCCGACCCGACCCTCGGTGACGAGGATCGCGATCCCGCCGAGCGGAGCATCCGTCGCCAGGGGTACCGGCCCGATCGCCGCACCGTCGACCGTGCCGCGCAGCACGCCGCCCACCTCGGTCAGGGTGAGCGCGTAGGCGCGACCGGTCTGCCAGACGAGCGGGATGCGCGCCAGCACCGTCTCGTCCGCGTGCTCGCGTCTCACCAGCCGCGCCTCGCCGGTGGTGCCGCCGCCCTCGTGGGTGAGCACGAGCGCGTGGTACCGGTGGAGCCCGGCGACGCGCACCGCAAGTCCGACCTCGGCGGCGAGCTGCGGCGTCAGCACGGACTCGACGGTCAGGTCGCGCCACGGGCCGCCCGTCATCAACAGGCCGGTTCCGGCATCCTGAATCACCCGGATCGCGTCATCGGGCCACGTCGTGTCGAAGTGCGTGACGCCGTCGATCCAGGCATGCCGCCACATCCGGCCGCCCTCCGCCGGACGCACCCAGGTGACCTCGGGGGTGCCCGTCCAGTCGAGACGGTCGAGTTCGACGCGGCCCGATCCCCCGCCGCTCAGCTGCAAGCCGACGCTCGCGATCGGCTGGCCGCCGGAGTCGGGCGCGCGCATCCGCAGCGTCGACGGGATGATCGTGAGCTCGACTTCGGCGCCGACCCCGTAGTGCAGCTCGTCGTCTGCCCCGTAGACGCCGAGCACGATCGCCGCCGTCAGCACACCCTCGCCACCGATCCGCGCGACGCTCGCCGAGATGTCCTGGCCCGGATGCAGCGTGGGACTCGCGAGCAGTTCGTAGGTGCCGAACTTCTCGCGGGCGCTCGGCCGCACGAAGGTGTCCGTGCTCACGCGGAGCGGCGGCGGCGGCGCGTCCCCCTCCCGAGCAGCGGGCACCTCGATCGCGAGCACCCGAGCCCCGAACAGCGCCGAGTCGACGTTGTGGACGAGGACGCCGGGCACCCCCTCGGGCGCCTCGAACCCCTGCACCGACCCCCGGAACACGAACGAGAACCGCGCGCCGTCCTTCGACGCGAACGGCTGCTCGCCGCGCACCTCGCGCGCCACCGAAACGATCTCGAGCGACTCGCGCACCGCGTCCGTGATGCCTCGCGATCCCTCGGCGCTGGGCAGCCAGATGCGGTCGGCGATCGGGCCGCGCCAGTCGCGGGGTTCCGAGGTGGGCGCGGCCGCCGCATCCAGTCCCGTCGCTGTGTCGAAGCCCGCAAGACCCAGCTGCAAGCCGAGCAGGGCACCGAGATTGCCCGCATTGCAGTCGGTGTCCCAGCCGGAGGTGGTCGTGATCGCGAGGCCGCGGGTGAGGCTGCCCGCGGCGTAGTTCAGTCCGAGCTGGATGAGCGCGTGGTTCGGGATCACGTGCACGTTGCCGCCGTAACGGTGGTAGCCGTAACGCTCGTCAATGCGGGCGCGGGTCTCCCGCCAGTCGCCGTCGGAGGCGCTCCAGTCGCGCACGTCGTCGATGACGTGGGCGATCAGCGACTCGCGCGGGATGAGCCCGAGCGCGGTGTCGAGCAGATGGTCGGTGCGGGTATCGACGAAGGCCTCGGCCTCCATCGCGGCCATCACGGCTGCCGCGTGGAGCGCCTCGCCGTCGTGGCTGACCGAGCCGGCCCGCCGCGCCAGGGACGCGGCCATCGCGGGATCGCCCGGCACCACCATCCCCCAGCCGTCGATAAAGATCTGCGCGCCGATCTGCTCGGCGACGAGCGTCGTGTTGAGTTCGGCGGACCCGCTGAGCGGCGCAGGGATGCCGGCCGTCAGTCGCAGATACGCGGTGTGCTCTGTCGAGTTGCCGAGCCCGCTCCACCAGAGGATCGTGCGGCCGTCGATGAGGTAGTTCAGCCAGGTCTCGCCGAGCTGCTCGGCCGTGACGCGCAGCGAGAGGCCGTGATCGCGCAGCCCGCGGAGGAAGGTGAAGGTGCCGGTGATGTCGTCATCGGTCACGACCAGCGGGATTCCCATGCTCTCGGCCACGTAGTCGTCGACCAGTCCATAGACGGTGGTCAGCGACTCGTAGTCCCAACCGACCTCGACAGGGCGCCCCAGGTAGACGCCGACGATCTTGCCGAGCACGCCGGCATACACACGCTCGGCGTAGGCGTCGTCGAGGGGGAACACGAGCGGGAACGACGGTGTCGGCACCCGGCTGACGTTACCCGGTCAGAACTACTGCAGCAGGAACTGCTTGCTGCTCTTCGACGCCAGCTCGCCCAGCTTGACGTTGAGGTGGTAGCTCGCGCCGCCGGCCGTCACGGCCGGTCGCGTCCCTGTGCACGTCGTGGTCGAGGAACGGGTGCGGTCCCAGGCAAAGGGGGTGGTTGACAGGGCCTTCGCGGCGCCGGGCTCGAGCACCTGCTTAAGCGCGGTCTTGTTGGTCTGGCAGTCGGCCGAGCTCCAGATCTGGTCGGATCCGCTGGTGATCGTGTACACCTGCGCGTCGGTGCCCACGTCGATCGTGCAGGCACTCTGCCCGGTGTTGGCGATGGTCATCGAGAGCTGGGGCTGCACCCCCGCGGCGTAGCTGGTCGCATCGGTGACGGCCGTCAGGGAAATGACCGACGGGTCACAGGCTGCGGCGCTGCCTCCCGCGGCGGCGGAGAAGCTCGACGACGAGCTGCTGCCGGGCTGCCCGCTCGTCTGTCCGCCGGTCGGGGTCTTCGTGCCGCCCGATCCCGGTCGCACCACGATCAGGATCACCACGATCACAACGGCGACGAGCACCGCGAGCAGCAGCAGGCGGCGACGCCAGTACACCGAGGGCGGCTGCGGGCCGACCGGGTTCTTGATCGTCGACATGCGCACAGGGTAATCCCGGGTGCGGACGTCGCCGCGGTGACCCGCCGCGGCGGGTCGTCGTCTCGGGCGGGCTACAGCTGCTTCAGCATCCGCGAGTTGCCGAGGGTGTTCGGCTTCACCCGGGCCAGATCGAGGAACTCGGCGACGCCCTCGTCGGGCGAGCGCACCAGCTCGGCGTAGACATCCGGCGACACCACGCCCTCGCCGATCTCGACGAATCCGTGGTCGGTGAAGAAGCGGGTCTCGAAGGTGAGGCAGAACAGGCGCGTGAGTCCGAGCTCGCGCGCGTCGGACTCGAGCCGCTCCAGCAGCGCGTGGCCGACCCCGCGGCTGCGCCATCCGCCCTGCACGGCCAGCGTGCGCACCTCGCCGAGGTCCTCCCACATCACGTGCAGCGCCCCGCAGCCGAGCAGTTCACCCTCGGGCGATTCGGCGACGCGGAACTCCTGCACGGCCTCGTAGAAGACGACGCGGTCCTTGCCGAGCAGGATGCGCTGCTGCACGAGCGGCTCAATCATCGCCTCGATCCCCGGCACGTCACTGGTGCGGGCGCGGCGCACGATGAGAGAGGTCACCGTGCCACCCTATTAGCCATGGACACGCCTCCGGCCGAAGTCGAGATCGACGCGGCCATGGTGGCGAGGCTGGTCGAGGCGCAGCATCCTGCTCTCGCCGGGGGGTGCGAAACGACGAAGGGCGACGGTTCCGAAGAACCGCCGCCCTGGGTCGTGTGAGGGGAGCTACTCCGTCGCGGCCTCGATCGCGCCGACCACGGCCGGGAGCTCCTCGCGGCCCGGCTGACGCCCGGTCGTGAAGACGAACTCACCGAGTCCGTCGGCTCCCGTCGCGAAGTCGACGTGCACGTGGTCGCCCGCGTTGAGCTCGCCGTGCAGGATCTTCTCGCTCAGCGAGTCCTCGATCTCGTGCTGCACCGCGCGGCGCAGCGGACGGGCTCCGAGGGTCGGGTCCCAGCCGATGTCGATCAGGCGCGACTTGGCCGCATCCGTGATGTCGATCGTCATGTCGCGGTCCATCAGACGGTCCGACAGACGGCCGATGAAGAGCGCGACCACCTGCAGAAGCTCCGGCTTGCTGAGCTGCGGGAAGACGATGGTCTCGTCGACACGGTTGAGGAACTCCGGCTTGAAGTGCTTCTTCAGCTCCTCGACCACCTTGGCGCGCATGGCCCGGTACGAGTTCTCCGCGCTGCCCTCGAGCGTGAAGCCCACCGGTCCGCCGGTGATGTCCTTCGTGCCGAGGTTGGTCGTCATGATGATCACGGTGTTCTTGAAGTCGACGACGCGGCCCTGGCCATCCGTCAGACGTCCCTCTTCCAAAATCTGGAGGAGCGAGTTGAAGATGTCCGGGTGCGCCTTCTCGATCTCGTCGAAGAGCACGACGCTGAACGGCTTGCGACGCACCTTCTCGGTGAGCTGACCGCCCTCCTCGAAGCCGACGAACCCGGGAGGGGCACCGAACAGCCGCGAGACGGTGTGCTTCTCGCCGTACTCGCTCATGTCGAGCGAGATCAGCGCGTTCTCGTCGTCGAAGAGGAACTCGGCGAGCGCTTTGGCCAGCTCGGTCTTACCGACACCGGTGGGGCCAGCGAAGATGAACGAGCCGGAGGGACGCTTCGGATCCTTCAGGCCGGCACGCGTGCGACGGATCGTCTTGGAGAGGACCGAGATGGCCTCCTCCTGACCGATGACGCGCTCGTGCAGCGACTTCTCCATGAAGATGAGTCGGCTGGACTCCTCCTCCGTGAGCTTGAAGACCGGGATGCCGGTGGCGTTGGCCAGCACCTCGGCGATAACACCCTCATCCACGGTTCCGGACGCCGCGACGTCACCGGCACGCCACTGCTTCTCGAGGCGCAGCCGCTCACCGAGCAGCTTCTTCTCCTCGTCGCGCAGGCTGGCGGCCTTCTCGAAGTCCTGGTCCTCGATCGCGGACTCCTTGCTGGCGCGGACCCCGGCGATCTTGTCGTCGAACTCGCGCAGCTCCGGCGGGGCCGACAGGATCGAGAGCCGCAGGCGTGCGCCCGCTTCGTCGATCAGGTCGATGGCCTTGTCTGGCAGGAACCGGTCACTCACGTAGCGGTCGGACAGGTTCGCGGCCGCGACGATCGCGCCATCCGTGATCGACACCTTGTGGAACGCCTCGTACTTGTCGCGGAGCCCCTTGAGGATGTTGATGGTCTGGGGCAGCGTGGGTTCGTGCACCTGCACCGGCTGGAAGCGGCGCTCGAGCGCGGCGTCCTTCTCGAAGTGCTTGCGGTACTCGTCGATCGTGGTCGCACCGATGGTCTGCAACTCGCCACGGGCGAGAAGCGGCTTGAGGATGCTGGCCGCGTCGATCGCGCCCTCTGCGGCACCCGCGCCCACCAGGGTGTGGATCTCGTCGATGAAGGTGATGATGTCGCCGCGGGTGCGGATCTCTTTCGTCACCTTCTTCAGGCGCTCCTCGAAGTCACCCCGGTAGCGGCTGCCGGCGATGAGGCTGCCGAGGTCGAGCGTGTAGAGCTGCTTGTCCTTCAGGGTTTCGGGCACGTCGCCACGCACGATCGCCTGGGCGAGGCCCTCGACGACCGCGGTCTTGCCGACGCCGGGCTCGCCGATCAGCACGGGGTTGTTCTTCGAGCGGCGGGAGAGGATCTGCATGACGCGCTCCATCTCCTTCTCGCGCCCGATGACCGGGTCGAGCTTGCCGTCGCGTGCCGCCTGCGTGAGGTTGCGGCCGAACTGGTCGAGGATCTGGCTGCCTTTGTCGGGCGTCGCGTCGTTGCCGCCGACCGCGACCTGCTCCTTGCCCTGGTAGCCGCTGAGCAGCTGGATGACCTGCTGTCGAACCCGATTGAGGTCAGCGCCGAGCTTGACGAGTACTTGAGCTGCGACACCCTCTCCCTCGCGGATCAGGCCGAGCAGGATGTGCTCAGTGCCGATGTAGCTGTGGCCGAGCTGCAGCGCTTCGCGGAGGCTCAGCTCGAGCACCTTCTTGGCGCGCGGCGTGAAGGGGATGTGGCCGGTCGGCTGCTGCTGACCCTGGCCGATGATGTCTTGGACCTGCTCGCGGACGGCATCCAGCGAGATCCCGAGGGACTCGAGCGCCTTCGCGGCGACACCCTCGCCCTCGTGGATGAGACCGAGCAGGATGTGCTCGGTGCCGATGTAGTTGTGGTTCAGCATCTTCGCCTCTTCTTGGGCGAGGACGACGACCCGGCGGGCTCGATCCGTAAAGCGTTCGAACATGATGTCTGACTCCTCCGGAACCGAGCAGGGTGGGCTCCGATATACCGAGAGTAGCCACGGGGCGGCTCGGATTCGCCCGTGTTCGCTCACGGCAAGATGCGGAAGGCGGCCCCGGTTCGGGGGTGTGGTTCGGGGTTGCGAGGGTTATCGATAATCGTTATGTTAACGATTGTCGATAAGGAGGCTTCCATGACCGCAACCTGCCCTACCCTGGCACGCTCGCTCGTGCTCGGTGTCATCCACATTCTGGGATACGTCGTGGCGGCCATGGCGATCGTCGTGGGCATCACGTATACGGTCGTCGCCGTCGCGGGCGGCTTCGTCCTTGTCTCCGGCCTGGGCTTCGTGCAGCGGGTCCCTGCGCTGGCGTTAGTGAATGCGGCGGCCTTTCTGCTCGTCAGCCTCACGGTGGCCGGGATCGCGTTCATCATCGGCGATCTCGCCTGGCGGATTCGACGCGGGGTGACCTTCGCGCCGTCCGTATCGCGATCCGCGTGGACGCTCGCCGTCATACTGGGCGTGGGCTCCTGGCTCGCACGCATCGCCCAGACGATCTCCGACAGCGGGGGGCTCGTGTACCCCGACGCCGGGGATCCCTCGATCGAGAACATCGTCGGGCTGCCGATCGGATGGACGATCGTGCCCCAGACCTTTCTGCCGGACGCCCCCATGCTCGGCTTGGCAATCGTGCTGGCCGTTCTCGCCTACATCGTGCAGTCGGGCGAATGCCTGCAGCACGACACCGACGGGCTCGTCTGATGGCGCCCGCGGAGCCGGACGACGACTCCGGGCGCATCCACTGCCAGCTCGACGAACTGCTGCTCGCGCGGGGGATCACGCTGACGCACCTGAGCGAGCTCGTCGGCGTGAGCATCGTGAACCTCTCGGTGCTGAAGAACGATCGGGCACGCGCCATCCGGTTCTCGACCCTGACAGCGATCTGCGAGGCGCTGGAGTGCTCGGTCGGCGAGCTGCTGGTCATCGCACCGTAGCGCGACCTTGCCGCGTTCGTAATTCAGCGTTCGTAATTCAGGCCAAGAGTCGGAATCGCATCGAGGTCGTTCACCCGACGTCATCCGACCTGAATTGCGAACAGAAATCGGTGAAAGAGGAGCGGGGTGTCAAGGGCGCTTGACAGCGTTCGGGTGTCAAGCTAACTTGACAGGCATGGACAGCGACATCCGACGGATGCGCGAAGAGGCGGGCCTGTCGCAGGGCGCCCTCGCGGCCGAGCTCGGCGTCTCCCGACAGACGATCAACGCGATCGAGACCGGGAAATACGACCCTTCGCTGACCCTGGCCGTGCGGCTCGCGCGGCATTTCGGTTCCACCGTCGAGGAGGTCTTCCATGTCGACCGCGAGTAGTCGTCTTCCGCTGTCGCTTCCCAACATTCTGCTGGTCGGCGGCTCATTCGCCGGAGCGATCGTCACGCTCGTCCTCGAGAACTGGTTCGGAGCGGCGCTGCTGCTGACACTCGGCGTCGGGGGCTTGCTCTCCGCGCTTCTCGCCCGGCGAGCAGGAGCAGGCGACTGGCTCCGCATCAACGCCATCGAATACCGCGACGAGAGGGATGTCCGGCTCGCCGGTCACGGATTCGCGGTCGTGGGCGCCTGGGCGCTGGTGCTCTCCACCTTGGAACTCGTCGCCGCGACGATCTTCCTGGGGTCGCTGGTGACCAGGAGCGTCCTCAGCGCCCACGGCACCATCGAGTTCCGCTTTGATGGAACCACCGTCGCCAGCGCACTCCTGGTGACGATCGCGGCCCTCCAACTCTTCGTGCTCGCGCTCGTCTGGGGCATCGCGAACACCCGCGCCGTTAAGCGCGGCTGAGTCTCAGGGGTGCGGGCGTAACATCCGGGCGTGCCGTCCATCCCCGTCTTCCTCGCCACGTGGCGGTTCGACCCCGTCGCGCTCGTGGCGATCGTGGTGGCGGCCGGGCTCTACCTGGCCGGGGTCGTCCGGGCGGGTCGCCGCGGCATCCGCTGGCCGGTGCGGTTCAGCCTCGCGTTCTTCGGGCTCGGGCTCGGCTCGTTCGCGGTCGTCGAGTTCGGCTTTCTGGGCGCGTACAGCCATGACCTCCGCTGGGCGTTCACGACCCGCGTCGCGCTGCTACTGTTCGCGGTCCCCGCGTGCATCGCGGCGGGCAGACCGATCGGGCTGCTGCGGGTGTCGCTCGGTGAGAGCGGCGTCATCCGGCTCGAGCGGATGCTGACCACCCGCGTGCTGAAGCTGTTCGGCAACGCGATCTTCGCGACCCTGTTCTCGGCCGCCGTGTTCTGCCTGTTCCTGACACCGGTCGCCTGGGTGCTGCGCGGCACGCCCGCCCTGGATGCCGCGATGGGCGTCGTCATCCCCGCGCTCGGCCTGATCATGGTGCTGCCGATCGTCGAGAACACCGCCGGACGCACCAGCCTCTTCATCACGATCGAGTTCCTGCTGGCGTTCGTCGAGCTGATCATCGACGCCGTGCCGGGGATCGTGCTGCGCCTCAACGATGCGATCCTCGACCACGCGCCGCTCATCGGGCCTGCCGTCGCCGCCGCGTCGAGCTGGTGGCCGAATCCGGTGCACGATCAGCACCTAGCGGGCGATGCGCTGTGGTTCATCGCCGAGATCGCGGACGTGCCGATCCTGGTGCTCCTCTTCGTACGCTGGACGCGCAGCGAGAAACGCGAGGAGAAGAAGTTCGACGAGCTGAGCGACGAACAGCTCGACGAGCTGACGCGGCAGCACCTGGCGAACCCGCGCGGATGACGTGTCGTCAGCGCGCGCGGTAGCCTGGCGGCATGGGCGTGCGCGAGCTGCTGGCGGCCGATCTGGCCGCGCCGTTCGAGCGGGCCACCGAGTCGGATGCCGCCACGCTCGCCCTGCGCCACTGGGGAGTGCACGCCGCTCGCGTCACTCGCGTCGACACGGAGCGCGACGACACCTTCCGCGTGGAGGTCGCGGGCGCGACGGGCGATGCCGACCACCCCGGCTACGCGCTCAAGATCGCCCACCCGGGCGACGATCCCTCGGTGATCGACCTGCAGGTCTCCGCCGTCGACTGGGCGGACTCGCACGACCCGACGCTGCCGGTGCCCCGGTTGCTGCCGACTCTCGACGGGACGTTCCAGCCGGTCGTCCCGATCGCCGGCGGCGGACGCATCGCGCGGCTCATGCCCTGGATGCCGGGCCAATCGCTCCGCGCCGCGCTCTGGGACGCCGCCCCCTCGACCGAGCTCCTGCACGCGGTCGGATCGACGCAGGCGCGGCTGACGGCGTCCCTCGCCGACTTCCGGCATCCCGCTGAGAGCAGGATGCTCGCGTGGGACGTCGCCCGCCTGCCCGAGCTCGCCGAGCTGTTCGAGGCGGTGGTGGATCCGGCCCCGGTTGCCGCCGCGCTCGACCGTCACGTGCGGGAGGTCGCACCTCGGCTGGCCGCGCTGCCGCAGCAGTTCATCCACAACGACGGCAACCTCGACAACCTGCTGGTGGATGAACGGGCGACCCGGGTGGTCGCCGTCCTCGACTTCGGCGATGTGGTCCGTACGGCCCGCGTGCTCGACCTTGCCGTCACCACGAGCTACCTGCTCCCCGCCGACGACCAGTACGCGGCATCCGACACCATTGATGGCATGGTCGCCGGCTGGGAGAGCGTGCTCCCGCTCGAGCCGGGCGAGCGCGAGCTGTTGCCCCGGCTGGTTGTCGCGCGCCTCGTGCAGCGCATCCTGCTCGGGTCGTGGTTGGCCCGTCAGCTCCCCGCCAACGCCGACTACCTCGGCCGCAACGTCGCACACACCGCGGCGCAACTCGCAATCGCCGAACGAGAGGAACTCTGATGCCGGGACCCACGAGCTACTTCGATCCGGCTGCGGTCGACGCGCTCACTCCCCGCACCGCCGATCTCGTGCGCCGTCGCGCGGCGGCGCTCGGCTCGGCCTACCGGCTGTTCTACCGCGAACCTCTCGAACTCGTGCGGGGTGAGGGCGCTCGCGTCTGGGATCGCGAGGGCGTCGAATACCTGGACGTTTACAACAACGTGCCCTCGGTCGGGCACGCGCACCCCCGGGTCGTCGCCGCCATCGCCGAGCAGGCGGCACACCTCAACACCCACACCCGCTACCTCGACGAGGCCACGATCGTCTACGCCGAGGACCTGCTCGGCACCTTCCCGGGGCACCTCGCGAACGTCATGTTCACCTGCACCGGGTCCGAGGCGAACGATCTCGCCCTCCGCATCGCGAAGGCCGCGACCGGCAACGAGGGCGTGATCGTCACGCACAACGCGTACCACGGCGTCACCGCCAAGGTGGCGGCGATTTCGCCGTCGCTGGGCGGCATGGACTCGCTGGCTCCGTGGGTGCGGACGATCGACGCCCCCGCCCCCGGGGTCGACCTGGGCGCCGCGGTGGTCGTCGCCATCGCGTCACTCGCGGAGGCCGGCATCCGGCCCGCCGCGCTGATCGTCGACACGATCTTCGCGTCGGACGGCGTTTTCCCGGATGCCGTCGGCCTGCCGGCCGCGGTCGCGGCGATCCATGCCGCGGGCGGCATCTTTCTCGCCGACGAGGTGCAACCCGGGTTCGGGCGACTGGGCCGGAGCGGCGAGCATGCAAGCCTGTGGGGCTTCGGGCGCCACGGGCTCGAGCCCGACCTCGTCACGCTCGGCAAACCGATGGGCAACGGGCATCCGATCGCCGGGGTGGTCGCCCGCCGCGACCTCGTCGACGCCTTCGCGGCGCGCGGCCGGTACTTCAACACGTTCGGCGGCAACCCCGTCTCGATCGCGGCGGCGCAGGCCACGCTCGACGTCGTACGAGACCAGCGCCTGCCCGAGCACGCGGCGCGCGTCGGGAGCGCCCTGCTCGCCGCCCTGCGCGAGCTCGATGATCCGCGTGTCGGCGCGGTGCGCGGCGCTGGCCTGTTCCTCGGCGTCGACCTGGTGGATGGAGACGGCCGACCCGACGAGGTGCTCGCCCTGGATGTCGTGAACGCGCTCCGCGGGCGACACATTCTGCTCGCGGCATCCGGTCCCGACAACCACACGCTCAAGATCCGCCCGCCGCTTGTATTCGACGAGGCGGATGCGACGAGACTGGTGACCGAGTTGGCCGAGGTCCTGAAGGAGCGCGCTTGAGCAACCGGGAGAAGGATCCCGCCGAGGTCGCGCTGGTCGAGACCGCGGTCGAGCCCGTCGACACCCCTGCTGCCGCGCCGGCCATCGAGCTGCTCGCACCGCGAGAGGTGCCGCTCGGCGGCCCGATCCGGTGAACGGGCGGGGCGCGATGGACGTGCCGGCGCATCCGCACACCGGACAGCGACTGACCCGGCCCACTTCGTCGGAATCCCGGAACTGAACCTGATTCCCGTCCCGCACCCCGACCACGTGTAGCACTCCCCCGGGTGGAACATCGTCGTCGACAGCCCGAACACGAAGGAGGAGCCCGGAGCCGAGTTCGAACAGCGACCCTACGGAGTCGTCGGCTTCCCACCCGGTTCGATCGGCGAGTTCGCGGCGAAACGCGCGCGCTCCTCGGCCTCGATCTTCGAATAGGCCTTGCGCTCGTTGCGGTCCGAGTGGATGACCGAGCGCATGATGAACCAGAACAGCAGGCCGATCACGACCGTTGGCGCGACGGACCAGATGATCCCACCCCACAGGTCTGTCGGCATGTGTCCAGGCTACGCCGTGTTCGCTGTACGTGCTCTTCGTAGCCGGGCTCCGGCCGCAGCGGGCGGTCGATGCGCCCACGATCCAGCGGATGCTCGGCGAACGCCGCCAGCTCTCGAGATCCCGCGGCGGAAATCGACGCGGGTCAGAATCCTCGGTATCTCCCCTACCGCGCCATCCCCGTGCCGCGAGCTCGCTCGACGAAGGCCGCGGCTGACGCGTCCGGCAGGCGGCGCAGTATTCCCCCCGGCTCCTCCTCAAGCCGCGCCAGCCCCATCCGGCGCAGGTACGGAGTGACCCGTCCCGGGGAACTGGTGCGCTCCGCGATGACGTCCGCGTCGACCGCGAACTCCTCGACGTTGCGGCCGCCCGCCGCCCACGACCAGTCGACGAAGTCGACGAGCGGCCACCAGGTGTAGCCCCGCAGATCCATCCCCTCGTCCCGGAGCCGGCCGACGGCGGCCGTCGACGAGGCGACCCAGTCGGCCCGAACCTGCTCGGTCCCCTCGATGCTGGTCTCGGTGATCATCATCGGCAGCCCCCAGCGCGCTTCGGCGTCGCGCAGCACCCGCTCGAGTCCCGCGGCGTCCCGGTTGACGGCCTGCTGGTGGATCTCGCCGTCGAGCACGTGCAACGCCCGCGGCGTCAGATCCGGATAGTAGTTGACCCCCAGGATGTCGATCCTCGTAGGCCGCGCAGCGAGTTCGTCGAGTGCCGCCGGATCCGCCCCGTGCGCGAGCAACCAGCGGCCGAGCTCGTCCTCGGCCCGAACGCGCCCCAGCAGCAGCTCGGTCGGGATGATCGCGACCCGCTCCAGGTGCTGGCGGTGCTCGGCCAGCTCCGTCGCATCGCTCACCCCTCCTGCTGCCTCGTAGAGCGCGGACGCCTCGACGTGCACGATCGTCGCGTCGGGGTTCGCGGATCGGATCGCCGCGATCGACCTGCTCATCCCGAGCGCCAGTTGGGTGGTGACCGTCGTCCAGCCGTCCCAGCCGGTGAGCGCGGGCGGCCAGACCCCGCGCAGACCGGCGAAGGAGGCGGTCGTGACCGGTTCGTTGAGCGGAGTGATCGCGTCCACCACGCCGCGGTATCGCGCGGCGAACTCGCCGGCGAACTCGGCGACGACGTCCGGGTAGCGGGGGTCGGCGAAGGAGCGGTCCAGCCAGGTGGGCGTTCCGTAGTGGACGAGGTCGGCGATGACGGTGAGACCGAGCTGCTGCGCGAACTCGAGTCGCTCATCGAGCCACTCCCAGGCAAAGCGGCCGGGAGCCGGATGGGTGCGCGGCCACGCGGCGCCGTAGCGGATCCCGGTGCAGCCGAGATCTCGGGCCCAGCGAAGATCGTCCCGCCAGTGCTCGTCGTGCCCCGTCAGGGCGAACTCGTCGAGGGGCGGCATCCCGTAGTGAGCGGCCGGATAGACGCAGGTGTCCTCGATGCCGGTCAGCCAGGTGAAGGAACCCGCCTCGAACTGGGCGCCCACTACTTCAACCCCGAGGTCGAGACGCCCGCAACGAAGTACTTCTGCGCGAGGAAGAAGGCAACGGCGATCGGCAAAAGCGAGATGACCGCGCCTGCCAGAAGAACCGCATGGTCGGTCACGTGCGCTCCGCCGAACAGGGTGAGCCCGGCCGGCAGCGTCAGCATGTTCGGATCGCTGGTCACCACCAGCGGCCAGAGCAGGTCGTTCCAGAGGTTCATGAAGTTGAGCACCGCGACCGTCGCGAGGGCCGGCTTCGCGAGCGGCAGGATGACCGACCAGTAGATGCGCAGATGGCTTGCGCCGTCGATCCGCGCAGCCTCGTCGAGCTCGGTCGGAATCGAGATGAAGGCCTGGCGCAGCAGGAAGATCCCGAACGCGCTCGTCGCCCGCGGCACGATGAGGCCCTGATAGGTGTTCAGCCAGCCGAGGTGGAACAGCTCGATGAACACCGGGATCAGCGTCACCTGGAAGGGCACCATCAGCGTGATCAGCACGAGGATGAAGCACAGCGTGCGTCCTCGGAATCGCAACCGGGCAAGCGCATAGGCGCTCAGCGAGTCGAACAACAGGGTGAGCAGCGTCGTCACTCCGGCAAACACGAAGGAGTTGAGCAGAAGGCGCAGGAACGGCAGCTGCTGCCAGACGCTCTCGTAGCCGTGCAGGGTGATGCTTCCCGGAAAGAGGCTCGCCGGGTTGCCGAAGAGGTCGGCTTCGCTCCGGAACGAGCCGGACACCATCCAGATGAAGGGAACGAGCGCGAGCACGACTCCCACGCCGATGAAGATGCGGACCAGGATCCGGTTGATGGTCGCTCCGTCTGCTCGCCGCGCCGGCCGCGTCCTCCGCTGGCGCAGGGTCTCAGTCGACATCGTCGTACCGAAAGAGCCGCAGTTGGATGCCGGAAATGATCATGACGATGGCGAACAGCACCCAGGAGATGGCCGCCGCATATCCCGTCTTGTAGTCGACGAAACCGGAGCGGTACAGCAGGTTGACCAGGGAGTCGGTGGCGAAGAGGGGCCCTCCCCCGGTCATGACATAGACCAGGTCGAAGAGCTGCAATGACTGGATGGTGAGAATGAGGGTGGCGAACAGCAGCGTGGGGCGGATGCTCGGCAGGGTGATGAACCAGACCGACTGCGCCCGAGAGGTGCCGTCGAGGCGAGCGGCCTCATAGCGCTCAGCCGGGACGGCCTTGAGCCCCCCGACGAAGATGATCATCGCGAACCCGACGCTCTTCCAGACGCCGACGAAGATCAGCGAGGGCAAGGCGAGGGAGGGATCCGTGAGAAACGCGATCGGCTTGGCACCGATCAGGTCGAACAGGCCGCCGACGAGGCCGATCTGCGGGTCGAGGAGGAACTTCCAGACCAGTCCGATCGAGACCAACGACACGATTGTCGGGAAGAACAGCGCCGAGCGCACGATGCGGGTGATGAGCCCCTCGCCTTGCAGCGCCAGCGCAACCAGGAACCCCAGCACCACGAGCAGGACGACGGTGATGACCGTGTAGACCATCGTCACTCCGAGGGCGTTCCAGAAGTGCGGGTCCTGGGTGAGGGCCACGTAGTTGCCGAGGCCGAGCCACTTCTGGCTGTTGGCCCCGATGGTCCAGTCGAACAGGCTGTAGTAGAACGACTGGGCGATCGGCCACAGCACGAAGACACCGAGGATGAGGAGACTGGGGGCCAGGAACAGCAGGCCGGGCGACCAGCGCGTGCGTCTGCGAGGGGAGGCCGGAGCCCGGCCGGCGGATGCCGTCCGGGCTCCGGTGATGGTGCTGGCGCTCACTTGGTGGTGCACCCCGTGAGCTTGTTGATGGCAGCCTGCGCGGTGGCGGTCGCGGTGGCGACATCCGTTCCTCGCGTGATCTGGCCGATCATCGTCGTGTAGGCGTCGCTGTCCACCTGGGTCGCATTGGGCACCTTCGGAAGGTACAGCCGTGCGTCGGGAACCTGCGCCGCGAACACGGAGACGACCGGGTCGGCCTTCAGGGTCGCGTCATCGGCGAGATCAGTGCGGAGCGGTGGGAAGCCCGTTGTCGTGGAGAAGGTCTTCTGCACCGACTTGCTCGTCCAGTACGCGAGGAACTCCTGCGCCTCCTGAGGGTGCTTGGTCTTCGCCGAGATGGCCAGCGGCGCAATCGCACCGAGGGTCACTGCGCCGTCGACACCCGTGGGCACCGCAGCGATACCCAGGTCGATTCCCGCCGACTTGTAGCCGGGTGCCGCCCACGGGCCGTTGATCTCCATCGCAGCCTTGCCCGCCGAGAAGAGCGAGTCCGCCTGCGCGCCGGTCAGCCCCACCGGCGAGATGCCGTCCTTGGCGACCAGGTCACCCCAGATCTTGAGGCCCTTCTGGCTGGCTGCGGTCTGGACCGCGCTGCAGTTGTTCGAGTCGACGATGTCGCCGCCCTCGAGCCACTGCAGGATCGGCCACATCTGGATCGTCTGGTTGTCGGCGAGCACCAGGCCGGACTGCGTCGTGCCGCCGTCGATGGTGAGCTTCTTCGCGTCGTCGGCGAACTCGGCGACGGTCGTCGGCGGGCCGTCGATCCCGGCCGCCACGAACATCTTCTTGTTGTAATACAGGCTCAGCGACGCGAAGTTCGCCGGGATCGCGTAGAGCTTGCCGCCGTACGTGAACTCTTTCACGGTGCCCGGTGCGAGCTTGTCGACGTTGATCTTGCTGTCGCCGTCACCGGTGAGGGTGATGGGCAGCACCGAGTTCGTTTTCACGTACTGGGCGATCGCGTTCGGATCGGGACTCGGGGCCGCGATGTCTGGCCCCTGCCCGGTGAGCCAGGCCGACGGCAGCTTCTGGCCGATGGTGTCCCACGGCTGCACCGTCATCGTCACGTGGATGTCGGGGTGCGAGGCGTTGAAGTTCTTGACGATCTGCGCGTAGCCGGGACGGTCACCTCCAGTGAAACCGGTCCAGACCGACAGCTCGACCTTGCCTCCGGTTCCGGACGACGAGGTGCCCGAGCAGGCGGCCAGGCCGAGCGCGAGCACGACGGCTCCCGCAGCGGCAGCGGCGATTCTCTTCTTCATATGTTCTCCTTCGAACATGGTGCGGGTGATGCAGGGTCGACCGGGAGGGGTATCGGAACCGAGACGGTCAGCTCGGGGCGGGACGGCATCCGCAGGATTCGCGGATGCGCAGTTCGGGTTCCGGTGTCGGCGCGACGGGCGCCACCCCACCGGAGATCAGGGCAAAGAGCAGGTGCGCCGCCGTTTCGGCGATCGACTCCGCCGGGACGTGAACGGTGGTGATGCCCGGGGTCGTCGAGCGGGCGAGACCGAAGTCGTCGAAGCCGACGACCGACACCTGGCCGGGGATGTCAACCCCGGCCACGCGCAGAGCGAGCATTCCGCCGAAGGCCATGTCGTCGTTGGCGAACACCACGCCGTCCGCGTGCCAGTCGCGGATCGCGTCCGCTGCATCGGTGCCCGACTGTTCGGAGAAATCGCCTTCCACCATGAGGCAATCGTGCTCAATGCCTGCCGCGCGGACAGCGGCAAGGAAGCCCTCGCGTCGATCGACGGCGGTCTGGTGATCCAGCGGGCCGGTGACGTGGACCAGCCGGCGACGACCGTGCACCTGGAGCAGGTGCTCGGTGATGGCACGGCTCGACGCGACATCATCGATCCAGACGCTGGGCGCCTCGGGGAACTCCGGGAAGCGCCCGATGAGCACAACCGGGAGCCCGCTCGTGGTCAGTCGCTCGACGTTCGGGTCACCGATCGCGGCGCTGGTGACGATCGCGCCGTCGGCACTCCGCGAGCGAAGGACCCGCTCGTACGCGGTGATTCCGTCGGCCTCGTCGGCGTTCGTCGAGACGAGCAACTGGGCGTCCTGCCCGTTCGCGACGGAGGCGACCCCGGTCAGCACGTGCATGAAGTACAAGTGTCCGAAGACGTGGTGCGTGGTGTTCGGAACGATGAGGGCGATCGCGCCCGACTGCTGGCGGCGCAGCGCGCGGCCGGCGGAGCTGGGGACGTAGCCGAGTTCCGCCGCGGCCTCGCGGACAGCCACTTTGGTTTTCTCGCTGATCCGCGAGCTGCCGGAGAGGGCCATCGAGACGGCCGCCGGCGTGAGTCCGACGCGCTCGGCGACATGGCGCAGCGTGACGCGGGCTGGTCGCGTCGTTGTGGCCTCGGGCATCGTGTTCCGCTTCATCGTTAAAGCATCGTCGGTCGATTGCGCGTTTGTCACGCGCGAGTGCGGGGCGGTGTTCTTCCGATTGAGTGCTTAATCGATTAACCATTACGCCACTTTCATTAGTATGCACCGACCGCCGCTCGGCCGTCAAGTCTGGTTCAGCGCTGAATCAGGAACGCCACCGCGATCGCGATCAGGATCACGACGAGCCCCCCGACGGCGACGATTCGCGAGGTGCGGCGGTCCATCCGGCGGCCTAGCCCTTCGCGATGATGCCGACGATGCCCGAGATCACGAGGTACAGGCCGATGCCGCCCACGACGATCCAGACGCCGACGCGGATGAGCAGCTGGCGCCGCTTCTCCTCCGCCGTGAGCTCCGGTTTCCGGGGCGAGCGCTGCGGAGGCAGGCCGTCGCTCATCACTTCACCAGCGGGAAGAGGATCGTTTCCCGGATGCCAAGGCCGGTGAGCGCCATGAGGAGTCGGTCGATTCCCATGCCCATGCCGCCGCTCGGAGGCATGCCGTGCTCGAGCGCTCGCAGGAACTCCTCGTCCAGCCGCATCGCCTCGTCGTCGCCGCGGGCGGCCTGCGCCGCCTGCTCGACGAAACGCTCGCGCTGGATGACGGGGTCGACGAGCTCCGAGTAGCCGGTCGCGAGCTCGAAGCCGCGGATGTACAGGTCCCACTTCTCGACGGCACCCGGGATGCTGCGGTGGTCGCGCACGAGCGGACTGGTGTCGACCGGGAAGTCCATGACGAAGGTCGGACGCACGAGATCCTGCTTCACGAAGTGCTCCCAGAGCTCCTCGACGTACTTGCCGTGCGTGGCAAGGGCGACCTCGACGTCGTTCGCGTCGGCGATGGTCTTCAGCTCGGCGACGGTCGTCGCGGTGGTGATCTGCACCCCGAGTGCGTCGCTGAGCGAGCCGTACATGCTGATCCGGTTCCACTGGCCGCCGAGGTCGTACTCGGTGCCGTCTGCCCAGGTGACCACATGCGAGCCACTCACGGCCATCGCGGCATCCTGAATCAGCTGCTGCGTGAGATCGGCCATCTGCTCGTAGTCGCCGTAGGCCTGGTAGGCCTCGAGCATCGCGAACTCGGGGCTGTGCGTGGAGTCCGCGCCCTCGTTGCGGAAGTTGCGGTTGATCTCGTAGACCCGCTCGATGCCGCCGACGACGGCGCGCTTGAGGAACAGCTCGGGCGCGATCCGCAGGAAGAGCTCGGTGTCGAAGGCGTTCGAGTGCGTCGAGAACGGCCGCGCGCTCGCTCCGCCGTGGATGGTCTGCAGCATCGGCGTCTCGACCTCGAGGTAGCCGTGACCCGTGAAGGTCGCACGCAGTGAGGCGACGGCCGCCGCCCGAGCGCGCACGGTGACACGCGCCTGCTCGCGCGTGATGAGGTCGAGGTAGCGCTGACGAACGCGGGTCTCGTCGCTCAACTCGCTGTGCAGGTTCGGCAGCGGCAGGATCGACTTGGCTGCGATGGCCCAGTCCGTGACCAGGATGCTCAACTCACCCCGCCGCGACGAGATGACCTCTCCGCTCACGAAGACGTGGTCCCCCAGGTCGACGAGCTCCTTCCAGCGTTGGATGGACTCCTCGCCCACTTCGGCCAGCGACACCATGGCCTGGATGCGCTCGCCGCTTCCCGCCTGCAAGGTCGCGAAGCAGAGCTTGCCGGTGTTGCGGCTGAACACGACGCGACCTGCCAGACCGACGAAATCGTCTGTGCTGTCGTCGGCGACGAGCTCGCCGTACTTCGCGCGCACCGCGGGGATCGTCGTCGTGATGGGCAGAGAGACCGGGTAGGCCTCGCCGCCCTCGGCGATCAGTCTCGCCCGCTTCTCAAGACGGACGGCCTTCTGCTCGGCAGTAATCTGCGGAGTGGTCTCGGCGGGCTCGACCAACGGCCCGGTGGTCGAGCCGGTCGAGACCGGGGTCGTGTCGCTCATGCGCAGCTCAGTTCAGGTAGATGGCGTCGTTGTCGATGAGCCGGGCCGAGCCCACCCGGGCGGCGATCAGCACGCGCACGGGGCCCCGGTAGCCGTCATCGACGGGCAGGAAGGTCTTCGGGTTCACGACCTTCAGGTACTCCAGCCTAACCAGCCGCTCATCCATGAACACCGACTGCGCGGCCGCCAACACGGCGTCGATCCCACGATCGGCTCCGGACGAGGCGGCCTCGAGTGCCCGGCTGATCGCCACGGCCGCGCGGCGCTCGTCGCCGTTGAGGTAGCGGTTGCGGCTGCTGAGTGCGAGGCCGTCGTCCGCGCGGACCGTCTCGACGATCTCGACCTTCGTGGGAAAGTTCAGGTCGTCGACCAGTTGACGCACGAGAAACACCTGCTGCGCATCCTTCTGACCGAACAGCACGACGTCGGGCTGCGCGATGTTGAGTAGCTTGGAGACGACGGTCAGCACGCCGTCGAAGTGGCCGGGACGGGCGCGCCCCTCGAACAGCTCCGCGACTGGGCCGCCGATCACGTGCACCTGAGCGGCGCCCTTCGGATACATCTCGGATGCGGTGGGCGCGAATACGAACGCCACGTCGAACGGGTCCAGGGCCTCGAGATCGGCCTCGAGATCGCGCGGGTACTTGTCGAGATCCTCCTCGGGCCCGAACTGCAGCGGATTCACGAAGATCGACACGACGACCGTGTCGGCGAGCTCGGCCGCCCGCTCGACCAGGGCGAGGTGCCCGTCGTGCAGCGCACCCATCGTCGGGACGAGCGCGACCGACCCGGGGGTGCTGCCGGAACCGCGGCCGGCGGCCCGAGCGGCGAGCCCCGCGCGAAGTTCCGCGATGGTGGTGACCACGGTGGGTCTGGTCACTGTTCCTCCTCGCGCGCACGACTTCGCCGCGCCTCGGACGATGCTACCGATCGCCGAGGGTCGCGGCCGTCATCGCACTCCTCGCCCGCCCGCGATCCGGCTAGTCGACCGCTGGGAGCAGGGGCGCCGCGCCCTCCGAGTCGGCACCCGCGAGCGCGTTCTCCACGCTCGAGCGCACCAGCGGGCCCAGCAACCTGCCAGGGCTCTCGACGCCGATGTCGCGCAGCATCCCGGACGCCTGCGCGACGATCGCGGCCGAGAAGCCGCGCGCGGTCGCGATCGCCTCCGCGTATGCGGCCCGATCGGCTTCCGCGACGACGATCGGCTCCGAGCCCATCTCGACCACGAGCGCCTGCGCGATCGGCAACACGGGCGTCGGCGCCGTGACGACGCACCAGCTCTCTCGCAGACGGGTGAGGTCGATGCTGGTGCCCGTGAAGTCCATGGCCGGATGGATCGCGAGCGGGATCGCGCCCGCCGCCAGTGCCGGCGCCAGCACCCCGATCCCGAGCCCGGGTGCGGTGTGGGCGACGAGCTGCCCGACCTGCCACGCGCCGGTCGCCGCCAACCCGGACACGAGCGACGCGAGCTCCGACTCCGGAACCGCCAGGATCACGAGCTCGCTGCGTTCGATCACGTCGGGGATGGAGAGCACCGGGACGCCCGGCAGCAGCGCGTCGGCCCGGTCGCGGCCGGATTCCGAGAGCGTGGCGATGCCGACGATCGCGTGACCCGCGCCGCCGAGCGCGGCCCCAATCACCGGGCCGACGTGTCCGGCACCGATGATGCCGATGCCGAGGCGGCCATCGCGTCTCGGCGTCGTCCGGGAGTCGCTCACGCTGCGCCACCTGACAGGGGTCGCGACGTGGGCGTCGCGGGATGCGCCGCCCAGCGATGGCTCCGATCGACAGCGGCAGCCACGACCCCGCTGGCCGCCACCTCGCGGAAGAAGCGCGTGGCGTCCGCCGCGTCCAGCGCCCCGAGTGTGGCCCGGATCGGCCCCGTGACGGTGTGCACGTGGACGTCGGCGAGGCGCAGCATCCGCAGCAACGGGCCCTGGTGCAGCGAGACGCTCTGCATGCGCGCGGTCGGCACGAGCACCAGCGAGCGCCAGATCGCGCCGCGGCGCAGTAGCACGGCGGCCGGCTCGAGGGTGAACCCGTTGCGGCGCCACGAGAACCACCGGAGCACCACGGCCCGGCGGGGTGAGGTGGTGAAGCCGTCGCCCGGGGTCGCGCGCGACAGGCCGGCCTCCAGGTGGGCGCGCACCCCGGCATCCACGATCTCGGGGAACACCAGCTCGAGCACCGCGAACACCTCGGCGCGGCTGCCGACCGGCAGGATCGTGGAGGTGCGGCGGCCGCCCTCCTGGCGGTCCGAGTGGGCGGCCAGATTGATGCGCACCTCCCACCAGCCGGCGGGTCGCCAGAGCAGCGGCTGCTGAATCTCGATCGAGTGGATGCGACCGGGCGGCAGCGTCTCGTTGCTCGTCGAGAGCAGGCCGTAGCCGACGCGCACGCCGTCGGGGGTCGCCGCGATCGTGTAGCGGAGCGAGCGCGAGAACCGTCGAACGATCTGCGAGCCGACGCCGAACAGTAGCGGCACGACACCGAAGAGCACAAAGAAGGCGTGGGCGAGGCTCGCGAGCACAATGCCGGTGATCACCAGGAGCACGAAGATCACGGTGCGGTCGTGCAGGACCGTCGCCCCGAGCAGGCGGCCGGTGTGCATCGCGACGACCGAGGTGGGGGCGAGCTCGGCATCGCGGTGTACGGCGGAATACTCCGGTGCGAGGAACTCACGGGCGCGCTGACTCACGATGCCGCCGAGCGAGCCGTCGTGTTCGGGAGCGGTGGCCCCGGCATCCCGGGCTCGCGACTCCGCGTCGCGCGTGCCGGAGGCGAGCTTCAGGATCACGTGACGCAGGGCGTCGGCGTTGCGCCCCGAGAGGTAGGCGAGCTGCACGTTCGCGTCGTGGCCCGCGACGTTGATGTCGAGCCGGGCAGCACCGAAAAGCCGTGCGAACAGCGGGCGGCCGACGTTGATGCCCTGGATGCGGTCGAGACGCCCGCGACGGTTGGTGCGGAACAGGATGCCGCTGCGCACTTCCACGAGCTCGTCGGTGATCCGGAAGCTGTGCACGCGCCACGAGAGCCAGAAGATCGCGATCACGATCAGCAGAATCACGAGCACCGCGAGCAGGGCCAGCGGGATCAGCCCGCGCTCCACGATCAGGTCGAGCGGGTCGCCGCCGCCTGCGTAGGCGGGGCGACCGCCGACGAAGAAGTCGAGGATGCGTTCGCGCAGGTTCGCGATCACGAATCCGACGATCGCCACGAAGGCGAAGCCACCTCGCAGCAACGGGGTCGCGGGATGCAGCCGGTGCCACTCGCCGTCTGCCAGGTTCTCGGCCTCTCTGACGAAGCGCCGGGCGCCCGCGCGATCGGTCACAGCCCGGCCCGGCGGCTCTCCGCCAGCTCCACCAGCCGGTCGCGCAGCGCTTCGGCGTCGGCCATCGGCAGGCCCGGCACTGCCACATTGCTGGCGGATGCGGCGGTCACCAGTTTCAGCTCGGCGAGGCCCAGCGCCCGGTCAAGGGGGCCGCGGTTGATGTCGACCAGCTGCATCCGGCCGTACGGGACCGCCGCGAAACGCTGGAACATGATCCCGCGCCGCACCAGGAAGTCGTCGGCCCGCAGCTGGTAGCCGATGGCTCGCACGCGACGCGGCACGAACGCGGCGATGATCAACCCGGTCACCAGCACCACCGCCGGGATCACGAGCAGCCAGACCACGCCGCTCAGCCAGAACGGGATCGATGAGATGGCGGTGAAGACCACCGTGCCGAAAAGACCACCGAGCAGATCGACCCACAGGTAGCGCGACGAGACGCGTCTCCACTCGCCCAAGGCGGGGTCGACGGCGAAGGGATCGAGCAATCGGGAAGCCGACGGGGCGGCCGCGGGAGGGGCTACCGGCGGGGTGACCGGCGGTGTCTGGGGATCGGTCACGGCGTCCACGCTACAGATGCACGCGCTCGGGGCCGCGATCCGAGTGATCGTCGTCATCGTCCTGCGGGGGGACGCGGCAGAGGAACTCGGCGATCAGGCCCGCCGCGAGCAGCAGGATGGCCGAACCCAGCGTCGACAGATCGCGTGCCACCAGGTCGCCCGTCGTCGTGCTGGAGCGGACCAGCAGATCGAGCGCCAGCCCGAGTCCCAGACCCACGAGCAGCGCACCGGCGAGGCTCGACGCCTTCGCGAGAGCGAGCACGCGCGTCGCGTAGAAGGAGTCGACCGGGCGTCGCAGCGGGCCGTGCGTCGCCCGGTACACGGGAACCGCGAGGATCACGATCACGAGAGCGATCAGTCCGATGGTCACGGCGAAGGTGTACTCGACGCGCAGCTTGGGCAGGCTCGCGGCAGCGAGCGCGATCTGCAGCAGGAATCCGACGACCGTCCCGATGACGGCGAGCGCGACGAGAGGCCCGGGTCGGGTGCGGGTCATCGATCCTTCTCCCTGGCGTGCATCGCGGCGACGAGCGCGGCGACCGAGCCATGACCCGGCAGTTCGGCCTGCGGGTCGACCTCGAGCCACGGTGTCAGCACGAAGTCGCGCTCGAACGCACGCGGGTGCGGCAGCGTCAGGCGCTCGCTGCTGCTCGTGATCCCGGCGAAGTCGACGATGTCGAGGTCGAGAGTGCGATCCCCCCAGCGCTCCGCGCGCACCCGCCCGTGGGCCTGCTCGATCGCGTTGAGCACCGTGAGCAGGTCATCCGGCGTGCGGGTCGTGGTGACCAGCACCACCGCGTTGAGGTAGGCGGGGGCATCCGGATCGACGCCCTCGGGACGCAGCGCCGGCGTCTCGAGGGCGGCCGAGATCGCGGTCACCGTGACGCCGTCGGTGGAAGCCAGCTCCCGGACCGCGGCCAGTAGCGTCGCCCGGCGGTCGCCGAGGTTCGCCCCGACGGCGATGACGGCCGGCGCCTCGATCAGGCGCTTCGTGACGCTCATTCGCCGCCCTCCGTCGAGCGGCTCCGGATGGTCGAGCGACTCCGGATGATGGTGACGCTCACGTCGTCGAACGGCACCGTGATCGGGGCGCTCGGCTTGTGCACGGTGACCTCGACGACCTCCGCGCGCGGCTGCTCCAGCACCAGCGACGCGATCCGCTCGGCGACCGTCTCGATGAGGTCCACCGGATCGCGCTCCACCGCACCGACCACGGCCTCGGCCAGTTCGCCGTAGTGGATGGTCTGTTCAAGGCGATCGGACCCACCGGCCTCCGCGAGAGACAGGTGCACCACCACGTCGATCACGAAGGGCTGGCCGTTGACGCGCTCGTGCTCGAACACACCGTGGAAGGCGTCGGCGCGCAGACCGGTCAGCGTGAGGCGGTCGCGAGTCGTCGCGTCATCCGCAGCGGAGCCCGGCACGGCGCTCACGTGGCGGCGCCGATCCGCCAGTGCTCGGCGACGTCCAGCGCGAGCCGGCTCGACGCGACGTCGTGCACGCGCACCGCCCAGGCACCGGACCGCGCGGCGAGTGCGCTGATCACGGCGGTCGGGGCATCCCGCTGAGAGATGTCGGTGTCGGTCCGGGTGTCGCCGACGGCCGCGTCGGCGTGGATGTCGGGCAGCAGCGCACCCAGGAAGCGCTTGCGCGACGCCCCGACGAGCACCCCGTGCCCGAGTGACGCGATCTGCGGCAGGTGACCGAGCAGCTGCCAGTTCTGCTCCGGCGTCTTGCCGAAGCCGATGCCCGGGTCGACGATGATCTGCTCGGGCTTCACGCCCTCCACGATCAGGTGCGCGATGCGGTCTTTCAGCTCACGGCGCACCTCGCTGACGACGTTGCGGTAGTCGGGAGTCGCATCCGCTCCGCCCTCCCGCCAGTGCATGACGGCGTAGAGCACGCCCGTCTCGGCGACCACGCGTGCCATCTCGGGGTCCGAGAGGCCGCCCGAGACATCGTTGATCAGCTGGGCGCCCGCCTCCACCGCCGCCAGGGCGACGCGCGCCCGGCGAGTGTCGATGCTGACCGGGATGCCGCGGGCCACCAACTCGCGGACCACCGGTACGATCCGCTTGCGTTCGGTCTTCGCGTCGACCGCGGCGGCTCCCGGCCGCGTGGACTCCCCGCCGACGTCGACGATGCTCGCCCCCTGCTCGATCATGGCGACGGCGTGGGTGACGGCAGCATCCACCGTCGTGTACCTGCCGCCATCACTGAACGAATCCGGCGTGACATTGAGAATGCCCATGATCTGGGTCGGCTGCTGAACCTTCACGTCAGGACCCCGGCGGCGATGAGGCCCATCGCCTCGGCCCGCTCGACCGGGTCGCTCAGCGCGCCGCGACTCGCAATCGTGACGGTCGAGCTGTCGACCTGGCGGCCGCCGCGCGAGGTCACGCAGCTGTGCCGGGCATCGAGCACCACGAGCACGCCGCGAGGGGTCAGGCCCTCGTCGATCGCCGAGGCGATCTCTTCCCCCAGCCGCTCCTGCAGTTGCGGACGCGCGGCCAGAATGTCGACGAGCTGAGGCAGGCGTCCGAGCCCGACGATCCGCTCGCCCGGCAGGTAGGCCAGGTGCGCGACGCCGGTGAAGGGCAGTAGGTGGTGTTCGCAGATTGATCGGAACCGGATGTCGCGCAGCAGCACGAGCTCCCCGAGCTCGCCGGGGGCGGCGAGATACTCGGACGCCCCGCGCAACGGCTCGAGTGGATCCTGCTCGAGCCCGGCGAAGAACTCGCCGTACGCCTCGGCGACACGGGTCGGCGTGGCCGCCAATCCGGGCCGCGACGCATCCTCTCCGATAGCGGCGAGGAGTTCGGCCACGGCCGCCTCGATGCGTCCGGAGTCGATCACGGTGCTCCTAGGCGGTGGCGATGCCGGGTGTCTTGCGCGGGCGGGGGGTGCGCGCGGGGCGGGTCGGTTTCGAGTCGACGCCGCCATCGACGATCCCCTGGTCGACCGGGGCCTTCGCCGCGATCTTGATGGGCGGCACGTCGCTGATCGGGCGCTTCTTGCTCGATAGCCACTGCGGCCGCTCGGGCAGACGCTTGACCTTGGTGAAGATGGCGGCGAGCTGGTCGTGATCCAACGTCTCCTTCTCCATCAGCTCCTTGGCGAGGTTGTCGAGGATGTCGCGGTTGGTGTTCAGCACCTGCCAGGCCTCGTCATGTGCCTGCTCGATGAGCAACCGCACCTCGGCGTCGACCTTCTCGGCGATCTCCTCGGAGTAGTCACGTTGGCCGCCGATGTCGCGACCGAGGAACATCTCGCCCTGCGCCCCGCCGAGCTTGACCGAACCGATGGCCGAGCTCATGCCGTATTCGGTGACCATCTTGCGCGCGATACTCGTGGCCTTTTCGATGTCGTTCGACGCACCCGTTGTCGGGTCGTGGAACACCATCTCCTCGGCGACACGACCGCCCATGGCGTAGGCCAACTGGTCGAGCAGTTCGTTGCGGGTGATCGAGTACTTGTCCTCGAGCGGAAGCACCATCGTGTAGCCGAGGGCGCGTCCGCGCGGAAGGATCGTCACCTTGGTGACTGGGTCGGTGTGGCGCATCGAGGCCGCCGCGAGCGCGTGTCCGCCCTCGTGGTACGCCGTGATGAGCTTCTCCTTGTCGTTCATCAGACGCGTGCGGCGCTGCGGACCGGCCATGACGCGGTCGACCGCCTCATCCAGCGCACGGTTGTCGATCAGCTGCGCGTTGGAGCGCGCGGTGAGCAGCGCCGCCTCGTTGAGCACATTGGCCAGGTCGGCACCGGTGAAGCCCGGCGTCTTCCGCGCGAGGACCTCGAGGTTGACGCCCTTGGCCATCGGCTTTCCTTTGGAGTGCACCTCGAGGATCTTCTTGCGGCCCTTGAGGTCGGGCGCGTCGACGCCGATCTGGCGGTCGAAGCGACCGGGACGCAGCAGGGCCGGGTCGAGGATGTCTGGCCGGTTGGTGGCCGCGATCAGAATGACGTTGGTCTTGACGTCGAAGCCGTCCATTTCGACGAGCAGCTGGTTGAGGGTCTGCTCGCGCTCGTCGTGACCACCGCCCATACCGGAGCCCCGGTGACGACCGACGGCATCGATCTCGTCGACGAAGATGATGGCGGGCGAGTTCTGCTTCGCCTGCTCAAACAGGTCGCGCACACGGCTGGCGCCGACGCCCACGAACATCTCGACGAAGTCGGATCCCGAGATCGAGTAGAACGGCACGCCGGCCTCCCCCGCGACGGCGCGGGCCAGCAGGGTCTTACCGGTTCCGGGAGGGCCGTACAGCAGCACGCCCTTCGGGATGCGGGCTCCGACCGCCTGGAAGCGCGACGGGTCCTTCAGGAAGTCCTTGATCTCCTCGAGCTCTTCGACAGCCTCGTCGGAGCCCGCGACGTCCGCGAAGGTCACCTTCGGGCTCTCCTTTGAGACGAGCTTCGCCTTCGACTTGCCGAACTGCATGACGCGGTTGCCGCCGCCCTGCATGCTCGAGAGCAGGAACCACGCGAACAGCCCGACCAGCAGGATCGGGCCGAGGATGCTCAGCAGGCTCAGCACCCAGTTGGTCGAGGGGGGCACGTCGTCGTACTTCGCGCTGGACGCGTCCACGGCCTTGACGACGTCGGCGCCGCGGGCGGCCACATAGTTGAACTGCACTGTCGTGCCGAGGTTTTGGCCGGTGGCGTCGGTGTACGCCGACTTGAGGGTCAGATCGACGCGCTGCTCGCTGTCGTAGATCTTGACCGTCTTGACGCCGTTGTCACTGAGGAGGCCGAGGCCCTCCTCCGTCGTGATCTGGCGCGCGCCGGAGCCGGTGAGCAAGCTGAAACCGATCCAGAGGGCGAGAACGCCCAGGACGATGTAGACCAACGGCCCGCGAAGAATGCGCTTGATGTCCATAGTCGCTCGGGCACCGAGCCCGATCCTCCCTCAGAAAAACGTGAATGCCAGGTTATCGCGCGCTGCCTTGACGTCGACTGCATGTTCGCCGGGGGAGTAACCCCAATAGGAGTGCCGTGCTAGCTGTACACGTGGGGTGCCAGGACGGCCACGGCACGGAGGTTGCGGTAGCGCTCGGCGTAGTCGAGGCCGTAGCCGACGACGAAGGCGTTCGGGATGTCGAAGCCGACGTACTTCGCGTCGATGTGCACCTTCTCGGCCTCCGGCTTGCGCAGCAGTGCGCAGATCTCGAGCGACGCCGGATTGCGGCTCTCGAGGTTTCCCTTCAGCCACGACAGGGTGAGGCCGGAGTCCACGATGTCCTCGACGATCAGCACGTTCCGGCCGCCGAGGTCGGTGTCGAGGTCCTTGACGATGCGGACCACACCGCTCGACTCGGTGCTGCTGCCGTAGGACGAGACGGCCATCCAGTCCATCTCGATGTCGCGCTTCAGCTCGCGGGCGAGGTCGGCCATCACCATGACCGCGCCGCGGAGCACCCCGACCAGTAGCAGATCCTTGCCCGCGTAGTCCACCTCGATGCGTCGGCAGAGCTCGGCGATCCGGTCGTGGATCTGCTGCTCGGTGTAGAGAATCTCGCTCAGATTGCCCTCAACATCACGCGGTTCCATCGGGTTCTCTTCCTGTTGCAGACAGCTCGGTCGACTCGAACAGCAGTCTGCCATCTCGCCTTGTCACCCGGATGCCGGGCAGGTCGACCCCGTCCTGGCCGTGCCAGTCGGTGACGAGCCGGGCGACCTCGAGCGTCTGCGCGCGGCTCAGGGCGACGCCGAACTCGCTCGAGACGGCGAGCCGGATCAGCCGCTGGCGCAGCGCGGACGGGTTGGCTGCGAGCGCGGGGACGTCGAGTGAGATCCCCGCCTCGGCGTGCTCGGCCAGATCCTCGGCAAGCTCCTCAGCGAAGGAGTCGAGTGCCTCGGCATCCTCGCGCAGCTGCTCGGCCGTGCGGGCGAGGGCCTCGGCGACGCCCGGTCCGAGCTCGCGTTCCAGCAGCGGCAGCACGCTTTGCCGCACGCGCACGCGGGTGAAGGCGGGGTCGGCATTGTGCGGGTCGGTCCACGGCTCAAGGCCGGCATCCGCGCAAGCCTGCACCGTGGTCGAGCGCCGGATGCCCAGCAGCGGCCTGCGATAGATTCCCCGCAGGGCGGCCATTCCCTGCAAGCTCGCGGCGCCGCTGCCGCGGGCGAGGCCGAGCAGCACGGTCTCCGCCTGGTCGTCGAGGGTGTGGGCGAGGAGCACGGCGGCAGCTCCGAGCTCGAATGCCGCTCCCTCGAGAGCCGCGTACCGCGCGGTTCGGGCTGCCGCTTCGGGGCCTCCCGCAGCGCCGACGTCGACGCGCAGCACCCGGACCGGCGCGAGACCGAGCTGCTCGGCCTGCCGCGCGGCTCGCGCCGCGACATCCGCGGAGCCCGGCTGCAGACCGTGGTCGACGATCACGGCCCCGGCGCGCAGTCCGGCCCGCGGCGCCTCGAAGGCGAGGGCGGCGGCGAGGGCGAGCGAGTCGGGTCCGCCGCTGAGGGCGACGAGCATGAGCGAGTCGGTCGGAAGCTCGGCCAGCGCGGCACGCGTCGCCCGGCGGAGGTCGGCGATCGCGGGAGTCAGTCGGGGGCGTTCAGGCATCGACTAACGTTATTGCGTCATCCGACCCCGCAAACGCGGACCACCACCGAGGAGCACCCGTCATGGCCGACTACCCCGCCGTCATCGAAATCCCCAAGGGCAGCCGCAACAAGTACGAGGTCGACCACGAGACCGGTCGCGTCTTCCTCGACCGCGTGCTCTACACGACCTTCGTCTACCCGACCGACTACGGCTACTTCGAGAACACCCTCGGCCTCGACGGCGACCCGGTCGACGTGCTGGTGCTGCTCGACTACCCGCTGTTCCCGGGGGTCGGCGTGATGGTCCGCCCGGTCGGCGTGTTCAATATGACCGACGACGGCGGCTCCGATGCGAAGGTGATCGCCGTGCCGGCCAAGGATCCGCGCTGGGCGCACATCCAGGACGTCACCGACATCCCGGAGTACACCCGCAAAGAGATCGAGCACTTCTTCGAGCATTACAAGGACCTCGAGCCCAACAAGTGGGTCAAGACCGAGGGCTGGGGCGACGCCGCGGAGGCCGAGGCCGCCATCATCGCTGGCATCGCCGCGTACGTGCCGCCCACCGGTCACTAGCAGTCTGGTCGGGGTGATGTCGTGAGAGTCGTCGTCGCCCCCGACTCCTTCAAGGGGACGCTGGATGCCGCGTCCGCCGCGTCCGCGATCGGCAGCGGCTGGCGTGCCGTGCGCCCGCTCGACGAGGTGCTGCTGCTCCCTCAAGCGGACGGCGGCGAGGGCACCCTCTCGGCGATCGCGTCGGCGGTCCCGGATGCCCGGCTCATGGATGTCGGCCCCGTGACGGGTCCCGACGGCCGACCCGTCGAGGGTCACTGGTTGTGGCTACCGGACGGCACGGCCGTCGTCGAGCTGGCCTTCACCTCGGGCCTGCCGCTGATGGCGGCGCTCGACCCGCTCGGAGCCACCACCCGCGGGCTCGGCGAGGTCATCGCCGCAGCCCTCGACGCCGGAGCAACCTCGCTCGTGATCGGACTCGGCGGCTCGGCCTCGACCGACGGCGGAGCCGGTGCTCTCCGGGCGCTCGGGCTCGAGCTGTTCGATACCGCCGGCGAGCCGCTCCCGGAGGGCGGCGGCGCGCTCGCGCGTCTCACCCGCGTCGACGCGACCCGGCTGCGTCCCGCGCCGCCCGGCGGCGTACGACTGCTCAGCGACGTGACGGCTCCGCTGCTGGGGCCGACGGGGGCCGCCGCCGTCTTCGGCCCGCAGAAGGGCGCGACCCTGACCGAGGTCGCGATGCTCGACACCGCGCTCGCCCGCTTCGCCGATGTCGTCGCGCACACTCCCCGAAGTACGCACGGTGCTTACTTTGCGGAGTCCGCGAAGTCGGCGAAGACCGCGGAGCCGGCGGAGTCGGCAGAGTCGCCAGAGTCGGCAGCCGGAGCGGGCGCGGCCGGAGGCACGGGCTACGGATTCCTCGCCCTGTGGGGCGCCGAGATCGACGCGGGGTCGGCGGCCATCGCGACGCTGACCGGGCTCGTGGCGGCAGCGGCATCCGCGGATGTCGTGCTCACCGGCGAGGGACGCTTCGACGCCACCTCGTTGGCCGGCAAGGTCGTCGGCCACGCGCTGCAGCTCGCCACCTGGTCGGCCACCCGGGTCGCCACCCAGCCGGACGTGCGCCGCGGCGTCATCGCCGGTGCCTTCGACACCGCGGTGCCGGACGGCGTCTGGTCTGCGAGCCTCGTCGACCTCGCCGGCTCGCGCGAGTCCGCCATCGATGACCCCGCGCGCTGGCTCTACGCGGCCGGAATCGCAGCAGCGCGCGAGCTCGGCCGCGGCGCGGACCAGCCAGTGAGGGCGACTAGCCCGTCGGACGGCCGGCGTACGGCATGAGGTCGCCGTACCGGATACCGACGATGCGAACCGGCACGCCCGGGCGCGGCGCCTCGATCATCTGGCCCCCGCCGACCGCCATAGCCACGTGGTACATGTCACCGCCGCCGCCGGTGTAGAACAGCAGATCGCCCGGGAGCAGCTGGCTGAGGTTCACGAGCTTGCCCGCGGCACGCAGGGTGTTGTACTGATTCGTCGCCGAGTGGGTGCCGATGTAGACACCGACCGACTGGTACGAACGCAGCGTCAGCCCGGAGCAGTCCCACGAGGAGGGGCCGGCACCGCCGAGGACATACGGCTCACCGAGCTGGGCCTTCGCGAAGGCGATCGCGCCCTCCACGGCGCCCGCGACCGGAGCCGCCGGGTTCGGGTTGATGATTGGCGCGCTCGGCGGGTTCTTCACGGCGTTCTGCCGAGCCTCCTCGGTAACGCCGAGCTGGTACTGCTGCTCCACCGAGGCGGTCGTGTTCTTGAGGCTCGCCAGCTGGGCGTACATCGTGTTCGATGCCGCCTCCTGCTGGGCGAGTTGTGCCGTGGCATCCGCCGAGGCCTTCTGCGCGGCCACGTTGGCGGTCTGCGCATCCGCGGCGAGCGATTTGCGCTTCCTCTCCGCCGCCGAGGCACTGGCCGCGAGCGAACTGGCCGAGTTCTTGTCGAACTGCGCCTGCTTCAGGATCTCGGTCGACGACTCGCTGAGGCGGCCAACGGTTCCGAGGGTGGAGAGCAGCTGATCCGTCTGCTTCGAGGTGCCGAACAGCACTCCCATGGTCATGTCGCCGCCCCCGGTGCGCGCGAGCTGCGCGATGAGGGCCGAGGCGCGCTTGGCGGACTTCAGCGCCTTCGCCTGGGCGACATCCGCCTGGCTCTGCAGCTTGGCCGTCTTGGTGGTCGCGGAGGCGAGCGCGACGTTGGCCTGGTTGAGCCGCTCGCCGCGCTGCTCCGCGATCTTGCCGAGGTCGTCCGCCTGCTTCTGCAGCGTGCCCAGCAGGCCCTGGAGCTTCGTGATCTCGACCTGTTTGGCGGCTTCGCTGGCTTTCGCCGCCTGCACATCGCCCCAGCTGGGGTAGTCGGCAGGCGCGCCGATCGCCAGGCTCGACGAGGAGACGGACAGGGCGATGCCTGCCACGATGGCGATTGCCGCGGACGCCACAGCAGCCGCCGCCCCCCTGGGGCGTCTGCGCGCGAACATCAGCGGAGCAAGCCGTTCAGTTGACGGCGAATGAAATGACTAGCCAAGAGTGACCCCCCGATCACGCATGAACGGCAGCGGATCAGTGAGTGCACCGTTGATCCGAACCATGAAGTGAAGGTGGCAACCCGTCGACCCCCCGGTCGACCCCACCTTCGCGATGAGCTGACCCGGCCCGACGTGCGACCCGATCGACACCAGGATACCGCCGGCGATGATGTGGCCATAGCCCGTGGTGACTCCCCCACCATTGTCGAGTTCGATGAAGTTGCCCAGGTCCCCGTTCGGGCCGGCGTAGGCGACCGTGCCGGAATGGGCCGCGTAGATGTTCGAGCCGCAGCCGGTGCCCGAAATGTCCTGCCCGGAATGCAGCTTCCAGATGTGGTAGATCGGGTGGTACCGCAGCCCGAAGCGGTCGCCGAGGTAGCCGTTGGCGGGGTTGGCCCAGCCGGATGCCGAGACGATACCGGCGGCGCCCGGGCCCCATTTGGCCAGCAGGGTGGCGTTGTAGTCGGCGAGGGTCGCGTCGCGGTGCTCCGTGAGCACGGACAGCTTCGCCTCGAGTTGCGCCTGCGCTGCCTGCTGGGTCGCGAGCGCGGTCTGCGCGGCCGTGGCGGCGGCCTGAGCGGTGTCGAAGGCCGTCTGCGCGATGTCTTTCAGCTTGGCGAGGATGCCCTTCGCGACATCCGCCTGGTCCTTGATGGCTTTCAGCGCGTTCTGGGCGGCGAGCGCCTTCGCGAAGATCTGCTTGGCGCGGCCGGTCACCTGCCCGTAGGTGCTGAGCTTCGCGAGCGTGGCGCCCGGGTTCGCGCTCGTCATCAGCGTGGTCGTGACGTCGAATCCACCGCCGGAACGGCCGATGGCGGCGAGCAGTTGGTTGGAGGTCTTCTTGGCGCCGTCCGCCTGCGACTGCGCGGCATTCTGCTGCGCCTGGAGGGTGTCGACCTTGTACTGCTGGTTGTCGAGGTCGTCCTGGGCCTTGCCGTAGGCGATGCCCTTGGCC
Source organism: Microbacteriaceae bacterium (assembly GCA_025352325.1). Lineage (GTDB taxonomy): Bacteria > Actinomycetota > Actinomycetes > Actinomycetales > Microbacteriaceae > Lysinimonas. The sequence continues at coordinate 1,211 of JANXTR010000024.1, read as the reverse complement.
TCTGCGTTGGCCTGGGTGGCATCCACCGCGGCCTGCAGCCCGGCGAGCTGGGATTTGATCGTGGCGACCAGCTTGGCGGTGGCATCCACGTCGGCCTGGGCGGCGGCCACCTGGTCCCAGGTGATGTCATCGGTGCGGAGAACGGATGCTGCGTCGGCCGGGCCCGAGATGCCCCCAGCGAGCGCCGACACGGGCGCCAGCCCGAGTGCGACGATGGCCGCGACGACCCGGATGCGCGCGACGCGAGCCCGCGGTCTCTCCGCGTGCGGGCCCCCGGCGCGCAGAGTTCCCGTCGTGCGCGCGGATGCGCGTCTCCACCGAGCGGTCATGATCTCCCCGAATCTGCGACTCATGAGGCCGAACCACTCGAGTCACACAGATAACACTGACAACACTAACAACAGACCCCGGATCGTTCCGGGGTCGAATCACTTCCGGATGGCCCCTCTTTGGGACGGCAACCTTCGATGACGGGTTGAACCTAACCCGGGCGCCCCCCGGAGCCCGGTTCATTCGGCCGTTTCGGCACATCTGGAGCGCATCCGACCTGATTGGCATTTCCGACGCGCCGCCCGTATGCTGGCTTTTCGGTTGCTCTGCGGTTCACCCCCACATGGCCCCATCGTTTAGTGGCCTAGGACACCGCCCTTTCACGGCGGCAGCACGGGTTCGAATCCCGTTGGGGTCACCAACCGAAGCAACACCCCACAACTAAAAATGCATGGCCCTGTAGCGCAGCTGGTTAGCGTGCCGCCCTGTCACGGCGGAGGTCGCGGGTTCAAGTCCCGTCAGGGTCGCGGATGTTGAAGCCTTTCCGCGAGGAAAGGCTTTTTCACCGTCGGGGGTCCGGTCGTTCGCGGCCGGCCGTCGAGGCTCTGTAGCTCAGTTGGTAGAGCGCACGACTGAAAATCGTGAGGTCACGGGATCGACGCCCGTCGGAGCCACAAGGAAAAACCCTGATCAAAGGCATTTTTTGTGCGGGTATGCGTGGCTCCCGAAAGATGATTCTGCATCATTTGCCCATATTCGTCGTCCATCCGACGATCGATCGGCGACCGGCGTCAGTCGAGTTCGACGGCAAAAGATGCGCCCGTCAAGGCGCGCAGCTGTTCGACGGACTCCTCAGGGGCGAGAGCGCGAAGCACCAACCCAACTCCGGTGACGTCGAACACCGCTCGGTCGCTGATGATCCGGTCGACCACCCCGACGCC
>JANXTR010000010.1 GCA_025352325.1 Microbacteriaceae bacterium | reverse complement strand
CGAGCTGTCCAGTTGGTCGGCGAAGAGCGACAGCACGGTCAGCTGGCTGCCGGCACCTCGGTGGCGGTCGATCAGATCGTCGCGGTGCAGGTGCGCGGCGACGACGGGACGCTGCTGCTGCAGTCGAAGCTGCCCGGCTGAGTTTCGCGGGGACCGTCAGGATGCGACGGCGGGCCGCTCAGCCTCGTACACCGGATTCCGGATGCCAAGGAACGACACGATCCCGCCCAGGATCAGCATCACCGCGGTCACAGTGAATGCCCGGTGGAGTCCGTCGAGGTCGAGTGACCCACCCACGATGACGGCGAGCATCGCGATGACGATGAGACCCGCGACCCGCGAGACGGCGTTGTTGACGGCCGAGGCGATTCCGGATCTCGACGGATCGATCGCGCCGAGGATTGCCGAGGTGAGGGGGGCGACAGTGAGAGTCATGCCGACGCCGAAGACCAGGATGCCCGGCAGCGCCTGCCACCAGTAGTCGAACGGGTCGCCAATCAGCAGCAGGAGCAGGGCGCCGAACCCGGCAATAATCGGGCCGATCGTCATGAACAGACGGGGCCCGAAACGCCCCGCCAGGGCGCCGACGCGCGAGCTGAACACGATCATAATCATCGTGACCGGGATCGCCGCCAGGCCTGCGAGGGTCGCGGGGAGGTGCGCCTCCTGCTGCAGGTAGACCCCGAGCGCGAAAAAGTTGAGCGATAGGGCGCCGTAGATCAGCGCGGTGGCCACGTTGCCCGACCAGAAGTTGCGGACCTTCCAGAGGCTCAGCGGCATCATCGGATCCCTGGCGAAACGCTGGCGCAGCAGGAAGCCCGCGAACGCCAGGATGCCGCCCACCAGCGACACGATGATCACCGGACTTCCCCAGCCGAGCCGATCCTGCTCGATGAGGGCGAACACGGAGCCGCCGAGCCCGAGCGTGCAGAGCGCTGCGCCCAGGTAGTCGATCGAGACGCCCCGCTCCCGCACGTCCTTCTGGCCGAGGATCATCAGCAGCACGAGCGTGACCGCAATCGGGACGACGTTGACGAGGAAGGCAAAGCGCCAGCTCGCGAAGTCGACGCAGAGGCCACCGATCACCGGGCCGGCGATCATCGCGATGCCGGTCATTCCGGTCCAGGTGCCGATCGCCTTCGCCTGGGCGGCTCCGCGGAAGTTCGAGGTGATGAGAGCAAGCGAACTCGGGACGAGCAGCGCCCCGGCGATCCCCTGCACCGCGCGGGCGATGATCAGGAACTCGGCAGTCGGGGCCAGACCGACGGCCAGCGACGCGATCCCGAAGGCGACGAGCCCGACCCGCAGCACCGTGATCCGGCCGTAGACATCGCTGACCGATCCAGCGACGAGGATGAGGGAGCCCAGGGTGATCAGGTAGGCATCAACGACCCACTGCTGGGTCGTGATCCCGCCGCCCAGCTCCCGCGTGATGGCGGGCAGAGCGACGTTCACGATCGTCCCGTCGAGGAAGGAGACCAGCGACGAGAGGATCGCGATCACGAGGACGAGTCGCTGCTGCCTGGTCACCCCGCCACGCTAGACCCGGCCGTCGGCCTCGCGCTCGACCGCTGCCAGCACGGCGTCGATCAGCTCCGGCTGGAGCAGGATCCGGAAGTGGCCGACCACCGGGACTTCGACGTTGCGGGCTCCCTCCAGCACGCAGCCGTTCGGGATGTGCGGATCGAAGCTCGGGTAGATCGAGGTGATGCGCGGATTGACCGCGGTCTCGGCGGCGAGCGCCGCGATCACCGGGTCGCTCGGACGGAAGGCGCGCAGGGCCGGGTTCGGCGCGATCCTGGCCAGGGCGGACCCGTTGAACGGCGAGGCGATCGCGATCAGGCGGTCGATGCGCGTCAGGTAGGTCTCCTGGCCGACCTCCTGCTCCTGGCGCACCAGCAACTGCTTGCCGACGATGCCGCCTTTGCTGTGAGCCACGATCGCGACGTCGTGGAGTCCGCGGGCATCCAGTTCCTGCGAGACCCGCGCCGCCGTCGCGGGGATCGGCGCGCGGTTGAGTCCGAGCGTCGGGATCACGTGCACCGGGTGCCCCGCCGCACTCAGCCGCTCGGCGATCGGCCGCAGGTAGTGCCAGCTCTCGTAGATACCCGGGAGGATCACAACGGGCCGCCGCTCCCCCGCACCGAACGCGGCCGGAACAGGCCGGTCACGCACCGCCCGCACCCGGAACCGCAGCGCGTTCGGGTAGTCCCCGAGCAGCTGGGCGGCCTGCGTGCGGCGATTCACGCACCACCCCCCGCGTTTTCGTTGGCCGTCTCGTCCGTGAAGTCGACGATGTGTTTCGCGATCATCGTCGGATCGGTGTGCATGATCACGTGCGGTCCGTGCACGACGTGGAACTCGCCCCCGGGCACGAGCGCGGCCAGTGAGCGAGCCCAGTCCACGGTCACGATCGTGTCGCGGTCGCCTGCGATGACCAGCGCGTGCGCGGTCAACGTCGGCAGGCGGTCCTCGAGCCGTTCGGCGAGCATGTGACGCAGTTGCGCGAACAGGTACGGCGGTCCGCAGCGGATGACATAGTCGACGAACGCGATCCCGAACACCACGGGCGGCTCGCGGAGGGCGTCCCGCAGGAGGTTGCGGATCGCGCGCCACCGGGTTCGGGCCTGCGGCTCGAGGGTCGGAGCCATGAGCACGATGCGGTCGGTGACATCCGGATGCTGCTGCGCGACGATCGCGACGACCTCGGTGCCCATCGAGTGGCCGACCAGCACCGGGTTCACCAGCCCGGACTCGCGCAGGAACGCGGCGAGCACGCCCGCGTGGTCCGCCAGTGTCACGTCGCGCTTCGGGTTCGGCGCGGAGCCGTAGCCCGGCAGATCGACGACGAAGACCCGCCCGCGTCGGGCGAGCTCCGCCGCGAGCGGCTCGAAGTACCGCGACGAGACGCCGAGACCGTGCACGAGCACGAAGGTGAGGGCGGCGGCATGCGCGGTGACCTCGGGGCGCCCCGGGAAGCGGCGCACCACGACGGTCAGACCGTCGTGCTCCTGGCGGCTCGTGAAATAGCTCGCGTCGCGTGAACGCCGGACGCCGTAGACGTCCTCCGGCGCCGGGCCGCGCCGTCCGCGCCGCAGCACCGTGCGCAGTCCGACCATGAGCCGAGTCTACGAATCCGGCTAAGAGACGGGGATCCCCAGCGCTTCGGCGGGATCCTGCGCGAGCAGCTCGCGCACGCGCGGGATGACGACCGTGCCGTACAGCTCGATCGCGGTCATCAGGTGCTCGTGCGGCACGGTGCCGCTCGTGTACTTGAGGTCGAAGCGCTGCACGCCGAGCGTGCGCACGGTGTCGGCGATCTTCTGCGCGACCGTCTCGGGCGAGCCGACGTGCAGCGCGCCCTCCTGGATCTCGGACTCGAAACGTTCGCGGTTCGTGGGCGGCCAGCCGCGCTCTGCGCCGATCCGGTTCATCATGGTCTGTTGATGAGGCCAGAGGATGTCGGCGGCCTCCTCGTCGGTCGCCGCGATGAAGCCAGGTGAGTGCACGGCCACCGGCAGCCTCTCCTGCCCGAGCTGCGCGAGCGCGCGATGGTAGAGATCCACGTACGGGGCGAAGCGTGCGGGCTGTCCGCCGATGATCGCGAGCACGAGCGGCAGGCCATAGCGCGCGGCGCGCACGACGGACTCCGGGCTGCCCCCGACGCCGACCCACGCCTTGATGCGGCCGGATGCAGTCTTGGGGAAGACATCCTGATTCGTCAGCGGCGGGCGGATGGTGCCCTCCCAGGTGACCGGTTTCTCGTCGAGCAGGTGGGACAGCAGGTCGAGCTTCTCCTCGAAGAGCACCTCGTAGTCCTGCAGATTGAAGCCGAACAAGGGGAACGACTCGGTGAACGACCCGCGACCGAGGATGATCTCGGCCCGCCCGTTCGACACCGCGTCGAGGGTGGCGAACTTCTCGTACACACGCACCGGGTCGTCAGAGCTGAGCACGGTGACCGCGGAGCCGAGGTGGATGCGCTCGGTGCGGCTGGCGATCGCCGCCAGCACGACCTCCGGCGAGGAGATCGCGAAGTCGTCGCGGTGGTGCTCACCGATCCCGTAGAAATCAACCCCAACCCTGTCGGCCAGCACGGCCTGCTCGACGACGTTGCGGATGACCTGAGCGTACGAGACCCTGTCGCCGTTCGCGTCGACCTCGACGTCGCCGAAGGTGTCGAGTCCGAGTTCGACCGGCGGCGCCTCGCCGGTTTCGACCTGCTCCGCCATGATGCTCCATTTCCATGCGTACGTATTGACTGTCACAACTGCGGTGCTGCCTCGAGTATTCCTGGAATACTGACCGCCGGGGGTGCCCATGCCGTTCGTCGATGCTGCGGGTCTGGTCGCCAGTTATGGACACCAGGCGCTGTCCGCGATCCTGCACGATCACCTCTCCGACCTGGCGGACGAGGTACCGCCGCCGACACGCTTGGCGGTGCGGCGGGCGGCGGATGACGCCTTCCGGGTCGCCCCGAGCGAGAGCGGGGTCACTCGGCTCCGGTCCGAGACCATGTGGGCGACCGTGTCGGTACAGCGATACCTGCGCTTCCGTCCGGCGCTCGGAGCGCTCCTCGTCACCCAGGTGGCGATCGGTGCTCTCGCGATCGTGGCATCTGTCGTGCTCGCCACCCTCGGCCACCCGCTGATCCTGCTGCTTCTGCTCGCCCCGGCCGTGCTTGCGTCGGCGTGGAGCCGGAACGCCGATGTCGTCGTCGCTGCGAGCTACCTCGGCGTCCTCTATGCGCCGCTGATCGTCAGCGCCGCGCTCTCATCCGGGATCGAGTACCTCATCGCGCTCGTCGCGTTCCTCCTAGGCGGCCGGCGCGGGGCAGCGCTGCGCCCCGGGCCGACCCTGCGACGGGGGTGAGACCGTGGCGGCACACAGTGCGGGCATCCTGCTGCACCGGCACCCGGCATCCGGTCTCGAGGTCTGGCTCGGCCACATGGGTGGCCCGTTCTGGGCGCGCACGCGGGAGCACGCCTGGTCGATCCCCAAGGGCGAGGCCGAACCCGGGGAGAGCGACCTGACGGCCGCCCTGCGTGAGTTCGCCGAGGAGATCGGCTCCCCCGCGCCCGACGTCGAGTACCTCGAGCTCGGCACCTTCCGCTACTCCAGCGGCAAGACGGTGACCGTCTTCGCGGGCGAGGCGCTCGACTTCGACCCCGCCAAGGTCGTGAGCAACACCTTCGAGCTCGAGTGGCCGCCGCGGTCGGGGCGGATGCAGCGGTTCCCCGAGCTCGACGAGACGCGCTGGCTACCGGCGCACGATGCCCGCGCGCTGCTGGTCGTCGGTCAGCAGCCAGTGCTGGACGCGTTGATGGCACGTCTCGGCATTCCGCGAGACGCGACGGAGCCGACGTAGGATCCGAAAATGGGGAGCCCAGCAGTGCGACCGTCGTGATCGTCGGCGACGAGGCGGATGCCGCGCTTCACGCCCCCGATCATTGACGTTCATCACAGGGTGGGACTGTTCTCCTCCCATGCAAACGAAATGCGGAAGGCCCACCGGCATCTCTCAACCGAGCCAATCCGCGAGCGACCGCAGGCGAACGGTGGTCGTAGGCACAAGACGCAGCCGCGACTCTCGGAAGATAAGGTCAGCCGGATCGTCACCGCCTATGGGACGGGGAAGACGGTCTACGAACTTGCCAACGAATACGACTGCCACCGAGTGACGATCAGCACTGGGGTCGGCTGCACGGTCGGGTGACATCTGATCTGGCTTGCCCGGGAGGGCGGCCTGGAAGGATGTTGTTGTGCCTAAGCCTTATCCCCGTGAGTTCCGTGATGATGTGGTGCGTGTTGCCCGCGATCGTGAACCCGGCGTGACGATTGAGAAGGTCGCGAAGGATTTCGGGGTTCACCCGATGACGTTGCAGAAGTGGTTGCAGCGCGCCGCGGTCGATGATGGAACCCGACCTGGTCAGTCCCGAACCGAGTCGGCGGAGCTGCGAGAGGCGCGGAAGCGGATCCGCCTCCTCGAGCAAGAGGTCGAGGTGTTGCGGCGGGCTGCGGCGTATTTGTCGCAGGCGAACCTGCCGGGAAAAGGTTCTACCCGCTCGTGAAGGAGCTCGCCGCGGACAGGATCCCTGTCGCGGTGACGTGCCGGGTATTGAAGCTCTCTCGCCAGCCCTATTACCGGTGGCTGGCGGACCCTGTCACGCCCAGTGAGGTGATGGAGGCGTATCGGGCGGACGCGTTGTTCGACGCGCACCGCGACGATCCCGAGTTCGGGCATCGGTTACTGGCTGATGAGGCCCGCGATGCTGGGGAGCCGATGGCTGACCGGACCGCATGGCGGATCACGTCTGCAAATGGCTGGTGGTC
>JANXTR010000002.1 GCA_025352325.1 Microbacteriaceae bacterium | reverse complement strand
TCTCGACCCCGGGTGTATCGCCGGGGGTCTTGCCGAGCTCCTCGGGGCACGCTGACCCCTCGGAACCGCCCCGCTCATCTCGGCGCCCGGACGGCTCTCGAGCCCGGCCATGTCGATCTCGTTGTCGAAGTGGCCGATGTTGCAGACGATCGCCTGGTCCTTCATCCGCTTCATGTGATCGTGGTTGATGACCTGGTAGTTGCCGGTCGCGCTCACGAAGATGTCGGCCTTGTCGGCTGCGTAGTCCATGGTCACGATGCGATAGCCTTCCATCGCCGCCTGCAGCGCGCAGATCGGGTCGATCTCGGTGATCCACACCTGCGCCGACAGCGCGCGCAGCGCCTGCGCCGAGCCCTTGCCCACGTCGCCGTAGCCCGCGACGACCGCGACCTTGCCTGCAATCATCACGTCGGTCGCGCGCTTGATGCCGTCGACCAGCGATTCGCGGCAGCCGTAGAGATTGTCGAACTTCGACTTGGTGACCGAGTCGTTGACGTTGATCGCCGGGAAGAGCAGTTCGCCGCGCTGCGCCAGCTCGTAGAGGCGGTGGACACCGGTGGTGGTCTCCTCGGTGACGCCCATGATGCCGGCGGCGGCCTTGGTCCAGCGGTCGGTGCTCTCGGAGAGCGAACGGCGGAGCACATCGAGTACGACGCTCCATTCGTGGCTCGCGTCGGGGGCTGTGGCGGGCGCGGAACCGGCCAGCTCGTACTCGCGACCGGTGTGGACGAGCATGGTGGCGTCGCCGCCGTCATCCAGGATCAGGTTCGGGCCGTCGAAGCCCTCCCACTCGAAGATCTGCTCGGTGCACCACCAGTACTCCTCGAGCGTCTCGCCCTTCCAGGCGAATACGGGAACGCCGGCGGGCTGATCGACCGTGCCCGTCGGGCCGACGGCGACGGCGGCGGCGGCGTCATCCTGGGTCGAGAAGATGTTGCAGCTGGCCCACCGCACCTCTGCGCCGAGAGCCACGAGGGTCTCGATCAGCACCGCGGTCTGCACGGTCATGTGCAACGAGCCCGCGATGCGGGCACCCTTCAGCGGCTGGGTGGGCCCGAACTCCTCGCGCAGAGCCATCAGGCCCGGCATCTCGTGCTCGGCGAGGCGCAGCTGGTGGCGACCAGCCTCGGCGAGGGTCAGGTCGGCAACCTTGAACGGGAGGGCAGTGGTCTGCGTGGGGTTCGGCACCCTCCCATTGTTGCAGGATCGAGATCCCGAAAAGGCTGTACGCGCCCAAACCGTCAGGCGCCGAGCTGGTCCATCACGACGTGCCGCACGACCTGCCAGCCCTGAGGGGCCGAGAGGCGCTCCGCGTGCCGCACGCAGAGGTCGTAGCTGCCGGGCTCGTGGCGCATCGCCAGCGGGCCCAGCACCGCCATCGCATCCTGGTAGTCGTAGGTCAGAGTCGCGATCGCGTCATCCTGACAGGCGACCTTGCTGCAGAGGCGACCAGACATAGCTGCACCGTATCTCCGGGTTCCCACCTTCGAGCAGCTCCCGCTCGGCGAGCCTAGGATGTGGTCATGGCCCGCTCGACCCACCGCGTGTCCGCCCGCTCGGGGCGACGCGATCGGCATGGCCGCGGCATTCGCTCGGCCGTCACCGGACCCCAGCTCCCGATGCTGCGCACACGGCTCAACTTCTTCGACGCCTGCGTGGGCACGGCCGTCGAATACGTGCGCGACGAGTGGCCGGATGAGCTCGCCGACGTGCGCTTCGAGGTCGCCGCGGTCCCATCGGGAGAACCCGGGCCGCTCGGAGTCGACCGCTGGCGCGTGAGCACCCGGGAGCGTCGGATCGTGCTCTACCGTTTGCCGATCGAACGGCTGGCGCACCTGCACAAGGACGACGAGTGGCACCGCCGCTCCTTCATCGAGAGCTGCGTGTTCCGCGCGGTGGCCGAGCTGCTGGGCAAGGACCCGTGGGACATCGCGCCGGAAAGATACCGCCACTTCTGATTCTTCTGACGCGCCGCCGCCTCTGCGAGACGACCACGCTCCCGGGGTGGCGCGGTCCGCTACGGATGGATCGTGATCGGCCCGGACACCGGGCGCGCCGAGGCGACGGGGTAGGCGCCGAGGAGCGCATCGCCGGCGTAGGAGATGCCGACGATAAGGCCCTTCGCGCCCTGCAGAAGGTAGGTGGTCCCCGTCGCCACCGGGATGGATGCCGCGGCGCCTGCCGGCACATTGAGCGTCAGGTCCTGGCCACCCTGCGCCTTGAGCACGAGGGCGACGTCCTTCGCTCCGGTGTTGGTCGCCGAGAGCTCCGGGGAGGCGCCAGGCGCGATCGTCACCGCGGTGTCTGCGGTGAGCACGGGCGCCGTGGCGTACCAGGCGAAGTCGGATGCCGGGGCCGTCAGGTCGCTGGACGTGCTCCCGTCGGCGCCCGGGGCGTCCACCGCCGTCGAGACGCGAGCCCCGGCGACGACCGGCCGATCGGAGTCGAGGACGACCGTGTAGTCGCCGTCCGGGATCGCGACCGACCCGGTGTCGGTGTCGGCAGCGGAGTCGAGCGGCAGCTGGTTGACCTGGCCGGCCGCGACATCCATCTCGAAGGAGAGGCCGGTGAGCTTCGAGTCCTGCGGGACCAGGCTCACCTGCACCTTGGCGGCCGCAGCGCCCGGGACCGCGACGCGGACGGCAGCCACGACGTCGTCCCAGCCCGGGAGCGCGAGGGCGCGGTTCACACCGACCGAGTTGCGCACGCGCACCCCCGGGATCACGAGATGCGTCGCGGGTTCGGCACCCGAGTTCACGATGTCGATGCCGCCCGCGTCGAGCCCGCGCACGATCGACTGCTGGAGGTACGCGGTGACTTGTCCGCCGCGCGCCACGACGTGGACGACAGGGGAGGCGACATCCGGGGCGAAACCGGCGAGCGGGATAACGCGCTGCTCCCCGGCCTTCACGACGATCCCGGCCATGCCCGGGGCGTTGACCGCGCCATCCGGGCTCAGGATGGTGAGCGCCACGGTCGCGTCCACCCCCGAGGCGTTGGCGAGCGTGAGCAAGGTCGTGCGGCCGACCGAGGTGGATCCGCCGACCAGCCAGATCGAGCCGCTCGGCTCCGCGCACGACGCGGCTGCGAAGCCGCTGTAGTCCTGCGCCTCAGCGACCTGCGACTGCGCCCCCGAGAGGGTCGCCCCGGGGGTCGCCGGGATGCTCAGCAGCCGGGGAGCCGAGGAGGCACCGCCCGTGCCCGCGTCGCTCGCGGCGAGTGCGGAGCCCTGGAGGGAGGCCCCGACCGCGCCGCCGCGCACTGAGGGGGCGCCGATGCTGGACGCCGTCCCCGCGTGCTGCCCGGACTCGTCGCCAAGGCGCAGCAGACCACCCGCGCAGAGCCGGGTCTGATTGGCCGGAGTCGGAGTCACCACAACGGTCGGCGGAGTGATGGCGTGGGTCGGCAGCGGAACGAGACCGACGACCGCGATCACCGCGACCGCAGTCGCGATCCCGACCGTTCCTGCGACCACCCGCAGGCCGACGAGCGCGACGCGACGCGCCCGTCCTGTCCGCTCCGGCTCAGCCATTCTCATCCTCATCGAAGGTGTTCGCGGGATCGTCGCCCGGCAGCGCCGAATCGGTCACGACGCGTCGGCGGCGGCCCGTGGGGATCGCGAGCAGCAGGGTGAGCAGCACGAGCACGCCCTGGCCGATCAGGAGCGCAACGCTCGTTCGCGTGGGGGCGACGATGGCGGGCGCGGTCGGCGTGAACCCGGCCACGCGCCAGAGCGTCCCCTCCGAGGTGGTGTCGCCGACGCGGGTCAGCACGGGGGTTCCGTCGAGCGCCTCGGCGACCCGCTGCCGGACCTGGGCGGCCGCCGTCCCCGTCTGAGCCGTCCCGGTCGCCGTGGTGCCGGTCGCGCCTGTGCCGTCGGTGCCGAGCTCGGGCACGACGATGAACTCGATCTGGAACGTCTTCAGGCTCGTCGTTGCGTCGAATCCGCTGCGTGAGGCGAGATTGCCGGACAGGGTCGACAGCTGCCTGCTGGTGGCATCCGTCGCACGCCGGGTCGTCCAGAGGGTCGATTCGGCGTCGAGGGTCGTGCCGGCCCCGCGCTCGACGACCGCCGACAGCGATCCGTCCTGCTGCGGCGTGAGCACGAGAGTGCCGATCTTCGGATGCGCCGCCGCCTCGGCGGTCACCAGGGCGGGGAGCAGCTGTCCGTCGCTCGCGGTGACGGCCGCGGTGCCGACCACCGGCGAAATGATCAGCGGTGCGACCGCGGCGGTCGATGCGATCACGAGTGCGATCCCGACGATCACCCGCGCCGAGGCGAGGGCGTCGAGGGCGACCACGGCGGCGCCGACCATACCGAGCCAGTACAGGCTCAGGCCGCTACCCGCCCAGGGGGTGACGAGCTGACCGCCGGCCGAGGCGACGCCGAGATGCGTCGAAACGACGGCGGTGACGAGTCCGAGCAACGCCACGATCAGCGACGGGATGGCGCGGCGCGAGCCCGGCAGGAACACCGCGAGCAGTGCCGCCGCGGCCAGGGGCGCGAGCAGGATCACCGGAGCGAGCAATCCGAGGCCCGCCGGGAGCCCGATGGCGCTCGCCAGTGAGGCCCAGCCGTCGGACGAGAGGGTCGGCTGACCGAGCAGCAGGTGCCATCCCGTCGCTGGGGCATCGACGCCGGCCACTCCCGGATCGGCGAGCAGGCCGAGCGGATCGCCCCGCACGAGCTGGGCGATGACCAACGGGGCGAAGAGTGCAGCCGCCGGGATCGGGATGCCGAGCACGCGCACGAGGCCGCGTGGGTGGGCGAGCGCCCAGGCGACGAGGGCGAGCACGAGCGCGGGAGCCAGGACGGGCGCACACGCCACCACCGCAGCGAACAGCAGGGCGGCGGCGGCGGACGCGCTCCAGGACCGCGATGCCTCCAGAACCGCGAGCACCAGCCACGGCAGCAGCAGGTGCACGAGCACGGCGGTGGGACGGCCAGCGTCGAGGGCCGCGAGTAGCGGCGGGGCCAACATCCACAGGATCGCGGCGAAGATCGCCGGCGAGCGCCGCTCCGTGAACCGGGTGGCACACCACCATGCCGCGAGGGCCGCGAACGGCACCGCGGTGATCCAGAGCAGCACGAGCGACAGCGAGGGGTTCCACGGCGTCAGCGAGCCGAGCACAGCCACGACGCCGGAGAACGGGTCCGGCGGCCCGGTCAGCCCGACGCCGACGTCGCGCGCACCGGCCAGCATGCGCGACCAGAGGGTGCCAACCCGCTCAGCGAGCGGCAGCAGCGCGCCGCCCCCTAGAGCCGGAGCGCCGAGCAGGCGCCAGAACAGGCCGAGTCCGATCAGCGCACCCACGAGGGTCACCGCCACTCCCCCGCCGCTGAAGAAGGCCGGCCTCACAAGATCGGGTTCGGCCCCGTCGCTCGCGGCCCGGTCGCGCGCGGCGGCGCGCACCTCGCGCACCTCGTCGCCCGGGATCCGCAGCGGTGCGATGGCCGCCCAGCCGAGGCTGCGCGTGCGGCGGAGGCGGGTGCGCGCCCGTCCCACTCCCGCGTCGAACGCCACCAGGAGGGCCGCGGCGAACTCGCCCCCGATCGCTCCCGGGCGCTTGCCCAGCAGCTGTCCGACCGACCTGACGATGGCGAGCGGCACCAGCGACAGCCAGTGGAATGCCAGAGCGCCCGCGGGCGCGTAAACCATGCGCCGGTGCAGCTGCGCCGCGCGGGCGACCCGGATGCGGCCCCGCCCCGGCAGCGGACGACGCCGTCCGAGATCCTCGGGTCGGATCCCGCGGCTGACCCGTGCGCCGGCGACCCGGATGACGCGGAAGCCCGCGAGGCGCGCGCGGATCGAGAAGTCGAGGCCGGCATCCACACTCGGCAGCCCGGGATCGAATCCATCGAGCCGTTCCCACAGTTCGCGGCGCACCAGCATGCCCGACCCGGTGACGCCGAGCACATCGCCGTCGAGGTCGTGCTGCGCCTGGTCGAGCTCGTCCTCGACGAGCTTCACCGTCGAGCCGAACCTCGACAAGCTCTCACCGTAGGAGTGGATGAGCGCGCGGTCGTCTGGGTCGACCACCTTCGGACCGGCGATCGCCACCGAGGGCGCGATCTCGACGGCGGCGAGCAGCTGCTCGAGCGCGTCCGCCTCCGGGGCGGTGTCGGCGCTGAGGATCCAGACCCAGTCGTCGTCGGACTCGGCGGGGGCCGCCTGCCGGAGCCCGAAGGTGACGGCGTCGCCGAGCGGCAAATTGGGGGCGAGCACGTACTGCGCTGGGGAGGCGGTCGCCAGCTTCGCGGCGCTGTGATCGGTGGACGAACAGTCGACGAAAACCTGCGCATCGGGGCGACGGGTCTGAGACCCGAGCGCCTGGAGGGTGCGGTCGAGCCAGGGTTCCCCGTTGCGCACGACGAGGATCGCGGTGACTCGCGGCTGCATCGTTCCGAGGCTAGGCGTGGCTCAGCAACTGGCACGGAGGGACACGCAGGTCGCCGAAACTTGCAGGAACGAAGAACTACGCGATTCGCGCTCTCCGCAGCCGGCGACGCTCGCGCTCCGAGAGACCGCCCCAGATGCCGAAGCGCTCGTCGTTCTGCAGGGCGTACTCGAGGCACTGGGCCTTGACCTCGCAGGTGGTGCAGATCTTCTTCGCGTCGCGCGTCGATCCGCCCTTCTCGGGGAAGAACGCCTCGGGGTCGGTCTGCGCGCACAGCGAGTCGGTCTGCCAGGCGAGCGGGTTCTCGAGGTCGGTGTCGGAGGGACGCGCATCTTGAGGGCGCAGGCCGGGGACGCCGAGGCGAACCGGGTCGACGAACCAGTCGCCAGGTACTGACGGGCGGTACTCGTTGCGCGTCATGTCCGACCACTCCTTCTTGGGCTGTGGGCCCTCTTGCACCTTCTCCGCCTCATCCCCCGATGAAACGCCGTGCTTGGGGGTAATTACACCGGTGTAGTTATGCCCACGTCAAGTCGAGGATGTTAAATCTTTCGATATGTTCAGACGGCAGCGGCTTTCCGGGCCTCCCAGGCGCTCGCCACCATGTCGTCGAGGGTGTGTCGCATCCTCCAGTCGAGGTCGCGGGCGGCGGACTCCCCGCTCGCGACGATGCGGGGCGGGTCGCCCGGGCGACGCGGTGCGATCGTCGGCTTGAAGTCGATCCCGGTGACGCGCGCGATCGCCGACATGATCTGCGCGACGGAGACCCCGTCGCCGCTGCCCAGGTTGTATGCAGGCTCGATCGGCTCGCCGGCATCCAGTCGTCGTGCGGCCGCGACGTGCGAGACGGCCAAATCGGCGACGTGGATGTAGTCGCGCACGTTGGTCCCGTCGGGTGTCGGGTAGTCGTCGCCGTTGATCTGGGGGTTCCTCCCGGCGACGAGCGCGTCGAACACGAGCGGGAAGAGGTTGTGTGGGCTGGTGTCGGAGACGGCGGGGTCGCCGGACCCGACGACGTTGAAGTAGCGCAGCGAGGTGTGCCGCAGGCCGACCGCGATTCCCTGATCACGCAGCAGCCACTCTCCGATCAGCTTCGACTCGCCGTAGGGCGACTGCGGGCTCTTGGGGGTGTCCTCGGTGACGAGGTCGACATCAGGCGTCCCGAAGACCGCCGCGCTCGACGAGAACACGATGCGGTCGACGCCGCGCTCCTGCATCGCCCCGAGCAGCACGGCCGTTCCCGTCACGTTCTGCTCGTAGGTGTGCAGCGGGCGCTGCACCGAGACGCCCGCGTACTTGAAACCGGCCACATGGATGACGCCCGTCACCTCGTGATCCTCAAGCGCGCCCATCACCAGCGCGCCGTCCAGGATGCTGCCGCGCACGAACGGGACGCCCTCGGGCACGAACTCCCGATGGCCGCTCGAGAGGTCATCAAGCACGACCGCCCGGAGTCCGGAGTCGAGCAGGGCCCGCACCACGTGCGCACCGATATAGCCGGCCCCGCCGGTCACCAACCAGATCATGTCTCGAATCTATCGGGCGCGGGTTTGGCAGGAAGTCGATGTTCAACCAATGACAGACATGACTGGCATGATCAACATGTTCCGTACATTTCCTGCCAGAAGGAAGAAGCATGCTCAAAAAGGTCGTCCTGGTCGCCCTCCCCGGCGTCGCCCCGTTCGAGTTCGGCGTCGTCTGCGAGGTGTTCGGCGTCGACCGCAGCGACAGCGGCGGTCCGCAGTTCGACTTCACGATCGCCGCGGCCGTTCCCGGCCCGGTGCGCACCAGCCTCGGCTACGACATGCTCATCGCACAGGATCTGAGCGTCGCCGCCGATGCGGATCTCATCGCGATCCCGGCCCACCACATCAGGGGCAGGGGCGAGGAGGGCACAGACGAACGCGTGCTGCAGGTGGTGCGGGATGCCGTGGCCCGCGGGGCGTGGGTCCTCAGTGTGTGCAGCGGAGCCTTCGTTCTCGCCGAGGCCGGAGTGCTCGACGGACGTCGAGCCACCACGCACTGGATGCACGTCGATCGACTGCGGCGGCGGCATCCGGGCATCGAGGTCGACGCCGACGTGCTGTTCGTTCAGGACGACAAGGTCGTCACCAGCGCGGGGACGGCCGCGGGCATCGACGCCGCGCTGCACATCGTGCGCACCGAGCTCGGCGCCATGGCGACGAACGTGATCGCGCGCCGCATGGTGGTGCCCCCGCAGCGCGACGGCGGCCAGTCACAGTACATTGGGTCGCCGATCCCCGGATGCCGCACCGACTCACTGGCGAACGTGACCGAGTGGATGCTGGAGCATCTCGACGACGACCTCACCATCGACCAGCTGGCGCGCCGAGCTCTCATGAGCCCGCGCACCTTCGCCCGCAAGTTCCGCGCGGAGTCGGGCACCACCCCCGCCGCCTGGCTCAACCGTCAGAGGATCCTGCGCGCCCAACAGCTTCTCGAGCAGACCGACGAGGGTCTCGAGCAGATCGCCCAGCGATGCGGGTTCGGCGCGGCCGCCGTGATGCGGCACCACTTCCTGAAGGTGCTGCAGACCACGCCGACCAACTACCGACGCGCGTTCGGCCAGCGGGTGGCGGGATAGTCTCCAGCGGGTGAGAACCCTGCGCCGTCTGTTCCAGGACGAGCGCGTCCGCTTCCTGGTCGTCGGCGGCATCAACACCGCGTTCGGTTACGCGGTCTTCGCAGCCCTTTACCTGGCCGCCGGGCAGCAGATCGGCTACCTGGGCAGCCTCTACGTCTCCTACGTCGTGGGCGTCAGTCTGGCGTTCGTGCTGCACCGGCGCGTCACCTTCCGCGCGCACGAGACGGGCGGCAACCCGGTGCTCGACTTCCTTCGGTTCGCCTCGGTCTACGTGGTGTCCCTGGCCGTGAACACGATCGGTCTGCCGCTCCTCGTCGAGCTCGGACACCTGCCTGCCCTCTTGGCGCAGGCAATCATGGTGGTGGTCACGACGATCATCAGCTACGTCGGGCACAAGTACTTCTCGTTCAGGCGGGGAACCGCGAGCGAATCGTCGGCCGTCGTCGACAGGCATGCCCCGGACGCAGAAGCGTAATGGCCCGGTAGGACCAGCAGGTGGTCGAGCGGAGCTTTGGATGGGTCCGTGTTTTTCGAGTGCGCGTCCTGACGTTCCCGTTGCCGTGAGGCTCCTGAAAGTTTAGTCGGGCATCACGAGGTCGCTGAGGGTGAATCGCCCTGGGTTTCGTTCCGTCTGATCCTTTTGGAAGATGGAACCATGACCAACCCCTACCCGGCTGAGTTTCGTGAGCGTGCCCTGCGAATGCTTGCCGAGGCACGACCCGATCACCCCTCCGATTTCGCTGCCGCTAGCCATGTCGCTGGCCGGCTCGGGGTCATTCCTGAGACGTTGCGGTTGTGGAAAAAGCGCGCAGACATCTATGCCGGCCGCGAGCCAGGAACGACCTCCGAGGCGCAGGCCGAGATCAAACGGTTGAAAAAGCAGATCGCCGAGCTAGAGAAAGCGAATGAGATCCTCCGGTCAGCGAGCGTGTTTTTCGCCACCGAGCTCGGCCGAACCTCATCGAAATGATCACCTTCATCGACGTGATGAAGGATCGTTTCGGAGTCGAGCTCGTCTGCCGCACCATGCGAGCAGCTGAGGTAGGTTTCGTCACAGCCCGTGGATATCGTGCGGTGAGAAGCCGTCCGGCGTCTGCGAGAACGCTGTCAGATCAGCTGCTCAGCGGCGAGATAGTTCGGCTGCACGCCGAGAACTATGGCGTCTACGGGGTGCGGAAAATGCATCGACTACTCAAACGGCAGGGCTGGGAGATCGGCCGGGATCAAACCGGGCGGATCATGCGATCGCTGGGCTTGCGGGGTGTTCGACGCTCGAAACGAGTGTTCACCACAAAGTCCGATCCGGCCGGACGTCGCCCCGCGGACCTCGTGCAGCGACACTTCCGTGCGGACGCACCGCGACGGCTATGGGTGGTTGACGTGACCTACGTGCGCACCTGGCAAGGCTTCGCCTATGTCGCTTTCGTCACTGATGTGTTCTCACGCCGGATCGTGGGCTGGAACGTGGCGGCGACGCTGAAGGCCGACATTTTGCCGCTGCAGGCACTGGACATGGCAGCCTTCGACGCCGGCGGCGACCTCACCGGTCTGACCCACCATTCCGACCACGGTTCGAACTACATGGCTTTGGTCTACACGGACCGAATCGCGGAACTCCGCGCCATTCCCTCAACAGGCACTGTCGGTGATTCCTACGACAACGCGATGGCAGAGGCGATCAACGCGCTCTACAAGACCGAGCTGATCCGTGCACGAGGGCCGTGGCGCACTGTTGAGCAGGTCGAGCTCGCAACCCTGGAGTGGGTGTGGTGGTTCAACAACCAACGTCTTCATTCCGAACTCAACTACCTCACCCCGACCGAAGCCGAACACGACTACTACGCTGATCCAGAATCACTCTTGAAAGCGACCGCTTCCCAAGAGAAAACCTAGGAACGAAACCCAGGGCGATTCAGGGAACTATGGACCAGGCCCCAATGGACGCGTTCGCCCACGTCGCGATCGTCATTCCCTCCTACCAACCGTCCAGCGAGCTCATCGGGTTTCTCACTGAACTGGCTCCGCTCAGTTTCGGACAGGTCGTCGTCGTGGATGACGGCTCCGGACTCGACTACCGCCATGTCTTCGACGGTGCTGCGGCGCTCGGCTGCGTGGTCTTGACTCACGATGTGAATCGTGGAAAGGGCCGCGCGCTGAAGACAGCTTTCGAGCGCTGCGAGGCGGATCCGAGCATTTGGGATGTCGTCACTGCCGATTCCGACGGGCAGCACCTCATTCCGGACATCGTGGGGGTTACACGACGTCTCATCAGCAACCGACATGACGGAAGGCTCGCGACGGTGCTGGGAGTACGTGACTTCGGGCTGCCGGAAGTACCCTGGCGGAGCCGTATCGGTAACCGCTTCACCAGCATGCTGGTTCGGATCACGAGCGGTCGCTTCCTCGTGGATACCCAGACGGGCCTCCGCGGATTCCCCGTCGAGGAAATCGCTGACCTCGCGCATGTCCGCGGTGAGCGCTTCGACTACGAGATGAACGCACTGCTGAGGATCCTGCGCCGCCGACGCCCGTTGGAGGAAATGCCGATCCACACCGTCTATCACGACGTCAAGAACACGCAGAGCCACTTCCGTCCGATTCGCGACTCCGCCCAGGTCATCGCCCAGGTGGCACGGTTCGGAGTCTCCTCATTGATCGGCTCGGGCGTCGACCTCGCGATTTACGCACTGCTGATCAATGTGCTCTTCGGAGGTCGAGACGGTGCGACCGGGATCGTAATCGCCGTGATCGTCGCCCGTCTCGCGAGCGCGACGGTGAACTACCTACTGAACCGCAACCTGGTTTTCCACGATGGCTCCCGCATAGCGCAGTCGACGCGACGGTACATCATTATCGCCGCCGTGCAGCTCGCCGCGTCCGCTGTCGGGTCCGTTCTGCTCGCTCGTCTCTTCGAGGGGCACGTCGTGTGGGCGAAGGTCGTGACGGATACTCTTCTGTTCGTCATCAGCTACGTTGTGCAGCGGCGTTGGGTCTTCCCGCAGGACAACTCTCTGCGGGAGCGGTAGGGAATGAGCTTCATTCTGGTCACCGCCTGGCTTCTCGCGACGGCCTTCTCTGCGGCACGCCTGCTGAAGTCCTCCTTCGCCGCGATGGTGCCGACCACCGTGTTCGCCGTGGCCCTGGTGATCTACGTGTTCGGCTTGATCAACGCACTTCGGGCGGGATTCATTGCTGTGCTTGTGGGGAGCGCCGTGATCGTGGTGGTCGCGATCGCCCGCTCCGCGACTCGATCGAGTCCGCGGGTGGCGCTCCGGGCACTGCAACACGCGTTCTCGCCTTCCTTCGCCGTATTCCTCGCCCTCGCCCTCGCCAGCTTCATCACGACCCGAGGAATGCGACTGTCCAGTTTCGATGAGTTCACCGAGTGGGGCGCGGTGGTGAAGGCGATGTTCCTCGACGACAAACTGTCGGTATACAGTCCGATCGAGCTGGCCTTCCGCGGGTACCAGCCCGGCATCGGACTCTTCCAATACTTCGTCGAGCGTTTCGGTGACTGGAATGAGGCCGATCTGTTCTGGGCCTACCAACTCGTCATCATCTCGCTGTTCATCCCGTTCATGGCGTCCCTCACCTGGCGGCGAGCCGGCCGGCTCGCCCTCATTCTGCCGATCATCTTCATCGTGCCGAATCTGTTCTTCCCGAGCACCCAGCTCATCATTATCGACCCGGTTCTCGGCTTGCTGTTCGGCTACTGTCTTGCGCTCGTCTACACGAACGATTCGTCACGCCGGGTCTCGACCCTCCACCTCACGGCAGCGCTGGCAATGCTTGTTCTCACCAAGGACTCGGGGGCGTTCTTTGCCATCGTGGTGCTTGTCGGGCTGCTGGCTCAGCAACTCCGCCGACGGGAAGGCGGCAGCATCCGAAAGTCCATCCCGGCCGTGCTGATCGCGATCGGGATCCCAGCTCTCGGGGTCGCCGTCGCCTACGGATCGTGGAAGGCGATCGTCAGCGTCCTCCATGCGGATCCGCAACTCTCGGCGTCGAACATCAACCTGCTCCAACTCGTCTTCGGACCTGCCCGCTCGTATTGGCCCGAAGTCGTTGCCAGCTTCCGCTTGGCGTTCCTCCGAGAGCCCCTCATCGAGTCGCACCGGCTTGAGCTCTCTGCGGTGAGCCTGTTACTCGCCTGCGCGGTGGTGCTCGTGCTACTCGAATTCTGGCGACAGAGACGCTGGGGGCTCCCCCGTGACTTCTCGACAGCGATCATCGTCAGCGTGGGCGCTGTCGTCTACACCGTCGGCCTTCTAGTGCTCTACCTCTTCAAGTTCACCGACTACGAGGCCCTTCGCCTCGCGTCGTTCGTGAGATACCTGAGCACCTACTGGGCTGGAATCGTGATGTTGATCGCCGCGTTCGTCATCTTCGTCCTCGCCGAAGCTCGGCCGGCTCTCGAACGGTGGCTCAACACTCGAGGGTGGGCCGTCACATCGCCCGTGGCCCTGGCGCTGATCTGGCTGCTTCTCCTTGCCGCGCTTGCACCGGCGAAATCGCTTCTCGCCTACCTGCGCGACCCTGTCTCCCCCGCGATGTCCGATAGATCCAGCTATGACCAGGTGATCGACGCGGCGCACGCAGCGAGGATCGGCCGCGGCGACCGGGTGTGGCTCATTTCGCAGTACGACCAGGGGTACGACTACTGGGTGCTGCGGTACGAGTTGATGCCGGCGGACGCGGGTTCCGGAGCTTGGAGCCTCGGTCCACCCCAGGGGATCGCCGACGTCTGGACTGTCGACCTCCGCCAACAAGCGTGGGCGACGCAGCTGCGCAGCTACGACTACGTCGTGATCCAGAAATCGAGCTCTAGTTTTGTGGCGCGATTCGGCTCGCTGTTCGGCGCGGACACCGAGATCGCCGACGGCACCGTTTACTCGGTCACCGTCGAGGGCGCCAGCGTCCACCTCGTTCGGGCTCCCTGAGCCCGAAACACCCAGGCGCTCCGACTGCCGACCTCGCGCGCGAGCGCGCCGAAGCGGTCGGACGACTCGACGTGAATCAGGCAGCGCGAATCGCGTCGATGACCCTCTGGACCGCGTCCGAAAAGGTTCCCGAGACGTCGCCGTCAGCGGAGGCATATATCTGCACGAGGCTGCCGCCGACGCTGATCTGCGGCTGACATCCGTCGCCACACGCTCGCACCGCTCCGTCGGCTCCCGAGACCGCAAACGATGCGGGGGCCCCGAGCATTGTCGGCGGATGCGCGATGACGAGCGGGTACGCCCACGCTCCGGCTGGGAGCGTGGAGAGGTCGAACTCGCCATGCGGGCCCCGCCAAGCGCACGAGACGAGCCCTATCCGCTTGGCGGCCATCGCGGTCAGATCCGGGGGGACGTTCAGTTCGGACGACGTGAGCGTGTCACCCACGATCGCCGTAACGCGAGCAGCGGTGGCAGGATCGCTACAGAGTTCCTTGCCCGTGATGATCGTGCCGGGAGGCGTCCAGTTCGCCCTGGCCGGGCTTGCTGCCGTGATGCCGGCAACCACCTGAGTCATCGCCGACTCTGTGGTCGCCACCCCGCCGCCGTCGGCGCCATCCACATCGTTCACGGAGAACGAGATCCAGTAGCCCTTGACACGCGCGTCGCCGGAGCACCGGTCTCCGCCGGCGTCGCTCGTCTCACCGCACTGGAAGCCCGATTCGTCGCTGATCGTGCCGGTCACGGCCGTCGGAGACGAGGCGAAGCTCTCCCAACTCGCGAACTCCGCGGCCGCGGCCGGAAGGATTTCGATCACGATCCCGGTGTCCCAGGTGGAATCGGTCATGTTTTGACCACCCCAGGCACACTCGATGCCCCGGCCTGCAGCACGGCGAGCTCCTCGATCCGACGCGAAGCACACATCTCATCGGTCTTGATCGCGACCGGATCCGCGAGGAGCGCCTGCACCCTAGCCAATGGGAACAGCGCCCGAGCACTCGAGGGGCAGTCCGATCGCGGAGACGAAAGGACGGGCGAGATCACGGGCGCGGTGGGTGGCGACGTCGAGGGGCCGCTCGAGGGTGCTGGTGCACTACACCCCGTGAGGATGCACGCGAGGAGCGCGGCCGAGATCGCGAACTTGCGCATGGCCTCAAGATGCGGGCAAGTGAACGAGAGGAGATATCGAGCCGAAGTCGTCTCGGAAAAGATCACGCACCCGTAGATGCCACGAAGAGCATGCCATCGCCCGAGATCGCCAGAGACGGCTCGTCGGCCACGTAGACGGATTGCCCACGCTCCAGCCGGTAGCCGCTCAGGGTCACGGAGCCGCTCGTGCACAGCGCGATGGCGGGGCCGGTGAGCGGCAGCACGGTGCCGGCCGACGCTGAGCCGGCGGCCGCGGCATCCGGCGACACCACCGTCAGCACGAAGTCGGGCGCATCGGGCCGGAACACGGCAACGCCCGGCTGCGGGACCTCCGGTTCGAGCAACGGAAGGGGCAGGGGCCGGAAGTCGAGGACCGCCAGAAGCTCGTCCACGTCGACGTGCTTCGGCGTGAGGCCGCCGCGCAGCACGTTGTCGCTCGAGGCCATCAGCTCGATGCCGAGACCCTCCAGATAGGCGTGGATGTTGCCTGCCGGCAGGTACAGCACCTGCCCGGGCCGCAGCACCGCGGTGTGCATGAGCAGCGAGATCGCGATGCCGGGGTCGCCCGGGTAGGAGTCGGCGAGCCGCCGCACGGTGTCCCAGGCGAGGTCGGCGGCGATCGCCGAGGTCTCGACGAGGGCGGCGATCAGCTCCTCGACGCCGTCCCCCCGCGTGATCAGCCACTCGAAGGTCGAACGGAGCGAGGAGTCGTCGATGAGTCGCTCGAGCAGGGGGGCGATCCGCTCGTCGCCCGACACCGGCAGCAGCAGTGTGCGGGTCTCCTCGACCGGCCGGAAACCGCAGAGTGCCCGGAACTCCTCGCTCAGCGCGTAGAGAATCTCAGGCTTGGCCGAGGCGTCGCGGTAGTTGCGCTCGGACGCGTTGAGCGGGATGCCCGCGGCGTTCTCGGCCGCGAATCCAGCGACCGCCTGCTCGGTGGTCGGATGCGCCTGCAGCGAGAGCGGGGATGCTGCGGCAAGCACCTTCAGCAGGAACGGCAGCTGCGGCGCGACGCCGGCGAGTGTCCCCTCGCCGCCGACGATCCGGGTCGGCGACCCCGGATGGGCGCCGAACCACAGCTCCGCCTCCGGAGCACCGCTCGGCGTCGTGCCGAGCAGCTCCGCCATCGCGGTCATGGAGCCCCAGGCGTAGTCACGCGGGGTGTTGGTGATTCCGACGAACATCGTGCGCTTCTCCCCTAGTTCCTTGCACCAAAGTACCAAGCGTCTGGGTGCCTCCCAGACCGCCCACGTACCCTGGAACTATGACCATCACGACCGACGCCGTCGTCGCCGCCGCTCACGACGACGCCCCCGCTTTCACCACGCTCGTCAGCGACTTTTACCGCATGGAAGCCGCGCTGACCGATCAGGAGAAGGCGGTGCTCATGCGCCTGCGGCACTACCTCGAGACCGAGGTCAAGCCGATCGTCAACGACCACTGGGCCCGCGCCGAGTTTCCCATGTTCGTCGTGAAGGGCCTCGCCGACCTGGGGATCTTCGCGCTGCAGTACCCCGAGACCCGCCCCTTCGAGAACTCGGCCGTGTTCCGCGGCTGGATCGCCTACGAGCTGGCCCGCGTCGACTCGAGCATCGCGACCCTGGTGGGCATGCAGCAGGGCCTGGTGATGGGCGCCATCCACGTCGCCGGCTCTGACGAGCAGAAAGCCGAATGGCTGCCGAAGTTTTCCCGCGGCGAGCTGCTCGGATGCTTCGCACTCACCGAGCCGCTCAGCGGCTCCGACAGCGCACGGGGTCTCCGCACCACGGCGACGCGCACGCCTGGAGAGAACGGCGACGAGTGGGTGCTGAACGGCGCTAAGCGGTGGATCGGCAACGGCACCATCGCCACGCACGCGATCATCTGGGCCAAGTCGACCGAGGACGGCCAGGTGAAGGGCTTCATCGTCCCGACCTCGACCCCCGGCTACACGGCCACGAAGATCGAGAACAAGCAGGCGTTGCGCATCGTGCAGAACGCCGACATCGTGCTCGAGAACCTGCGCGTGCCGGAGGCAAACCGGCTGCAGAAGGGCGAGTCGTTCCGCGACACCGCCGCCGTGCTGCGCCTCACGCGCGCCGAGGTAGCCTGGGCGTCGGTCGGCAACTCGGCTGGCGCATACGAGGCGTCGCTGAAGTACGCGGGCGAGCGCGAGCAGTTCGGTCAGACGATCGACAACAGCCAGCTGATCCAGGAGCTGCTCGCGAAGCAGATCGCCAACATCACCTCATCGATCGCGCTCTGCACGCGGGTCTCCGAGATGCTGGATCAGGGCATCCAGAAGGACGAGCACTCGGCCCTGGCCAAGGAGTTCGCGACCAGCAGGATGCGCGAGACCGTCGCCTGGGCCCGCGAGAGCCTCGGCGGCAACGGCATCGTGCTCGAGAACGACGTCATCCGGCACTTCGCGGATGCCGAGGCGCTCTACTCGTACGAGGGCACTCGCGAGATGAACACGCTCATCGTGGGCCGCGCCCTGACGGGCAAAGCCGCCTTCGTATGAGCCCGGGCCTCCTGGGGGCCGAACGGTAGCCTGAACCCATGAGTCGCACGGAGACCTATCGGCGCCGACTCGCGGTCATCGGGCTGTTCACCCTGACGGCAGGCGACCTCTGGCGTTACCTGTTCACCTGGTGGGGCTGGGGTGCCATCGTCGTGGGGCTGATGACGCTCGTGATCATCGAGCTGGTGCGCATGCGGGTGGATGTGCGGCGCCTGCCGTTCACACTGATCGCCTTCCTGGCGCTGGTGCTCCTCTCGGTCATTTGGTCGGACTACCGCGTCGCTACACTCGCCGGGGTCGCCCTCACCTTCATCACGACCGCCTTCGCCGTCTTCCTCACCACGGCGTTCGATCTGGAAACGTTCCTGCGCGCGTTCGGGGTCGCGCTGCGGTGGATCCTCGGGCTGTCGCTGCTGTTCGAGTTCGTCGTGGCGGCGTTCATCCGGCATCCGGTGCTCCCGTTCTGGGTCGACTACTCGCGGCTCACGAAGATCCCGGCGGCCTACTACTGGTCGCGGGACCTGCTGTTCCACGGCGGGCAGATCCAGGGGATCCAGGGCAACTCGAACCTGCTGGCACTCGTCGCGCTCTTCGCCCTGATCGTGTTCGCGGTGCAGTGGGTGGCCGAAACCGCGTCGCGCGCATGGCTCGGATTCTGGAGTCTTATCGCGCTCGGCACGCTCGCGCTGACACGTTCGTCGACGGTGCTGCTCGCGCTCACTGCGGTCGTGCTTGTCGGCCTGTTCCTGCTTGAGCTGGGCCGGGTGTCGGCGTCCCGCCGGAGGATCGTCTACGGCGCCGGACTCGTCGTTGCCGCCGGGATCGCCACGCTCGCCGTCTTCGCACGGGGGCCTATTCTCGAGCTGCTCGGCAAGAACGACACACTCACTGGTCGTTCGGATATCTGGGCGAAGGTCATCGCGCTGGCGAACGAGCGCCCGGCGGCCGGCTGGGGCTGGGTGAGCTATTGGGCACCGTGGGTGGAGCCGTTCAAGAGCCTGGCCATCATCAAGCACGTGCGCTACCTGCAGGCCCATGACGCCTGGCTCGACATCTACCTCCAGCTGGGCATCATCGGGCTGATCGTGTTCGGACTGCTGGTGCTCACGACACTGATCCGCTCCTGGATCCTGGCCCTCGACGCCGGTCGGGGGCGCGTGCGGCTGGTCTCGATCTTCCCGCTGCTGATCGTGGTGGCCCTCCTCGTGCACAGCATCGCCGAGAGCCGCCTGCTGATCGAGATCGGCTTCGCCCTGCTGGTCGTGGCGTCGATCCAGAGCAACAAGCGGGAACCCGCCCCCGATCCGGTGCGGGAGGCGGTTCCCCATGTCTGAGCGCCCGCCCGCGACACGCCTCGGCCTGCTGGTGGCCATCTTCGGGTCGGCACGGCTGGCCCACGCGCTGGCGACGGTCGGGATCGCGCTGGGCGCGGCATCCTTCTTCCTCCAACGCACCCTCGGTTGGGCCGGATTCCTGGCCGCCGTGATTGCGGCGCTGATCCTGATGGCGCTCTCGTACCTCGCCCGACAAGACGAGATCGCCTGGCGTTCGCTGCTGCCGATCTCGCTCCTCGGTTTCCTGGTCTGGTCGCTCGCGAGCCTGGTCTGGAGCAGCTACAAGTGGGCGACGCTCGGGGGCCTCGGCTACGTCCTGGCCTTCACCCTGATCGCGCTCTTCGTGGCAATCTCGCGCGACACGATCCAGATCGTCCGCGCGTTCGGCGATGTGCTGCGCGTCGTTCTCGGACTGTCGCTCGGCGTCGAGGTGTTCTCGGGCATCCTGATCGACCGTCCGCTGCCGTTCCTCGGTGTGCACGGCGCCCTGGGAACCCTCGGACCCATCTCGGGCATCGAACCTTCGCGCGACCAGCTCGGGCTCGTCGCCCTGATCGGGGCGATTAGCTTCGCCACCGAGTACCGAACCCGCTCGGTCCCGCGCCTGACCTCCGTGCTGTCGCTGGTGCTCGCCGGGCTCTGCGTCGTGCTGACGCAGTCGCCCGTCATCGCCTTCGCCGCGGTCCTCGTGGGCGTCGCCGCTCTGGCCATCTACGGCCTGCGCCGGGTGCGGGCAGAGCGTCGACGCTTCTGGCAGTTTGTCGTGCTCGGCCTGGCGATCGTCGGCTTCGGCCTGATCGGGGTCTTCCGCGGATTGATCATCAGCCTCTTCAACGCGACCGGCACCCTGGACTATCGGATCGACCTGTGGCGCCAGGTGATCAACCTCATCGGCGTGAACCCGCTGCAGGGGTGGGGGTGGATCGGCGCCTGGCGTACCAGCATTTTTCCGTTCTCGGCGCTCTCGGCCACGCCCGCGCGTCCAGCCGACTCGGCGCTCAACGCCTTCCTCGACGTCTGGCTGCAGCTCGGCGTGATCGGCGTGATCCTCTTCATCGGGATGATCGGTCTCGCCTTCACCCGCTCGTGGCTGCTCGCCGGTTCGCGCCGCAGCGTGGTCTACGCCTGGCCGGCGGCGACCCTCGTGGCGCTGATCCTGGTCTCCCTCGCCGAGAGCTCGATCCTGTTCGAGTTCGGCTGGATGACGTTCGTGATCTGCTGCGTGAAGGCCTCGCAAGAGCTGTCGTGGCGGACCGCGCTGCGAGTGGTGCCGCGCGAGGCCGACCTGCCGCGGCAATCGGACGAGGGGCTTTAGGGCGCCTGCAGCAGATCTCTCGCGACGTCGAGCCGGCCCTGACTCGACAACTCGTCGTACGAGCCCGCGCGGAGTTGCCTCAGCACCGGGACGAGCCGAGCCAAGCGCACCCGGCGGTAGCGGGCGCGGACCAGTTCGAATGCCGCCTTCCGGTCTGCGAGCTCCCGCCAGGCCAGGGGGGCGTCCACTTTCGCAAGACGTGCCGAGAGCTCGAACGATCGACGCGCCAGCACCTCGTACCTGCCTCCCCGACTCTCGAGCATCCGGCCCAGACGATAGCGGAATGTCGGTGCCGAGACGCCGATCACGTTCGCACCGTGTTGCCGGTAGTCGATGAGTCGCTCGCGTTCTACCGACAGCCGGCCGAGTGCGCTCGCGATGATGGCGAGCCACTCGTCGTGCACCCAGTCGGCGGGGAACGGTTCGGCCGCCTCCAGAAGCGAGCGGCGGAACATCACCGTCGCTCCCGTGATCAGGTTGCGGCGGATCAGCAGGGTGAAGGCATCACTGCTCAGCAATCGTTCGACATCTCGGTCGGCCAGACCGAGAGCGGCGAACAGGGAGTGGGGCAACGGGGATCCCACCTCGTTCACCAAACGGGCATCGCTGCTTGCAAGCAACACGTCGACATCCTCGAACGCCACGATCGCACGCGCGAGGCGGTCGGGATGCCAGACGTCGTCCTGGTCACTCAGCGCGATCAAGCTTCCGCGAGTGCGCGCGATCGCTCTCTGGAAGTTCGGACCCACGGTGAGGCGGGCGCCATCAGCCACGATCTCCCAGCTGATCCCGACGGCGTCCCGCTTGAGCACCTCCCTGGCGATTCCGACGGTGTCGTCGCCCGATCCACCGTCGGAGATCACGATCTCGTCCGGGCGCCTGCTCTGAGCGAGGATGCTCGCGAGCTGTTCGGCGATAAATCGCTCGCCGTTGTAACTCGCGAGCGCGACCGAGACGACGGAACCCGTCATCGTCGCCTCTGGAGCCCGACCGAGAGCACTCCGAGGAACATCCCGGCCATGACGCTCTGAGCTCCCAGGATCATGAACAGCACGGCCGGAACGGCGATGCGGATCGTCGCGGTGGGGTCCAGCGCGCCGAAACCACTCGCAGCCCAGGCCGAGAATTGCACGATGGCGATGGCGAGGCCGACCAGAAAGAGCAAGAATCCGAGAACCGCCAGGCTTTCCAGGCTCAGCCTCCGCTCCAGGCGCTCGAAGTTGCGACCGCGCGGGATGTTGAAGCCCTCGTGCTGTGCATAGATCTTGGTCAGGACGGCGAAGAGCAGTCCTTGGTACCCGACGACCGCCAGCGCCATCAGATAGATCTGACTGGAGACATCCAATCCAATCGCGCCGAGCCGAATCGGACCGACCGCGAGAAAGATGCTCCCGAGAAGGCCGACGACCATCAAGACGATGCCCGGTATCAGAAAGAGCCACCGCGGACTGAAGATGAGAAGGAACCGCAGGTGACGCCAGCCGTCCCTCCAGCTCCGGAGGTGCGGGGGGCGGGAGCGTCCGTCTTTCGCCAGGGTGGTCGGAACTTCGCTGACTCGAAGGCCTCCGAGCGTGGACTTCACCACCATCTCGCTCGCGAACTCCATACCCGTGGTCTGGAGATGGAGTCCGACGATCGACGCGCGGTTGAATCCCCGGAGCCCGCAGTGGAAGTCCTTGATCGGCGAGCGGAACAGCAGGCGACCGATCGTCGACAGCACCGGATTGCCGAGGTATTTGTGCAAGGGAGGCATGGCCCCCGGCGCGATCCCTCCCCGGAAGCGATTGCCCATGACGAGTTCGTCCCCGGCACGCAATCGCTCGAGGAAGCCTCCGAGCGCACCGAAGTCGTAGCTGTCGTCAGCATCCCCCATGATCACGTACTCGCCCCGAGCCGCGATGATGCCGCCGATCAACGCGCTTCCATAGCCCTTGGCGGCGATCTCCACCACCCGAGCGCCGTGGGCGGTCGCGATCGCCTGCGAGCCGTCCGTGCTTCCGTTATCGGCGACCACGATCTCGCCGGAGACTCCGCCGGTCGCCAGGAACGCCTGCGCCTTGTCGACGCAGACCGCGA
Organism: Microbacteriaceae bacterium; assembly: GCA_025352325.1. Taxonomy (GTDB): domain Bacteria; phylum Actinomycetota; class Actinomycetes; order Actinomycetales; family Microbacteriaceae; genus Lysinimonas. The sequence goes on along the minus strand of JANXTR010000002.1, from coordinate 24,015 downwards.
GGGTCTCCGCCTCGTTCAGGCACGGCATGAGGATCGTCAGCTCGACATGTGACGAGGGTGGCATGGAAGGTGATCCCTTGATGAGGAGCGGTACGGCATGCAAATCCTAGCCAACGACACCTGGCATGCCTTCTGCGCCGGGCGCTCGTGAGAGAGTGGGGCGAGCATCCACCGCCAGAAAGGCAAGCCTGCGTGATGGTCACCGTGGACGTCGTCGTTCCGGTCTTCGGCAACTGGGCTCTGACACATGCGTGCCTCGAGAGCCTGGCACGTCAGACGATCCCGCATCACGTGATCGTCGTCGACGATGCCAGCCCTGATGACACTCTCACTCGGCTAGCCACCGACTTCCCCGCCGTCGAGGTGGTCGCTCTCGACGTCAACGGCGGATTCGCGGCGGCGTGCAACCACGGCCTGCGGCGGTCCACCGCCGACATCGTGATCCTCGTGAACAACGACGTCGAGGCCGAACCCGCAATGCTCGAGCACTTGGTCGAGCCGTTCGCCGACGCTCACATCGGCAGTGCCAGCCCGCTGCTGTTGCGCCCCGATGGGCGGATCGACGCGCTGGGAATCGCCGCGGATGTGACCATGGCCGGATTCCTGCGGGGGCACGGAGCTCTGAGCGACACCTTCGACACCTCGACGTATCGACTCACCGGACCGTACGGCGCCGTCGCGGCCTACCGCGCCACGGCTCTCGCCGAGGTGGGACTGCTGGACGAGGGGATCGTCATGTACGGCGAAGAACTCGATCTCGCCCTTCGGCTCAGTGCCGCCGGCTGGAAGCCCGCCGCCGTTCCGGAAGCCCGGGGTGTCCACCTCGGCGGCGCCACCTCGGGCCGTGGATCCAGCACGCAGCGGTACCGCGCAGGCTACGGGCGCGGCTACCTTCTGCGAGCCTACGGAGTGCTCCGCGGGCGGCACGCTCTGCGGGCGGTGGCGACGGAGACGATCGTCTGCGTCGGAGATCTCGCCCTGTCGCGTGACCTCGCGTCGGCGCGCGGTCGCCGCGCGGGATGGCGAGCAGGTGCGCAGGCGGCGAAGCGGGTCGGTGCGATCCCCGACCTCGACGCGTCGATCGGATTCCTCGCCTCGCTCCGGCTTCGGATCGGGTCACGGTCGTGAGCGCGCAGCGTGCGGGATTCCCGCTGCGCCAGGCATCCCTCTCGGCAATGAGCCTCGTGGGCGGCGTGTCGCTCGCCGTGATTCCCGCGGCCACCCTCTCGATCGCCTCTCACACCTTCACCACCGCCCAGCAGGGCGTCATCTCGGTCGTGATCACGGCATCCACCTTCATCAGCCAGCTGGTCTTCGCCGTTGTCATCGAATCGCGACTCAGTTCCCCGGCGACGGCCCGACGCGTGGTGTTCCCGAGATGGCTCGCGGTTCTCTCGATCCTCGCGGCCCTGGTGGTCGGGGTTCTCTTCTCGCAGCCGATCGCCCTCTGTATCGCGCTTCCGGTGCTCCTCACCTCGCTCGAGGTCGGACGCGGGGTCTCTGTGGCAGAACGCCTGGATGTCCGGGAGGCAGTCGCCGCGATCCTCGTGGGCGTCGGCGCCATCGCCGGAGTCGTCGTCTCGTACCTCGGGGGCGGATGGGGACTCGTCCCGCTGGTCGCCGGAGTCGCCGGAGCGACGGTCGTCCGCGCATTGCCGGTGCCGCACCAGGCCGCCCCATCGCAGCCGGGGGTTCGTGGATGGGTCGTCGCAGATGTCGCGATCACCGGGGTGATCTATCCCGCGTTGAACGCCCTGATCCTGCTTCTCATCGGGCCCATCGGCTCGGTTCTCTTTACCGCGATCTCGACGGTCTCCGGGCTGCTTGCTATCCCGCTGAACTTCCTCCGGCTCCGACTTCTGAAAGCGCATTCGGCCTTGGACATCTGGATCTCGGCCGCGGCGGTCGCTCTGGCGACGATCGTGATCGGAGTCCTCGAGTTTAGCGGGGTGCTCGGGTTCATCTTCCAGGGTTCCTGGACCGTGCCGGCCACTGCCGTGCCCCTCGGGATCGCCTGTCTCTGGCGTGCCGCGTCTCTGGCGACGACGCTGCCCTTCGCGGCGCTCCGGCGTGCGGGGCGCGTCCGGCTGCTCACCGTGCTGCGGGGCGCCTGCGCCGTCGTCACCTTCGGAGCCGGCGCGGCCTCGCTCTCGCTGCACAGCCTGACGGTGGTGTTCCTGGTCCTCCTCCTGGGGGAACTTACGCAGGCGGCGAGCTACGAGGTCGCGCGACGCCGAGTCCTGGCGAAGCAGGAAGGCGCGCCGGTATGAGCCGCATCCTGGTCGATCTCCTGTTCTATACCGGAACCAAAGGGGGGATGGAGTCCTACGTCCGCCAGCTCTATCACGAGGCAGGGGATCGCCGGCTCGAGTTCGTCGGGCTCGCATCGACGGAGCTGACGCGTCTCGGTGCCCCCTGGTTCCCCGGCGACTTGATCCCCTCGGGCATCTCAGGCGAGAACCGCGCTTCCTGGGCGCGCGGCGAGGTGCTGAGCGTCTCGGCCGCCGCGAGACGCATTCGCGCCGATCTGATCCACGCCCCGGCCAACATCGGCCCGTGGTCGGGCGCGACTCCCGTCGTGCTCACCGTGCACGACCTGCTCGCCTTCCGGCAACCCCAGTTCGTCCCCGGGCGCTACGGTCCGGTCCTCCGTACTCTCGTGCGTCGCGCCGCCGCTCACGCCTCCAGGATCATCACGATCAGCGAACACAGTCGAGCCGACATCGAGGAGGTCCTCCATCCCGGCGCGGCGGTCGATGTGATCCCGTTGGCAGGGGGCATTCCGACGGCGCCGGCGACACCGGGGCATCGCGAGCCGGCCCTGCTGCTCGCCCTCGGCAACCGCCTCCCCCACAAGAACTTCGAGCGACTGGTCGAGGCCCTGGGAGAGATCCCGGAGGCGGTCAGACCGAGACTGGTCGTGACGGGCGGCGGAGTGGATGATCCCCTCCGACCGCTCGTCGAGCGCCTCGGACTCGCTCCCTGGGTCGAACTGACCGGATGGCTCGCCGACCGCGAGATCGACGCGCTCTACGCCCGCGCGACCGCCGTCGTGATTCCGACGCTGTTCGAGGGCTTCGGCCTCCCGGTTCTCGAAGCGATGGGTCGCGGCTGCCCGGTCATCTGCTCCAATCTTGCGGTCCTCAGGGAGCTCGCACAGAACTCCGCCGTCTACTTCGACCCTCTCCGCACCGAATCTCTCGCGAACACGATCGTCTCGGCGCTCGCCGATCCGCCTCTGCTGGCCGAGCTGGCCCGCAGCGGGCTGCTGCGGAGTCGCGAGTTCACCTGGCACACGACGGCGATGGCGACGATCGACTCCTTCTACCGGGTTCTCGACGCCGACCGATCGGCGTAGCGGGCGAGGAGTTCATCGACCGACGCCCCGAGTCCGCGCGAGACCCGCTCTCGGCGATACCAGTCGGCGCTCCCCTGACGCATCGTCCGGTCTTCGACGGCGCGCACAATCGCAGACCCGAGGATCTCGGGGTCGACGGACGACGCGACCACCCCGTTGACTCCCTCGTCGATCAGCTCCACGGCCGCGTTGTCTACGCCGGCGACGACGACGCTCGGAACACCGGCCGCCGCCGCCTCTGCGACGACCAGACCGAAGCCCTCCCGGGACGACGGATTCACGACGGCGGACGCGCCCACGAGAAGCTCGGAGAGCTGTCGATCGTCGACGCGACCGACCAGCTCGGTGAACTCCGACATCCCGGTGCGCGTCAACTCCGCGACGAGTGATGGCGTGTCCGGCCCATCTCCCGCGACGATGAGCCGGAGATCTGGAACTGCTGACCGGGCGACCGCGAGCGCGGCGGGCAGCGATCCGATTCGTTTATCGACGATGTGCCGGCCGACGAACAGGATGTAGGGCGGGCGAGATGCCGCGATGCTCGCGGGCGGCTCTCCTCCCAGATCGACCAGCCCGAGGACCAGCGGTGTCGAGCTCGCACCTCGTCGCGCGAGCCTCGTCGCGGTGAACGAGCTGTTCACTGTGTCGAGATCGGCACATCGCGCGCCCACTGACTGAAGCACGAAGGCGATGGTGCCCGAGAGCGGTCCCGCGTATCTGCGCCACTTCGACCATGACCACACCTCGAGCCAGTCGCCGACCAGCCATACCAGGGTTCCCCGTAACGCCAGTCGAGCCGCAATGAGCGTGAGAACGGGGAGCGCGCTCGCGATCACGATGTCGAACTCCGCGCGATTCCGTCGCAGGCGGCGATAGACCGCTGCCGCAAAGAGCACGGCACTTGCGGTGGTCCTCGCCCCCCGAGCGTCGTAGATCTCGCCCTCCCACACCCCGTCGATGTCGAAGGACGCGGGGGGAGGCTCCGACGCGGCCCACAGCCGTCGCGTGAGGAAGCTGACGCTCGCTCCGCGGTCGACGAGGAGTTCGCTGAGCCTGCGGTACACCCTCTCCCCGCCACCGGTCGTCGACGGAAAGAAGCTGTCATAGACGACCGCGACGCGCGGAGGACTCATTCGGCTCCGACTGCGGTGGGACGCGCCGCATCCTGCCGGCGCGCGGCGCCCACGGCGACGCTGATCACCCATGCCGCCCACAGGACCGCGACCACGGCGAACAACAGAAAGAGGGTGATCCATCCGAGGGGCGGCTGCCATCCGTTCACGTGGAGGATGGCGAAGAGCGGGCTATGCGCGCCCACGATGTACCGATGAAGGGCGACGAAGAACGCCATCACGCTGAACACCACGAGCAACGAAGCGGAGATTGCCGTGATCCTCACCGACAGGAAATCGACGCGCGCGGTCGGGGCGTTCGACAGCAGCCAGCCGCCTACCAGGGGCACCGCGAGGTACAGGAAGATCGCGTAGCGACCCTGCCAGATGATTCCGGTCTGGTGCACGGAGTAACCCTGAACGAGGATCGGGACGAGGAAAGCGGCCACCAGCATCAGGATCATTGTCCGAGCGCCCCGCCGTCCGGTCGTCGTCGCAGCAAGAACCACGACGAGGCCGAATGCGAGATAGAAGAAGGCGTACAGGGAGCCGGCAAGCCAGGTATCCAGCCAGCCGAAGACACCCGCGGCCTGCTGGAAGTAGCTGGACGTGAGACGGAATGTGTTCCACACCCCCTGGAGGAAGCTCCCACCCACCAAGGGAACGTCGTGTGCGCCGGCCTGCCCGGACAGGGTTCCCGTGGCGAGAGTCCAGACGATCGAAAAGACACTCGCTGCGGCGATCACGCCGATCGGCACGTAACTGCGCGGATTCACGAAGACCGGCTTCGCCGCCCTCCAGCCGACGACGCCGATGCAGAGCACCACCACGATCACCAGCCAGAGCGGCCCCAGGGATCGCGCGGTGGCCAGCAGCGACGCGGAGACCACCACCATGATCCACAGCTGCCAGCGGGTCATCGTGCTGCGGTCGTCCGTGGGCGCGCCAGGGCACGTGAACAGGCGGATCAACCCGATCCAGAGAGCCGCAGCGGACGAGATCTCGAGTCCTTGCGGGTTCACCACGCCGGCCATGTAGACGACCATCGGGGACGCGAGAAAGAGCAGGCCGGCGGGCATCCACCGGGATCGGATCGACGCCATGCCAACCGTGAAGGCCCAGGCGAGGAGCGTCGAAGAAAGCAGACCGCTCATCAGGCGCATCGCCATGACGCCTGCCGATCCACCGAAGATGAGACTGGGCCATCCGACGAGGTAGTAGTAGATCGGGTTGTAGCCGCTGACCCAGGTGGCGAACGAGTCGCGGCCGCCCGGGTCGCCGAGGGCCGCTCCGCAGTCGGCGGTGATCTCAGGATGGGCTGCAAAACAGATGATCTGAGGGCGGTACCGGTAGGAACTCGGCAGATCGACGACGGGGTACTGGGCCCCGGCCTCGCGATGCCCCGTGATCTCGCCGCGGACCTGGGCGATCGCCTTGGTGGCATGAGCCGTCTCGTCCGGCCCGGACAGGATGGGGCTTGCGAGCGACCAGAGCGCCGAGAGTGCGGAGAGGATCAGGAAGGTGGGCAGGAAGACGCGCCACCCACTGAGCCGATCACCCGGGCCGCTGGAGCTGGTGCCCATCACACCCCGACTCTACAGGCGGCTGTCCGGCACCCTCCGACGATCCCGGAGTCATGTGTTTAGACTAGCCAGCTAGCGGTACGCCCCCTCGAACGAAAAGAAGCCCGTGGAATCTACGACTCTCGAGCGACAGCACAAGCAGGAGCGTGAGCATCACATCGCTGAGCTCGAGTTCATCGATGTCGGCAGGAAGCCTGGCTTCTTCCGCGGCACCTCGAGTTCGATCGCCGACATCTGGCACTTCCGTGAGCTGCTCGGGCGGCTCGTGCGTCGTGAGGTGAAAGCGCGTTACAAGGACAGCTCGCTGGGGATCGTGTGGAGCCTGTTCCGCCCGCTCGTGCAACTGCTGATCTACTTCTTCGCGATCGGCAAGATCCTCGGGGCCGCGAAATCAGTCCCCGACTACGCCATCTTCGTGTTCATCGGCCTGTCGGTGTGGACGCTCTACGCCGAGACGATCACCGGTAGCACCATCTCGATCCTCAACAACTCGGGCCTCATCAAGAAGGTCTATCTCCCGCGTGAGATCTTCCCGCTTGCCTCCATCGGCAGCGCGCTCGTCAACTTCGGCGTCCAGCTCGTCGTTCTGCTCCTGGGAATCCTCTTCCTCAGTCACTTCCGAGTGAGTTGGGAGCTGCTGCTCGCCCCGGCGGCGTTCATCACCATCCTGACCTTCGGCACCGCGGTCGGGCTGCTGCTCTCCGCGCTCAACGTGTATCTGCGAGACGTTCAGCATTTCGTCGAGATCTACCTGATCGTCTTCTTCTGGGTGTCGCCGATCGTCTACCCGATCACGGCGGTGCAGAACGCGCTCCACGGCAACTGGCTCGAGCAGATCTACCTGGCCAATCCGGTGACGATGGCGGTCGTCGCCATGCAGAAGGCGCTCTGGGCGAGCGGATCGACGGGCTCGATCCAGCAGAGCTGGCCGGACAACCTCGAGCTTCGGCTGCTGATCGTCTTCCTGGCGAGTGTCCTGCTGCTGTGGATCTCACAGCGCGTCTTCTCCCGTCTGCAGGGCAACTTCGCCCAGGAGCTCTGACCCCATGACCGCTCCCACCATCGTCTCCGTTGCGGATGTCTCGAAGAGGTTCACCCTCCACCGGCACAAGTCGCTCAAGGAACGGATCGTCAATCGAGGCACCGAGAAGGCGCACCGTGAAGACTTCTGGGCGCTTCGTGACATCAGCCTCGAGATCCCGTCCGGCAGCACCGTCGGCCTCGTCGGTCACAACGGGTCCGGCAAGAGCACCCTCCTCAAGGTGATCGGCGGCATCATCGAGCCCTCCTCCGGCACCGTGAAGCGGCGAGGCAGGATGGCCGCGCTCCTCGAGCTCGGCGCCGGCTTCCACCCCGACCTCACCGGTCGCGAGAACGTCTATCTCAACGCCGCGATCCTCGGCCTGACCCAGAAGGAGATCGACCGGTACTTCGATGCGATCGTCAACTTCTCCGGGATCGAGGCCTTCATCGACACACAGGTGAAGTTCTACTCGTCGGGGATGTACGTGCGGCTCGCCTTCGCCGTCGCCGTCCACGTGAACCCAGATCTGCTGCTCGTGGACGAGGTCCTCGCCGTCGGCGACGAGCCATTCCAGGCCAAGTGCATGGACAAGATCGAGGAGTTCCAACGCGAGGGCAGGACGATCGTCGTCGTCAGCCATTCGGCCGCGCAGGTCGCGCGATTGTGCGATCGGGTCGTCGTCATGAACCACGGGCAGATGATCTTCGACGGACAGCCCGCCGACGGACTGCACGTGCTGCGGTTCGGCTACGACGAGCAACGCCGCATCGACGCCCTCGGGGAGGAGCTCGCCCTCGGGTCCGGCTCGCAGAATCCCGCGCGGATCACGGATCTGTCCATCGTCTCCGAGCAGCCGGCTGACAAGAAGTCCATCGCCTCCGGCGACGACATGGCGATCTCCTTCTCCTACGAGTTGACGAAATCGCATCCACCCCTGGTGGCCGAGATCTCGATCGAGACGCCGGAGGGCGAGCCGATCTATCGGCTGAGCACCGTCGACATGACGGCTCAGATCCCGAACACCGCCGGGCAGCACGTCGTCGACTTCGCCTTCTCGCGTGTCCCGCTCGGAATCGGCGAGTACTCGTTGCGCGGCAATCTGGAGACCCGCGACGGGATCTCGCTCGATCGGTCCGTCTCCTCGTCGCCCTTCTCGGTGACGGGGAAGGTTCCGAGCACGGGCTATCTGACGATGGATGTCGAGGTCGCGACGCGATCGGACCTGCTGAACTCAGCGGGCTGAGCCGGGCTCTCGCCACCTGCCCCCCTGAAGTGGCGTCAGTCCCGCTAGTAACATTCGTCACTCCAGCCCCTAGGCTTATGGTGTCAACGGCTCGGGGGAGGAAACGATGGCAGCGATGCATCGTGTGCGACTCGTGCGGGTCTGCGGTATTGCCTGCCTCGCGGCTCTCACCCTGAGCGGCTGCTTCGCCGGCAGCCAGACGTCGAATTCGGTGCCCCAGGGCTCTGTGGCGGCTTCAGGTCCGAGCCCCTCCGCGACACCCCTCATCTCGGCACAGATGACGATCGCTGGAGTCGATGTCGACGGCGCGCACGTCTCGGTCTCGGGGTACGTCACCGGCATCATCGAAAACGGCGGCACCTGCGCGTACGTCGCGACCGAGGTCTCCTCCGGAAACGCCGTCACCATTCCGGGCAGCGGGATCTCGAACGTTCAGAACACTTCGTGCGGCACGAGCCAGGAGCCCATCGCGACGTTCAACAAGGGCAGTTGGACCGTCGTCCTTCATTACTCGTCTCCCGCCGCCGATGTGACGTCGCCTGCGATCAAGATGGAGATCCCGTGACCATCCGCAAAGCGATCGGCGGAGTCCTCGCAATTCTTGTGGCGTCGGCCGTGCTGTCGTTCGCGGCTCCCCCGGTCGAATCCGCGAGCGCAGCCAACGCGTCACAATTCGATCCCGGCAATATCATCAGTGACGCGCTCTTCTACGACGGCAACTCCATGAGTGCTGAGACCATCCAGGCGTTCCTCATCTCCAAGGAGCCGAACTGCCGCAGCAGCTATGCCTGCATGTGGAACTACGGCCAGACGACGCCGGCCATGAGCGCCACGAACTACTGCAGCGCCATCCCCGCGGCCGGTGTGATGAATGCCGCGCAGATCGTGTTCTTCGTCGGTCGCGCCTGCGGCATCAGCCAGAAGACCCTGCTCGTTCTTCTGCAGAAAGAGCAAGGAATGGTGGCCAGTTCGGCCCCGTCCGAGCGGAACTTCACCTATGCCACCGGATTCAACTGTCCGGACACCGCGGGCTGTGACCCCAACTACGGCGGCTTCTTCTATCAGTTGTATTACGCCGCGCAGCAGTTCGAGATCTACGCGGCCAAGCCGCTGAGCTTCAACTTCCAGGCGGGCAAGTACAACACGATCCGGTACAGCCCGAACGCGGCGTGCGGCACCAGCTCGATCTTCATTCAGAACAAGGCGACCGCCGGCCTCTACGACTACACGCCGTACACCCCGAACAGCGCGGCCATGTCGAACCTGTACGGGACCGGCGACGGGTGCAGCGCGTACGGCAACCGAAACTTCTGGGAATACTACACGGACTGGTTCGGATCGACCACGCTCGGCACCAGCCTCGTTCGCACCAGCGCGGACTCCACGGTCTACCTCCTGTCCGGCACTACGAAGTACCCCATCGCGTCGACGGCGATCTACGCCGCGCTGTTTCCGCTCGGTCAGGTCGCCGTGGTCTCGCAGAGTTACCTCGATGGCTTCACGCTGAGTCACGCGGTCGGGCGGAGCCTGCGCGCGCCCGACGGCAGCATCTACTTCTTCGACTCCGGGATCATTCTGCCTTTCAGTTCCTGTGCGCTCGTGGCCGACTACGGTGCTTCCTGCGATCCGTCGAGTTACACCCAGTTGACAGCGGCTCAGATCGCCGCGTTCTACCCCGGACCGCCGGTCGGACCCATCCTGGGAACCACCTCCGGCGTCCGCTACTGGATCACCGGTGGTACGAAGCGGGAGATCCTGGACAACGCATCGCAGACCGGAGCAGGTCTGCCCCTGTCGATGAACGTGCTGACGGACAACGCGGTCGCCGACCTGCCGTACGCGGCGCCTGTTGTGCGGGATTCGGTCTTCATCGCTCAGTCGGGTTCGTCGAGCGTCAGCTACCTGCAGACGAACGCCCTGTATCCGGTGTCCGGCGATCCGGTGCAACTCGGAGTCAGTACTCGGATCGCGGGATCGCTCAGCGCCGCCAGTCTCGCGAAGCTCCCGGCGGGAACGAGGCAGTTCTCCGGCACGGTGACGGCTCCGGGATCGACGCAGACGCAGATCCTCTCGTCGGCGGGACGCTACAGCTGGGCGACAGGTGTGGGGGGATTCACCGGCATCGGCGGTTTCCCGGCTAGTCAAGCTCTGATCGACAGCTATCCGACGGCCGGAACCATCGGTGTGGGGACTTTCCTGATCGCGCCGAGCAGCCCGACCGTCTACGTCGTCAGCGACTCCGCACTGAAGCCCATCGCGTCTTGGCCATCGCTGCTGTCCCTGTCGCCCACATCGAACCCGACCATCCTGACGGTTCCGGATGCCGCGATCTCGGCGTCGACGATCGGGCCCGTTGCGCTCACGGCGGGCACGCTCGTACGGTCCCCTGGGAGCCCGACTATTTATGTCGTCAACGGGCTCACCAGCAAGATCCCCGTCTCGAGCTTCGACATGACCAACGAGGCAGGCATCACCGGGTACTCGACGTTCCCGGAGGGCCTGATCCAGGCCTATCCGTCGACACCCACGAACCTCGGCTTCGGCTATAGCTGCGGAACAACCAACTACGTCGCGGCCGGAGGCAGCATCCATCCGATCGCCGCTGCCGACCTGGCACGCTACCCGATCGGCTACATCCCGCTCGACTCGTACACCTGCGCGCTCATGAAGATCGGGCCGGCTGCGCCTCACTTCATTCGCACGAGCGACGGGTCCGTTTACTTGTTGGACGTCGATGGCGCGAAACACCCCGTGTCGTCGATGGCTCGCTTCGCCCAGCTCGATGGCGCGGCGGCCGGATGGCTGCAGGTCGATTCCAAGCTCGCCGCGCTGATCCCAAGCGGCGCCGCAGCGTAGTCCGGGGCGGCCGAGACGGCTTGCTATCGTTGCCCCTGCCAACGTGCCGCCGCGGTCTTCGCGCGCCGACTCGGAGAGGGATACCGTGCGGGTGCTGTTCATCCATGAGGTGAGCTACGAGAACAAGGTCATCTACGAGATGCACGAGTTCCCGGAGTTGTTCTCTCTGCGAGGCCATGACGTCACATTCCTGCAGTTTCCTGAGGGCTCCGGGAAGGTCCGTCGTTCGGCGCGATCCGACACCCGCCAGATCAGTGGCCGCGCGTATCAAGACGCCCGATTGACACTGGTCACCCCGCCCACCTGGGGCGGTTCGTCCTGGGAGAGGTTCGCCGCCCCCGTCATCGATGTGCCGACCATTCGTCGCGAGCTGCGCTCGGGTCGCTACGACGTGGTCGTGCTGTACGCGGTTCCGACGACGGGCTGGCAGACGGTCTCGATGGCGCGCCGCGCGTCCGTTCCCGTCGTCTTCCGAGCCCTGGATGTCTCGCACAAGATCCGCAGCACGATCGTGTCGCGGCTCGTTCTCGCCGCCGAACGCTACGTCTACCGGAACGCGACGCTGCTTTCGGCGAACAATCCCGCGATGGGCGAGTACTGCGTCTCGATCTCGGGTCGGACCGGGCCCGTCGTGGTCAACCTGCCGCCCCTGGACCTCTCCCACTTCGCCCGTGAGCCCCTCACCGACCTGCGGGCGGAGTTGGGACTGGATGCCTCGCATCGAGTCATCCTCTACATGGGGAGCTTCTTCACCTTCTCCGGTCTCGACATCGTGATGCGCGGCCTCGCGGCCGAGTTCTCGGCCAGGCCAGAACTGAGGCTCGTGCTCGTCGGCGGCGGCGAACTCGAGCAGACGCTTCGATCAACCGCCGCGGAGTTGGGTATCGAGGATCGTGTCATCTTCACCGGGGTCATCGATTACCAGAGCCTCCCCGAGTATCTGCGTCTCGGAGACGTCGCGATCAACCCCTTCGAACCCGAGCTGCTGACCAACGTCGCACTCCCCCACAAGGTGCTCCAGTACATGGCGGCAGGAGTTCCGGCCGTCTCGACCTCGCTCTCCGGGCTTCGCGGGGTCCTCGGGGAGGATTCGGGCGTCACGTGGGTCGCACGCCCTGAGGAGGTCGCCGCGGTCGCCAGTGCGCTGGCGGCCGGAGGCCGCGACGAACTGTCCCGGATCTCGCGCGCAGAACGCGCGTTCGCTGAGGCGACCTTCTCGAAGGAGAGCGCCGTGGAATCCTTCGAACGAACCCTGGAATCGGTGATCTCATGAGTGCGTCCTCCCCCGCCGTCCTCGTCCTCGGGGGCGCCGGGATGATCGGTCTCGGCGTCCTGCGCCATCTGTCGGAGCTCGGCATCGAGGTCGCGGGGACCAGCCGCGATCCCCAGGCATCCCCGCCCGAACTGCGCGACCGGCTCATCAGGTTCCGACTCGGGGTCGACGACCTCGCGGCCGTGCTCGCCCCCTACGGCCCTGGCGATCTCGTTGTCAACTCACTCGGTCTCATCAAGCACCACATCGACGACGACAGCGCCGCCGACCGACGTGCGGCGGTCGCAGTGAACTCGGCTTTCCCCTACGAGCTGGCGGCTCTCGCGGAGGAACGCGGCTTCCGCGTCATCCAGATCGTCACCGATTGCGTCTTCTCCGGGACGACCGGCGGGTACTCCGAAGAATCGCACCATGATGCCTACGACGTCTACGGACACAGCAAGAGCCTCGGCGAGGTGCCGAGCGCGAGCGTGCTGAACCTCCGGTGCTCCGTCATCGGCCCCGAGCTGGATTCCCACGTGAATCTGCTCGAGTGGGTCCTGTTCCATGAACCGGGTAGTTCGTTCTCCGGCTACACCGATCACCGTTGGAACGGGATCACCACCCAGGCGTTCGCCCGCATCGTCGCCGGGATCCTGACATCCGAGAATCCTTTGTCCGGCACGGTGCACGTCGTTCCCGCCGACCAGGTCGACAAGTCGCTGCTCTCGACACTGATCCTCGACGCCTTCGGCCGCCGCGGCATCACTGTCGAGCCGCGCGAGACGGGGAGTCCGGTCGATCGCACGCTGTGCACGGTGGAGGGGCCGCGCAACGCGCGGCTCTGGCGCGACGCCGGCTACCCCTCGATCCCTAGAATCAGTGAGATGGTCCGTGACTTGGCGGAACTCGGAACGAGCAACAACGCGGGAGCCACGTCATGACCGACAGACAGATTCCTGGGGCGATCGTCACGATCACCGGCGGGACCGGCTCCTTCGGGTCGACGATGACTCGTCACCTGCTCACCCAGGACGTCGCCGAGATCCGGGTATTCAGTCGGGACGAGTCCAAACAGGACGCCATGCGGCACGCGATCCAGGATTCGCGCGTTCGCTTCTACATTGGCGATGTGCGCGACGAGAAGAGCGTCAATCAGGTCATCAAGGGCACTGACCTCGTCTTCCACGCAGCGGCCCTCAAGCAGGTGCCCTCCGGCGAGTTCTTCCCGATGCAGGCCGTGGCCACGAACGTGACCGGCAGCGCGAACGTGTTGCAGGCGGGGCTCGAATACGGCGTGAAGTCGATTGTCTGCCTCAGCACCGACAAAGCCGTCTACCCGATCAACGCGATGGGAATGTCGAAGGCACTCATGGAGAAGACCGCCATGGCATACGCCCGGAACAATCTGGATGCGGCGACGTCGATCTCGGTCACACGCTACGGAAACGTGATGTACTCCCGAGGCTCGGTGATCCCGCTCTTTGTGGCGCAGTTGAAGCGAGGCGCCTCCCTCACCATCACCGACCCGACGATGACGCGGTTCCTGATGTCGCTCGCTCAGTCGGTCGACCTGGTCAAGTACGCATTCACGCAGGCGAATACCGGCGACCTGTTCGTTCGCAAGGCGCCCGCCAGCACTGTCGAGACCCTCCTCAACGCGGTCGCGAGGATCGCCGGTATCGACGACCCCGACGTGACCGTGATCGGGACGAGGCACGGCGAGAAGCTCTACGAATCGCTCCTCAGCACCGAAGAGATGGCGCACGCCGAAGATTTCGGGGACTATTTCCGTGTCCCGCTCGACACGCGCACTCTCGACTACGCGCCGTACTTCGAGGAGGGCGAACAGCAGGCTCCCCTCGAGGCCTACACCTCCCACAACACAACTCGCCTCGATGTCGACGAGACCGTCGCTCTCCTCGAGACCCTCCCCGAGATCCAGCAACTGATTGGCGGCCGCACCTCGTGAAGACTCCCACCATCGTGACCATCGTCGGCACCCGTCCCGAGATCATCCGGCTCTCCCGAATCATCCCGAGATTGGATTCCGCGGTCGACCACGTGCTCGTGCACACCGGGCAGAACCACGACCGGCAGCTGAACGAGATCTTCTTTGAAGAGCTGGGTGTGCGCACTCCCGATCATTTCCTCAACGTGGACACCTCCTCGCTTGGCAGCGTCCTCGGCGACACGCTCGTGAAGATCGAGAAGGTCTTCCTCGAGGTGAAACCCGACGGAGTGCTCATACTGGGAGACACCAACAGCGCGATCTCCGCTCTCATGGCGCGCCGGATGAACATCCCCGTGTACCACATGGAGGCGGGCAACCGGTCCTTCGATGAGAACGTTCCCGAGGAGATCAACCGCCGGATGGTGGATCACGTCTCCGACTTCAACATGCCGTACAACCAGTACTCGCACCGCAACCTGATCGCCGAGGGCCTGCACCCGCGCCGACTCTCGATGACCGGATCGCCCATGCGCGAGGTCCTCGAGTTCTACCGCAAGAAGATCGACGCGTCGACCGTGCTTGAGCGACTCGAACTCGAGCATGGCGGCTTCTTCCTGGTGAGCGCGCACCGTCAGGAGAACGTGGACTCCCCGGCACGCCTGAGCGAACTGCTGGCCACGCTGACCGCCGTTCACGAGAAGTGGGGACTCCCGGTGCTGGTCTCCACCCACCCCCGAACCCGACGCCAACTCGAGGCGCTCCCGGGGTTCACCGAGACGGACGGCGTGATCTTCCATGAGCCGTTCGGCTTCCTGGACTACAACAAGCTCCAGCTCTTGGCTCGTTGCGTCATCTCGGATAGCGGGACGATCAGTGAGGAGTCGGCGCTTCTCGGGTTCCCGGCGATCACGATCCGCGACTCGATGGAACGTCCGGAGGCCCTCGATGCGGGCAGCATCATCATGACCGGCCTCACGCGTGACGAGGTGATCGCCGGGATCGAGGAAGCCATCTCGCAGCCTCCGCGCACCACTCTTCCGGCCGGCTACGAGGTCGATGACGTGTCGACGCGGGTTCTGCGCTTCATCCTGTCGACGGTCGGGCGCCACCACATGTGGGCCGGGATCCGACGACCGGCTGTCGACGAGGGATGACGGCGGCAGCACCGCGACGTACCGTCGTGCTTGTCTGCATGGCAGACAGCATCCACACGGCGCGGTGGATCGGCCAGTTCTCTGACCAGCCGATCGACTTCGTGCTCTTCCCGTCGACGCCGAATCGTCGCCTGCACCCGCTGATCGCCGCGTGGGTGCGGGGGACCCAGCCGATGAGCGTGCGGATCGTCCCCTTCGCCGGGTTCCTCTCCATCCCACTGTGGGGGCTGGATCTGATCCTGCGTGACCACGTGCGGGGCCTTCTCCTCCGACGCGTCCTCCGCCGGTCCCGGCCCGACTACGTGCACGCGCTCGAACTTCAGCACGGCGGATACATCGCGAGTCGTGCGCTCGATCGGCTGCCCGATCATGCCCCGTTCATCGCCACCAACTGGGGCAGCGACATCTTCTGGTTCCAGCGGTATCCGGCCCATCGTCGACGACTGTCACGCCTGCTCGCGCAGGCAGACTTCTACTCCGCCGAGTGCCAACGGGATGTGGACCTCGCCCGCGACCTCGGATTCACCGGGCATGCCTTCCCCGTGTTCCCCAACACGGGGGGCTTCCCGCAGCAGGTACTTGCCCGGCAGACGACGCCTCCCTCGAGCCGCACCGTGATCGCGGTGAAAGGGTACGAGGGGTGGGTCGGGCGCGCATCCATCGCCCTCGGAGTCATCGAACAGCTCGCCAATGAGCTCGCCGGCTTCCGCATCGTGATCTTCTCAGCCAACCTCGCCACTCAGCGCATCGCGGCCGGCGTGGTGAAGCGAACCGGCTTGGACATCACGTGGCATCCGAAGAAGTCGCTGTCCCACGACAAGATGATGGACATCTTCGCCTCGTCGCGCGCGTACGTCGGGGTGTCGCTTTCGGACGGGATCAGCACGTCACTGCTCGAGTCGATGGTCAATGGGGCTTTTCCGCTGCAGACCAACACCTCCTGCGCGAGCGAATGGATCACCTCGGGGTTGAGCGGCTTCAGCATCGATGTGGCCGATCCGGCGTCCCTCCGCGCGGACCTGGCCCGGGTGCTCCGGGATGACGTGCTCGTCGACTCGGCCGCGACCATCAATGCCGTGACCGCACGAGACAGACTCGATGAGCGGATCGGCCGCGCGCACGCGTTCGCGTTCTACGCCCTGCCGTCATCGAGCGACATCAGCTCGGCGTAGCGGGCGACCTGGGGAACGGTCCTCACAAGCTCAGCAAACGGCCCGGACGCGACGATGCGCCCCCCGTCGACCAAGTGGACGACGTCCGCGTGCTGAACAGTCGACAAGCGGTGCGCGATGACGACCAGCGTGACCTTGCCGTGGATCTTCTTGAGGGAATCACTGACGATCGACTCCGACTCCGCGTCTAGTGCGCTGGTGGCTTCATCCAAGACGAGCAGGCGGGGTTCGGCGTAGAGGGCTCGAGCGAGTCCGATGCGTTGGATCTGTCCACCACTCAAGGCGCTGTTCTGTTTACCCACGGAGGTGAGGACGCCATCGTCGAGGCTGGCGACAAAATCCTGCAGATTCGCTTGGTTGAGCGCCCACATGACCCGGTCGAGGTCGATGTCAGCAAGGTCATGGCCGAGGGCGACGTTCTCGGCAATGGAGCCCCCGACCAGGCCAGGCTTCTGCGGAACGTAGGCTATGGAGCCTGGCGCGCTGGCATCCAGGTCTCGGGGTCGCACGCCGTCGAGTTCGATGGTGCCGGTTTCGGGCTGGATCAAGCCCAACAGCAGATCCGCGAGAGTGCTCTTTCCGGCCCCGGAAGCGCCGATCACCGCTGCATACTCCCCCCGAGCGATGATCAGGTCGATCCCCGAAAGAGCAGGGCTGGAAGCTCCCTCGTAGGTGAACGCCACATTACGCAGTTCAACCGTCAGGCCACCCGCCGGTCGCTCCGAGCTCGCCGTGTGCGGGATCGGCGTCTGGACTACGTCCAGTTCGGTTTCTGGGTAGTAAGCCAGGAGTCGGTGCGCTACCGCGGCCTCCGAAGAGACCTGGCCGATGGATCCGATCGCATTCTGCAGTGGTAGAAGCGAGCCCATGATGCGGAAACCTGCGGTGAGAAAAATACCCAGGGTAGAGGCGGCAGACGCGAGGTTGTTGGTCAGAAGCTGGGACGCGATGAGCGCGACCGCTCCGAGCATCAGGGATGCTTCGACGATGTACCGCGGAAGACTCATCAGGTACTGGATCTCGGCCGTGCTGGAAGCCATACGCGACCGCGAGCGCCCGAACCGCTGAATAAAATAAACCTGGCGTCCCATCGTGAAGATCTCACGGAATGCGCCGACCGTCTCGTCGAGAGAGTCTGTCGCGGACACGGTGGATTCGGCCAACACGCCACCTGCCCGTTGCTGACTGCGCCCGATGAAGATCTGGATGATCGCTCCGACGATCGCGAAATACCCGACCACCGCAAGCATCGTGAGTGGGCTCACGATGAAGAGCGCTACGGAGATCAGGACGAGCAGAAAACCTTCGGTCGTCACCGTGGCGAAATAGCTCAACAGCCGACCGTAGGCGGAGTTCATCGAGTAGTTCAGCCCGTAACTCAGTTCAGACTTGCTCCAGCGCTCGAGATCGGACAGCGACCCTGTGAAAATGCGCCCCATGAGAGCCGTGGCTGCACGTTGTTCGAAGGTCGCGATGAATACGGTCGTGCGTTTGGTCAGAACCACCGCAAGCACCGCCTTGACAACGAAGAAGACGAGAGTGGTCACCGCAAGCGGGAGCAGGTATTGAGGGCCGAGTGAGCTCACCCTGACCCCCAGGATCGAGACGTTCGAGACCGCGCTCGACGCCAAGGTACCGGCTGCAATGGCGCCGATCACCCCGATCAGCAAGACGCCGACGATGTCCAGAACGCCGGTGAGGGCACGGGCGACAAGAAGACCGACGAACCGCCGTATCTCCGATCGGGAGAACTGCCGCAGCGAGGTGCGGACAGCCGGGAACATGCGGACGAGCATACCCGTCGCCCGCCAGGGCCTGTCGGACTCCGGCCGCGGACGAACGAAGATAAGCTGCCCCTGCCGATTTTTCTCGACAAGGTGGGTCTCCAAGCATGTCAGTTAGCGTCCAGGCGAAGACCGCCCTCATCACAGGGATCACCGGGCAGGACGGCTCGTACCTCGCTGAATTGCTCCTCTCGATGGGGTACGAGGTGCACGGATTCATCCGACGTGCGTCGACCTTCAACACCGTTCGGATCGACCACATCTATCGCGATCCGCACGACTCCGGCTCCCGCCTCCACCTGCACTACGCCGATATCTCAGACGGGTCGCGCCTCTCGGCTCTGATCGCCAGCATCCAGCCCGACGAGATCTACCACCTGGCCGCTCAGTCCCACGTGCGGGTCTCGTTCGACGAACCCGAGTACACGGGCGATGTCACGGGTCTCGGCACCACCCGGCTGCTCGAGGCGATCCGCCAGACTTCGCTTCCCGTGCGCTTCTACCAAGCCTCCAGCTCCGAGATGTTCGGCGCGACACCGCCGCCTCAGGGCGAGGACACCCCGTTCTATCCGCGATCCCCCTACGCCGCCGCGAAGGTCTACGCCTACTGGATGGCGAAGAACTACCGTGAGGCGCACGACATCTACGCGGTCAACGGCATCCTCTTCAATCATGAGAGTCCCCGTCGGGGCGAGACGTTCGTGACGCGCAAGATCACGCGTGCGGTCGCCAGGATCAAGGCGGGCCGGCAGGACGAGCTCTACCTGGGCAATCTGCACGCTCGACGCGACTGGGGCTATGCGCCGGAATACGTGGTCGCGATGTGGAAGATGCTTCAGCAACCGGAGGCGACCGACTACGTCGTCGCGACGGGGACCGACTACAGCGTTGAGGACTTCGTCCGATTCGCCTTCGAGCACGCGGAACTCGACTGGGAGAAGTACATCAGGACTGACAGCAACTACTTCCGACCGACCGAGGTCAACTCGCTCGTCGGTGACGGGTCGAAGGCCGAGCGGATCCTGGGCTGGAAGGCCGAAGTGCACCCTCACGAACTCGCACGCATCATGGTCGATCATGACCTGGCGGAACTCGACGGCCACGTCGTCGACGTCCCGCGGATCGCGCCCTGGGTCACGCCGTGAAGACTCTCATCGCCATCCCCGCCTTCAACGAGGAAGCGTCGCTGGCGATGGTGATGCGCGAGTTGGCTCCGCACCACGATCTCGCTGATGTCGTCGTCATCGACGACGGTTCGACGGATCGCACCTACGAGATCGCGCGCGAATCAGGTGCCCATGTGCTCCGGCATTCGGTCAATCTGGGAGTGGGTGCGGCGATGGGCACCGCCTTCCAGTACGCGGCACGGCACGGCTACCAGCGACTGGTGCAACTGGACGCCGACGGGCAGCATCGCCCGGAATTCCTCGCGGATCTCCTCGACGACATGGGCGAGTACGACATCGTCATCGGCAGCAGGTTCGCTGACGGCGGCCGATTCCGGACGACCTGGGCCCGACGCTCGGTCATGCGCATCATCGCCTGGGTCGTCTCCCGCTATGCGCGCTCCCGCCTGACCGACGTGACCTCCGGATTCCGCGCGAGCGGACCCCGGGCGATCGCCCTGTTCTCCCAGCACTATCCGGTCGAGTACCTCGGCGACACTGTGGAATCCATCATCCTCGCGTCGCGCCAAGGGCTGCGAGTCAAGGAGGTGCCCGTGCAGATGAACGAACGCTTCGGCGGGTTGCCGTCGCAGACGATCCTGCGCGCCGTTCTCTACACCGGTCGGATCTTCCTGATCCTCGTGCTTGCAACGTTCCGGAACGCGCCCCCGAGCGTCACCAAGCCCATGCCGACCCCGGCCGCCTCGTGAACCCGCAGATTCTCGCGATCATTCTCTCGATCGTGTTCCTCCTGTCGGTGCTGGTGCTCCTCCGCTTCTATTTCCTCCCAGAAAAGTACGCCGTCATCTGGCTCGTGGCCGCGGTGGTCAGCGTCGTTCTGTCGTTCTTCCCGCAGATCCTGAACGCTGTCTCCGACTTCTTCGGGATATCGCAGCCCATCAACCTGCTCTTCTTCGCCGCGTTCTTCGTCGTGCTCCTGCTGCTCATGCAGTTGAGTCTCGAGCTCGCCCGCACCCGTGACGAGCTGCGACGCGTCGTCCAGCGCGTGGCGGTCGACCTGGAGGAGAAGTCCGACAGAGACCGTGACTCCCCCTCTTCCACGAAGCACACGGACGGGGCGAGTCCGGAATGACAGACGGTCCCGAACCGCTGCCCGGCACTCGAGCGCGGAGCGGACGGCGCTTCCGCGTGCTGATCCTGGCACCGGTTTTCGCGCTGATCGCCCTGGTCGCCTGGTCGCTGGCGTCGCCCATCGGCGCCAGCCCCGACGACGACTTTCACCTGGCGAGCATCTGGTGCGCAAATGCCGCTGATACGGCGGCATGCAAGCCGGCGTCGAATCCCGCCGAGCGCTTCGTCCCAGAGGCCGTGCACCGTGCGCCACTCTGTTACCGATTCCACGATGACATCAGTGCCGCCTGCCAGGCGACCGACTTCTCATTGAATCCCGCCACGAAGGTGCTCACCGACCGGGGCAGCTTCACCGGCAGCTATCCGCCCGTCTACTACGCGACGATGAGCCTGTTCGTAGGCAACGACATCGAGGTCTCGGTAGTGGTGATGCGCATTGTCAATGGCATCCTCTTCCTGGCTCTGACCACCGCCCTCTTCCTTCTGCTGCCCCGTACCCGGCGGGCCACCCTCGTATGGACCTGGCTGATCACGACCGTTCCGCTCGGGCTTTTCCTGCTCGGCTCGAACAATCCGAGCGCCTGGGCGATTATCGGGATGGGTTCGTTGTGGATCGCCCTTCTGGGGTTCTTCGAGACCGTCGGACGACAGCGGGTCGGCCTGGGTGTGGTGGCAACCATCGCGGCGATCATGGCCGCGGGAGCGCGTGCCGATGCCGCGATCTATGCCATCATCAGCATCGTCGTCGCCGTCGTCCTGGCATTCCGGCCGGAGCGGGCCTTCCTCCGACTGGCGGTCCTGCCGCTCGTCCTTGCCGTGGCGTGCGTCCTATTCTATCTGGGCTCCGGACAATCATCGGTTGCCACGACCGGCCTCGGTACCGGATCAGCGACGCCTCCAGGACTCGGTGCTCTGTTGACGTACAACTTGCAGCACGTCCAGTCGCTCTGGGTGGGGTCGTTCGGGGTCTGGTCGCTCGGTTGGGTCGACACCCCGATGCCGCCGATCGTCTGGTTCGGAGCTGCTGGAAGTGTGCTGGTCATGGTCTTCGCGGGCCTGGCCCACATCTCCCGACGCAAGCTGATCGCGCTCGGGATCGTCGGCCTCGTCCTGTGGTTGCTGCCGCTCTACGTTCTCGAGGTGGGCAGGACTTTCGTCGGCGACTCCGTCCAGCCCCGCTACCTGCTTCCTCTCATCATCCTGTTCGTCGGAATCGCGCTTCTGCCGGTCGGCAACCGGACCCTGCGCTTCTCCCGACTGCAGTCGGTCATCGTCGCAGCCGCGCTGATCGTCGCGCAATCGGTCGCGCTGCACGAGAACATCCGTCGTTACGTGACCGGGCTCGATGTCTCAGGACTCAACCTCGATCGAGTGATCGAGTGGTGGTGGCCGATCGCGATCAGCCCGATGGGCGTCTGGATCGTCGGCACGATCGCCTTCGCCGCCGCGGTCGTCATCCTGGTCCGGGAGGCGAGCCGCCTCGCTCAGACCACGGCACCGATGGTCTCGTTGAGCAGTTGGAGCTCCTCGGAGATCGGGTAATGGTGGTTGCCCACGAACAGACCCTCCTCGTGCAGCTTGTCAGCCTGAGGTAGCGGCCCGAGCGGCGCGTAGTTCAAGTGCCCAAGCACCGGGTTCCTCGTGAAGTTGCCTGTCACAATCGGTCGCGATTCGATCCCGGCGGCCGTCAGCGCAGCAACGACGTCGTTCCGGTGGCCAGCAAGGCGCCCCTCGAGGATGAACGAGAAACCGAACCAGCTGCTCTCCCCCGTCTCGGATTGCACCCGCAGATCGTCGCGATTAGAGAACAGAGATAAGAATGTCGACGCGTTATCGCGACGGCCCGCGAGAATCCCCGGCAGCTTCTTCAACTGCTCGGTCCCGAGAGCTCCCGACATCTCCAGCGGCCGCACGTTGTACCCAGGGAGAACAAACCGGAACAGATCGTCGAACGCATTCCCCGATTTCGGATGAATGAGATTGTCGTCCGCGAGTTCCCGGGTCCAGCCATGCGCCCGCAGAGACACCATCGCCTGATGGAGGTAGTCATCATCGGTCAGAACGATGCCGCCTTCCATTGTCGAGATGTGATGAGAGAAGAACGAGCTGAAGGTGCCCATGCTTCCGAACGTTCCGGTCGGCTTGCCGTGGAGCGTCGCTCCCATCGATTCGCAGTTGTCCTCGATGAGCAGCAGCGAGTTCTGGGAGCACAGTTCGGTGAGACGGGTGAAATCCAGCGGATTCCCGAGCAGGCTCACGGCCAGCACCGCCTTCGTGCGCGGTCCGATCGCCTTCTCGACCTCGTCGAGATCCATGTTCAGAGTGTCGATGTCGATGTCGACGAACTTCAGGGTCAGGCCCCACTGCGACAGCGGATAGTACGTGGTCGCCCATGACACCGCGGGAACGATCACCTCGTCACCCGGCGACAAATCGATATCGGGGTTGATGACAGCTGCGGCGATCGCGACGAGATTGGCGCTGCTGCCCGAGTTGACCATCACGGCGTGCCGGGCTCCGAAGTAGTTCGCGAACTCAGTCTCGAACTGGCGGACCGCCGGCCCCATCGTGAATCGTCCGCTCTCGATGACCCGTTGGAGAGCGGCGTACTCGTGCTCATCCCAGGTGGACGTCGCGAGGGGAAGAGCGGGACCGGTTTCAGAGTGCATGGATGTCAGGTTCCCGACGGGGTCGAAGAGGTGGAGTCCGCCAAGAATACCTCGTACGCCCGGGCGATCCCGTCGCGAAGCGACGTCGACGGGCTCCACCCGAAGCCCTTCGCGACGCCGGAATCCATGAGCTTCTGGTGCATTCCCGTGGGCTTGGAGGTGTCGTAGACGAACTCTCCCTCGAACCCGACGACGTCCTTCGCGAGTTCGTAGAATTCGGTCACCGTGCGGTCGTACCCGCACCCGACGTTGAGCACCGATGGCCACGCGGCCATTCCGTCGATGGCGCCGGCCAACCACGCTGCAAGATCCCCGACGTACGTGAACTCTCGGCGGGCTGTCCCGTCTCCCCAGATCTCGACGGTCGGGGCGCCCGACTGCTTGGCGGCATGCACCTTGCTGACCGCGGCCGCGATGAGGTGGCTCCGGCCCGAGTTGTAGTCGTCCTTCGGCCCGTAGAGGTTGGAGGGGATGATGGTCCGATAGTTCAGCCCCAGCTCGCGGCTCGCGTATTCGGAAAGCTTGGCTCCCGCGATCTTCGCAATCGCGTAGCCCTCGTTGGTGGGTTCGAGCGGCGCGGCGAGGATGTCGCTCTC